>QCHK01000012.1 GCA_003279635.1 Prochlorococcus sp. AG-402-B05 | reverse complement strand
GTAGATATGGATCCAGTAAGAGGTTTTATTGATCATTGCCTCATGCCTGCACAATCAGTTGATTTCCTCCCGGACAAAAGAGAGCTATACCAGCACTACATAAAGTTCTGCCGGGATCACGGATACAACAAGCCATGCACGCAGCAAACACTTTTAAACAGACTCAAACAAGCACTTCCCCACTTGGTAACAGGGCGGATTTCAGTTCCCGGAACTAACTCAACGAAAAAAATCAATCCTTGTTTATTTGGTTTTAACGTCCGTGGAGATACTAATAATCTTGGTACTTATGATCCTGAAATAATGCCCAAATATAAAGAGGGAGGTTGGATTGAATTAAAAAATCACCAGGCTGCTCGTCCATCAATTGAAGCACTTGTTAAATACTCACAAAAAGAGGAATAGACGGGGGTCGGAACATCCCGAAACGCATCCGGACTATTTCGCCTAACAGCTACTAACCTCTTTTATCTATTGACTCCGGACACTCCGGACACCCCGGACAGAATCTTTTTTAAAGGAAATAGAGTTAATAAATAAGAGTGGTTAGGAGAAACACGCAGGGCTGTAATTAGATATAGATAGAGAATATGCCTGTCCGACTTGTCCGACTTGTCCGAGAGCTTTATTACCAGGCCTTTTGAAGAAATAAATAAACTTGTCCGGGCATTTGTCCGGGACTAATTAAGTCGATTTTTTAGCATTTAGAAAACGTAGAATAGCTGTAGGAAAAAACTTGTTTGCTATGGGTCTTGATAAAGAGATTGAACGTCTACGGATGAGGATCAAACAATTGCGAAGGCAAGTAAATCCACCTTCATTAAGTGTTCATGTTGTGGATCAGAACAAAGGAGAAGAACTCACTTTATCTGAAGAAATTGGTATATATGACCTCATTATCAACATTGAAGAAAGACCAGCCTGGACCATCAAAAACTAAAATCAATTCAATAGGACCGAATCGCACATTAATAGGAGAAAGTCGGCCCTTTAATAGCTGCTCCAATACAATTAGAATCTTTGCCACTAATTATGCGAAGCTCATTGCAGCTTTGCGCTTTGATTGTTCATCAACTTCCAGATATTTCTGCAGAGTTCCGAGATTAGAATGACCACTTAGCTCCTGAAGATGCCTAAGAGGCGTCCCTGCATTAGATGAGCTTGAAAGCGCGCTTCTTCTAAAACTATGTGTACTAACACCTTGAAGATTTAGCCTTTCAGCAGCGGCACGCAGGGCCAAGTCAAATGCTCTTGAAGTTATAGGCTTATCTGAGAATCTTCCAGGAAAAATAAAATCATTTGGTTCTGCTTTTCTTGAATTAATTTCATACCATTTTATTCTCCAATCTTTAAGGATTAGATATAGCTCAGGTCCAATTGGAACTTCGCGAGACTTGAGCTTTCCTTTGCAGATTCCTTTAGGAAATAAAATTGAATTTTCAGATATGCATGACCAAACCAAAGACCTACCTTCAGAAACTCTGGCAGCTGTTTTGCGAAGGACCATAGCTAGAACTGTATGAGTTCCAGGTGGAAGTTCTTCAACTAACAGATCCAACTGTTTCTTGGTTAAACATTTTGATTGGCCATTTCGATTGACCTTCATAAATAAGAATTAAATAAACTAAGAAGCCATATAGAGAGAGCGACTTCCTATAATTGGCATTTTAAGAAGTCGTTTCGCGAAATTGACACTTATTTCCTTTTAATCTTTACAAAATTAACTTCACAATACCTTATACAATTTGCTCTACTTATTAACAATCAAAATATTAGTATTACTAGGGGTAGAGGTTGCGAACTATGACTATTACTAACCGCGTCCCGAGAACCTTGCTAAATAAAATAATAACCTAAAGTGATAACTAAGGCAAGAAAAATATAGAAGATAAACTTATAAAAGTAAAATTTGAGCTAATATTAATTATTAATATCTAATGTTATGGAGAGAGAAGATGATTTCGACATAGAGGAGTGGAGCAGGCAAACTCGCTGCGTAAAATGTGGTAATCAACTTTTTCCACATAATCCAAAACGAGCTTATGTATGGGCAGAACATGCCTATCTTAAATGGAATCAAACTGGTCTATCTCCTGAACATCAAAGAGATACTCGCTCACCTAATTTGATGGAAACTTTACGGAATAAAAACCACCCAGTAGTTCTCTATTATTAACATGAATTTTGCGAAAGTTGACTACACCGAAGAGTACATAAAGTTCTGCACCGAAGCAGGGCTACCTATCGGAAAGCTACCAAAGTCCAAGAAAGATATGGGACTGGATGAGCAACTGTTAATGCAGGATAAAGCTCCCCACCTATATCAAAACCTATGTAATCCAGATCCAAGCGAGCTACCTGCTGACGTTTCCCAGCGATATAGGAAAGGGATCCAGTGGGTATCAGATGTTCAAATTTTGGAGGATGCAGGTTTTACAGGAACAGCAGCAAACATGAAAAAAGCTATTGATGAAGCAAAGCAAACAATGATCGAAAAAGATCTTGCTGAAATGGCAGCTAAGAATGATCAAGTTGCTGCTTACAACAGAGAAAGGCCCAAAGGGCTTGCATTTGCAGAACCACTATCTGCGGAAGCAATTGCACGAAATCGAGCAGCTTATGGATTATCAGGACAAGCTTCCTGGGAGAATTAATGAGCATTTCTTATGGCAAAAGAGAGGGGAGGGGAAGACCTCCAATTGCAGAATCTCCACTTGCTGAAGATGTAAAGCAAGCATTGGTCTATCGATCTCAGGGCAAGACTTGGAAGGACTCTGCACAGCTTGCGAACATGAAGTACGAGAAGTTAAGAAGATGGGTTGCAGGCAATCCAGCAGCAACAGATTTTCTACAACAAGTAACCCAAGAAAATCTAGATACTTCCCACAGTGTTCTTATTGCTAGCGCAACAAAAGTTGCTGAGCGATTGATTGAACTTGCCCTGGACCGAAAAACAAAGGGATACACCGCTGTTGGTGCTTGTGAGGCAGTATTCCGAATTATCGATAAAGGCGTAGTAGATAGAGAGCAAGCTGAGAGCCTGAAGGAAATCAGAGAAATGCTGCACGCAATTGAAGGAGGCAGAGTTGTCGATATGGCTTAGTCGCTATCCAAAATTTTCATACCTCAATCATCAGGTCCCGTTATTCTTCTGTTGCGATCTCTTTTGCCTATACCTCTTTTTTCAAATTTAGTTAATTTAGACGGCTTTAACGAACGTCTCCATTGAATATCTTTATTACATAACTCATAAGATCTTTCATTTTCACTTAACGGTTCCCATTTCCTAACCCATTGTCGTTCTTCTAACCAATAACCTCTGTCAGTTCTATCTTGACAATCAATTACAGTTTCAAAGCTTATAATATCAACACCACCGGGTTGAGAAGGAGTTCCAGGTAAATTTAAACCTGAATAACAATTCATAGAACCATCATTTCCATAACAATTAAAGGAATTAGATTGATAACCAGGACTACCTGCTTTAGGGGGGATATATTTCCTGGCGAAAAGCTTCTTTACTAGATATCTTCCATCTTCTCTTTCAGGAACCCTAAGTTTAAAATAATTATTACTTGTATAGAGTATCTCTGGACCTTCCTCATATATTTTATAACTATAATTTTGAGGCATTCTCATACCAAAGAAATCTAATTCTTCTTCTGGCAGAACATTGCACCAATAGTCTACACAATTTCTTTTAGAATATTTATTTTCTGAATTATTATCTTTTGGAATAACTTTAGATCCTTGAGTGTAATTCATACAGCCTTGATAATCTGCTGCTTTTAAACATTCTTTATGTCTATTATTACTAGAACTATTATTTGATTTTTTAGAAGAAAGTAATGATTTTACATCAATTACTTTAGATGTTATAAATTGATCATTTTCCCATATTCCCTGTCCGACAATATTTTTATTTTTATCATAAATAATTCCCTGTCCATGCCTGTTATTATTTTTAAACTCTCCTATAAATTTCTCTCCAGTTTTTGTTAAATAAGTACCTTTACCATGCCTATTATCATCTTTCCAATCTCCTATATATTTATTTCCATTCTTCCGATAAAAAGTACCTTTACCATGCCTGTTATCATCTTTCCAATCTCCTATATATTTATCTCCATCTGACCAAATAAAAGTACCTTTACCATCTTTTTTATCATCTTTCCAATCTCCTATATATTTATTTCCACTTGCAAATATATAAGTACCTTTACCATCTTTTTTATCATCTTTCCAATCTCCTATATATTGAGTTCCGTTCTCATAATAAAAAGCACCTTTCCCATATAATTTATCATCTTTCCAATCTCCTATATATTGCGATCCATCTGACCAAAGATAAGTACCTTTTCCATCTATTTTATCATCTTTCCAATCACCTATATATTTCTCTCCATCTGACCAAACATAAGCACCTTTTCCATCTTTTTTACCTTCCTTATATTTGCCATTAAATATACTTCCATCTTTATAATAATATGTTGCTTTCCCATGCTTTTCCCCATCTTTATACTTCCCTTTATAAAAAGGTAAATCTTCACCTATTGCAAAGCTTATATATGAAGGTTGGAAGGGAAATGTAAAAGAAGGATCATAAATATAAGTATTAAAGATTCTTTTGCAGTCTTTTTTTATATCAGATGAATTTCTAACGTTTTCTAAACCATAAAAACTTGAGTTGATGAAGCCTTCACACCAAATTGCCCGCGATGAATCAGCATCGAATTTAATAGACTTTGCATTTTTTTTTACCCTGCAAATCTCAGGATTATAAATGCCTTTTTCTAATTGTTCTAATTCACATGCAGCATCAGTCTCAGGCCTGCCAATCTCCTCATACCAGTATTTATCGTCAAACCAATTTTCAATTCTCTCTCGTTCTGCTGAGGCTAAAGCATTAGAAGGGAAACCAAATATTAATGCTAAAAGAAGTAAGCGTTTCATGAATCTATAATGCCTTTAACTTAAATTTTTAGCCGCTTCTATTATATCTTTCTCCTGTAATCCTCCTAAGTAAGTTGATACATGCGTGGAAATATCATGCCCCATGCAAGTTGCTGCTAGCCCTGTTTCCATATTCCTTTTAAGAGATCTAATAGCCCAAGAGTGGCGTATATCGTAAAGAGAACAATCTAAGTGGCCTCTTCTTTTACGGAACCATTTACCCCATGCGTTCACAAGATATGCGGCATGTTTTGAATCGTATTCCTCAACCTTATTAACCTCATAAGGCTTCGATACATCATGCAGATCCAGTCGATTAACCAAGTGCTGCGGCAGGGCTAAAGTTGTCCTCCACTTAGGATTCTTTTTCTTTCGTTTTAGAGTTAGGACTTTTGCTATTCCATCTTCTTTAACTTGAAGGCTGAAGACTTCACTAGGCCTACAACCGTAGAGATAGAGAGCAGCGAAACACCAACCCCATTTCTTCTCATTTCGGAGAATTTCTACCAATTCTTGAAGATGTTCTTCATCTGGAATTGTGGGGGCTTTTGGTTCATAACTTCCTACTAATGGATCAATTTTGGAAAGTTCTTTTAGATCATGGAACTTGCCCAGGCGTTTTAAATATTGGCAGCTTTTTACTCGTGCATTAGATCCCTCTTCAGTTGCTTCTATATGACCCAGCAATAGGTCAGTAGTTAAAACAGCACCAGGAGGAAGTTTCTTGTAGTGGTCGTTCATTCTGTCCCAAGTTCTCTCAGCTGCAGATGTTTTTGTTCTGCCATCCCAGAAATCTTGCTCAAGCTCTACAACTGCTTCTTTTACTGTCTTTGTAGTATTTCTTTTTTTAACTTCAAAGGGAGCGATCCACCATTCCTCCTCATCCGGTACATGTCCCAACTTTTTGATTTTGGATTCCAGTTGAATTGCTCTATTTTCAACTACCGAAAATTCGTTTTCTACAACTAAAGCTTTTAGTCCAAGTCTTATTCTTGTTCGTTTTCTAGTTGCATCACTAAACAGGAAAGTACCTCGAACAAATAACGCTTGTCTAACGCGTTCAACCCGGAACTTAATTCCTCTTTCTTTTAACCTGACATTAAGAAGTTCCAGCCGTTGGTCCTGCAAACCAAAGGCATTTTTTTCCTCAAAGTCTTTTTTTATTTGCTGACCACCGTTGACCAAATGTTGACCGATTTCTTACGCGAATATACGCGAAAAGACGCGAAATGACATTAAGTCAACCTTACGAGTTAACATGGGCAAATCTTGCAAAACCTTAGTAATGCAGTGCCTATCAGTGCTTTCTTGAACACGGGGCTGGCGGGACTTGAACACGCGGCCTACGGTTTAGGAAACCGTCGCTCTATCCAACTGAGCTACAGCCCCCTGAAATTAATTATGCCTTGAGGCATGATGGAGCTGAAAGCAGGGGAGGTGATCGCAATTGAACTTCAGCAAAAAGCTGAAGAATTCTATTGAGGAAAGTCCGGGCTCCTATTTGGCCAAGCTTGCTGGGTAATTCCCAGTGCGGGTGACCGTGAGGATAGTGCCACAGAAACACACCGCCTAATGCTTAATGGGGAAATCCCAACAAGCGCGGCAAGGGTGCAAAGGTGCGGTAAGAGCGCACCAGCAGCATCGAGAGGTGCTGGCTAGGTAAACCCCGGCTAGGAGCAAGGCGAGGGGTACTGGGTGGCCACAGGCCTTGCCCCTGAAGAGAGCCGCTTGAGGCTAGCGGTAACGTTAGTCCCAGATAGATGATTACCCATTCGCTTTCTAAAGAAAGAGGAATGAACAGAACCCGGCTTATGACCTGCTTTCACTTTATTTATTTTACACAAAAAATTACAGTCAATATCCTATTTTCTATGACTCAAATTATATGCTTTAAATCATTATGAAAATCTCAACTCACAGAGTAGAAGAAATAATTAATTTTATTAAAGGTCTCAATTTAGATCAAAAATTTCAAAAGGAGTTTACGAAAGAAAGAATAAAAAATATTTTATATATTAATGAATCACTAACTCATAGTTCTGCAAATAGTGAAATTAATTATGAAAATCTTGAATTTCTTGGAGACGCAGTTCTAAGACTCATTGCATCAGATTTCATAAAAACTAAATATCCATATATGCAAGTAGGAGAAAGATCTGAACTTCGTTCACAACTCGTAAGTGATCAATGGCTAGAAGAAGTTGGTAAAAAAATAAAAATAAATAGTGTACTTGTAATGGGGAATAAAGCCCTTAGAGATAAATCAGCAAACGCAACTATTCAAGCAGAGGCAACTGAAGCATTAATAGGAGCTTTGTATCAAAGTCTTACTATTGTAGAACCTATAAAAGATTGGCTTATTCCATTCTGGGATGAAAAAAGTAAAGAAGTTCTAGCTGATCCTCATAAGAAGAATTACAAATCAGCACTTCAAGAATTGACTCAAAGTAAAGGCTTATCAATTCCTATATATAAAACAATTGAAATTGACAAAAAGCATGACAATCCAAAACGATTTTTTTGTAATGTTTATGTCAAAAACCAATCGATAGCTGAAGGGAGTGGAAAGTCAATAAAACAAGCAGAGAAAAATGCCGCGAGTAAAGCATTGAAGTATTTCGAGGAAAATATAATCGATCAATAATTATTTTCTTTGGAAAAATGAATAATCAGCTTTTTATAAGATCTTTCAGAGGTAGTGTTAATAATTTATCCCAATTACCCCCTTCAAAAAGCACTGCCGCTTTATCACCACTTATTCTTTGAACAAACCCTTCATAACCATTGTAAATTGACTCTTGGTTATTAACAGTTACTGTTGTCCCAGGAAGAATAGGATCTTTTGAATCAGTCATAATTAGCCATATTCAAATAAACTTTTAAAGAAAGTCTACTCATAAAAATGTTCGAACAAGATAAATGGATGTCAATAGGTGAAATTGTTGCTCCGCAAGGTTTAAGAGGAGATATTCGAATTAAACCTTGCAGCGACTTTCCTGAAAGATTTACAAAACCTGGGAAACGATGGATTCAAAAAACTGACGAATTACCTACTGAAATCAAATTAACAAAAGGAACGCTTATTCCAGGTAAATCAATCTATGTACTTTCTATCGAGGGAGTATCTACTAGAAGTTCTGCAGAAGAAATTATTGGTTGGAAATTAGTTGTACCAATTGATAGCAGACCGATGTTGAGCAAAGATGAGTACTATTACCATGATTTAATTGGTTTAGAAGCAAGAAGTGGTCCCAAAAAAGCTCTAATTGGTTATGTAACTGACTTAATCAAAGGAGGGAATGACCTTCTACAGATAGAGTTAATGGAAGGTAAAAAAGTTTTGGTACCTTTTGTTAAAGAAATTGTCCCAGAAATAGAAATCAAAGAAAAATGGCTGCTAATCAACCCACCCCCTGGCTTATTGGAACTCTAAAATTATTCTGGTTTTTAATCAGAGCTTCAAAAATAGATTGCAAAGTTTTTTAGGAACAAAACTGATAACTCCATAATTCCTGTAATTCTTAGTGGTGGATCAGGAACAAGACTTTGGCCACTTTCTCGAGAAAGTTATCCTAAGCAATTTCTATCATTAGATTCACGAACAAATAAACACTTTTGCAGAAAACTTATGAAAGGCTTCTAGGTTTAGAGGGACTTGAAAATCCCATATTAATATGTAATGAGGATCACACATTTATAGTTGCAGAGCAATTTAGAGAGATACATACTGATCCTCAAGCAATTATTTTAGAACCCGAAGGACGTCACACTTCTCCAGCAATAGCAGTTGCTGCTCTTCAAGCAATTTCTTTAGATAAAGACCCTTTGCTGTTGATTTTGGCAGCTGATCACCTGATAGAGAATATCGTTGAGTTTCAAAGAATAATTCAATCTGCAAAAACATATGCAAATCAAGGAAGATTAGTGGCTTTTGATATAGTTCCAACAAGCGCAGAAACTGTTTACGGTTACATTCAAACAAAAGAATTGCCTATTAAAAAAAATCAAATAATTGGTTTAGAGATAAACAAATTCATAGAAAAACCTTATAAAGATATAGCTGTGAAATCAATCAAATCTTCTCGCTTTACTTGGAATAGTGATATGTTTATTTTTAAAGCTAGTACGATAATTACTAAATTAAAAAAATTCGCTCTAGAGATACTCAATTATTGCAAAATAGTTCTCGAGGCAGATATAGAAGATCTTGATTTTCTACGGTTAGGACAAGAATCCTTAAAGAAATGTCCAAAAATATTTATAGATGTCGCAGTTATGGAAAAAACAAATTTAGGAATCATTCTTCCCTTAAATGTTGGATATAATGATATGGTAAGTTGGAAATCTTTATGGGATATTAACAAAAAAATAATGATGGAAACTATTTAAACAAGAGAATAATAGCGGAAAAAAGTAAAAATTGTTACGTTAAAAGTAACAACGTTTAATTGTAGGTATAGGAATAGAACATCTAATAGTTGTTGATACAAATGATGTTATATTAGTTGCCAATAAAAAACAATCTCAAAATATTGGAAATATAGTAAAAAATCTAAGTTCAACGCCCTTTCCAGAAGGGAAAATGCATAGAAAAATTTATCGACCTTGGAGTAATCACACTACAATTATCTAGGGGGAATAGGTGTTTAGTGAAACTCCTACAGGTAAAGCCAAATACTTCTCTTTCTTTACAAACGCATCATCATAGAGCTGAACATTGGGTTTTAGTTAATGGAACAGTATTAATAGAAAAAAATGGAAAAAACAACTTCTAAATGAAAATGAAAGTACATTTATCCCTTTAGGTTGCAAGTATAGATTAAGTAATCCAGAAAGAATGACACTTGAACTTATTGAAGTTCAAAGCGGTACGTATTCAGACGAAGAAGATATCATTCGTTTTGATGATTCTTATGGCAGAATGAAAAATCAGAGTTAATAAAAAAGCTTTATTTTATTATTAAAATTTTCTGTAAATTAATTCAAAAAAATGATTAAGAGTTAAAAAATTTTATTCAACAGTTACACTTTTGGCTAAATTCCGCGGCTGATCAACATCTAATCCTTTATGAGCTGCGATGTGATAACTAAATAACTGTAAAGGCACAACGGTTAATAGAGGACTTACCCATTCACTCACTTTTGGAATAGTAAATAATTCATCAAACATTTCCGATTCAGATCGATATGTAGACACCCCAATCAAACGGGCATCTCTAGCTTTTGCCTCTTGCGAGTTACTAAGTACCTTTTCATAAACGATTCCTGGGACTGCTATAGATACCACTGGAACATGTTGATCCAAAAGTGCTATTGGTCCATGTTTTAGCTCTCCAGCTGGATAGCCTTGCGCATGGATGTAGCTTATTTCCTTAAGTTTAAGAGCACCTTCAAGTGCAATTGGATAATTTATTCCTCTACCTAAGAAAATTACATCCTTTGTTTCAACAAACAAATGTGCTATTTCCTTAGAGAGAGAATCATGTTTTTTTATAAGATTTGTTAGCTGTTTAGGAATTAATCTCAAATCATTAGAGAGATCTAAAATTTCTTGAGAGTTTCTTTTTTGTCTATGTGATGCAAATAAAAGTGTCAAACCATAAAAGGACAACATTTGACCCAGAAAGGTTTTGGTTGCTGCAACACCTATTTCGATGCCTGATCCAATATCGATAATATTATCGAGCTCACGACCAAATGTACTATCAACCCTATTAGTAATCCCCAATTGATGAAAAGAAAAATTAGTATCTTTAGTTGACTCTCTCCTCTCCTTTTCCATCCTTAAGGCAGCTAACGTGTCTGCCGTTTCACCTGATTGACTCACTCCAATTGTCAAAGTATTGGGGGAAAGTGGAGGGGGAGCATACCGAAATTCACTTGCGAAATATACCTTTGTAGGAACTCCTGCAAACTGTTCCAACAAATAAGCACCAACCATACCAGCATGTCTGCTTGTGCCACAGGCAAGTATTTGTATTTGTTCTGTTTTCTCAAGTATAGATTTAGAAACCGGCAAAGCTACTGGGTTTTCGGAGAGCAAGTCCATAGGCAAAAATCTATCTATCCATTTTTGTGCCGTCTCTGGCTGCTCATGAATTTCTTTAAGCATGTAATGACGGAAATTTCTTTTATCCGCAAAAAATTCCGTGCCCTGCAAGGTAGATGGTTCTCTGTGCTGCCTCTTCCCATTATCATCATATATTTCAATTCCTAGTGGAGTTAAAAGTGCAGTTTCGTCATCCCTTAAAGGCAAAAATGTACGGGTAAATCCTGAGAATGCTGGAGTATCACTTGCACAAAAAAATTCACCCTCTCCAAAGCCGAGAACTAATGGAGCTTGTCCTTTGGCGACTACCAGAGCATTTGGTGCCTTAGTCCAAATCACTGCTATTGAATAAGTCCCTTCTAATAAAGTCAAAACTTTTTGAACAGCGATTAATAATGTTTGTTCATTAGGGGAAAGTCCATTTGCCAAAGACTGTTCTATCTCAAGACCGATTAAATGTGGAATTATTTCAGTGTCAGTTTCTGAGGTTAATTTGATTCCTTTGAGTTTCAGGCTGCTAGATAACTCTCTGTAATTTTCGATAATCCCATTTTGCACAACTGCAATTTGCCCTGAGAAATCAAGATGAGGATGGGCATTTCTTTCGTTAGGTTTACCGTGAGTAGCCCATCTCGTGTGGGCGATACCAACACGACCTGTTGGAGGCTTTTTTTTAATTAAGTTTGATAAATTGGTAAGCTTTCCTTTTGCTTTTATGACATTTAGTTGTCCAATTTGATCGTTATTTAAATTATCAATTGTTGCTATACCTGCAGAATCATAGCCGCGATATTCCAATTTTTTTAATCCATCAATAAGTAAAGAAGAAACTTCTCTTGATCCAATAACAGAAAATATGCCACACATCTATTTATATTGCATCGTAAGTTATTAATATAAATATACCTTTTTTAAGAAAAATACTAATTTTTAGTAAGCCAAGCCCATACTTCTAGTTGTTTCATCACCTAAGTAAACTCTAATACTAAGAAAATCAGTTGGACAAGCTGTTTCACAACGCTTACATCCAACACAATCTTCTGTTCTTGGAGATGAAGCTATCTGTGAAGCTTTGCAGCCATCCCAAGGAACCATCTCAAGAACATCCAGTGGACAAGCCCTTACGCATTGGGTGCAGCCAATACAGGTGTCATAGATTTTGACGGCGTGTGACAAATTACCAACCCATATTTTCTTGTTGTAAAAACTATACCTACGTTTCGCTACATAAAAAAAAATAGTTGCAATGCCGTCACTTTTGTTAACTCGACACTTTAACCCGTAGTATTGGAAGTCAGGTCTAAGAAGGTTATGTCCCAGGAAACAATCCTTGAAAAAGTTCGTTCTATTGTCGCAGAACAACTGAGCGTTGAAGCCGGTGAAGTTAAACCGGATTCAAATTTCCAAAACGACCTCGGCGCTGACTCTCTCGACACTGTCGAATTAGTGATGGCTCTTGAAGAGGCATTTGACATAGAAATCCCCGACGAGGCTGCTGAAGGCATTGCCACTGTCGGTGATGCAGTCAAATACATCGAAGAAAAACAGTCTTGAGGTTCAAATGATGGAGAAACTCCATCGAGTTGTTATTACAGGTCTTGGTGCCATTACTCCAATTGGCAACAACCTCGAAAGTTACCTCCAAGGACTTCAATCCGGTCAAAATGGGGTAGATCAAATAACACTCTTTGATGCCTCATCCCATGCATGCAGATTTGCAGCAGAGGTGAAAAGTTTTGATCCTACTGGCAAATTAGAGCCAAAAGAATCCAAAAGATGGGATCGTTTTTCAAAATTTGGAGTCATTGCAGCAAAAGAAGCCTTGAATCATTCAGGGCTAACAATTGACGACTCAAATTCTGGAAGAATTGGTGTGATTATTGGTTCTGGAGTTGGCGGATTGCTGACTATGGAAACCCAAGCTCATGTTTTAGACAACAAAGGAGCTAGTCGAGTTAGTCCGTTTACTGTTCCCATGATGATTCCCAACATGGCTACAGGGTTAGCGGCTATTGCACTTGGCGCTAAAGGTCCAAGTTCAGCAGTTTCAACTGCTTGTGCCGCTGGATCAAATGCTATTGGTGATGCATTTAGACTTCTCCAATTAGGCAAAGCAGATGCAATGATTTGCGGTGGAGCAGAAGCAAGTATCACTCCTTTAGGAGTAGCAGGATTTGCTAGTGCAAAGGCCTTATCTTTCAGAAATGATGATCCATCTACCGCAAGTAGACCTTTTGATTCTCAACGAGATGGATTTGTAATTGGAGAAGGGGCAGGCGTACTAATATTAGAAACTCTTGATCATGCAATAAAAAGAGACGCAACTATCCATGCAGAGATCATTGGTTATGGGACCACTTGTGATGCTCATCACATTACCTCTCCTACGCCAGGAGGAGTTGGAGGTGCAGAAGCTATGAAACTTGCATTAATTGATGGACAAATTAATTCAGAAGAAGTCGATTACATTAATGCTCACGGAACTAGCACTCCAGCTAATGACAGCAATGAAACATCTGCGATAAAAACTGCCTTAGGAAATCATGCGTATCAAGTCCCCACAAGCTCAACCAAATCTATGACTGGGCACCTACTAGGCGGCTCAGGTGGAATAGAGGCTGTAGCTTGTGCTCTGGCAATAAAACATGAAATAATTCCGCCAACAATTAATTATTTCAATCCAGACCCAAATTGTGATCTTGACTATGTACCCAACAATGCAAGAGAAAAGAAATTAGGTGTCGTATTATCTAACTCATTCGGGTTTGGCGGTCACAATGTCTGTCTAGCTTTTCGACAAATGATCTAAATCAATTTCACTTTCGCTTTCCACTTAAATTTCTTATCCCCCACTCACTAATTCAAAATGGTTGCCTTGACTACTTCCCTAGACACACTTTGCGTCAACAGCATCAGGATGCTCGCTGTTGATGCAATTAATAAATCCAAAAGTGGTCACCCTGGTTTACCTATGGGTTGCGCACCTATGGGTTATGCATTGTGGGACAAACACTTACGACACAATCCAAAAAACCCAAAATGGTTTAATCGAGACAGATTTGTTCTTTCTGCAGGACATGGATGCATGCTTTTGTATGCTCTCCTGCATTTGACTGGCTATGACTCTGTAACCATTGAAGATATAAAAGAATTTAGACAATGGGGAGCTAAAACTCCAGGACATCCAGAGACCTTCGAAACTCCTGGAGTTGAAGTAACTGCAGGACCTTTGGGAGCAGGAATTTCAAATGCAGTTGGATTAGCCATTGCGGAAGCTCATCTGGCTGCAAAATTCAACAAGCCTGATTCAACAGTTGTAGACCATTACACCTATGTGATCATGGGTGATGGATGTAATCAAGAAGGTATTTCTTCAGAAGCCTGTTCTCTTGCTGGGCATTTAAAACTTGGAAAATTAATAGCTCTCTATGACGATAATCATATAACTATTGATGGAAGAACAGATGTCTCATTTACGGAGGATGTCTTAAAAAGATATGAAGCATATGGATGGCATGTTCAAGAAATTCATGAGGGGAATACAGATGTTGAAGGCATATCTCAAGCAATCGAAAAGGCCAAATCAGTCACTGATAAGCCATCCATCATCAAAGTAACAACAACTATCGGCTACGGTTCACCTAATAAAAGTGATACTGCAGGTATTCACGGTGCCCCATTGGGCGAAGAAGAAGCAGAGCTCACAAGAAAACAATTAGGTTGGTCCTATAAACCTTTCGAAGTTCCCCAAGATGCTTACGATCAATATCGTCAAGCCATTCAAAAAGGAGAACAACTAGAAGAAGAGTGGAATCAAACCCTAGCCACATACAAAGAAAAATATCCTAATGAGGCATCTCAATTTGAGCGCATGTTGAGAGGCGAACTCCCTGAAGGCTGGGATAAAGATTTACCTACCTATACATCTGATGACAAAGGGGTCGCTACTCGAAAACATTCTCAAATATGTCTAGGTGCTCTTGGTCCAAACATTCCTGAATTAATAGGAGGTTCTGCTGATTTAACTCATTCAAATTACACAGATATACAAGGTGAAACCGGATCTTTTCAATCTGACAGTCCTGAAAAACGTTATTTACATTTTGGTGTAAGAGAGCATGCTATGGCAGCCATATTGAATGGTATTGCTTATCACGATAGTGGTTTAATTCCTTATGGTGGAACCTTCTTAGTCTTCGCAGATTACATGAGAGGATCGATGCGTCTCTCCGCTCTTAGTGAACTTGGGGTTATTTATGTTTTAACCCATGATTCCATAGGTGTTGGTGAAGATGGACCAACACATCAACCCATAGAAACCATTCCATCATTAAGAGCAATGCCAAATATGATGGTCTTCCGTCCTGGGGATGGCAATGAAACCAGTGGTGCTTATAAAGTTGCAATTAAAAATCGTAAGAGACCAAGTTCCTTATGCCTAAGTAGGCAGGGTATGGCCAATCAACGAAATTCATCCGTAGACAAAGTTGCTTTAGGTGGATACGTACTTGAAGAGTGCGATGGCATCCCAGAACTAATACTTATCGGAACCGGAACTGAACTTGATTTATGTGCTCAAGCAGCGAAAAAGCTAACTTCAGAAGGTAGAAAAGTGCGTGTTGTTTCTATGCCATGCATTGAACTTTTTGAAGAACAAAGTGATAGTTATAAAGAAGAAGTTTTGCCTTCAAATATCAGAAAACGCCTAGTAGTTGAAGCCGCAGAGAGTTTCGGATGGCACAAATATATTGGTCTTGATGGTGACAGCGTAACTATGAATAGCTTTGGAGCATCTGCACCAGGTGGATTATGTATGGAAAAATTTGGATTTACAGTTGAAAACGTACTAGAAAAATCAAGAAATCTTCTCAAAAAATAAAATTAATTATTTAACTACACATAGTTAATACAAAAAAGTTACACAAAGAACTAATTTTCTTTGTGTAACTTTACTGGAGTTAATTCAGCTGCACCTTTTAACTTTATTTGATTGTTTAATTTATCAAGATCTTCATCTGTGATTTTTGTATTCATTGGACAATGATTAGGGCCACACATTGAACAAAACTCTGCTTTTTTGAAAATTTCTTCAGGTAAAGTTTCATCATGATATTGCTTAGCTCTCTCTGGATCTAAGGACAATTCAAACTGTTTCTTCCAGTCAAATTCTTTACGAGCCCTACTTAATTCATCATCACGATCACGAGCTCCTGATCTATGTCTTGCAACATCTGCAGCATGAGCAGCAATTTTATAAGCAATCAAACCTTCCCTAACATCCTCGGGATTTGGCAACCCAAGATGTTCTTTAGGTGTTACATAACAAAGCATCGCGGTCCCGTACCAACCTGCCATGGCTGCACCAATCGCACTTGAAATGTGATCATAACCAGGAGAGATATCTGTTACTAATGGACCAAGAACATAGAAAGGAGCTTCTGAACACTCCTCCATTTGCTTCCTAACATTGAATTCGATTTGATCCATAGGTACATGACCAGGCCCTTCAACCATGACTTGAACATCATGCTTCCAAGCACGTCTAGTCAATTCACCTAGAGTTTTCAACTCAGCGAGTTGAGCTTCATCTGATGCATCATGAAGACATCCAGGCCTTAAAGAATCACCTAAAGAAAAAGTGCAGTCATAGCGTTTAAAAATCTCACAAATATCATCAAAACGAGTAAACAAAGGATTTTGCTTGTAGTGATAAAGCATCCATTGGGCAAGAATTCCTCCGCCACGACTAACTATTCCAGTAATACGACCTTTAACCTTGGGTAAATGTTCAATCAATAAGCCTGCATGAATGGTTTGATAATCAACTCCTTGCTGACAATGCTTTTCTATTATGTGTAAAAAATCATCCTCAGTTAACCTTGAAATAGAACCGTGAACACTTTCTAAAGCTTGATAAACAGGAACTGTCCCAATCGGGATAGGGGAGGAATTGACAATTGCAGTTCGCACCTCATCTAAATTAACCCCTCCAGTAGAAAGATCCATAAGAGTATCGGCGCCATATTTTACTGCCAGATCAAGCTTCTTTAATTCTTCACTAATATCGCTTGCATTTGGTGAAGCACCAATATTTGCATTGACTTTACATGTTGAGGCAATACCTATTGCCATCGGCTCTAAGTTCATGTGGTTAATATTTGCAGGAATAACCATTCGACCTCGAGCTACTTCCTCCATAACCAAAGACTCAGGGAGATTCTCACGCTTTGCCACAAAATTCATTTCTTCAGTAATTTCGCCTTTGCGAGCAAAATGCATCTGAGAAACATTGGTTTTACCTTTTCTGGAAGCCACCCATGAATTCCGCATGAACTAAAAAGCTATTGAATAAAAAAGGAGCAATATGCATAAAGATCACAAGATTTCACTTTCCTTACACTGGTTCAAACCAGATCAAGTTCAGAGGGTGTGATCTCAGCCATACAGCAAAGCGATATGGCACCCCTAGTGATAAATATAAATTAGCTCGAAATCCGCAACTAAACCCTAAAGTTTTTATAGATAAAATTTTTGAATTAAAAATTTTGATCATTCATATTTTTTTTTATCTCTAGAAACAACATTCTTCGTCGCCGAAATCTTCTAACCGCTCCAGTCAAAACCAACCCACTTCCTACGACTAAAGCAGGTATGGCTTGGATTTTATCTTTGCCCTCTCTATGTAAAAAGCCTGTAATTGCTAATAAAATCAGCAAAGGTGCTGAAATTGAGATTAAGGGGTTACCCAATCTGTTCATAAAATCAGTGATTAATGTCTTGAAGGGTTTTAGATGCCATGACTAATGTTTGAGACAAAATATTTGTTCCTAATTCCAAACTTCTTTCATCTAAAGAAAAGTGTCCGCTGTGCAATGGAGCACAACCTTGATCGCCAGCAACTCCTAATCTAAACATCGTGCCTGGAACATCTTGCAAGAAGAAAGCAAAATCTTCAGCACCTAATGACGGATTTTCTAAATAAACAATATTTTCTTCATCCATAAAATTCTTCGCACAGGTAGATAACAAACTAGTCAACTCTGGATCGTTATAAACTGGAGGCGCGATCGACTTGAATTTTATAACAGCCTTCCCTCCATAATTAGAGGCTATATTTTGTACTATCTTCTCAATCCATTGAGGCAATTTTTCATAAAGGTTGTTATCAAGACACCTTACTGTACCTAGGAGCTTAACCCTCTCAGCAATTACATTAAAAGCATTACCTCCTGAAATCTTCCCAAAGCTAATAACTACTGGCTTAAGAGAATCTAAACGTCTACTAATAGCCTCTTGAAGTCCACTAATAACTTTTGCAGAAATCCAAATTGAATCTATCCCTTCATGAGGTCTAGCTCCATGCCCTCCATTACCAATAATGTCTATTTCCAATTCAGCCGCGGCAGCTGTAAAAGTACCAGTTCTTATTCCAATCTTGCCAACTGACAAATCTGGATAAACATGCACACCAAAAAGAGCTTGAACTCCCTCAAGAACCTTTTCAGCTCTCATCCAATTTGCACCTTGAGCAATCTCTTCAGCAGGTTGAAAAATGATTCGGATTCGAGAATTTATAAATTTGTTTTTTGCTAATACTTTAGCCACCCCCAAACCAATACAAGTATGTAGATCATGGCCACAGGCATGCATCAGGCCTTGAATTGAAGAAGAATATTCTAAACCTGTTCTCTCCTCAATTGGCAAAGCATCCATATCAACTCGTAAGCCAACAACAGGTCCGCTTTTGTTACCCATCTCAGCCACCACTCCCGTTTTGCCAACTGCTTCTTTAACTTTCCAACCTGATTTTCTAAGCTCCCCAGCGACAAGAGCAGCAGTTTGATATTCCTGACCGCTTAGCTCAGGGTGAGCATGGAGATGACGACGTAATTGAATTAAATCAGGAAGTATATCCTTGGTTAAAACGTCAATTTCTTTTCCTAAATCTTTCATCTATCATCAAACATAAGAAAAGCAATCAAATCATTTGTAGGTCTTGGAGGCCAACGGCGAATATTCAACAACCAATCCTTCTCACGATATCGAATATCTAATCCAGCCGCCGCAGCCCAATTACTTTCAGCTTCACCTGAGAGGCCTTTACTCCATAGAAGAGCACTTAATGCTGCTCTCGCATCTGCGAATAAAGGATATTTACGTATTAATATTCTGATTTTCTTTTCAGCGAGTTCAAGATCACCCAATTGATAAATCGCAAGCGCCTCACTAGACCTAGCCATAGCTATTGCATTATTTGACGAGGCAGCTTGAGAAAACAATTTCTTCGCTTCAATCCAATTATCCATGGAGCCCATCACATTACCTAAGTTATATAAAGCTGAAACATCTTTAGGATTATTATTTAAAACATATTTGTAATCTTTACTGGCCTCCTCCCAACGCTGCAAAGCTTCTTCAGCAATTCCTCTATTCAGATAAGGGTCTAACTCTTCAGGCGAGATTTCAATAGCCTTAGTTTGATCTTTTATAGCTCCTTTAGGATCACCAAGCGCGAGACGAATATTACCTCTATTACTTAAGGCAGCCGAATCATCTGGGTTCTCATTTAGATATGAACTCCAATCTTTTTCAGCTCGAATGAAATCTCCTTCTTTACTTTCTTGAAGAGCTTTCTCGAATAAAACTTTAGGAAGCACTTTAGCTTGGGTCGGAAATGGCACGAAAACGAGAATAATAGAAAGTATAAGTAGAACTTTTACAACTCTTCCAAAAATCATGTATGTATAGTATTTAAGAATTTAGCAAATAGTGTTTTTTAGCTGCTGGAGTAACAACCCTTCCCCTAGAAGTTCTCTGTAAAAAACCAATTTGCATTAAATAAGGCTCAACTACAGTTTCAAGGGTCGTTGAATCCTCTCCAAGTGCAGCCGCCAAAGTTTCAAGTCCTACTGGGCCACCTTGATATTGATTAACTAGCAAGCCTAAATAACTTCTATCTGTTGCATCTAGACCTCTTTGATCCACACGATGTAGATCAAGTGCATCGTTGACAACTTCAACATCGATCTTCTTTGAATGAGAATGCACTTCTGCATAATCTCTAACTCTTCGTATGAGCCTATTTGCAATCCGAGGAGTACCTCGACATCTTTTGGCTAATTGTTGAGATGCTTCCTCTGAAATTACTAAATTAATAAGTTTCGCAGATCTTTTAATTATATTTTCAAGGTCAAAAAAATTGTAAAAATCTAGTCGCTGAGTTATACCAAAACGATCTCGCATAGGGGAGCTTAATGCTGCAGGTTTTGTCGTAGCACCTACTAAGGTAAAGGGGGGGATTTCGATTGATCGCATTCTGGATGAAGTACCCTTGCCTACAGTTAAATCTAACCTTCTATCTTCCATAGCTGGATACAAAAGTTCCTGTGATACGCGATTTAGTCTGTGTATCTCATCAACAAAAATCAATTCACGTGGCTGCATATTAATCAATAATCCAACAATATCCCTTGGTCGTTCAAGAGCAGGAGCACTAGTAACTCTAGCTTTAACCCCCAATTCCTGCGCAATAACAAGAGCCATGGTAGTTTTTCCCAATCCTGGCGGCCCATAAAGCATTAAATGATCAAGTGCTTCGCCTCTTTTTAATGAAGCTTTAACTGAAATCTCAAGAACTTTTTTCAATTCTGATTGACCTACAAAATCATCAAAAGATCTAGGCCTGAATGAATCTTGTTGAGATAATTTAAGCTCCTCCTTTAAAAGACTGGGAGCAACCAATCTTTCCTCTCCTTTATCATTAGGAAGAGAAGAATGATTAGTAATTGAAGACACAATTGCCATTACCGAAGGTTAGTGGCATCTCATCAAAAATGGAGGTAAATAGAAGAATGAGCAAAAAAGGAAAGAAAAAATCCAAAAACAATTCCTCATCTGATGGAAATCGTCGCTTAGCTGAAAATCGACAAGCAAGATATGAATATGAAATTCTGGAAACACTTGAAACTGGATTAGAGCTTCTTGGAACAGAAGTTAAATCAATTAGAGCTGGAAAAGTAAATTTAAAAGATGGATTTTGCCTAATTAAAAGAGATGAAGTTCAACTTCATAATGTTCATATATCACCTCATAATCATGCCGGTAATTTTTTCAATCACGAACCTCTGAGAATCAAAAAACTTCTTGCAAATCGAAAAGAAATCGAGAAATTAAAAATAAATTTAGAGAGAAAAGGTTTAACAATTATCCCTTTAAGTCTTTATCTCAAAGGCTCATGGATCAAGTTAAAAATAGGAGTTGGCAAAGGAAGGAAGCTTCATGACAAAAGAGATAGAGAAAAGAGTAATGACTCCAAAAGAGATGTAGCTAATGCTCTAAAACGTTTTTAAAAGAAAAAAATTTGTTACTTTTTTCTAGAATTCTTAAAAAAATTAAAATTTAATTATCTTTTCTCATGTGAAATCCAAACTAACATTTTCAGGTGGAGGTGTTGGGTCCGGATCAGCAATGAGCATATGTTGTAAAACGATTTCAGGACGCTCACTATCTCTCCATCTAATTCGATAAGCAGGCATTTTTGTACCCCGGCTTGTCGTTTGCTCAACAGGTTCCATAACCCAACCGCGTCTTGAACGCCCTTGGGGGTTCCTTTTCACAACAGCATCTGCATGCTTGAAACGGAAACCAACTCTCTCGCCACTCATCTGAACAAAATACTTACAAGCCTATTATCCACTCTGATGGGTCACTTTCCAGTTTGTTTTAAATTTGATTCTGGTCGTAAAAGTGGAAAAGCTATGACATCTCTTATGGAAGGACTATTTGTTAACAGCATTACAAATCTATCTATTCCTATTCCTAGACCTCCTGTTGGAGGCATTCCGACTTCAAGAGCATTAATAAAATCCTCATCCAAACTTTGAGCCTCAAGATCACCTGCTTCTTTTTTCTCTTGCTGTAAAAGTAAACGTTCTCTTTGATCAATAGGGTCAATTAATTCGCTAAAAGCATTGGCAGTTTCTCTACCAACAATAAAAAGTTCAAATCTTTCCACTAAACCTTTCTTAGTTCTGTGTTTTCTAGCCAATGGAGAAATCTCAATTGGATAATCCATCACAAATGTAGGTTGAATCAGCTCAGGCTCTACTGCTTGTTCGAAAGCTTCATTCAATAGGTATCCAACGCTATCAGCCTTGCTGGGCACTTGAAGCCCCTCTCGACGCATTTCAGCCCTAGCATCATCAACATTCTCTCCAAACAATTCAAAGTCAATTCCAGTAAATTCCTTAACTAAATCATGCATCGTGGCCCTTCTCCAAGGAGGTTGCAAATCTATTTCTTTATCTTGATAATTAATTTTGGTCGATCCACAAATCTTTTCGCAAACTGAAGAAAGTAATTTTTCTGTTAAAGCCATCATGTCGAAATAATCTGCAAAGGCCTCATAAATTTCAACAGAAGTAAATTCAGGATTATGCCTAGTGCTAATTCCTTCATTTCTAAAAATTCTTCCAAGTTCATAGACCCTTTGAAATCCACCCACCACAAGTCTTTTAAGATGCAATTCTGTAGCAATCCTCAAATACAAAGGCAAATCGAGCGTGTTGTGATGAGTTATGAAAGGCCTTGCATCCGCTCCTCCAGCTTCTGATTGTAAAACTGGAGTCTCGATTTCAAGAAAGTCTTTTTCATCTAACCAACGTCGAATTGAACTAACTAATAAAGCCCTAGTTCGAAAAGTTTTTCTTGACTGCGGATTTACAATTAAATCTAAATATCTTTGTCTATAGCGCTTTTCTACATCGGCAAGTCCATGCCATTTATCTGGTAAGGGTTGTAAAGATTTTGATAGCATTGACCATTCAAAAACCTTTATAGAAAGTTCTCCTCTATCAGTTCTCCTTAATATTCCACTGACACCTATCCAATCACCAGAGTCAACGAGAGAGGTAATGTTCTCAAAAGTATTCTTTGGATTCTCGCTATCATCATTACGATTTAAGGTCGACTTTTCCAAAAAGAGTTGCATTGTGCCTGTTTCATCGGCAAGAGTGAAAAAAGCAAGTTTTCCCATTACTCTTCTAGAAGTAACTCGCCCTGCGATAGATACTTCGTCTTTTTTTTCTTCGCCATTTGGCAAGTCCGCATATTTTCTCTGCAAAACATCGGCAGAATCAGTAGGTCGAAAATTCAAACCATAAGGACCTTGTCCAAGATCTTTTAATGTTTTTGCCTTCTCGAGGCGGGTTTCTCTTAATTCAGACAAGGTAATTCATACATACGGCAGGAACAAACGAGATCAAATGAAAAAACTTATTAATTTTGAGCTATGAATCTTTAACTGGCAATAGCAGTAGGAAATTCTCCAATTCTTTGAGAAGCGTAGCCAATGCCTCTGACAGTTAAAATTAACTCAGGATTCCTAGGATCTGGTTCAAGCTTTCCTCTTAAACGAGCTACGTAGACATCCACAACTCTTAAATCCGCCGCTCTTCTGGGAGGGTAACCCCAAAGCTGTTCCAAAATTTCTGCTCGAGGTACAACACGGCCAGGATCACGAAATAATAATTCCAGCAAGCTGAATTCTGTATATGTTAAGCCTATCCTCTCTCCTCCTCTACTGACTTGCCTTCTATTGGTGTCTACAACAAGATCACCAAGCTTCATTACTCCTTGACCTGATGGGACTTCTCTTGGTTCATCAACTGTCGGAGCAGGTCCAACTCTTCTCAAAATCGTCGCTATTCTAGCTTCTAACTCCTTGGGGCTAAATGGTTTAGCCAAGTAATCATCAGCGCCTAAATCCAAACCTGCAACTCTTTCGGAAATCGCTTCAAGAGCAGTTAAGAATATTATTGGAACGCAAGACTCTGCTCTTATTCTTCGACAAACTGCAAAGCCATCCATCTTCGGGAGCATGACATCCAGAACCACCAAGTCTGGTGCTTCTTTGTGAAAAACCTCTAGTGCTTGCTCTCCATCCTGTGCAGATAAAACTTTATAACCAGCAAGATTTAGCCTTGTGACCAAGACTTTCAATACTGCTGGTTCATCATCGACAACCAAAATGCAGGTCATGAGATTAGCTCTTGCTTAGTGACAGGACCATCGAAATTTTATGTCGAAATGGCTTTTTGTTATATGACGATATCATCTTCAAGTAAGGTATTCAAAGCCATTTAACTACTTTAAAAGACAGAGTCCCCACTAATAAATAAGTATTTGTTCTATTTTTAAAGCTTTAAAAAATTTTGCATTAGTTTTTTTTATAAGTAAGAAGAAGCCATGAAGAGAAAAATGGAGCAACTAATCCAGTAATTATTACTTCAGAAATTAAAACAAAAATTGACCAAGAATGAAACCAATTATTTCTTAAATCGCTATAAAGAAAAATTTTTTGAGCCCAAATCGAAAAGCCAACAAAAACAGTTCCGAGGATAGCGATTAAACCAATATTTAGAAATAATTCAATTTTCTTATTATGCAATCCATATGTACTCCAAGCTATAGATAAAAGTAGCAAAGATGGAATGTAAGAAACATCACCGATTGTAAAAGAATCTATAAAGATTCCTAATAAAACTGAAGTTATGGCAGATTTTAAAGGACTATTCTTAAGTGAAAATGGCAACAATAAGATAACAGGCCAACATGGAGTTATTCCATTTATTTTAAGCCAATCAGGAGATGTAATTATGCAAAATTGCAAACAAATTAAAACAAAAAAAATTAATATTTTCTTATTATTTTTTAGCATCATTTTTTAAGACTTGAACCCAATCAATTGCCTCAGGTGATGCAGTTAATTGAACTATTGCATATGGAGATGGCAAGGCTTTTTCGTTCACAAACTTAACGATTCCAATTGTTAAGTTAGGAGGTAATAAAGTACTTGCTGGAGATGTAGTAACAGCATCTCCAATTTTAGCCAAACTATTTTTATTTAAAAAAATTAGTTTTGGTCTATTTGTACCCATCCCGGTCAAAATCCCATGGTGCTGAGTGCGATCAATCCAAACCCCTACCTGATGACCAGGATCAGTCAATAATCTAACTCTTGCAGTCATTGGAGTTACGCTGTCAATTAAACCAATCAAACCTCCAGGACCAATTACTGTTTGCCCTTTCAAAACTCCATCTTTTGCACCCTTATTAATTTCTAACTGTTGCCACCAATTCCTTGAAGATCGAGATATTACAGCAGCTGAAATTCTTTGATAAGTATTAAAATCTTTTAAAGAAAGAGCTCTTCTTAATCGAGAATTATCATCTTCAAGCAATTTTAATCGAATATTTTTTTCAACATTATCTCCTTCCTTAATCCATTCGCGTTGAGCAGTGCCAGGGAGTATGGGTTTTAATAAAACAGAGTATAAATCTAAATATCCTGCTCCTTTTGACCAACGAATCCCAAATAATAAAGCTCCAAATAAAAATATTACCCAAAACCTCCCTTTCAAAAGTGAATGAAACCCCATTTCCCTTCGGGCTTTAATCATTGTTCAATCTCTAATTACATTTCTAGCAAAATCAGGCGTATCTAAAACTCTTCGCATTGATTTAAAATCATCTAAAACTAAACCACATCCATTGACTACACATAGCAATGGATCTTCAGCTACGTGAGTAAAAATTCCGGTTTCATGACTTAATAGATCACTAATTCCTCTAACCAGAGCCCCTCCTCCCGCAAGCATTATACCCCTATCAACAATATCTGCCGCTAGTTCGGGTGGAGTTCTCTCAAGAGTTCTTTTAACAGCATCAACAATCTTATTCAGAGGCTCTGACATGGCTTCACGTAAATCGCCTGCTTGCAAGTTGATTGATCGAGGCAAACCTGAGAGTAAATGCAATCCCCTTACATCTATTGATTGCAAATCAAATTCATTAGATGGAAATGCTGATCCAATTTTAATTTTTATCTCTTCAGCTGTTCTCTCCCCAACTACTAAATTATGTACTTTTTTTAAATAGGTCGCAATGGAATCATTGATTTCATCACCTGCAACCCTCACAGATTCACTTAAAACTGTCCCGCCAAGACTTAAAACAGCAACTTCAGTAGTACCTCCACCAATATCAACAATCATTGTCCCTATAGGCTCTGTCACCGGCAAAGAAGCTCCAATTGCAGCAGCGACAGGCTCATCAATCAAATGCACCTCTCTTGCGCCCGCAAGACCAGCCTCCCGAACTGCCCGTCTCTCTACACCAGTGACACCACTGGGAATACCAACTACTAGTCGGGGTGCAATTATTCCACGGCCCTCATTGCATTTTTGAATAAATGTCTTAAGCATTTGTTCAGCCGCATCAAAGTCGGCTATTACCCCATCCCGAAGAGGTCTAACGGCACGGATATTACCTGGTGTCCGCCCTAGCATTAACTTCGCATCATTGCCTACTGCAAGTGGGATCCCCTCTTCTAAGTCCATCGCTACAACAGAAGGTTCTTGCAGTACGATTCCCTTACCAGAAACATAAATCAAGGTATTTGCTGTACCTAAATCAATCCCAATATCTCGGGAGAATTTGAAACGGTTAAAAAACACGGATTTCAATCATTTGAGCCATCATAAAGAGAGTTGAACTAAGATATATATATTATTTTGCAACCAGTAAACAGAGGAGGTAATGATGGCAATAAATTCAGTCACTCTTGTTGGAAGAGCAGGAAGAGATCCTGAAGTTAGATATTTTGAATCTGGAACTGTAGTAGCAAATCTAACAATGGCGGTAAATAGAAGAAATCGGAACGATGAACCCGATTGGTTTAATTTAGAAATTTGGGGCAAACAAGCCCAAGTAGCAGCTGATTATGTAAAAAAAGGGTCTTTAATCGGTATAACTGGCAGCTTTAAAATGGACAGTTGGAAGGATCGTAATACTGGAGAGGATAGAAATAAGCCAGTTGTTAGAGTTGATCGTCTTGAATTATTAGGATCCAAAAGAGATTCAGAAAATAGTAATTTTCAAAGCAACAATTTTAATCAGCAACAAAATAATTACGGAGAAATTCCATTTTAAAATATCTTTTTAATTGTTAATTAATTTACGGAGGGTTTTATAAATTAAAGTTATCAAAGCCGCAGAAATAGTTAAGATGATAATTATCTTAAATATACTTGAGAAAGGACTAATCAAAGTTTCAATATTTGCATAATTATCCCCTAAATAGAACCCTGTAATTGTTAAAAACAACGTCCAAATCAAGCTTCCTGCGGTTGTCCAAATTAGAAAAGGAGTGATAGGCATTAACTCAACCCCTGCTGGAACTGAAATCAAAGTACGAATTCCAGGTACTAATCTTCCCCAGAAAACTAAAGACACTCCATACCTGTTGAACCATTTACGACTGCGAGCAAGTTCCTGAGGCTTAATCCCAATCCAACGTCCATTCTTCTCAAGCCATTTCTCAAGTCTTTCTTCATTCACCAATCTGCCAATTCCATACCAAGGCAACGCCCCAATAACAGTTCCGATTAAACCTGCTAAAACAACTGGTAAAAAATCTAATTGACCTTGAGACACATAAAAGCCTCCAAGAGGCATAATCAACTCCGAAGGAATTGGCGGAATTAGGTTTTCCAAAAACATTGCCAATAATATTGCTCCATAACCAATCCACTGATTGGTCTCAACTGCATTTCCTATAAATACTGGTAAAGAAGAAATAAATTCAGATATTTCCATTTCTTTTGAACTATTTAAATAAAATTAATAACGATATTGCTCTGTCTTGTAGGGACCTTCGATTGGAACATTAATATATTTAGCTTGTTCTTGAGTTAACTTAGTTAACTTTGCTCCAATCTTATCTAGATGAAGAACAGCCACCATTTCATCTAAATGTTTGGGCAAGACATAAACTTTGTTCAAATATTTAACGCCATATTTAAATAGTTCAATTTGAGCTAATACTTGATTAGTAAAAGAATTACTCATAACAAAACTAGGATGACCAGTGGCACATCCAAGATTAACTAATCTCCCTTCTGCTAGAAGAATAATTTTGTTACCGCTTGGTAAAGTTATGTGATCTACTTGGGGTTTAATATTTTCCCATTCATAAGACTTTAAAGAGGAAACCTCTATTTCATTATCAAAATGGCCAATATTACAAACAATCGATTCATTCTTCATCCTAATCAAATGCTCATGACGAATCACTTGGAAATTTCCAGTGGCAGTAACAAAAATATCTACATCTTCCACAACTTCATTTAATCTCACAACTCTATAACCCTCCATTGCGGCTTGAAGAGCACATATTGGATCTATCTCAGCAATCATTACTGTCGCGCCTAAACCCCTTAAAGACTGCGCAGAACCTTTTCCAACATCTCCATATCCCATAACAAGGGCTACCTTGCCAGCCACCATGACATCTGTAGCTCTTTTGATACCATCCACCAAGGACTCTCGGCAACCATAAAGATTATCAAACTTACTTTTAGTCACAGAATCATTTACGTTGATTGCTGGGAAAACAAGTTCTCCATCTTTTTCCATTTGGTAAAGACGAGCTACACCTGTTGTGGTTTCCTCAGTAATTCCTTTTATAAAAGATTTAGCTTTTGAATAAAAAGTTGGATCTTGTGAAAGTTTTTTCTTAATGGAAGCAAATAATGCAATTTCCTCTTCATTTGAAGGGTTATTAAGAACTGAAATATCTTCTTCCGCTTTGCTCCCCAGAATAATCAATCCAGTCGCATCACCACCATCGTCAAGAATCATATTTGCAGATTCACCATCTCTCCACTCAAAAATTTTATGCGTATATTCCCAGTATTCATCTAAAGTCTCACCCTTCTTGGCAAATACTGGGACTCCTGAATTTGCAATAGCTGCAGCAGCATGATCCTGAGTGGAAAAAATATTACATGAAGCCCATCTCACTTTTGCACCAAGTTCAACGAGAGTCTCAATAAGAACTCCTGTTTGAATAGTCATGTGGAGACTACCTGCTATGAAAGCCCCTTTTAAGGGTTTTTGGGATCCATATTTTTTTCTCAGTGCCATTAAACCAGGCATTTCTGTTTCAGCGATCAAAAGTTCTTTTCGCCCGAATTCTGCTTCGGTTATATCGTTAACTACGTAATCAGTATTATTCTCAATACTGTTGAGATTTGACTTGGTTGCTGCGAACATAAGTTGAACTCTCTATGGGAGATGGTGGAAAAAGATACTGAAAAACAATTCAAGGTTTTTAATTCATTTGCTCAGCAAAGCAATAATTTCTGCTGGACTCTAGATAAACCTGAATCAACGATGTCATTAGGATCAACGATAACAAAAATATTTCCAGATCTACGCATTCTCCTTTTAAATGGGCCTCTTGGAGCAGGAAAAACCACATTAGTTAAAGGAATTGCAAAAAGTCTAAAAATTCAAGAGCCCATTACTTCTCCAACTTTTCCTTTATCCCAACATTATCCTTTGGGATCGCCTCCATTGGTACATCTTGATTTGTACAGAATTGAAGAACAAAATGCGGCAAACGAATTTTTTTTACAAGAGGAAGAGGAATCTAAAGCCATTGGTGCATTGATGATTGTTGAATGGCCAGAAAGGTTATCACTGCCAATGCCTGATGCTTGGAGAGGAAAATTAGAATATTCCTCAGAAAATCAATCCCGTTTTTTTCAGCTAATTCCTCCTTTAGATAAAGACAATAAATTATCAATATCATCTAAATAAGGTTGTGGTTCTATCGCTCCTACTCCCTTGCAAACATGCGAGCCACATGCAATTCCAAATTGAATAATATCTTTAGCACTTTGTTCACTGATTTGATCTAATTCAACAGAGATGAGTTTATAAATTAATCCTGCAGTGAATGCATCACCAGCTCCAGTTGTATCAACCACAGACGAGGGGATAATCGCAAATGATTTGCCAAGGTGATTATTTAGTCGCCATTGAATGGGATTTGATCCATCGGTAACTACAACAGATGGTCTTTGTGGAAGAGATGAAGAGATTTCAGTTGGATCAGAGGTATGAAAAAACCATTGAGCTTCCTCTTTAGCCAGTTTTATTAATGAAAAGTTTTTTAAAATTGAAAATATTTGATTTTTTTCTTTCACAGAGGGCTCTGAGACGGTTGCAACTTGATTTCGCCAAAAAGTTGGACGCCAATTCAAATCAAGGGCAATCTTTATACCTGAATGCATAGCATTTTCGATACACCACAAAAAAGCTTTGGATGATATTTCTGAAGCTAAAGGAATTGTTCCTGCCACTAACCATTGCGCATTTTCCGCAACCAATGGCCAGTCTCGAATAATTTGTTCCAAAGATATGGCTTGATCGGCAAATCCCAAGCCTTTATCACCCTCAAATCCTTCAAAACATCTTTCTCCATCAGGGTCTCTGCGAACCAATACAACTCGTGTTGGACGAAGAATATCTTTTTGTAATCCAGAGGTATTAATTGCTCTCTGAATTAATAGATTATTAAAGTTTTCTCCAAAAGCATCATTTCCTAAAGAACCAATAAAAGAAACTTTCACTCCTAGTCGGCTTAAGGCACAAGCAACATTAGCTGGAGCACCACCAAAACAATCTGTTATTGGCAAATCACAAGATGGGTCTCCACCAAGAGGACCAAGTCGATCTATTACAGCTTCTCCAATCGTAATTACACTTCCAGAATGCATGTTTAATTAAATATCAATAGAGTCATTATTGGTGATTTACAGTTGTTTATTTCCAATACAAAGATGTTTATGTAATTCAGAAATAATTTTGGTGTTCGCAGCAGGGAAAGGAAAATCAAAAAGTTTGTCCGGAGACACCCAAAGTAATTTTTGACTAGCTAAAGGTTTCGGCTGACCTGATTTCCATGCACAAATATGAACAGTAAAATTAAGCTTCTTGTGGGTATAAGCGTGTTCAAAAGATAAAAGCTTTTCTCCAACGGTGACAATAATCCCAAGCTCTTCTTTCAACTCTCGCTCGATAGTTTTTTCAATCGATTCGTTGGGAATTTTTTTTCCTCCTGGAAATTCCCACATTCCGCCCATACTTGAGCTTTCTAATCGCTGATCTATAAGTAATTGGCCTTTTTTATTAAAAACAAGCCCAATACCAATTTCTTGAAGAGGCTTTATTTTGATCATTACTTTTTTAGGAAAATCCTCAGGATCGTACTTTGTATAAGCAACACAAAAATTTTGTAGAGGGCAAGAAGAACAACTTGGTTTTGTGGGAGTACAAATAATTGCCCCTAAATCCATCAAAGCCTGATTGAAATCCCTTGGACTTACCCTTGCAATCAATAAAGAGCTGAATTCCCATAATTTTCTTTCATCTTTAATAGATTTTCTTTCAATAGCCAGCAATCTAGACAAAATTCTTTTTACATTCCCATCCAATATTGGGGTTGGCAGGTCAAAGGCTGATGAAATGATACTACCTGCAGTACTTCTACCTATACCAGGAAGAGACATCCACTGATCAATTTGATTAGGCCAAGAATCTGGATCTTGATCAGTGTTTTTGCCAACAATTTCAACTAATATTTTAGAGGATTGATGTATTCGTTTGGCACGTGAATAATAGCCAAGACCTTGCCATATCATAAGAAGATCATCCAAATCAGCCTCTGCTAAAGACGACAAAGTAGGAAAAACCTTCATCCATTCTTTCCAGTAAGGGATAACGACCTTCAACTGAGTCTGCTGAAGCATTACTTCTGCAATCCAAATTCCATAAGGAGATATACTTTCACCTAATCGAGGAACAGAACCATCTCTCTTTAATTTCCAGGGTATCCAGTATCTACCATTTGCCCCAAACCATTCCAGAACCGAATTTTGCATATCTTGAGGAGAGTCAAAAATGCCCATCAAAATAAATCAAAATTTTAAAAATGTTTTTCAATAATATCATTTTTTTAATAATTTATTCTACTCAAAATAATACTTTTGAATAGGTAATACATCGAATAATATTAATAAAAAAATTATTTACTTTACTAAAGATATATCTTGAAGTAAAAATAATTTATATCCTTCTCTAAAATTATGAAACAATTCTGGAATTGGAATAATTATCAAATTGCATGGCAAGTAGAAGAGTCAAGTAATGATCCTGGAATCGCAATAGTATTAATTCATGGTTTTGGAGCATGTAAAGATCATTGGAGATTCAATCAAAAAAATATAAGCTCAATTGCACCATGCTATGCATTAGATTTAGTAGGCTTTGGAGACAGTAGTCAGCCAAATTCACAAATTTTATATGAAGAGAAAACACCTGAAAATTTTAATTATTGTTTTGATAATTGGAGTCAACAAGTTTATGATTTCTGTAACAAAATAGTTAAAAAACCTGTCTTATTAATAGGAAATTCGATTGGGGGAGTTATTGCATTACTTACATCAAAACAACTATCTCAAAAATGCATAGGGGTTATACTAATTGATTGTGCTCAAAGAACAATGGATGATAAACGCTTAGCGGAGCAATCATTATTGATGAGATTTCTTAGACCAGTGATTAAAACTTTAGTAAGACAAAGAATTTTTAGTTCCAACATTTTTAAAAATGCAGCAAACCCAACTTTTATTAAAAAAATTTTAAAACTAGCTTATCCAAGTGAAAGTAATGTTAATGAAGAGTTAATAGATACACTCTTTAAACCTACACAACGCAAAGGATCTCCTGAAGCTTTTAGAGGATTTATTAACTTATTTGATGATTACCTCGCACCTGATTTACTAAAGGAAATGAATACTCCAGTTCACTTAATCTGGGGAGAAAAAGATCCCTGGGAACCTGTGAAAGAAGCTCAAAAATGGTTTCAATTTTTTGAATGTATAAAATCTTTAGATGTTATTGCAGAGGCAGGACATTGTCCCCATGATGAAATGCCAGAAAAAGTTAATCCTATTCTTATAAAGATAATTCAAGAGGCCATATAAGCTTCAACTGAGTCTCCAGTCTTTCTTAAACCGCGCAAACCATCTCTTTCTAAATTTCTTACTCTATCTCTACTAATACCCAAAACTCTTCCAATACCAGTAAGACTCATAGGATCATCACCATCCATACCGTATCTCATTCTTAAAACACGATTTTGTAATTCAGGTAATTGTTCAAGTAATGTTTCTAAATCACCCTTCATGCAATCACTTTCAATTTGCTCGGAGGGAATATCAATTTCGTTTGATAATAAGTCTAATAAAATAGTATCTTCACCATCGCCAATTTTAGTTTCCAAGCTAACTGGCTGGCCAGCTCTGCTCATTAAATCTTTGACGTCATTTTCGGGCAACTCGACATACTCAGATAATTCTTTCAAAGTTGGAGTTCTAGAAAGTTCTTGACTTAATTCTCGTTGACCTTTTTTCAACTTGTTTAGCATTTCAGTTATGTGAATAGGAAGTCTTATGGATCTACTCTTTTCAGCAATTGCTCTTGTGATGCCTTGACGTATCCACCAGTAGGCATAGGTTGAAAACTTATATCCACGAGTGGGATCAAATTTTTCAACTCCTCGAACCAAACCTATAGTTCCTTCTTGAATTAAATCTAGTAATTCCATATTTCTTTTTGTGTATTTCTTGGCAACACTTACTACCAAACGAAGATTAGCTGCAATCATCCTCTCTTTTGCTCTTCTACCGCTCTTCAACTTCTTTTTTAATTGGATCGGAGAGATTCCAGCCTTATCAGCGAAAAAGTTAAGATCTGGCTTTTCCCCTAGATCACTCACGAGTTCGGTCTCAAGATTTTCAAGTACAACAAGATCTTGAACTTGCCTTCCCAATGTAATTTCCTGCTCGTGCGACAACAAAGGAACTCTTCCAATATCTCTTAAATAAGAGCGAACTAAGTCAATATCCGTTACGGATCTTGCAGAAGCAGCGGAAGATGAATTCTTAGACTTAGTAACCTCTACTGCCGTTGTCATAGGTTTGTTGAGTTTTGTAAAGCTTACTACTAAGAATTGTAAAGATCAAATAAGAACAGCTCGGCTTCCCACACTTTGAGTATAAACACTCATTCAGTTTCTATCCCAATCTCCCTAGGAGCCAAGAAGCTGTTTTCAAGTAAATTAGTACACCTGCAACATCTGTGGCAGTAGTAATAAATGGCGCAGACATTAAAGCAGGGTCTAAGCCCATACGGTCAAAAAGCAAAGGTAATGACGCCCCTGCAGTAGCAGCAAGAGTTGTAATCGCAATTAAGCTTATTCCTACAGCAGTTGCAACTAAAGGCCCCTGTCCTTGCCACCAAGCAAAAGGTACAACAAAAACAGCCATCAACACTCCCAGCAAGACTCCTGCCAAAGCTTCTTTTGCAATAGCCCTGAAGACACCAAGTCGTTGTATTCGTTGAGTACTCAAACCTCGAATAACAACCGTTGAGCTTTGAGCTCCAACATTCCCTCCTGCCCCAATCAGTAAAGGAATGAAAGCAGTCAATAAAACCACTTGCTTTAAAACCTCGTCATTCATAGCAATCACTTGAGTTGTTAATCCATTTGCCAAAACCAAAACGGCAAGCCAGACAATACGCCGTCTGGCCACAACGAATAAATTGCTTTGAAAATAATCATCTTCATCACCAGCTTGAACCGCTCCAGCTGCATAAATATCCCTAGTCGCCTCTTGCTCAATAACATCTATCACATCATCAACAGTGACAATGCCTACTAGTCTTTTCTCAAGATCTACGACCGGTAAAGCTAAAAAATCATATCTTTGAATTGCTCTTGCAACCTCTTCTTGATAAGTATCGGTTCTGACATTAACAACCTCTCTTCTCATCACTTCTCCAATAAGTGATTCAGGATCAGCAACTACTAAATCCCTTAAAGATAAAATTCCAGTCAAATGCCTCTCCTTATCAGTCACATAAAGGCTATAAATGGTTTCTGAAAAAGTAGCTCTTTGTCTAACTAGTTTTAAAGCTTGTGAAACACTAAGAAATTCTTTGAGATCTATAAATTCTGTTGTCATTAATCTGCCAGCCGTTTCAGACTCATACCCCAACATCTGAGCAGTTACTCGTCTTTCTTCGGGACTAAGCTCTGCAAGTAAACGCCTTACAACTTTTGCAGGCAACTCATCAAATAGTCGGACACGATCATCGGGTGACATTTCTTCAACTAAATCGAGTACTTCGTTTGACCTCAAACGATCTAAAAGATTTTGTTGTACTGAAGGATCTAAGTATTCGTAAACCTCAATTGCTTCGTTTTTATTCAAAAGCCTAAAAGCCAAGGCTTGCAAAATCATTGGTAAAGTTCCAATAGCCTGAGCTATATCGACAGGCTGCACAGGGCTCAAAAGTGATTTGACACCGTCGTAATTTCCCGCAGAAAGCAATGCCTCTAATTGCTGAGCGACTGCCTCAGCAACGAAACTGCCATTAGCCAAAGATTGAGTCTCACGAGATGCCCCTATTTCTTCGTTCATATTTGGAGCAGCAAGCCTTTATTATTTTATGGCTAACTCCAGTTTTTTATTACTTCCATATCCATGTCCGTAAATATCAGCAAAGTGGAGGTCTTCTCTTTTGAAAATCAGCAAATAACTTTTGATCATTACAAAGGAAATGTTTTATTGATTGTCAATGTCGCCAGCAAGTGCGGATTTACTAAGCAATATAAAGCTCTTCAATATCTTCAGGATAAATATGAATCCAAAGGCTTCAAAGTTTTAGGCTTTCCTTGTAATGACTTTGGGAACCAAGAGCCTGGGCAATTGGAAGAAATAAAAGAGTTCTGTTCAACAAGCTATGGAGTAAATTTCCAACTTTTCCAAAAAGTTCATGCCAGAGGCAAAACAACAGAACCCTTTACAACCTTGAATCAAGTAAGTCCATCCGGAGACGTTGAGTGGAACTTTGAAAAATTTCTCATTAATACTGAAGGAGATGCGGTCGCAAGATTTAAAAGTTCAATAGAACCCGACAGTATTGAAATCAGACAAGCAATAGAAAAATTACTCGATTAAGCATTTAATTTCTTAGCAATAATGTTGCCTAAACCAATAGCCAAAACTCCCATAAGTACAATTGATATTGAGTTAAGTAAAAACGATTTATACAGGCCTTGATTTAGTAACTTATATAAGTGAGACGACCAGCCGCTAAAGGTAGTCATAGAGCCACAAAACCCAACACACAGAGTTAATTTGTATCTCTTTAAAATATCCAATGAATTAAAAAATCCTAGTAAAAAGCAACCAATTAAATTGACTATAAAAATTTCATCAATTTGCCATCGAAATAAAGCTCCTGGAATTGCTCCTAAAGATATTAAAAAGAATGCATTATTTTTAATATCTTTACTCATCTATTGATTACCTAAGAAAAATCCAAATGCAAAAGAAATGATTCCTATAGACACAGAAATGAAAAATAACTTTAAAGCTTTAAAATATTTGAAATGCAAACATAAATCAAACAGATCGTAAACGAATGAAGAAAAAGTACTGAGGCTTCCAAAAAAACCAATTGAAAAAAATAATATTAATTGGTAATAATAAGTAAAAGCTCTAAACTGCTCTACTAGTGAAAGGAATAAACCAAGCCAAAAAGAAGCAAAAGTATTAATTATTAGAATTAAAAAACCTTTCCGTAAGTTTAAGTTTACTAATTTATTATGAATTTTAAATCTAATGTTAGCCCCTAAAATTGCTCCAATAGAAACCAATAAAATCTCAGTCATATATGATGATTCTTAAATTTCTACCCATCCTCTTCTATAAAATAACTGATCAAATCTCTGACATAAAACACTAACTAATAGCCATTTTCGACTCTCATTACTTTCCCATACTTTAATAACGTTAACTGGGGTTCCTGCTATAACCCTAGTTAACGTAGATGAATTATTAGAAGTTGAATTAAGGAGATTAAAATCTTTTAATGCAATTATTGGTGATCCCATATTATTTCTTCTATGCTGAATAATTGATTCTTGAGCACCACCAGCAGGCAATGAAGCAGGGGCTACCAAACCAATACATAAAAGCCATGTCCAGACAATAAAAGTACTAATTAAATTCATCAAATATCTAAAGTAGCTAGATCTAGATCAACACTATGAGTTTCAATAAATTCTCTTCTTGGTGCGACTTTATCACCCATTAAAATTGTAAATATTCGATCAGCTTCAAGAGCATCTTCTATCTCAACTCTTTTCATCATTCTAGTTGTTGGGTCCATAGTTGTTTCCCATAATTGTTTAGGCATCATTTCTCCTAAACCTTTAAATCGTTGGATTGTATAATTGGCTTTTTCTCCAAAACTTGCAAGAGTTTTTTGCATATCTGATTCGTTATAACAATATTTATGATTCTTCCCTCTTGTAACTTTATAGAGAGGAGGACAAGCAATATAAATATATCCACCTTCTACAAGATCCTTTTGATACCTATAAAAGAAAGTCAAAAGCAACGTTCTTATATGAGCGCCATCTACATCAGCATCAGTCATAATTACTACTCTGTGATATCTGAGATTCTTAACCTCAAAATCCTCACCTTTTATTCCTAAACCAAGAGCTGTTATTAAAGATTGAATCTCAGTATTTTTATACATCTTCGCATCATCGGTTTTCTCAATATTGAGAATTTTTCCTCTCAAAGGTAAAATTGCTTGAAATTTTCGATCTCTTCCCTGCTTAGCCGATCCTCCAGCAGAATCTCCCTCAACTATATATATTTCTGATTCTGATGGGTCTCTTGAACTACAGTCAGCCAATTTCCCTGGCAAAGTAGAACTCTCTAAAACACTTTTTCTACGAACCAATTCTCTAGCTCTTCTTGCTGCCTCGGCAGCATTAAAAGCTTGTATTGCTTTCTCTAAAATTAAATCAATAACACCTGGGTTAAATTCTAAATATTGACTCAGAGAAGTACCTACCAAACTATCAACAATTCCTCGTACCTCGGTATTACCTAATTTAGTTTTTGTTTGACCTTCAAATTCTGGATCTGGAACTTTTACAGATAAAACAGCTGTTAAACCTTCTCGAATATTTTCTCCTGCTAAATTAGAATCTCCATCTTTTCTTTTACCTCTTTTCTTTGCAAATGAGTTTAAAGTTCTAGTCAATACTGTTTTCAAGCCCTCAATATGAGTTCCACCATCTATTGTGCGAATATTATTAGCAAATCCAAGAATGCTATCTGAATAAGCATCAACGCACCATTGCATTGCTGCTTCTACTTGAACTCCATCTTTTTCTGAATTGACATAAATAATTTCTGGGTGTAATGAGTCTTTTGCTTTTGTCATATACTCTACATATTCTTTAATTCCACCTTCATAAAAATAAACTTCTTCATATGGAGTTTGCGAAGAATCATTCGATTGCTTTCTCTCGTCACGAAAAACAATACGAACCCCTCCATTTAAATAAGCTAGTTCTCTTAGTCTCGAAGATAGAGTTCCGTATTCAAACGATATTCCATCCGTAAAAATTTGATCATCAGGTTTAAAACAAACAGTAGTACCAGTTAAATTTTTATCTGATTTAGAAAGATTTTCAGACTTAAGACTCCCAATTGATGAGCCTCTTTCGAACCTCTGGAAATGAATTTGTTGTTGCCTCCTAACTGTTACTTCCACCCATTCACTTAAAGCATTTACAACCGATATTCCAACACCATGCAAACCTCCAGAAACCTTATAACCACCGCTTCCAAATTTGCCACCAGCATGCAAAACAGTTAGAACTGTCTCAAGAGCACTTTTACCAGTGCGAGGATGTAAGTCAGTTGGAATTCCCCGACCATTATCTGAGACTGATGCAGAACCATCCTCACAAAGCAATATTGTGATTTGGTCACAGTGTCCAGCTAGTGCCTCGTCTACAGCATTATCAACAACTTCATAAACAAGATGATGAAGTCCTTTAGACCCTGTTGAGCCTATATACATTCCAGGCCGCTTTCTTACAGGTTCCAAGCCTTCAAGAACTTGAATCTGCTCAGCACCATAAGCCTCTTGTACTTTTGAATCTTTACTCATTCTGAAAAACGGATGCAGGCAAGGTTGTATTTGATATGAGCATTAGCCGAAACCTTTTACCAAGTTTCAATTTAACATTGGTATCAAGGAAAGTCTTAGGAAAAATTTAAAACCAAATTAAAAAATTTAATTTCATGCAATTACTGCCAATAAAACCCCTGAAAGGCAATCATGCAACCCAATAAACCTCTTGTCATAGTCCTTATGGGCCCAACTGCAAGTGGAAAAACTGAACTTGCGATTGATATTGCAAAAGAAGTCAATTCTAATATTCATAATATCGATTCTCGCCAAATCTACATTGACATGGATATTGGCACCGCAAAGCCAACAGCAGTTCAACAAAGTCAAGTAAACCATTTCCTTTTAGATGTTTGCTTGCCATCTAAACCAATTAATCTGCATGATTTTCAATCCATAGCAAAAACATCGATTGAGAAAGATTTAGAAAACAAGGGTTTAACGTTACTTGTAGGAGGAAGTGGCTTATATCTTCAAGCCTTAATTGGAGGACTTAATCCTCCAGCGGTACCTCCTCAAAAATTCTTAAGAGATCAACTTCAAAAAATCGATAAAACTGAACGACACAAATTGTTAAAGCTTTGTGACCCTATTTCAGCGCAGAGAATACATCCTGAAGACTCAATAAGAATAATTCGTGCTCTTGAAGTTTTTTATGCAACAGGAAAAATGTTTTCGAAGGAAAAAAATCTGAGGCCTACACCTTGGAGAGTTTTGGAACTTGGATTGAATCCTGAAAATTTAATCAGTAGAATTCAATGTAGAACTGAAGAAATGTATAAAAAAGGGCTAATAGAAGAAACAAAAGATTTGATCAATAAATACGGAAATGATTTAAAGTTACTTAAAACTATTGGATATGATGAAGCAAGGTCTATGATTAAGGGAAAAATTAATTATGAGGAGGCTTTAGAAATAACAATAAAACGAACTTGCCAATTAGCCAAAAGACAAAAAACTTGGTTTAGAAATAAGCATAATTCTAAATGGCTAAATGATGAGAATGCATTACCCGACGCTTTAACTTCTATCTATGAGTTTCTAGGTTGATTAGATCATATATGCTTAGAATTGCTCCAGAAAGTTCTTTCCACGTTAATTAATTACTGAATGCCACCACGTCCCCGTTTTGATCGTCGCGCTCCAGAAAGGGAGTTGCCCAACATTAATGAAAGAATCAGCTATTCGAACTTGAGGGTTGTCGATTCAGATGGCACTCAACTTGGTGTTATCAGTCGAGAGGAAGCTCTAGAGGTTGCTAAAGAGAGAGAATTAGATCTTGTTTTAGTAAGTGAAAAGGCTACGCCGCCAGTATGCCGAATAATGAATTATGGGAAATTTAAGTTTGAGCAAGAAAAAAAAGCAAAAGAAGCTAAGAAAAAATCACATCAAACAGAAGTTAAAGAAGTAAAAATGAGGTATAAAATTGACCAGCATGATTATCAGGTCCGCATTAATCAAGCCACTAGATTCTTAAAAGCTGGAGATAAAGTCAAATGCACGGTTATATTTAGAGGACGAGAAATTCAACATACTGCGCTAGCAGAAACACTTTTAAAAAGAATGGCCAAGGATTTGGAAGAAAAAGCTGAAGTACAACAATCGGCCAAAAGAGAGGGAAGAAATATGATCATGTTTTTAACTCCGCGTAAAACTCCTCTTTTAAAGAAAGAGAGTGAAACAACTGAGCCCAAAAAAGCTTTGAGATCAATTGATTAAAATAAACAAACTTTTCATATGACAAACAAATAATTGTCACTAGCTATTCTTTTCATTAATGTAGCCACATTCACACCTGGCATATAAACGCGTGAGATTCCACATACAACAGGACAGTGAAATCCCTGCATCAAGCCAGTTATACAATCAAATTTGCTTTGCTATTGCAGCAAGGCATTACCCCCCGGGACATAGGCTTCCTAGTACCAGACAACTTGCGATGCAAACTGGTTTACATCGAAATACAATAAGTAAAGTTTACAGACAGTTAGAAACAGATGGAGTTGTTGAAGCTATTGCAGGGTCAGGTATTTATGTTCGGGATCAGCATAAACAAAAAGATTTAAGAAGTGCTTCTCATTCAATACGAAAAAAAGGTATTAAAGATGTGGACCATGAGGTCCGAAAAAGCATTGATGAGCTATTAAATTCTGGTTGCACCTTGCAGCAAACGAGAGAATTATTTACTCGTGAAATTGATTGGAGGCTCAGGTGTGGAGCCCGTTTGCTTGTCAGCACTCCCAGAGAAGACATAGGAGCGTCATTGCTAATTGCAGAAGAATTAGCACCTCATTTAGATGTTCCTGTAGAGGTTGTACCCATGGAAGAACTGGAGAGTGTCTTGGAAAGTTCAAGTAAAGGAACAGTCGTAACTAGTAGATATTTTTTACAACCTTTAGAAGAATTAGCCAAGCGCCACAAAGTAAGAGCCGTAGCTGTGGATTTAAGTGATTTTCAACAAGAACTCAACATTCTAAAAAAGCTGCGCTCAGGAAGTTGTGTAGGGATAGTAAGTATTAGTCCAGGAATACTTAGGGCAGCAGAAGTTATTTCACACAGTATGCGCGGCAATGAACTCCTTTTGATGACCGCAAATCCTGATGTAGGAAGTCGTCTTATTGCCTTATTAAGAGCAGCTAGTCACATAATTTGTGATAGCCCTAGCTTGCCCGTTATCGAACATACTCTGAGACAAAACAGATCCCAATTAATGAGAATGCCCCAAATTCACTGTGCAAATAAGTACCTTAGTGATTCAACGATAGAAGGCTTGCGCAAAGAAATCGGTCTTCTCGAGCACAACACTAATGACTTAATTGATGATTAAATTAATTAAATCGGATTTCAAAATCATCAAAGAAAGAGATCCTGCTGCAAGAGGTTTTCTTGAAATTCTACTTTGCTATCCTGGTTTTCAAGCATTAGTTTTACATCGTATTAGTCACAAATTATGGAATTATAAACTTCCATTATTGCCCAGGGTTCTTAGTCAATTCACTAGAACTATCACTGGTATTGAGATCCATCCAGGAGCAAAAATAGGAAGAGGTGTTTTTATTGATCATGGCATGGGGGTAGTGATAGGAGAAACAAGTGAAATTGGCGATAGATGTCTCCTTTATCAAGGGGTAACACTTGGAGGGACAGGGAAGGACAGTGGCAAGCGTCATCCAACTCTTCAAGAAAATGTGGTGGTTGGAGCTGGAGCAAAAGTTCTAGGTGCTATCAACATAGGTTCAAACACCAGAATCGGTGCTGGATCTGTAGTAGTTAAAAATGTTGAAAAAAATTGCACAGTTGTAGGAATTCCTGGAAGAGTCGTAAATCAAAGTGGAGTGAACATTAATCCTCTTGCACATTCAGCATTACCAGACGCAGAAGGTAGTGTTATTAAAAATTTAATGGACAGGATTGATCACCTTGAAAATCATATAGTTGGCTTACAAGATTTAATAGAAAAAACTAACATTGTCAAAAAGAAAAAACAAATTTTCATTAGCGAATCTCAAAGCCTCAGAGATAAAGAAATTATAGATTTTTTAGGGAGTAGTGAAGAGTAAATTAAATAGTAAATCTATTAAAAAATAGATTTTTAAACCAAAAAGGGTATTTTCTTTGTTTGCAATTGTAAAATCAAAAGAGAAAATAATAAACCTAATATATTAACACCCAATATTAGTAATTGACTATTATAGTTAATGCTTGCAGTTACCAAAATTGAGCGTAAGGAGTCTATTAAAATATATAAAAAAATAATATTAGTTATCCAATTTAAATCTCCTAAATTTTATTTTCTATATAAAATTGATGAAATTAAAAAAATCAATTGTAAGACAATAGGTACTAGTTGAGCGAAATCAGATAAGCGAAGACTGATCAACCCAATAATCAAAGGAAACCAAAATAAAAAATAGATTAAGAAATGGAATCCATGATGAAATAATAAGATTGTAGAAAAGAGACTTACTAAAAAATATAAGAACTAGAAAAACTAATATAAATGATTGAAAAAATGTTTGTATCTGAAAAGCCCATTCTTCAATTACATAAAATATTGGCTTGAGTTTTAGATTCTGAATATTAGATCTATTATTAATAAAAAGTAGGGGAGCACTTGCAATAGAGGAACAAATTGAATTCCACACAACAAGACCAATTCCAAGCTAAAATAAATAAGAGATAAAATCAGTGAATGCAAAAACTGATCCGTAGACAATAGCTAAGGTGGCTATTGAGAGCAGATTTGAAAATCCAAGCCAAAAGCCACCTAAAGTTGTTCTTGCAAATCTAGCTCTAGTTCTTGAAGTAGCTGTGAACCACCAAAGCTGCCTCGTTTAAAGCGAGAATCTAAGATTATCTCTAAATATTTTCATAATAATCACTCGCATGATAATGCATGGCCAGAAATCCAAGGATTCACAGCAGAAGGTTGATATAAACTTAATACATTAATTGTTGACGCTAATTCTTCAGCTGAATTAACCTTATTGTCTAAAGCTTTTCTATCAATTATCTACTGCTCAGGAATACTTAGTCTTGATTTGATAATGATCCAATTAAATCACACGCTCAATCTGAAATATCATGAGAACCCGTTTTAATTGATCTTAACCAATAACTTAATCCTGCAAAATCAACCTTTTGACTAAACAAATTTAGATACAATTGATTTATTTTTAAATCTAAAGATTTAGCATAAATTTTAGATTTTTTATATTCATCTTGCATAGATAAATGACAGGCTATTTTTCTTAACGTAACTCCTTTAGCAGCCTTCAAAAGCCAATTTTGAATTCCAGGCAGATCATCTGGTAGGGGGAAAAAGCAATATATAACTCTTCTAATTTTTTAGAATCAACTTCCATTAATATGATAATTAAATTTCTTCATTCAGTACTTTTCTTAGCTGGCTGAAACATAAACATTGAATAAATAACATTTCTTCTCATATTAATCATCATTTCTAAAAACATATCATAACCCTCATTTTTATATTCAATTAAAGGATCTTTTTGTCCATATCCTCTAAGGCCAACTGATTCGCGCAAAGAATCCATCGACTGCAAATGCTCTCTCCACAAAGTATCAAGTTGTTGAAGAATAAAAAATCTTTCAGCCTCACGCATCATCCCTGGATGAGAATCTTCAATTTGGGCTTCCTTTAAATCATATGCATTTCTTAATTCTTCTTTTAAGTAATTTTTTAATCCCTCAATATTTAATATTAGTAAGTCATTTGGCTTTAAATCTTCTAATAAATATATAAATTCTTTAACCTTTAAAACTAACTTTTCTAAATCCCATTCTTCTGGAGGAAGATCCTCGTTAACATATGCCTCTACTATCTCCTCCATTGTACGTTCACCATATCCTAAAACTTGTAATTTTAATTCTTTACCTTCTAAAACTCTTCTTCTCTCAGTGTAAACAGCTTTCCTTTGATTATTCATTACCTCATCATATTCAAAAATTTGTTTTCTAATATCATAATAATAAGTTTCAACTTTTTTTTGTGCTCCTTCTAATGAACGAGTAAGCATTCCTGATTCAATTGGCATATCTTCTTCGACTCTGAATGCATTCATAAGACTTGCAACTCTATCTCCTCCAAATATCCTCAGTAGATTGTCTTCTAGAGACAAGAAAAATCTTGTACTTCCAAAATCACCCTGTCTTCCTGATCTTCCTCTAAGTTGATTATCAACTCTTCTCGATTCATGCCTTTCAGTACCAATAACATGTAATCCTCCAACATCTCGAACATTTTTCTCTTCATCTTTAATAACATCTTGATATTCAGCTTTAATTAAATTAATAGCTTGTCTTAAAGAAATAATGTCCTTATCTTCTGTAGGACTTCTCTCCGCTGCAGTTGCAATTCGATCATCTAATTCAATCGAGGTGAGAGTTCTATCGCCCCAAGACTTAACCAAAGAAGATATTAAGTTAGCAAGTTCTTTATCTGTTTCATCTGACAAAGCTACTGGAAATAATTTATTTAGAGAATTTTGACTGGTATTCTTTTTTTGTTTTTTATCAGTTTCTTGAAATCCGACGGATTCATTTGTCCTTTGCAAAGGAATAGGTGGTTTATGTCCCTCTTCAGGTTTAATTAATCGAGAACTCAGTAATTCTTTAATTTTTAATTTAGCCATATAATCACTATTTCCACCAAGTATTATGTCCGTACCTCTACCCGCCATATTCGTAGCAATAGTTACAGCTCCAGACCTCCCCGCTTGAGCGACAATTTCAGCTTCTCTCTGAACATTTTCTGGCTTAGCATTTAACAAATTGTGTGGTATTTGCTCTTCTTCTAAAAGAGCACTAATCAATTCACTTTTTTCAACGCTCGTTGTTCCAACAAGTACGGGTCTTCCTTTTTGATGTATTGCAGAAATTTCTTTTGCAACAGCTCTCCATTTCGCTGTTTCTGTCTTGAAGACTTGATCAGTCCAATCTTCCCGAGAAATTTTTCTATTTGTAGGTATTACTGTAGTTTGCAATTTATACGTTTTCTCAAACTCAACTTCTTCCGTTTTTGCTGTCCCTGTCATTCCAGATAAACGAGGATAAAGAAGAAAGAAATTTTGATACGTTATCGAAGCAAGAGTTTGAGTTTCTGGTTGGATTGCAAGTTTTTCTTTTGCCTCAATAGCTTGATGTTGACCATCGCTCCATCTTCTACCTGGCATAACTCTTCCAGTAAATTCATCCACTATGACCGCCTCACCATCTCTAATTATATAGTTAGTATCTAACGTAAAAAGTTCTTTAGCTTTAAGAGCATTAGTAACATAATGTGCCCAAGGATCCTTGGGATCAAACAAATCATTAACCTTTAAAAGTTTCTCTGTTTTAGCAAAACCCTCGTCTGTAAGTATGCAACTTCTTTGTTTTTCATCTACTTCATAATCCCCTTCTGGATCTACTCCATCTTTTGAAAGTTCTTTAGATCTAATTAGTTTATCTACAACCAATGCAGCCTTTTGATATTTTTCTTGAGGTCGTTCAACCTGACCTGAAATGATTAGTGGAGTCCTAGCTTCATCTATAAGAATCGAATCAACTTCATCAATTACACAAAACTGAAAAGATCTTTGAACTATTTCATCTGAAGTTGCGGCCATATTATCTCTAAGATAATCAAAACCTAATTCTGAATTAGTCGCATAGGTAATATCACACAAATAATTTTTTCGACGAACTTGAGGGAGCATATCTTGCTGAATTAAACCTACCGAAAGGCCTAAAAAACGATGTATCTGTCCCATCCATTCCGCATCACGTCGAGCAAGGTAATCATTCACAGTCACTACGTGTACACCTTTTCCCGTTAACGCATTCAAGAATGTTGGCAAAGTAGAGACTAGAGTCTTGCCCTCGCCAGTTTTCATTTCCGCTATCTGCCCTTCATGCAAAACCATCCCCCCCATTAACTGCACATCAAAATGCCGCATTCCTAAAACTCTTTTTGAAGCTTCCCTGACTACAGCAAACACATCAGGAAGCAAATCATCCATTAATGAAAGCTCGGAAGAAGATTGACTAGCTTTTTCAAGTTTTAAGCGAAACTCTCCTACTCGACTTCTAAGTCCATCATCTGAAAGAGAGGCATAATCTTCTTCAAGAATATTAATATCGGAAACAATTGGAGCATACCTCCGCAACTTACGAGCATTTGGATCACCAAGAATTCGTTTCAGCATTAACTATTTGATCGAAACATTATGTTTTTATATTTTACGCTATTGAAATTGGATATAAGAAATTTTTCTAACAGATTACTTTGACGCACAGAGAGGGCTAAATAGGTCAAATTTTAAATAGACTATTGAGCAGTTATTGTCTAGAGATTAATTTAATCCAGACTATAAAGTACAATGAAAATTTAAGCCTGATACAAGTTAAGGAAGGTAAAATAGCATTAATTACAGGACAGGACAGAAGTTATTTATCTGAACTACTTATAAAAAAGGATATATCGTTAATGGAATAATAAGGAGGTCTAGCAGTAAAAATACCTCTAAAATTGATCATATAATCAAGCAAGACTCTAAAAATAGCTTCATCATATTGAGCGTATCGCTTCCTTGAATAATAATCAAAATCAATTGCTGCCTCTAGTGAAGTTATACCTAAGCTCATATCGCTTTTGAAAAGGTTCACATTATCAAAAATTGAATTGTCTAAAATATTAGACTTAGAGCCTATCAATACAAGATCCTGGGCGACGAAATTGAATACCCTTGTCAACAAATCAGCCTCAGAATTCTGTAATGGGCCGCCATTTATGAAATAGTATTTAAATTGAGTAAAGCTAGCTCTTTTCATCATAAAAGCTCATCAATCAGGATGAATTGGATTGATATGAGTTGGATCTACATAAAAAGATTTAGAAGAAACGATAAGATTATCTATACTAGTTTTCTCTAGAATAAGTAACCCATCAGGCTTTAAAATTCGCTTACATTTGCTCAGGAGTTCTTTAATATTTTCATGATTTATATTCTCAATAACATGAAAAGTACTAACTCTAGAAAAGCTATTTCTACTAAATTCATCTAATAATAATAAGGCATCTTTGTGTTTAATATTCAGATTTAATTTCTTACAATCATTGACCATCTTAGGCTCTAACTCTAGACCTATAGATTTAAAACCCGTTGCATTATATTTCTGAATCCATAATTAGCAATCAATTTAATTTAGAACCTAAAATTCATACGATTTCTGATTATTAAAAATAAATCTAAACAATCAGACAATATACTCATAGTACTAGTCTAGGGATAGAAATACGATTGACATCCAAACGAATATTTAAATCTTTGAAATCATTATTCTAAAATTGGGAATATAAAAATGAATCCTTATAGAAGTAGTATTAAAGAACTAGAGATCTTAAATAATTTTTAATGAATGTAATATCACTAGTTAAACATGCTCCAACTGCCCCTGGACTTCGTCTTTTAGGTATAGGTCCTAGGCTGACACCAACAAATGGCTTAGAAAAACTTCAATCTTTTCTTAATGAAAACACTTTTTGGGCTAAGGATAGAAATAAACAACAAATTTGCAAAATGCTCTCTAATAGCACAGTTGTAGTGAGCCTTTGGTATCGCAATCAATTAATAGGTTTTGGCCGAGCAACAAGTGATCTTGTTTTCAGGGCTGTACTATGGGATGTAGTTGTTGCTTCAGATCGTCAAGGTCTTGGGTATGGCAAGCTAATAACAGAAGCAATTTTAACAAATAAAAAAATTCAATCTGTTGAAAAAATCTACTTAATGACTACTAATAGTTCCGAGTTTTATAAACAATTAGGATTTAAGTTAAATAATAATCAATCATTACTAATTATAAATAAAAATAAAAATAAAACTGAAACTGAAAATGAAAAACTATCCTGATAAAAAAAAGGAAGAAGAGAGAGAAGCCGAAGAAAGGGAAAGAATGTAGATTCAATTCACTCTGGAGCATGTGCAAACACAATGCCAACTCAGGAAC
>QCHK01000011.1 GCA_003279635.1 Prochlorococcus sp. AG-402-B05 | reverse complement strand
CAAACCAGATAAAAGACTTAAGATAACCAAATTAATAGAAAAAAGTATTCAATCAAATAGCTCTTCAAAGGAAAAAAGTTTTCTTCTTCCACTGCCATGGGATATCAATGGTCAACGTAACTTAGTCAAAAGTATTTTATACAAATTAAATCTTGCAATGAATTATGAAACAATTGATTTAATAGTTGAGAGTATAGGTAATGATAGCTCTTTAATTAACACTGAACTTCAAAAGCTTTCATTATTATCAGAGGCAGTTAATAAAAACTTAGATACTGATAGACCGCGAGAGATATCAAAAGAACTAGTCAAAAAACTAATTCAAAATAATTCGACTAATGCACTAGAAATCGCCAATTCAATATTGAAAGGAGAGATAATTATAGCTCTAAACAAAATTCAATCCTTACTTAACAATGGAGAGCCAGCTTTACGGTTAATTACAACTTTGACTAGTCAATCAAGAGGATGGCTTTGGGTACATCTATTAGATTCACAAGGAAATCAAGATGTCAAAGAAATAGCCAAACTCGCTGGGATTGCCAACCCAAAACGTATTTTTATAATTCGCAAACAAATTCAAGGTAAATCTTTGAAAACATTGCTTGAATTGATGAAAAAACTTTTAAAAATTGAAGCCTCAATAAAATCAGGAACCAATCCAATCGATTCTTTTAAAGATAATCTGCTAACAGACAGTAAAATTTTGACTAATAACTGAAATAATTAATAAGTTAACGAAAGTTCAATGGCATTGCTGGTTCAAAAATTTGGCGGCACCTCTCTAGGAAGCATTGAACGCATAAAAGCTGTCGCGCAAAGAATCAAATCCAATAAAGAAAAAGGTGATGATCTAGTAGTTGTTGTGTCGGCTATGGGACATCAAACTGATGAGTTAACACGGCTAGCTTCAGAAATAACTGTTAATCCTCCTCATCGAGAAATGGATATGCTCCTCTCAACTGGGGAGCAAGTTTCAATATCATTATTGACAATGGCCCTAAATGAATTAGGCATAACAGCAATCTCCTTAACTGGAACTCAAGCTGGAATTATCACAGAATCAGCTCATGGAAGAGCAAGAATCCTCGAAATAAGGACAGAACGAATAAAAAACCTCTTAGATCAAGGTAAAACCATAGTTATTGCTGGATTCCAAGGTACAACTCTTGGCGTAGGAGGAATTGCTGAAATCACAACTTTAGGAAGAGGAGGATCAGATACTTCTGCAGTCGCTCTAGCAGCATCTCTTGAAGCTGCTAAATGTGAAATTTATACCGATGTTCCAGGCGTACTTTCAACTGACCCAAGAATTGTTAAAAATGCAAAATTAATGAAAAGTATTAGTTGTGATGAAATGTTAGAGCTGGCCAGCCTTGGAGCAGCTGTTTTACATCCTCGAGCAGTTGAAATCGCAAGAAATTTCGGCGTAACTCTTGTTGTTAAATCCAGTTGGGACAACTTTGACGGAACAACTATAACTAGTAATAAGAAGCCTGATTTTTCTCAAGGTGGAATAGAACATCGCAGTCCTGTCTATGGATTAGAGCTTCTTGAGAATCAAGCAGTCGTAGCTTTATCTAATATTCCAGATCGTCCAGGAATTGCTGCTGAACTTTTTGAATCTTTATCAGAGGGTGGAGTGAATGTCGATCTCATTATTCAAGCGACTCATCAAATCGATTCTAACGACATAACTTTTACTGTTGCTGAAAATGAATTACATAATGCACTAACTCAATGTGAAAAACTCATTAATACTATTGGAGGTGATATATCTTTTCAAAAAGATCTGACTAAACTAAGTATTAATGGAGCTGGGATAATGGGAAGACCTGGAATAGCCTCATCTCTATTCCAAATTCTATCTGAGTCTGGTATTAATATACGACTAATCGCAACTAGTGAAGTAAAAGTAAGTTGTGTTATTGATGCAGAATTAGGGAAAAAAGCACTCCGTAATGTAGGCGAAGTTTTCAAGCTTAATGATAAACAAATCATTCTTAATCCCACTATTGAAAATAGTAACGAGCCAGAAGTAAGAGGAATAGCTTTAGATAAAGATCAAATCCAAATTAGCGTAAAGAATGTCCCAGATAAGCCAGGAACTGCCTCCACAATATGTTCCACTTTGGCTGAGAAAAACATCAGCTTAGATACAATAGTTCAATCAGAAAGAAAGCATAAAGATAAAACCAAAGATATTAGCTTCACTTTAAAGAAAAATGATAGAAGCGATGCTAAATATGCTTTAAAAGAATTGATTGAAAATTGGAAAGGATCAAAACTCGAAGAAGGAGAATCGATTGTACGAATTAGCGCAGTAGGGTCCGGAATGCCTTTCACAAAAGGAACAGCCGGTAAAATATTTAGAGCTTTAGCAAATCAAAAAATCAACATCGAAATGATCGCCACGAGTGAAATAAGAACAACTTGTATTATCTCAGAAAAATATGGTGAAAAAGCATTAAATGAAATTCATTCATTCTTTAAATTAGGAAAAAAATGAAAGATAAACATATCCTATCTACCAACCAACCTATGCCTTAATTTTTTTATCCGATCTCTAAGAATTGCAGCCTTTTCAAAATCCAGATCTTTAGCTTTTATTTTCATTTTAGATTCCAATTTTTCAATTAATTCAGGTAGAGATTCTAAAGATACTCCACTATCAGAATCCTTAGAGGTGTGATCAATCAACTTATCAGCAATATCAACAAAATCATCGCTACTTCCATCTTGATTTAATCTTCTGGAGATCTCTAAGAAAGAAAGAATTGAATTACTTGCTTTCTTCCCTGCTGGCTTAGGCGTTATACCATGCTCAATATTATAAATATTCTGTATTTGTCGACGTCTTTCGGTCTCGCTAATAGCCTTTGCCATAGAGTCAGTCATTTTATCTGCATAGAGCAAAGCCAGGCCTTCAACATGTCTTGCTGCTCGACCGATTGTTTGTATCAAAGATCTTTGAGCTCTTAAAAATCCTTCTTTATCTGCATCAAGAATTACCACAAGAGAGACCTCAGGTAAATCTAAACCTTCTCTCAGAAGATTAACTCCAACTAATACATCATATTCTCCCAGTCTTAAATCTTGAATTATTTCAATTCTCTCAATTGAATGAATCTCTGAATGTAAATAGCGAACTCTTATTTTATTTTCAGATAAATAATCTGTAAGATCTTCAGCCATTCTTTTCGTGAGAGTTGTAACAAGTATTCTTTGATTTTTCAATGCTCTTTTTCTGATTTCGAAAAGCAAGTCTTCAACTTGACCATGTGTTGGACGTACTTCAACTAGAGGGTCTAGAACACCGGTAGGTCTGATAACTTGCTCAATTATATTCTCTTTACTTTGGGACAATTCCCAATCACCAGGAGTCGCACTTATAAAAACAGTTTGGTTTGCCTTATTCCAAAATTCTATATCCTTTAAAGGACGATTATCAGCTGCACTTGGCAGTCTAAATCCATGATCTATTAAGACTTTTTTTCTAGCTTGATCACCATTATACATTGCTCTTAATTGAGGACAAGTAACATGACTTTCATCAATAAGTAATAACCAATCTTTTGGGAAGTAATCAATTAAGCATTCTGGAGCAGAGCCAGGTTCTCTTCCAGAAAGGTGACGAGCATAATTCTCAACTCCATTACAATATCCAACTTCTTTTAACATTTCTAAGTCATAAATTGTTCGTTGCTCTAACCTTTGCGCTTCGAGTAATTTACCCTCTTGATTAAGAAATTCTAATCTCTCTTTTAACTCTTTTTTGATTGCTTGAATTGCAGATTCTAGGCGATCTTTGGGTGTAACAAAATGTTTTGCTGGATATATGTTGATTGAGTCAAGTTTATTTAAGATTTCTCCAGTAGTAGGATCGACGTAGCTAATACTTTCGACTTCATCTCCAAATAATTCAAGTCTTACAAGTCTATCATCATATGCTGGCCCTATTTCTAATACATCGCCTCTAACTCTAAATCTACCTCTACTGATCTCAATATCATTCCGAGTATATTGATTGGAGACTAATGATCTAAGGCAAGATCTTAAATCAATACTTTGACCAACTTGAAACTTTACAGAAGCCTTTAAATATTCACTTGGAATTCCTAAACCATATATACAACTAATTGAGGCAACAACTATAACATCATCTCTTTCAAATAAAGACCTAGTAGCAGAGTGGCGCAACATATCAATTTCTTCATTAATTGATGAAGTCTTGGCTATGTAAGTATCACTTACTGGGACATAAGCTTCTGGCTGATAGTAATCATAATATGAGATAAAATACTCAACAGCATTTTCAGGGAAAAATTCCCTTAATTCATTGCATAATTGAGCTGCAAGTGTTTTATTATGAGCTAAAACTAACGCAGGTCTTCCAGTTTGAGCGATCACATTGGCTATTGTAAAAGTCTTTCCTGTTCCAGTTGCACCTAATAAAGTTTGAAACTGTTCCCCATCATTTACACCTCCAACGAGCCCTTTAATTGCTGCAGGTTGATCGCCTTTTGGAACATAAGGAGCTTGAAGTTTATATTCAGGCATATTCTTGATAAAAGCTAAACAAAGATAGATTTATTAATTCCATATTCTTCCAATTTAAAAATGAAAAAATCTTAAATTACCTTATAAAACTCATCGATTAATCGTGGAAACCAATTTCAAGGAATCCAAAACCTCACGAAGACCTTTAACAGTAGCAATCATAGCTAATTCAGTATTCAATTTATTTACTGCTGATCCAATACCAACCCCATTAGCTCCGACTGATATAGCCATTGGGACAGTGACTTCAGAGAGTCCAGAAGCACAAATCACAGGCACATCATGATGCCTCTCCTTTAAAGCAGATGCAATAGCAAAAGTCGCGGCCAAAGTAGGTGAAGCTTTTTCTATTAAACCTAAAGTTCCAGGACTCATTGGATGGGAACTTGTGCCTCCTTCTGTCTGAATTAAGTCGACCCCTCTATCAACAAGATCTAACGCTAATTGCGCTTGACTATCTAAAGGCAAAATATGGGGAACGGTCACTGACAAAAAAACTTCAGGTAAAAGGTGTCTAGATTCAGTAGCTAATGAGAGCACCTCATCAGCTGAGAAAAAACGTCCCTCTGGATAAAAAGAATCAAAATTTCCAATCTCAATAATTGATGCTCCTGCCTTAACAGCATTAGGGAACAGCCTTGGTTCAACTGAACTTACACACACAGGCATATTCGAGGCCTCTATAGCTAGCTCTACTAATTTTGGTTCACAGGCAATGTCCAATAAGTCGGCACCCCCATGACCAGCAGCTTTCGCAATTAGAAATACTGATTCTGGATTAAAATTATTTAAACCAGAAATTACTTTCAATAAAGATCTATTTTGAATACTCTTTTGAAGTGAAACTGGCAATGTCTGCAAACGTGTCATAAAAACATCAACTATTAACTTGATTGTGACATTGACTCAGCAAAAGAACTAAAAAAATTCGAATAGAGCTCTGAAACCAAAGCAAATGTCACAATCTTCTAAAAATGACAGGTCTTGGAGTAAATGGCATATGCGTTTACACAAAAGACTGAAACAAAATAATTCTCTGCTTCCCATCAACTCCACCATTCTTTTAGCTATATCAGGTGGCCAAGATTCGATGGCCCTTCTCAGATTAATTATTGATTTAAAAAGACTACATAAATGGCAAGTCGAAATCTGGCATGGAGATCACCAATGGCATGGTAAATCCGAGCAAATAGAAGAAGAACTAAAACTTTGGTGTCTAAATAATCAAATTTCATTTCACTCTAATAAAGCAGATAAAAAAGAAGTTGCTAATGAAGAAAAGGCAAGAAATTGGAGATATAAAAATCTAATAATGAAAGCTAAGTTTTTATCATCAAAAAATATACATTTTCCGTGTACAAGAATCTTAACTGGTCATACAGCTACTGATCGAGCAGAGACAGTCATTATGAACTTAGCTAGAGGGACTGATCTGACTGGACTTACTACTCTTAAGGAGCAAAGAACTATAGAGAATAATATAGATTTAGTCAGACCACTACTAATTTTCAATAGAAGTGAAACCCTCGAAATTTGTAAAGATTTTAATTTACCAATTTGGATTGATCCTTCAAATGAAAATATTAATTTAACAAGAAATAAAGTCAGAAAAGAAATTTTACCAATTTTAAATTCAATCTATAAAGGAGCAGACTCAAGAATAGCCTCAGTAGCTAATAGACTTGAAAGTTATAACGAAGACCAAAAATTATTTGCAAAAATAGCAATAGAATTTTGCCAAGGAGAAAAAATCAATTCTCTATCAAGAGCCAGACTAGTAAACTTAACAAACTCTATTAGACAAATAATTCTTTCTAATTGGTTAAAGAAAATAGGTGTGACAAGGGTCACAGCTTTGCAAATTGAAGAAATAAATACCAAAGTATCTCAAAGGAAACCACCTGGAAGTATCCATCTTCATGGAGACTTCCTAATACATTGGGACAAAGAAGCTATCTATATCTCAACTAAAACTAATTAAAATAACAATTGTTCAGTTTTCAGCTAATTGCTGATCTGCGACGCCTTGTTCTTCCTGATGGCATTTCCTCAGCCTTAGGTTCCGTATTTATTTTTTGTTCTGCTGGTGAATGTGTCTTTTTATTTGCTACGGATACATTGGTCGTACTAGGGGCTTTATCAGAAGTTTTCTTGACTACTTTTCGTGAGTCTGGCTGTTGATCAAGTTGAGGTTTATATGCACGAGTTCCTCCTGGAGCTGGTTGAACAAGGCAAAGAATTAAGGGCTCAGCTTGAACCTCTCTTCTCAACCGACGAGACAATCCTGATTCAACCTCTCTTTGCAACCCAATCCAGTCAACCTCAACTGACTTTCCGCCGGTCTTAAGAACAAGCTGTTTCCATCGATTTTCTAAGACCCAATTAATCTCTCTTTCAGTCCAATTAACAATCGTTTTGGCATCAACATTAGTAATAACTCCACGAAGATTTACCCTAGGTGGAGCAACCATCACCCCATCAGTACTAATTGGAGTAAGAACAGTAATAACTCCATCATCAGCAAGTTGCTGACGTTCTTTTAATACTCGAGTATCCACAACACCCGTTCTAGAGGAATCGAGTAATTCCACTCCAGATTTAACTGGTGACCCTTGCAAGAGAGAATCTGGTCTTAATTCAGCAACGTCCCCATTTTCCATCACCAATACATTCTCAGGGTGAACCCCCATTGAGACAGCAGTTTTCCCATGTAGAACTTGCATTCTGTACTCACCATGAACAGGAATGAAGTATTTAGGTCTTGTTAATCCAAGCATCCATTTTTGATCTTCTTGGCATCCATGGCCTGAAACATGAATCCCCTTATCTTTGCCATAAATTACTTTTGCACCCAATTTGATTAATTTATCAATCGTATGCATTACAGAAATTGTATTTCCAGGAATAGGGCTAGCAGAAAAAATTACAGTATCACTAGTTTTCAATTGAACATGTTGATGCTCGCCCCTAGCAATACGACTTAAAGCTGCCATTGATTCTCCTTGACTACCTGTCATTAATAAAAAAGTCTCTCTATCAGGCAAATCTCTGATCTGTTTAATTGGAAAAAATAAATCATCAGGAAAACGCATATATCCAAGTTCTCTTGCTTTTCCAACCACATTCAACATTGAACGACCTAGCAAGCCAACTTTTCTACCATTTTTCATTGCTAGCTCTAAAAGCATCGCTACACGATGAGTTGAGCTAGCAAAAGTAGTAACCATAACTCTGCCCTCCGCAGTAGCAATGTATCTATCTAAATTTGGAAAAACAGAATATTCAGAGGGGGTGAATCCTGTAACTTCAGAGTTGGTTGAATCAGATAGAAGGCAAAGAACACCTTTATCTCCGTAGTGAGCCATTCTAGCTAAATCTGAAGGCTGTCCATCAGGTGGCGTATGGTCGAACTTAAAATCACCAGTGAAAAATACTACTCCCACTGGAGTCGTCACTGCGAAGGAATAACTATCAGAAATTGAGTGTGTATTTCTTACAAATTCGACTGAAAAATGTTGTCCAACTTTGATAACTTCTCTTGGTCCACATACTTGTATTGTTGTCCGATCAGCAACTCCTGCTTCCTCCATTTTCCCCCGAAGCATAGACATCGCAAGGGGAGGGCCATAAACAATTGGAATATTAAAGTTCTTTAAATGATGAGAAATCCCACCAATATGGTCTTCATGCCCATGAGTAACCACCAAACCTCTTATTCGACTTTGATTTTCACGTAGATAAGTAGTGTCTGGCATGACAACATTTACTCCATGCATCCCATCAGTAGGGAAAGCCAGACCAGCATCAAGAATCATGATGTCGTCTCCGTATTCAAAGACGCAAGTATTTTTTCCGATTTCTCCGAGGCCGCCTAAAGGAATGATCCTCAAACAAGGAGATTTTGTTTGATTATTTTTTGAACCTTGAGAATTCATTGAACTTGATGTCATGGAAAAATTTATGTGAAAAAACTTGATTGTTACCTAAATGAAAGACAAACCCACTATTAATAAATAGAGTAGATCAAATCAATCTCATAGAAGAGAGTATCTTCACGAGTTCTTCTTTCATTTCACTGTTTAAAGAGACTAGAGGACTTCGAGGAGGTCCAACAGACCAACCGATGAGTTGAAGTGCGGCTTTAACAGGAATTGGATTTGTTGATGCAAAAAGGGATTTAAAAAGAGGTTGTAATGTCTCGTGCAAATAAAGTGCCTCAGCATATTTACCCTCTAAAAAACTCTCTATAAGTTTCTTCAAACTAGGACCAACTAAATGACTTGCTACACTAACAACGCCAACTGCACCTACTGAAAGCATTGGTAAAACCAAAGCATCATCACCGCTATAAATAGCTAAATCTGATCCACAATAGTTTCTTAATTGAGTCACTTCCTCGGTTGTTCCACTTGCAGCTTTAAAACTGACTACATTACTGCAATCCATAAGCTTACTAACAATACTAGGCGATATCGAACACCCTGTCCGTCCAGGGATATTATAGAGCATTAAAGGTAACTTTGGAGCGGCATTTGCAATAGCGCGAAAATGAACTTCTAATCCTTCTTGCGGTGGTTTGTTGTAATAAGGAACAACAACTAATGCACCATCAGCGCCTGAATCAGCTGCTTCCTTTGTAGCTTCAATTGCCTCAGAGGTAGAATTACTTCCTGTTCCAGCTAGAACTTTTGCCCTAGAGCCTAAGGAATTTCTCACTGTTTCCAGCATTTTTTGTTGTTCTTGCCAAGTTAGAGTTGGTGACTCTCCAGTAGTTCCACATACAACGATGCCATCTGAACCTTGATCTACCAAATAACTTGCCAAATCGGCAGCCAGACCATAATCCACTTTCCCTTCATCATTAAATGGGGTCACCATTGCGGTTAAGAGCCTTCCAAAAGGTGCTGTTGATAATAAAGCTGGCTTATTCATGATTTCTTGGCAATAGAAGTTCAGCAATCTGCACTGCATTAAGTGCTGCACCCTTACGGATTTGATCTCCACACAACCATAGTTCCAAAGCATTGGGGTTACTTATATCGCGCCTTATTCGGCCAACTGATATTGAGTCTCTGCCAGTTACATCTTGTGGCATCGGAAAACGATTGTTTTCCAAGTCCTCAAGTATCTCAACTCCTGGTGAAGCTTCCAAAATCTCATAAGCTTCTTTTACTGGAAAAGGCTTTGTAAATTCAATATTGACCGATTCAGAATGGGCTCTAAAAACTGGAACTCTTACACAAGTTGCGGTCAATGACAGATCGGGATCTCCAAGAATCTTTCGGGTTTCATTAACCATTTTCAACTCTTCCTCGCAATAATTATTCGATTGCAAAGGTGAATTATGCAAAAAAAGATTAAACGCCAAAGAATACGGAAGAACTTTACTTTTTGGAGTTATTCCATCTAAAACTTCTTGGCTTAATTTTTCTAATTCTTCCATTGCCATTGCACCCGCACCACTAGCGGATTGATAGGTTGATACAACGATCCTCTTAATGGGGATATGCCTAGTCAATGGAGATAGAACCAACGCTAATAAAATAGTCGTGCAATTCGGATTAGAAATTATACCTTTGTGCTGAATCGCATCGGAAGGATTAACTTCTGGCACGATCAAAGGAACATTCTCGTCCATTCGAAATGCACTGGAGTTATCAATCATCAAAGCTCCTGAACTTTGAATTGCATCTTTCCATTTACGAGATATTGAACTACCAGCTGAAGCCAAAATTAAATCTACATTTTCAAAACTATCTTTAGTTGTCTCTTCGACTTTCAACTCAGTTCCACAAAAACTCTGAATGTCCCCTGCTGAGCGATGGGAGGCTAGTAAAATTAATTTTCCAACAGGGAAAGATCTCTCTTCAAGCAAAGCCAATAATTCCTTTCCTACAGCTCCACTCGATCCAAGGATCGCAACTGTTAGAGGTCTATTTGGAAGAAGAAATTGTGGTTTCAAACTTGATGAAGAAAATTAAAAGGTTTAACAAAAAAGTTTTTCTTATTGGAAAAATCAACAAATAACAAATTTTTCGATGCTTTTTAGGCCACAATAGCTTTGAAAGTGACTTAACGCTTTCTTACGCTAACCAAATTTGAGAATTCCGTTTCAATGAGTGCTGCCAAATTAAACGTAAAAACCAATTCAAAACCCAATAGCAGAATTGCTGTAGAGATAGAAGTGCCCGCAGATCAATGCAAAGATAGTTACAACGAAGCCTTAAGCAAACTCAGCAGATCTATCTCAATCCCAGGCTTTCGCAAAGGTAAAGTCCCAAAAACAGTAGTAATCCAGCAACTTGGAGTCAAAAGAATACAGGCCTCTGCACTGGAATCACTATTGCAAAAAGTATGGACAGATACCTTAGATCAAGAAGGAATAGAACCTTTGTGTGAGCCTGAACTAGAAGATGGCTTTGAAACTATTTTGGAGAATTTCAACCCTGAAAAAAATCTTATATTAAAACTTGAAACTGACATAACACCTATCCCAACTTTAAAAAAATCATCAGGTCTAACTGCTGAAGTAGAAAATCTAATATTTGATCCCAAAAAAGTTGATGAACTGATTGAGCAATCCCGATCTCAACTAGCAACTAAAGTCCCAGTTAGTGATCGTGGCGCAAAAAAAGGAGATATTGCCATAGTGAGCTTTAAAGGAAGTTTCTCAGATGATGGAAGCGAAATTGAAGGGGGAAGCGCAGATTCAATAGAAATAGAACTTGAACAAGGCAAAATGATCCCTGGTTTTATTGAGGGATTGATTGGAATGAATATCAACGATAAAAAAATATTGAAATGTGAATTTCCCAAGGATTATCACCAAGAAGAAGCCAAAGGCAGAAAAGCTGAATTCAATGTCAGTTTGGAAGATTTAAAAATCAAGGAATTACCTGAACTCAATGACGAGTTTGCTAAGCAAGCAAGTGACAAAGAAAATATGTCTGACTTACGCGCAGATCTTGAAAAGAGACTCAAAGAGGACAATGACAGAAAACAAGCGAAAACTCGTCAAGATTCACTTCTAGACGTTTTGGTCAAAGAACTTGAAGTTGACCTCCCAAAAAGTCTTATTGACCAAGAAGTTCGAATAATTGTTGAACAAACAGCTCAAAATTTTGCTCAGCAGGGCATTGATGTCAAATCAATGTTTACTCAAGAGCTTGTGAAATCACTAATGGAGTCTTCAAAAGGCGAAGCAGAGAAAAAGCTTCGTCAAAAATTTGCTCTAAAGGCTTTAGCTAAGGCGGAAAAAATTGAAGTTTCAGACAAAGAAATCAACTCAAAACTTGAACAAGTAGAAGCTGATATCAAACTTTCAAACGAAAAAAACATCGACGCAGATCGTCTCAAACAAGCTATTACTGATGATTTGTTGCAAGAAAAATTGTTTGTTTGGCTTGAAGAAAATAATACTGTTATAGAAAAACCCCCAGAAAAAGCTAAGGATCAAATCAAGGAGAAAAGTTCTAAAAAGAAAACAACAAAAACAAATAAAGAAAAGAAAAGTTCGAAAACACCCAAATCCTAGTTTCTACGCATAGATTAGGAGTATTAGCTATTTAAAATTCAAGTTGATTGAAGCAAGACAAAGTCACCCCATTAATAGTTTTTGGAATAACTCCTCTCTATTTTCAGGGCCGGGAGTGTTGCCAACAGTAATCGAACAATCAGGTCAAGGTGATCGGGCATTTGATATTTACTCTCGATTACTTCGTGAAAGAATTATCTTTCTAGGAACTGATGTAAATGATCAAGTTGCTGATGCATTAGTAGCTCAAATGCTTTTTTTAGAAGCTGATGATCCAGAAAAAGATATTCAGCTGTACATCAACTCTCCTGGAGGATCAGTAACTGCGGGCTTGGCTATTTATGACACCATGAAGCAAGTTAGTCCGGATGTCATAACAATTTGCTTCGGGCTTGCAGCAAGCATGGGTGCTTTTCTTCTCTCTGGAGGAACGAAAGGGAAAAGACTTGCATTGCCGAATTCCAGAATAATGATTCATCAACCTCTTGGTGGAGCTCAAGGTCAAGCTGTCGAAATTGAGATTCAAGCCAAAGAAATTCTCTATTTAAAAGAGACTCTTAATTCACTTTTGGCTGAGCATACTGGACAAAATATTCAAAAAATTTCAGAAGACACTGATCGAGACCACTTTCTTTCTCCTCAAGAAGCGGTTGAATATGGCCTGATCGACAAAGTGGTTTCCAATCTCAACTCCATATGAATCATTAAGGAAGGCTGACAAGACATCAATCCTCAATGATCCTATTAATTGAGACTGAACAAAATTAATTATCGGTCTGTCTAACCTGTTTTTTTTTATTAGAGCTCGATGGCAAAATTTGAGGCCCATCTTAAATGCTCCTTTTGTGGCAAAGCCCAAGATCAAGTGAGGAAACTCATTGCTGGTCCAGGAGTTTACATATGCGATGAATGTATCGACTTATGCAACGAAATTTTAGATGAAGAACTAATTGCTAATCCAACGCATCAAAGAAATGGTCATAATCAAAGCCTCAAAGCTAAAGCTGCCACAACGACAGCTAAACCAGCTCCAACCTTGGCATCCATACCCAAGCCCGTTGAAATAAAAAAGTTTTTAGATGATCAAGTAGTAGGGCAAGAACCAGCAAAAAAAATCTTATCAGTAGCTGTCTACAATCACTACAAGAGACTTGCTTGGAAAGGTGACGGGTCTGGCGAGACTGATTTAACGGCAACAAAATTACAAAAATCTAATATTTTATTCATTGGACCCACTGGATGCGGAAAGACATTACTTGCCCAAACATTAGCTGAAATGCTTGATGTTCCGTTTGCGGTTGCTGATGCAACAACTCTTACTGAAGCTGGATATGTTGGAGAGGATGTAGAAAACATTCTTTTACGTCTCCTACAGAAAGCAGATATGGACGTGGATGTAGCACAAAGAGGAATTATTTACATAGATGAAATTGACAAAATTGCTAGAAAAAGTGAAAACCCATCCATTACTAGAGATGTCTCTGGAGAAGGAGTGCAACAAGCTCTTCTGAAAATGCTCGAGGGTACTGTTGCCAACGTTCCGCCTCAGGGAGGAAGAAAGCATCCTTACGGTGACTCTATTCAAATTGATACGAGCCAAATACTCTTTATATGTGGTGGAGCATTTGTTGGCTTAGATGACGTAGTGGAAAAAAGACTTGGAAAAAATTCAATTGGTTTCATACAAAATGAAAATAGGGCAAGAACAAAATCTAATAGAAATCGTGTTGGTGCAGATCTAATGAATGATCTTGAGCCCGACGACCTAGTGAAATATGGTCTAATTCCCGAATTTATTGGAAGAATGCCTGTCACTGCAATATTAGAGCCACTAAATGTTAAAGCACTTGAGTCCATTCTCACGGAACCAAGAGATGCTTTAGTAAAACAATTTAGAACTTTATTAAGTATGGATAATGTAGAACTTTCATTTGACGAAGATGCTGTTGAGGCAATTGCGCAAGAAGCTTATAAAAGAAAAACTGGAGCTAGAGCGTTGCGAGGAATTGTTGAAGAAATCATGCTAGATCTAATGTATAGTCTTCCATCTCAAACTAAAATTAAAAATTTCAATGTAACAAAAAAAATGGTTGATGAAAGTACTGGCGGGAAAGTGGTTCCTCTCTTATCAAATGAAACAAGAATCGTTAAGGAATCTGCCTAGAAAGAATAAACTTTTGAATACCTTTATGAAATTTAATTAGAGTAATAAAGAAAATTATAAAATCTACAAAACTTAAATTAGTCAAATATTTAATGAATAATTATAGATTGTGAATATGATCAAATAAATCAAGATCAAATTCATTCATATTTTTAATTGAAATGATAACGACTTATGAGCCATTACATCATAAATATCGCCCAACAAACTTTGACGAACTAGTTGGGCAAGATCCAATTAAGTCAACATTAAAACAGGCATTAATTAGTGATCGAATTGCCCCTGCATATATTTTTTCTGGACCTAGAGGAACAGGTAAAACATCAAGCGCGCGCATTTTCGCAAAATCTTTAAATTGCTTAAAAAGTGAAAAAGCTACAACCGTGCCTTGCGGTCAATGTGAACTCTGCAAGGGAATAAGCTCTGGCAATGCATTGGATGTAATTGAAATTGATGCAGCTTCGAATACAGGTGTTGAAAATATTCGTGAATTAATAGAAAGGTCTAGATATGCTCCTGCAAAAGCTCGCTGGAAAGTTTATGTCATAGATGAATGCCATATGCTTTCAACCGCAGCCTTTAATGCACTTTTAAAAACTTTAGAAGAACCTCCCCGTCAAGTCGTATTTATTCTTGCGACAACTGATCCTCAACGGGTTTTACCTACAATTCTAAGTAGATGTATGCGGTTTGATTTTAGAAGAATAGCTCTGCATGATTTACAGAGTCATTTAATCAGTATTGCTAAAAAAGAAGAAATTCAAATCAACGAAGAAGCAATATCATTAATTGCCAAACACTCCCAAGGAGGGTTGAGAGATGCGGAAAGTTTACTTGATCAAGTCAGTTTACTTCCTCCGCCAATAACTCAATTAAACATAATTAATTTAATAGGAGCTATACCAGAAGAAGAATTAATTATATTAGCAAAGTCTTTAATAACTAAAGATCCGAATTCTATTCTGAATGTTTGTAATAGCCTAATAAATAAAGGAAAAGAGCCAATTGCAATTTTACAAGGAATAGCATCTATATTAAGAGATCTAGTTGTCTCAAAAGTCACAAATAAACCAACAAATTTATGTAATATTTCTCAAGAGAATAGTGAAAGTTTAAACGACTTAGCAACTTCTATTAATCTTGATCAAATACTCAACCTACAGGCCAAGTTAAAAGGATCAGAAAGCTATATCAGAAACAGTAATCAACCAAACTTATGGTTAGAAATTAATTTACTTGGAATGCTTTCAGATGAAGATTCCAAAGAAAATAATAGAATTAAACAATCCTTAATTAAAACCAAAATATCAGATAATTCTGAACCTAAAAATATAAATAATACATCAAACAGCATAGCCCCTAATAGAGAGAAAGAGCTAATTAGAAAAACAGCTATTCTAGACGAAACTAAAACTAGTCCAACTTTAAATCTTGATGATATTTGGAAAAAAGTTATAGCTATGTTAGATCTTCCTTCAACAAAAATGCTACTTTCACAACAAGCTAAATTAATAAATCTAAATTCAGATTCTGCTGAAATAGCAATTTCAGAAAAATGGATAAATATGATTCAAAGTCGAAAAAATCTGATTGAAGATGCTTTTTATAAAGCGAGGGGATCGTCAACTAAAGTTCTGTTAATTCAACAAAAAGATAATTTATCAAATTATAAAAAAGTTAAAAATAATCTTCAAAAAATAGAACCCAAAAATGAAATTAAAATTGATAGAGAGCCAAACAAAAAGACTATTAAAGAGGAGAAAATAAAGTCAGAAAATACTTTGAAGGTAAATTCTATTGATCAAAAAGCTAAGCAATTTGCAGACTTCTTTAATGGAGAAATTGTGAATCTTGAATGAATATATTAACTTCATCAAGAACCAATATGATCAGTTTTTTCCCAAATCAAATTCTTACGAAATAATGACATCTTAACAACTATAAATGGTATAACAATAAACCAATGTGCAAGGTAAATTGTTGCTCCAAGTATATTAATAAAATTAGGTGATGGTAATCGTGGACCTTCGCTATTTTGAGAACATCCTTTCCAAAAAGCTAAACTAGAAATACCAAATGCAACTATTGATAGGGGCCAATAAAGTGGCGTTTCAAATAAAATAATTGATACAATAAAATCTATAAATGATACAACCGGTAAAACATATTGCAATAAGAAAAAGCAAGATAAATCTATTTTTTTAAATTTAGATAGGCGATTTGAGATCAATAAGGGCCAATAATCAAAAAATCTTTGCAAACCTCCCTCAGCCCATCTTTTTCTTTGTCGGAATAAAGCCGACAATGATTCCACTGCTTCCTCTTGAATAGGTGGATCCCACATTATTACTATTGGCGATCGGGTTAATAAAAACCGGAAACTTAAATCTAAATCGTCAGTAATAGTTTGTTCATTAAAGCCTCCACAACATTCAAGAACTTTTCTATTAATTAATTGTCCATTACCTCTTAACTCAGAAACACCACCACTAGCAAGTCTGCCTCTCTGAATCACAGCATCCATTGCCATCTCCATTGCTTGATATGAAGCAATTTGATTCAAATCACAATTTACAACTGATTTTCTTAACTGCACAGCAGACCATCCACCATGCAACGCAAGAGCTATCGCCCTTAGTAATACATTGCTCTGAAGTTGTGCATCCGCATCAAGAATAAATAACCACTCTCCATCAGTTTTATTCAATACAGAATTCAGAGCTCCTGATTTCCCACCACCACTCATAGATGGGCGACTTAAAACATTAATTCTAGAAAAGCTTGTACGTAATTTTTTTAATAACTCAGGTGTTCGATCTTGGCTGCCATCATCAATTATCCATAAAGAAATCTTCTCCTCTGGATATTCAATTGATAAAAGTCGTGAAACTAATCGCTCTATTACATTTTCTTCATCACGTGCTGCCACCAATACATCAACCTTGGGAAGAGTCTCAACAAATTTTTCTCCCTTAATTAGATACTCGTTTTGTAATTGATAATTATCCCTGCAATCTCGTAAAACAACTCCTAACCCATACCCACCCAACAAGAAAGCCAAAGTAATTGAAGGAAATAAATTCTTGCTAGGCTCCATCAAATGAGGAAAGATTCCTGCCAAAGCACAGCAAATCAAAAACCATATTGATTTAATGCGTCGGTTTTCTCCACTGATTTTGGCTAAAGCCATGGAGTAATCCTTTTATCAATTAATGACTCTAAGAGGCTTTCATCACTAAGGCAAAAATCCATATTTAGTTTTTGGATAATAATGAGAAAGAATTTGCTTGGTAGTCCATCCATTTTTTGCTAACTCTATAGCCCCAGACTGAGACATTCCTGCTCCATGGCCAAAACCTCCACCAGAAAACAGCCATTTACCTTCTTTAATTTCTTTAACAACAAATAATGTGCTTGGTAATTCTCTAAGAACACGTCGAATGTCATCAAGTTTAAGGAAAATTTCTGAGCCAGTCTTCCCGTCAATTTTCAATGAAGTAACTCTCCCACTACTTCCTCTACTTACAACCTCAATTTTATTGGGATAAAAAGAACTGCCAACTTTTTGAGCTTGATTGAGCTGTTTAGATATCTGAGAGGTCTCTAACATTCTTTCCCATCTAAAAAGTGGATGATCAGAACCAAAAGCCTCAGATTTGGAAAATAAAAAAGATTTCAAATATTTCTCATTTGATAGAGGTAAATCAACCGAACGAGTCCACTGTTTTGGACCATCCAATCGCGTTTGCAAATAAGGAACTTGATTAGTTGACCATGCTTCATCGATTGAGGCCATTACTCCACCATTATTTGCGTGATAAACAGTGTTTATTGGCTTTTTATTCCAAGTGAGAATTTTGCCAGAAGTTTTTTTTATGGCTGTTTTAATTTTTAAATTGGCGTTAGATGGATCCTTATAAACCTGGCATTGTGTATCACTACAAAGATTGTATCCATCAACTTTGAATCTATGGCTATTAGCCATAGCCCATGTTCTAGCTAGTATCGCCTGAGCTGCTAATGCTGCTTCCGGTGAGCTGGCGCCAATTTCATAAGGAACAACTCCTTTTAAATATCTCTCAATCGGAACATGCTCAACTAAAGTCCAACTGCCATATGCATCTGACTGGATTGAAAATGGACCTAAGTATATCCCTTTCTCCCAGCGCAACCCATCAGGGGCTTGCAATGAGATAGGACCTTTGAGGGCAATCGTTCCATCATTTCCATCAAGATAAGGAAAAACAATTTTTGAAACTTTTATTTTTTGATAAGTCGACTTGATGGATGGAGGAATCTCGATGTCGCCTGAGACCCAGACCTCCCAATCAAAAGGATGAGCAAGAGTTGATTTAATACCTTTATCTTTTAAATCATTTGCCAATCTTTCAGCAGACTCAAAACTTGCGAAGGGACCAATTTTGTGGCGAACAAATACTTTTGGATTTAATAATTGTTGTGCTCGCCAGCCAATATTAATTTCTTTGGCCTTTCTAATGACTCCAACAGCATCTTTAAGAATCAAGTTTCTGCCATTACTTACAAGCCTTAAAGATGGAGATTTAAGATCATTGATGATTTCCTTTCCTAGATATGGCTTGATCCCAACAAGCAGAACATTTTTTTCAGAACTTATTAACGGCGTCTCAGGTGGGGCTTGATGAGTTCCAACAAACTTAACTTTGCGAGGATTCGCAATACTTACTTGATTTAAATAAGGCACACCAATCAAGAGAAGCAAACCCCAAACAAAAAACCTCTTTTGAGCCTGCAAATAACTTTTAATCACAACAAAAATCTCTTTCCATGAGAATTTAATAATTTTGGGTTGGCTTAAGTGAGCTCAAGGACGTATTGTCTTAAACTAACTATGCTTCATCAATGCCAAAGCTCAAGACCCGCAAAGCTGCCGCAAAGCGGTTCAAAGCGACAGGCACTGGCAAATTCATGAGACGTCGTGCATTTCACAATCACTTACTTGACCATAAGAGTCCTAAATTAAAAAGGCACCTTAAAACAAAAGCAGTCGTAGATGAACGTGATGCTGAGAACGTAAGCCTTATGCTTCCATATGCTTAAGTTTTTTAAAAACGTTTATTAGTTCAATTTCTTGATTTCTGATTATTAATTATGGCACGCGTTAAAAGAGGTAATGTTGCAAGAAAACGTAGAAACAAAATCCTTCGTCTAGCCAGAGGATTTAGAGGAGGTAATGGAACTCTTTTCCGAACCGCAAATCAAAGAGTAATGAAAGCCCTTTGTAACGCTTATAGAGACAGAAGAAGAAGAAAACGTGATTTTAGAAGACTTTGGATTGCAAGAATCAATGCAGCAGCAAGATTAAATGGATTAAGCTACAGCAAATTTATGGGTGGCTTAAAGAAAGCAGATATAAGAATTAACAGAAAAATGCTTGCTCAATTAGCAGTTACAGATCCTGAAACATTCACAAACGTTGCCGTTAATTCAAAAATTTAAATATGCTTGAGTGATGTTTTTCTTATTTAAAACTATGAATAAATAATCAATTAAGATAAAGAAGAAATTCCAAAAATCGTGAATATGATAATAATAAATAATTACTATAGAGTTAACCAATTTTAAATTTTAGTTGATGATGGTTAATCTTCCTCAAACTTATTTAGTAGGACTCTGTTTTCTTTTAGTAATCATTTCTATTTTAGTAGGAAGACAACTATATAAAGTAAGAAAAGATGAAATGAAGCTACTCAAATTAGAGAAAGAAGACTCAAATACACAAGAAGATTCAGCAAAAATGTATGAATTAGCATCTGTTCAATTAAAGAAAAGATTATATCCTCAAGCTACATCAACCTTAAAACAAGCCTTAAAGAAACTTGATGGCGAGCCAGAAGAGGCTAAAGCACTGATAGAAAATGCATTAGGCTTTGCACTCGCTGCTCAAAATGACTTTAAATCAGCAGTGATTCATTACAAAAAAGCATTAACAGCAAAATCAGAGTATCCGGTTGCACTAAATAATCTCGGTTTTGCTTATCAACGCTTGCTCAAAGAAGATGAAGCTTATAAAAATTATCAAGAGGTTTTAAAGCTAGATCCTAGTAATAAAACCGCGATCTCTCAAATTAAAAGACTTGAACGTATAGTTGGAAAAGATAAAGATCAATTATTGAATAAAAAAGGCTTCTAAATCACTATCAATTTATCATATTCTACCCATGAAAAAAATAAATCAATCTCTAAAAATAGGTAATAAAGAGTTCAAAAGTCGACTTCTAGTTGGAACTGGTAAATACTCATCACTAGAAGTCATGCAAAAAAGCCTAATAAATACAAAATGTGAAATAGTTACTGTCGCAGTTAGAAGAATTCAAGGACTAGAACATGGACATAAAGGATTAATGGAATCAATAGACTGGAAAAGAATATGGATGCTACCAAACACTGCAGGATGCTCAAATGCCGAAGAAGCTATTCGAGTAGCAAGGCTTGGCAGAGAATTAGCAAAGTTAGCAGGACAAGAAAATAATACTTTTGTCAAATTAGAGGTTATTCCTGACAAGAAATATTTATTACCCGACCCAATTGGAACCTTAAAAGCAGCCGAGCAATTAGTTAAAGAAGGATTTACTGTTCTTCCATATATAAATTCTGATCCATTAATTGCAAAACAACTTGAAGAAATTGGATGTGCAACTGTTATGCCTCTTGGTTCCCCAATTGGATCTGCTCAAGGCATACGAAATGCTGCAAACATTGCCATGATTATCGCAGAATCTCGAATCCCAATAATTATTGATGCAGGTATTGGAGTTCCAAGTGAAGCAGCTCAAGCACTGGAAATGGGTGCTGATGGGGTTCTAATAAATAGTGCCATTGCTTTAGCTGAAAACCCAATTCTTATGGCTCAAGCCTTCTCAAAGGCTGCCGAGGCGGGCAGAGATGGTTATCTTGCTGGAAGACTGCAAAAGAACCCTTTTGCTGATCCAAGCTCTCCACTAGATGGAGTTATTTCAAATAATTAGATCAATTCGTTAAAAATTAGTAACGTAATAAGCTAATAAACAAAAAAACATGGCAGTCACTAGAGAAAGTCAAGGCAGGCTGAACGTTTTTGCGGATGAGCCAAGAATTGAAATACTTACAAAAGAAAGCAGTGGCAACAAAGCTTCTTGGCTTTTTACCCTTGCTGGAGTTATCCTTGTAATTGGGCTTATCGCATATTCTTTAACAATCAAGTGAAACGCTTGTAGTAGCTTGAATAATATGAGCATTTGCTCTGTCTTTTGGAGTTTAGAGTGAAAGTTTTCGTTCTTGGTGGTGACGGCTTCTGCGGATGGCCTTGTGCAGTAAATCTTGCTGACGAGGGTCATGATATATTCATCGTGGATAATCTCAGTCGTCGAAAAATCGATATAGACCTTGAAGTTGAATCCCTCACTCCAATTACAAGTATTGGAGAAAGGGTTAAAGCTTGGTCTGAGATAGGTGGGAAACCTATTCAATTTATTCATTTAGACCTTGCCTCTGAATATCAAAAGCTTTTAGATCTGTTGATTGAGGAACAGCCTGATTCAATAATTCATTTCGCAGAACAACGTGCTGCTCCATATTCCATGAAAAGTAGCGCAACCAAGAGATATACAGTTGATAACAATGTCAATGGTACTCATAATCTATTGGCCGCAATTGTTGAATCTCAATTAGATATTCACATTGTTCATCTTGGGACGATGGGGGTTTACGGCTATGGGTCTCATAGAGGCGCGACCATTCCTGAAGGTTACTTAAAAGTGGAAGTCCCCCAACCAGATGGCAGTCGTTTTGAAGAAGAAATCCTTCATCCAGCAAGTCCTGGCAGCGTTTATCACATGACAAAAACGCTTGATCAATTGCTATTTCTTTACTACAACAAAAATGACCAGATAAGAATCACTGATCTTCATCAAGGGATCGTATGGGGAACGAATACTGATGTAACAAGTCGTGACCCAAGACTGACTAATCGATTTGACTATGACGGTGATTATGGAACAGTGTTAAATCGATTTTTAATGCAAGCAGCCATTGGCTATCCATTAACTGTTCATGGTACTGGTGGACAAACAAGAGCTTTTATTCATATTCAAGATTCAGTAAAATGCGTTCAATTAGCACTCGAAAACCCTCCTGAGAAAGGTGAAAGGGTGAAAATTTTCAATCAAATGACGGAAAGTCACCAAGTTGGCGAATTAGCTAAAAAAGTCGCTTCTCTAACTGGAGCAAAAATTAATTATCTTCCAAACCCAAGAAACGAAGCCGTCGAAAATGATTTAATAGTTGATAATCGATGTTTTATTGAGCTTGGGTTAGATCCGACAACTCTCGATAATGGACTTTTAGAAGAAGTTGTTAATGTCGCGAAAAAATTTTCCAATCGGTGTGATTTAAAACGAATACCTTGTGTATCCGCATGGACATCAACCCAAGCAAAAGCAATCAATAAATCCTAAACCTAACTAGTAAAAAATCTTGAAAAGACACGCTCAGTGAAAATAGCTTTCTTTACAGAAACTTTCCTACCCAAAGTTGATGGGATAGTCACTCGATTAACTAAAACAATTCAAAATTTAGTTGAATCTGGTGATGAGGTAACCGTTTTTTGTCCAGAAGGCTGTCCATCAAGCTATATGGGTGCAAAAGTTATAGGTGTCCCGGCGATGCCATTACCTTTATATCCAGAGCTCAAGCTAGGGCTCCCTGGTCCAGGTGTTTCAGATGAATTAGAAAACTTTCAACCTGACTTAATACATGTTATTAATCCTGCTGTACTTGGATTGGGTGGTATTTGGCTAGCCAAAACAAACAATACCCCTCTTGTAGCCAGTTACCACACTCATTTACCAAAGTATTTAGAACACTATGGAATGGGGATGTTAGAGCCGCTTTTATGGGAGTTGTTAAAAGCTGCTCATAATCAAGCAACTCTAAATCTATGTACTTCCACTGCAATGGTGCAAGAACTCTCAGAGAAAGGAATTCAAAATACCGCTTTATGGCAAAGAGGAGTTGATACAGATATTTTCAAGCCAGAGTTCAGAGACGAACAAATGAGAAAGCGTCTTTTAGGAAACTTTAGCGATGAAGGATCTCTATTGATATATGTGGGAAGACTCTCAGCAGAAAAACAAATTGAAAGAATCAAACCTGTACTTGAAGCACTTCCCAGCACTCGACTAGCTCTTATAGGAGATGGTCCATATAGACAACAATTAGAAAAGATTTTTCAGGGAACCTCCACTACCTTTGTGGGATATTTAAGTGGGAATGAACTAGCAAGTGCTTACGCCTCAGGTGATGCCTTTTTATTCCCCTCAAGCACCGAAACCTTGGGATTAGTTCTTTTAGAGGCAATGGCTGCTGGATGCCCAGTCGTAGGAGCCAATAAAGGTGGCATACCAGACATTATTTCAGATGGAAAAAATGGATGTTTGTACAATCCTGACGGGGAAAATGATGGGGCTTTCAGTTTAATTGAAGCTACAAAAAAATTATTGGGCAACGAAATAGAGCGGACAACAATGAGACAAGCAGCTCGTTCAGAAGCTGAGAGATGGGGCTGGGCAGGAGCTACAAAACAATTGAGGAGTTATTACGAAGACGTACTAGACAAAAACCAATCAAATATTGCTGCTTAGTTTTTACGCAGCATGAGGAGGTGGAGTTGGAGAATCAAATGATTGCAGTGGTAATACCAAAGTCGCCCATGGAGAAAGTTTTGCTCGCCTTTGTTTCTTAGGCTGACGAACCCCAAATGGGACTCTAACAACATTCGTCCCATCAACTTGTAAAAGTTCTCCTGTATTTAAAACAGATTCAAAGCAATTAGAAAAAGAAGGCAAGGACAAATCATCCTTTTTTTTCATTTGATCTTGCAGATCAAAAGATGTGTTTTTGTTCATTTGGTCCCCATATAATTTTTAGGCTGTGGCAAAGATTAAAAAAAATTGCAAAAAAGCCCAAAGAAAACCAATAATTTGATTTTCGCTTGAAATTTAACTAATAAAACAAGTTTTAACCAGTCTTCAAATAGAATTAGTATCTTCTAGATCTTGAACTGAAGGACAACTACATATCAAATTCCTGTCTCCATAAGCATTATTAATACGTGAAACTGATGGCCAAAATTTATATTTTTCTTGATCAGGCAATGGATAAGCAGCTTCTTTACGAGAATAAGGTCTATCCCAATCATCAGTGGTAACTCTTTTTAAGGTATGTGGAGATTGTTTTAAAGGATTATTTATTGGATCAATCTTTCCTAATTTTATTTGTTCAATTTCTTCGCGTATTCCTATCATCGCGTCACAAAAACGATCTAATTCAGGCAAACTTTCACTCTCTGTTGGTTCAACCATCAAAGTTCCTGCAACAGGCCAACTTATTGTTGGGGCATGAAATCCATAATCCATCAATCTCTTTGCAACATCCTCTACTTCTATACCTAACTGACTCTTTAAAGATCGTAAATCTAATATACATTCATGAGCTACTAGCCCATTGGGATCTTTAAATAAAACTGGATAATAAGGATCAAGTCTTTTTGCTAAATAATTAGCAGAGAGAATTGCTATAGAACTTGCTTTGCGTAACCCATCGCTACCCATCATTCGGATGTACATCCAACTGATGGGCAATATTCCAGCACTACCAAATGGAGCTGCAGATACTGCCGAAATAGCATTTTCGCCTCCGCACCTAACAATTGAATGTCCAGGAAGATAAGGAACCAAATGATCTGCTACAGCTATAGGACCTACTCCAGGGCCTCCACCACCATGAGGAATGGAAAAAGTTTTATGAAGATTTAAATGGCACACATCTATGCCATAAGATCCAGGTCTGCAAATACCTACTTGAGCATTCAGATTTGCGCCATCCAAATAGACCTGACCACCCTCTTGATGAATGACTTGGCACATTTTACGGATATTTGGCTCAAATACTCCATGAGTTGAAGGGTAGGTAACCATCAATGCAGCCAAATTCTTTGAATGAATTTTTGATTTATTTCTTAAGTCTTCTAAATCAACATTGCCGTATTCATCACATTTAACAGAAACAACTTTAAAACCAGACATTACCGCACTAGCGGGATTGGTACCGTGAGCACTTGTTGGAATCAAGCAAATATTCCTATGACCTTCTCCTAGAGACTGATGCCATGAACGTATTACAAGCAAACCAGCAAATTCTCCTTGGGAACCTGCATTTGGCTGAAGAGAAACTCCCTTAAAACCAGTCAAAGCGGACAGCCAACTTTCAAGATCATTAATTATTTCGCGAAATCCAGTTAATTGAGCATAAGGAGCAAAAGGATGAATGGAAGAAAACTCGCTCCATTCAATAGGTAAAAGTTCTGCAGCTGCATTCAATTTCATTGTGCAACTCCCAAGGGGAATCATTCCTTGAACTAAAGAAAAATCTTTCGAAACTAAAAAATGAATATATCTCATTAAATTAGTTTCACTTTGATATTGATTAAATACTGATTGTTCAAGCCAAGGTTTTACTCGAAGTGGAATATCTATTATTTGAACATTTTCATTCATAAAAGTATCAATGTCATTAACGTTTTTGCCTTTGACTTTTGCAAGTATTTGATGCAATTTATAAATTTCTTCATCACAAGTTAATTCATCAAAAGTCACACCAAAACCTTTAGCATTTTCAGCATCTGAACCAATGGGAAGTACCCTGAGGTTATAACCTTCTTCAGAGGCTAAATTAATTACATTTGATGCCTCTGGGCAAAAGATATCAACACTATCGAACCTGGGATGTTTATCTAATGGATATTCTAGATTACTTATAATATTTTCAAAATGTGATCTATATTTAACTATCTTTTTTGCTATTTGTTTAAGACCATCCGGACCATGATGTAACGCATAAAAAGAAGAAAGAACAGCCAATAAAACTTGAGCAGTGCAAATGTTACTTGTAGCTTTATCTCTTCGAATATGTTGCTCTCTTGTTTGAAGAGCCAGTCTCAAAACTTTATTGCCTTCTACGTCAACTGATTGACCGACTATCCTTCCTGGTATTTGTCTTTTATATATTTCTTTAGTTGCAAAAAAAGCTGCATGAGGTCCACCAAAAGCAATAGGGACGCCAAATCTTTGCGCACTACCAACAACAATATCTGCACCAAATTCTCCCATAGGTTTAATCAAAACTTGGGCCAAAGGGTCGATTGCTACAGTAACAAGTGCATCGAATTTATGTACCTGATTAATTATTGATGTTGGGTCCCAAATACGACCGTTTTTCCCAGGTAACTGAATGATTATTCCAAAGACATTACTATCCATTTCAAACTTATTGTTATCAAAGATCTCAAGAACAATTCCTAGTGGTTCACATCGAGTTTTTAATACATCAAATGTTTGCGGCAAAATTTCTTGATCTACTAAAAATTTATTAGCATTTTTATTTTGTCTAACAGACAAACTCAAACTTATTGCCTCAGCCGCCGCAGTTGCCTCGTCAAGTAATGACGCATTTGATATGGGTAAACCTGTTAATTCACTTATTAAAGTCTGAAAATTAAATAAAGCTTCTAATCGGCCTTGAGATATTTCTGCTTGATAAGGAGTGTAAGCAGTATACCAATTGGGATTTTCTAGAACATTTCTTTGAACAACTGGAGGTAAAACAGTCGAATGGTAACCAAGCCCAATCAGGGAACGATTTTCAACATTTTTCTTTGCAATTGAATTGATTTCTTTTAATGCTTGATTTTGATCACACCCATCTGGGATAGAAACACCAATGTTTTCAGAATCAAAAATTTCATTGGGGATTACAGAAGATATAAATTCTTCAGAATTCTCAAACCCAAGAAGTTGAAGCATTAAGGCTTCTTCTTCGTTAGTTGGTCCTATATGGCGAGACTTAAAAGTAAAATCCTTTAATTCTGCTTTTGACATGAGCTTGTTCTCAAGCACAAGTTAATTAAGCTATTGTAAGGAATGTCAGTGTAGAGAAAAATTTCCTAATTTGTTGTAAGAAAAAATTATTCGGTAGAATTTTATGCAGCAATTTTCTTTGAATAAGTTGCAGAATCCATAAGGTCTTTTAATTGGTCAGGATTGTGAGGACGAATTATTAATAGCCATCCTTCACCATGAGGATCATTTTGAAGTTCCTCTGGGCTTGCTAAAACAGAATTATTTCTACGGACAATCTCTCCGCTCACTGGAGCATACATATCCTCAACAGCCTTTACTGATTCAACTGAACCAAAGCTCTCTCCTTTGGCTATTGCAGTGCCTTCCTCTGGAAGATCAACAAAAACAATATCTCCTAACTGATCTACTGCAAATTCACTAATGCCAATTCGAACTAAAGCATCATCAGCAAAAGCATATTCATGACTGTCAGCAAAACGAAAATGATCTGGGAAGGAAAAAGCCATTGCGTCAAAACTAAAAACAGTTAATCATTCTGGGGTAATTTGATCAATCCTGCCTGAAATAAATTGGATAATGCATGAATCAAAGCAATTTTGACATGAGAGCGATGAGATCCTCCTTGAATAAATAGATCAAAAGGAGGTTTCATGGGAGCATCCGCAGAAAATTCACTCGTACTACCATCTACAAAAGTTCCTCCAGCCATGACTAAGTTATTTTCATACCCCGGCATTGGAGCAGGTATTGGATCGAGAAAAGATCCAATGGGTGATTTTTCCTGAAAAGACCTACAAATAATTTGCAAAATTTTTGGGTGGCCTATTCTGACTATTTGGATCAAATCAGTTCGCTTAGAGGCAGGAGTTGGCAGTACTGGAAATCCCAATTCGCTAAAGGATGTAGAAATAATCTCAGCACCTATTAGGGCCTCTGAAACCATTTGAGGCGCCAGAAAAAGTCCTTGTAAAATAGTTCTATTTAAGTCAAAAGTAATACCGCCCTCAGATCCAATACCTGGAGCAGTCAAGCGACAACATGCTTGATCAACTAAATCAGCTTTCCCCGCAATATATCCACCGGTAGGAACGATAGTTCCACCTAAATTTTTTATTAAAGAACCTGCAATCAAATCTGCCCCTACTGACGTTGGTTCCTTAGTTTCGACAAATTCTCCATAGCAATTATCAACAAAACAAATACAGTTAGGCTGAATCTTATGACATAAATAACAAATCTCTTTAATAACCTCAATACTCAAAGATGGGCGCCATGTATAACCGCAACTACGCTGTATAAAAATTAATTTTCTTGGTATATTTAAAGCTTTTTCCAAAGCTAGAAAATCTATATTTCCATCATTTTGTAATAATATTTCTTCATAATTAATACCAAACTCAATCAAAGATCCTTGTCCATTCCCCCTCAATCCAATTACTTCTTCAAGTGATTCATAAGGCCTTCCAGTGACAGATAATAAACAATCTCCTGGTCTTAGGACACCAAACAAAGATGATGTAATAGCATGCGTTCCACTGACAAGTTGAAGCCTTACTGCTGCCTTTTCAGCATCTAAAACATTTGCAAAAATTTTATCAATTACTTCTCTCCCTAAATCTCCATGTCCATAACCTGTTAAAGATGCAAAATGTTGCACATTTAGATGAGAATCAGAAAAAGCCTTTAATACTTTTTCTAATTTAAATGTTATACTATCAGTCTTTTCTTTAATCGATAGATATAATTTCTTTTCTATATTGTCAACAAAATTTTTAGCAGAATTTTTTAACATCTTAACTTTTAATTAAGCAAAAATAGGTTTTTTTAAATTAATCTGAAAAAATAATCTCTAATTTTTCTTGATCTTTAAGTAATAAGCCTTTTTGTCGAAGATTTTCCAAAAAGTTATCTGCACCTTGGATGTTAGTTGTATTTAACAATTTATTTGTTGCGTGTAAGTCTAACAATTCACCATCAAGCTCCTCAGCTGTGTAATCCTTTAAACCCGCCATAACAGCTTCAAATCTTTCTCTTCGTTGCTTTTTGCTTACAGGATATGCTGACATGACTTGCTCTCTGCACATTCTCCAAGACCTTCCTTTACATAAATAATCTGCCAAAGCAGCGCTAAGTGCAGGAGCCTCAGCCTCCTCAATAAACCAATCAAAGGAGGACGGCAAAGACGCTAAGCCAACAAAAATCTCAAAAAAATCACCCGCAGAAAGTGGATTATTATCATTCCCATCAACTGCGATAGCTGATTCTTGAAGCGATCTAAGCAACTCAGGATGAACGTTCAATATTTGACTTTCTATATTTTCTAACCCTCGAGAAAGTACTTGATTAACCTTACCCAACGCAAAAAATACTTCAGGGCTTGGAGATACAAGTTTTCCATTCCGTAGATTTGAGATTTGGGAACTATGAACTCTACCTAGATCCAAGCATTCAGCCAAAGCAGGAAGAACTTTATGAGACCAGCCATTACGCTCATGCCATACATGCACTAGATGAGCCATAGCCCTTCTGCCTGCAGTTAATTGATCCCGAAAACTAGAGGTCACAAATCACATTCAAGATTAATAAATAGACCTGATTAGGATCCTTATCGTATATTATATACATAACGTAGACAGATCACTAATGGTTTCAGGTTTGATCGAGGCTTCGGCTCCATTAAAAAAACCAGTTGCTGCCGATAAAGCGATGGCTGCATCAAAGAAGCTCCAAGGCCATGTACCAAGGCGGATTCAGAATAAAAGGGCGAGAAAAAGATGGGGAACAGTCATATTTATGCTGACAATACATGCTCTAACAATATTTACCTTGCAAGCTCAATTTTGGAGCTGGCTAGCTTTTTCTGGATTTATTTTCTTGTATTGGGTAACTGCTTGCTTGGGAGTAACAACAGGCTATCATCGTCTTCTTTCACATCGTTCTTTTCAAGTTCCAAAATGGCTTGAAAGATTTTTTGCAACTTGTGGAGCATTAAGTTGCCAACATGGACCAATTGATTGGGTCGGTCTTCATAGGCATCATCATACTTTTTCCGATACTGAAGCTGACCATCATGACAGTAATAAAGGATTCTGGTGGAGTCACATGGGATGGATGTTTGAAGATGTACCTGCCATGAAAGCGGTTCCAAGACTCTCTGGAGATTTAATCAAAGATCCTTACTATCGTTTCTTAAACAAAAATTTTTTACTTTTGCAACTACCCTTAGGCGCAACACTTTATTTAATTGGACAATCAGCTGGAGTTGGAGGATGGGCAATGATCCTATGGGGAATACCTCTAAGACTCGTTTTTGTTTATCACATAACTTGGCTAGTGAATTCAGCAACTCATTGTTGGGGAACTATTGCATATGAGAGTGGTGATAATTCAAAAAATAATAAATGGGTAGCAGCCCTTACATTTGGTGAAGGATGGCACAATAATCATCATGCTTTCCCTAATTCAGCAAAGCATGGCCTTCAACGACAACAAATAGATCTAACTTGGCAACACATTCGTTTTTTGAAAGCAATTGGATTAGCTAAAAAAATTAGACTCCCTATCGCGTCGTAAGATAAATATCAAGCTTACATAGCATTTATTAATTTTCGATCCATGGCCAAGAGAGTTCAAGTAGTTCTGAATGAAGACATAAAAAGTCTTGGTAATGATGGTGACCTTGTTGAGGTTGCTCCAGGTTTTGCAAGAAACTTTTTATTACCCAACAAAAAAGCGTTACCAGTTACTCCAACTGTTTTAAAACAAGTTGAGCACAGAAGAGCAAAACAAGCAGAAAAAGAAGCGGCTAAAAAGCAAGAAGCTATTGATTTCCAAACAGCTCTGATAACGATTGGCAGATTTACTGTCAAAAAACAAGTGGGAGAGGATGGAGTCTTATTTGGAACAGTGACTAATGGAGATGTAGCAGAAGTAATAAAAGAAGCTACCAAAAAAGACATAGATCGTAGAGATATATCTGTCCCAGAAATACATGGAGTTGGTAAATATAAAGTGCAAATCAAGCTTCATAACGAAGTCAATGCTGAGATAAACCTTGAAGTTACAAGTTACTAATAGTTGCATCTTTGCCTTAACAAGCCAAAGTAGGTGTCCTTCTCCAAAAAGAAGTAAATGATAAGCACCCCCTCTTCAAATAACGGGGATTTTTCAAACCAAGGTAGAGATTTTGGAGCTTTTAATAATTCCAAGATTGAGAAGCCTCGTTTTGAAGCTCAACCTGACCAAATACCACCACAAAATTTGGAAGCAGAAGAATCTGTTCTTGGTGGAATTTTATTGGATCCTGATGCGATAGGACGAATAGCTGATTTGCTACAAGTTGAAGCTTTTTACATATCTGCTCATCGAGAAATATATAGAACTGCATTAATGCTTCATAGCCAAGGCAAGCCTACAGATTTAACAGCAATGAGCGCTTGGCTTGCGGATACAAATTCTTTAGAAAAAGTTGGAGGCAACAACCGATTAGTTGAACTTGTTGAGCGGGTTACATCCACAGCTTCAATCGAACAAGTTGCTAAATTAATTAGCGACAAATTTCTGCGCAGACAATTAATTAAGTCTGGAAATGATGTAATCAAATTAGGCTTCAATCAAAGTCTTCCAATGGAAGAAGCCATTGATCAAGCTGAACAGAAGATCTTTGCTATTAGCCAAGAGCAACCATCCAAAGGTCTAACACCCACAGCAGAAATTTTAACAAGTACTTTCAATGAAATAGAAAGTAGATCACTTGGCACATCAGTAGCAGGCATACCAGTTAATTTTTACGATCTGGATGCAATGACACAAGGACTGCAGAGGAGCGATCTAATAATTGTTGCAGGAAGACCAGCAATGGGCAAAACTTCAATTGTTCTTAATTTGGCTAAAAACGTAGCGCAACTACATGACTTACCTGTTTGTGTATTCAGTCTTGAGATGAGTAAAGAGCAACTAACTTACAGATTGCTATCAAGCGAGGTAGGTATTGAGAGCAGTAGATTAAGAACGGGACGCTTGCAACAAGATGAATGGCCATTACTTGGTCAAGGTATTAATACGCTTGGTCAATTACCAATCTTCATTGACGACAAACCAAATTCGAGTGTTCTTGAGATGAGGTCCTTATGTCGTCGCCTAATTGCTGAACAAGGTAAAGAGCTAGGACTAATTGTGATTGATTATCTTCAACTAATGGAAGGTACTTCTCCAGATAATCGAGTTCAAGAAATCTCAAGGATTACTAGAGGCCTTAAGGGTATGGCAAGAGAACTTAAAGTCCCTGTAATCGCTTTATCTCAATTAAGTAGAGGAGTTGAATCAAGAACCAATAAAAGACCAATGCTCAGCGATCTGCGTGAATCTGGCTCAATAGAACAGGATGCGGACTTGGTTCTAATGATTTATAGGGATGAATATTACAATCCAGAAACTACTGATAGAGGAATTACAGAAGTTATCGTGACAAAACACCGGAATGGACCGGTTGGAACAGTTAAATTACTTTTTGAACCCCAATTCACTAGATTTAGAAATCTTGCTGCTTAATTGATTGAAAATTTATTTCCTACTTGCTTAATTGATGATTACTAAAAAATCTTCAAATGAAAGTTTTGACGTAATTGTTGTAGGAGGTGGTCATGCAGGCTGCGAAGCTGCTCTGACTTCAGCAAGATTAGGATTGAATACAGCTTTATTTACTCTCAATTTAGATCGAATCGCATGGCAGCCATGTAATCCCGCAGTAGGTGGACCAGCTAAAAGTCAATTAGTTCATGAAGTTGATGCGCTAGGAGGGATAATTGGAAAATTAGCCGATTTAACAGCTCTTCAAAAAAGAGTGCTTAACGCAAGTCGAGGACCTGCAGTTAGAGCATTAAGAGCGCAAACAGATAAGCGATTATATGCACATGAAATGCTTAAAATCCTTCAAAACGCGCCAAATTTAAAGATTAGAGAGGCAATGGTTACTGGGCTCGAAATTGAATATTATCCCAATCAGATTGACAAAAAAACACCAGAAATTCAAGAGAGAATTGGATTTATCAAGGGAGTTAAAACCTATTTTGGAAGCGTTTTCCATGCAAAAGCAGTTGTACTTACAACAGGAACATTTTTAGGAGGCAGAATCTGGATTGGCAATCAATCTATGAGCGCAGGTCGAGCAGGAGAGCAAGCCTCTGAGGGGTTAACTGAAGAATTAAAAAAGTTAGGCTTTACTACTGATCGTTTAAAGACAGGAACACCTGCACGCGTCGATAGACGAACTATTGATCTTGACTCCCTCGATGAGCAATTGAGCGATGCTTCAGATAAATTCTTTTCTTTTGATCCTATTTCATGGAAAAGTGGAGAACAAATGAGTTGTCATATCACTCGAACAACAAAAGAAACTCACCAACTTATTAAAAATAATCTTCATTTAACTCCTATTTATGGAGGTTTTATTGATAGCAAAGGTCCCAGATATTGTCCATCCATTGAAGATAAAATTGTACGTTTTGCTGATAAAGATTCACACCAGATTTTCTTAGAACCCGAAGGCCGAGATACTCCAGAAATGTATGTGCAAGGTTTCTCAACTGGACTCCCCGAAAACTTACAATTAGAACTTTTAAGGACACTTCCAGGCTTACAAAATTGCGTAATGCTTAGACCTGCTTATGCAGTTGAATATGACTACATACCAGCCACACAATTAGAAGCAACACTAGAAACAAAAAGAATAAGTGGTTTATATAGTGCAGGTCAATTAAATGGAACAACAGGGTATGAAGAAGCTGCAGCTCAAGGTTTAGTAGCAGGCTTAAATGCTGCAAGATTAGTAAACAATAAAGAAGGAATTATTTTTGAAAGAGAAAGTAGCTATATAGGAACTATGATTGACGATTTAGTCACAAAAGATCTAAAAGAACCATATAGAGTTTTAACCAGTAGAAGTGAATATCGATTAATCCTAAGGGGTGATAATGCAGATAGAAGATTAACTCCTCTTGGTTATAAATTAGGGTTAATTGATGAAAGAAGGTGGAAAGTATTTAATACTAAGCAACAATTAATCAATCAAGAGAAAGAAAGACTAGAGAAAGAGAGAATCAAAGAAAGTGATAACTGTGCAAAGGAAATATATTCCACAACTGGAATACCTATAAAAGGATCATTAACCTTGGCAAATTTTCTCAGAAGAACAAATATTCACTATCAAGATTTAATTACTTATAATTTAACAACTCAAAGCATTCCTTTAGATGTTGAAGAAGGAGTTGAAATAGATATTAAATATAGTGGTTATTTAGAAAGACAAAAATCTCAAATAAATCAATTAAAACAGCAAAGTAAAAAGTTATTACCAAAAAATTTAAATTACAATAATATAGAAACACTATCTAAAGAAGCCAGGGAGAAATTAACAATTTCTCAGCCAAAAAGCCTTGGCCATGCTGCTCAACTACCAGGCGTTAGCAAAGCTGATCTAACTGCACTTCTCGTATGGTTAAAAATAGAGAAAATGAAAAAAGTTGAGAGAAAAGATTCACTTCAAATAAAAAATTAATAACAGTGAATTCACGTCAATCTCAATTACCTTCTCCTGAAGTGATTTGGAAAGCATCGAAAGAAAATGTTCTTTCAGGGAGAGGGAATCAAAAGCTGTCTGGAGCTTGGCAGTTAATGCTATTGGGTGACGGCAGCCCAACAAGACATCTCAAGCTATTAACTGGTCATGAAGTTGCCATAAAGGTTATTTCCATGGCAACGGAAAATAACAATGAAATTGGTGTGCCAGAAGAAGTCAATGAGCTAGAGCCACCTTTAATACGAAGACAAGTTTGGCTGACATGCGGAGACTTAACCTTGGCATGGGCTGAAAGCTGGTGGAATTATCAAGAAGCAGAGAAACATCTGCGCCATAAGGATCAACCTATCTGGAAAAGCCTCACCCAAGGACGCTCAGAACTTTTTAGAGAAGTAGATGGATTGGGTTTAGTAAATGCCAATTGGCTGAAATCAGAATTCGATGAAGAGGGTCCTTTTTGGAGCAGGCATTACCGATTTTTTCGTCAACAAAAAGAATTAACTGTAATCAGAGAAGTATTTAGCCCAAAGTTAGAAAAATGGCTTGGACCAGTTCCAAGGAAGGCTTTTTGAGAAACTAGTACTTTCTTCGACTAGATCTTGGTATGTTTTTTCTTCTTTGAGGAGTTCGTTCATCTAAACAAGAATCGTTTGAAACCAATCCATTTTGCTTCATTAAATTATCTTTTCTTTCCCACTTATTTAGTCTAAAAGATTGATCGTCGGGCCATTCATCCAGTTCGTCGGAATTGTTTCTCCTTCCTTCAATCTGAGGTGGTAAGGCTTTAGGAGCTCTTAAGGAAATAGCAGTTAAGGGTCTTTTTGTATTGTTTAAGCTTTCTTGAAAGGGTTCATCATCTAAGTCTTCATTATCCAACCAATCTTCATCATCCTCAAAAAACCAATCGATTTTCTCTTCCATCCAACGACCAACTTTGTCGAAATTTGCTGAAGTTTCTTTATCTTTCCATCCTCCCCTTCTTTGACCTGGGCGATTGCCTGCAACACCATCTACAACCTGTTTCCCAGTTTGTATCCATTTATCCATTCTGCGATCAAGGGGTGCTCGAGATCGCTGACGAATTTGATTACGATTGTTATTTGAGCTCATCTCTTAAATTTAATGCTTTCAAACCTACAAGTGAATCACCGTAAAGAAGAAAATTATTTATTACTTCTAGAAAAAGGTTGAAATTCAAGTACGCATTTTTGATCCCATCGACCTCCAAAATAATTATTACAACAACTGCGACAGGCAGCGCCTTTGACAATGCGTCGATAACTAAAGCTTCTTTTACATGAAGGGCAAGTTGCCACCCATTTAGGAATTCTGTTTGATATTGGGAAAGAATGACGAACTGTTACTTGGAAATCAGTTTGAGCGGAATTGATCTCTGCCATACGTTGATGAAAATTAGGTCCATGGGCCTCTTCAACTTTCAGGACAAGATCTATCCAGGCATGGATCATTTCGTGGCACAAGGTACTGTTTAATGCTTTTTGAGGAAGATTCTCTAATACTGGTCTAGACAAAATTATTTCACTATCTTTAACTCCTAAGAAATTCGTTTTACGTCTATATATCCCAGCCGTAGTACGCATTCGACCATCACTCCAACGAACAGAGACTCTGGGGACTCCTGCCTCCAACAAAGAGTTGTGAAAATATTGTCTGTTTAATTGAAGAAATAATGGTAAAACAGGTATTAAAGACATTGATGCAGAGAACTCATTAGCTTTATTATTTCGATAACATTCTGTCTGACTATCAATAACAAACAAGCTAATCTAATAGCTAATAAGTCAGACTCTTTAATCAAAAGGAATTAAAAACATGGATAGCGCTTTAATCAAAGCAATTGGTTTAAAAGCACTCTTAGTTGGAGTTGGCGCACTTCTCCTATTTTGGACTTTTAATGCAATTAAACTCGTTATAAGTGCTAGAGGGATTAATCCTCTTGTGAAAAAGTTTTTTGATCAGATTGCAGCTGGCCGAATAGATGGGGCTTATAGACTTACGACAAAAGCTTATAAATCACATGTCAATAGACAAGACTTCATCAAATTTTTGGGTAGCTTGCAATTAAATCGATATAGAAACTTGAAGTCAGGTCGTCCAAGGATAGAAGACAATCAAATAATGCTCACATTAAGCTTGAAATCAGAAGATAAGAAAAATGAAATGCCGCTGGACTTCACCTTTATTAAAATCAACGAAAATTGGCAAATTGATCGTATTGCGAAAGCCAATACATAATGAAACAGAATGTGATAAGTGACTTCAAACTTGAATCAACATTTTGAACGTGTAAAAGAGCTTAGAGCTTTACTCAATAAAGCAAACTACTCCTACTATGTATTAGATTCACCTGAGATAGATGATGGTGTTTATGATCAACTCTATCGAGAATTAATTGAAATTGAAAATATACACCCATCTTTAATTACTGATGATAGCCCCTCACAAAGATTAGGAGGTATTCCTTCTAAAGGATTCAAAAATGTTGAGCATAATATTCCTCTTTTAAGTCTAGATAATGCTTTTAATGTAAATGAATTAGAAGCATGGTATGGAAGGACCAGAAAATTAATAAGTTCAGAAAATAAAAATATCAAAACAGTTGATAATCCAGAACTTATATGTGAATTAAAAATTGATGGAAATGCTATTTCATTAAGATATGAAAATGGAGTCTTAACTCGAGCAGCAACTCGTGGAGATGGAAAAACTGGAGAAGATATCACTACTAATATCAGAACAATTTCTACAATTCCTTTACGTTTATTATTAAAAAACCCACCCTCCTGGGTTGAAATTAGAGGCGAAGCTTTCATGCCCCATAATATATTTAACAAACTCAATATTGAAAGAAAAAATACTGATCAAGCACTCTTTGCAAATCCTAGAAACTCTTGTGCTGGAACATTAAGACAATTAGATCCCAAAATAGTTGCTTCTAGAAAACTTGAATTCTTCGCATACAGTCTTTATTTTCCAGAAAATTGGGAGCCAACTGATAGCAATTTTAAAAAACCAATTTCTCAATCTGAATCACTTGAGTTTTTAAGAAATATTGGGTTTAAAGTTAATACTAGATATGAAACAAAAAAAACCTTAAATGAAGCAAATAACTATTACAAATATTGGGAAGTTGAAAAAGATTTTTTAGCTTATGCAACTGATGGCATAGTAGTAAAAATAGATAAATTTGAAATACAAAATCTCTTAGGAGCAACCAATAAAGCCCCAAGATGGGCCATCGCTGTCAAATATCCAGCGGAAGAGAAATCGACTAAATTAAGAAAAATAATTTTCCAAGTAGGTCGCTCTGGTGCAGTTACACCAGTAGCAGAATTTGAATCGATAGAGCTTGCAGGAACATCTGTGAATCGTGCAACGCTTCATAATGCAAAAAGACTTGCCTGTTTAGATCTTCATTATGAAGACACAATAATTGTTCGAAAAGCTGGTGAGATTATTCCTGAAGTGATTAGAGTTATAAAAGAGTTTAGAAAAGTTGATGCAAAATTAGTTCAACTTCCTCAAAAATGCCCAGAATGTAATTCGAAGTTAATTCGAGAACCAAACGAAGCAATTACAAAATGTATTAATTATAAATGCCCAGCAAAATTAAAAGGTCTTTTACGTCATTGGGTCAGCAAAGGATCAATGAACATAGATGGATTAGGTGAAAAAATTATTAATCAATTAGTAAATGAAGGATATGTAAAGTCAATCGCAGATTTATACAAACTTGAAATTGATACCCTTTTAGAACTTGACAGATTTGGTAAAAAATCTGCAAATAATTTACTAATAGAAATTAACGAGTCTAAAAACAAAAATTGGCAAAAACAGCTCTACGGTTTAGGGATACCTCACATAGGAGAAGCGAATGCTAAATCTCTTTCGAACAACTTTCATAGTATCGAAGAACTTAATACCATTGCAAAGGATTCACCTGAAACTATATCCAATATTTATGGATTTGGGAATGAAATGAAAGATGAAATAGTTAAGTGGTTTGATGATTCTAATAATCAAAGCTTAATTAAAGAATTAAAAGCAATTGGATTTTCTCTAAAAGAGAATTTAGATTCAAACCACAATTCAAATCAATCAAATATTTTGGATGGTAAAATTTTTGTCTTAACAGGAACTTTGGATTCGCTTACAAGAGATGAAGCAAAAGAATTGATAGAAAGTGCCGGGGGAAAAGTAAGTTCTTCAATTAGTAAAAAAACAGATTTCTTAGTATCAGGAGAAAAAGCTGGGAGTAAATTAAAAAAAGCACAAGAGCTTGGAGTAAAAATAATTAACGAAAATGAATTGAAGCTATTATTATAAAAATGGTATTAATTTAAACATGCTTAAAAATAAAATCTTTTCTTTAATCAAAACGGATTGTGGGCGCGCTAAATATGAAATTCTAGCTTCCAAAAAAGGTATATTTAATCGAATAAGACTGTATTGGTTTATCCTATTTGCAGCGATTGAAGATTGGAATTTAACAGCTGAGGATTAATCTAAGGATTTAGAATCCTGATTTATTTCTCTTGTTGAACGTAAAACCAAAATAACAATTAAAATTGTTGAAAAGATACTAATTAAGCTCCAAATAAATGTACTTGTATCAGATCTTCCGGAAAGTACTTCGCCAAAATTTGAAACTTTAAGCGCTAAGGAACCAAAGCTGCAATATAAAATTGTGCCAGGTAATATACCAATCATTCCAATAGTAAAATCACGAACTTTTACATCACTCAAGCCATAAGTAAAATTAAGTAAGCCAAATGAAAACAGAGGAGAAAGTCTCGTTAAAAGGATGACTTTTAGACCCTCGCGTTTAACAGCCTTCTCCATAATTTGAACTTTTGGAAAGTTCGAGACCTTGTTTTGAGCCCATTCTTTTAAAAAAGTTCTCCCTAAATAAAAAGTTAGATGAGCTCCAACAAAAGCCCCTACAAAAACAACCGAACTACCTAGCCATGTTCCATAAAGAAAGCCAGACAACATGGAAAGCCATGAGCCTGGCAGCAAACAAGACACCCAAAAAACATAAACTAAAACAAAAACCAAAATTCCTAAAGGACTGCTTAAAAAAGGAATAAAACTATTGACTAGAGTTTCTACGTTATGAGTCATAGTTGTAGATAGATCAATCCAATCCCATTAGACGCTCTTTGACTAGACGGACTTGAGCTTCTGACTCCGTTAAATTTGCTCTGCATTCTTCAACAACCTCTTTGGGAGCTTTATCAACAAAATTCTTATTCGCTAAACGTCCAGAAAGACTTTCAATTTCTTTTTGTGCCTTATTTAAATCTTTTTCTAGCCTGGATCGTAATGAAGCTATATCTATCAATCCTTCAATAGGCAACACTACCTCAAGCTCTCCACTTACTCCTGCTAGAGCTTTCATTGAAGGCAATGACTTTGCTTGCTCTGGAGATAATATCTGTACTTCCTTAGCCTTTGTCAAAACAGCAATATCATTGATTGATGTTGTAAGTGTTTTTTGTAAGACCTCCTTACCAGAAACCAACATGACAGGAACTTTTTGAGAGGGTTTCAACCCAGCAACTGCTCTTAGATTGCGAATCAATCTGATAGATGCAAATAAATCAGAGAAAGAACTTTCTAAATCTAGATTCAAGTCTTGTTCATTTGATTTGGGCCAAGGCTGCAAAGCTAAAAATTGATGCTCATCTGAACCTGTTAATCCATGCCAAAGCTCCTCTGTCAAATGAGGCATTAGAGGATGAAGCATAATCAAAAGATCACTTAGAACTTTGTATAAAACACTTTTCGCTATTTTTCGATCTAATAATTCATCGGAAGAAAGATTTTCTGAATTATTCAATCGACGTTTAATTAATTCTAAATACCAATCACAAAAATCATTCCAAGCAAATTCATATAATCCCTTAGCGGCCTCTCCAAGAGCATAATTTTCATATCGATTAGCAGTCTCATGATTGACTCGTGCAAGTCTTGATAAAATCCACCTGTCTGATAATTGCAACTTAGAAGAATCGTATTTCTCCAAGTTTTCATAATCTTTATCTTCAAGATTAATAAGAGCAAACCTAGTTGCATTCCAAAGCTTATTAGCAAAATTTCTAGATGCCTCAACCGTTGCTGATGTTTGATTTTTACGATCAAAGTCAAGACGTATATCTTGGCCCGCACCTGCAACTTCACGAACAAGAGCAAACCTCAAAGCATCTGTCCCATATCTTTCTATTAGTAATAAAGGATCAATGCCATTTCCAGCACTTTTACTCATCTTTCTGTTCTCTTCATCTCTAACAAGTCCGTGAATATAGACGTCTGCAAATGGCATCCGCTCCGTAAAGACACCAGCCATCATTGTCATCCTTGCCACCCAAAAGAAAATAATGTCAAAGCCAGTAACCAAAGTATTCGTAGGATACCAACGTTGAAAATCAGGATGGGTTTCATCAGGCCAACCTAATGTAGAAAAAGGCCATAATCCGCTGGAAAACCATGTATCTAGCACATCTTCATCTTGCTCAATTTTAACTGAATCTCCATATTTTTCTCGTGCTAATTTCTTCGCTTCATCTTCTGTTCGAGCAACAATGTACGGCGTTTCATTAACAACTTTATTATCTGTTTGACTAATTACAAACCAAGCAGGAATGCGATGTCCCCACCAAAGTTGTCTACTAATACACCAATCTCTTATATCAGTTAACCAATCACGATAAACTTTAGACCATCTATTAGGAATAAATTTAGGTTGTCCTTTCTCAAAAAATTCTGCACAACTATTAGAAAGAGGATCCATTTTCACAAACCACTGAGTTGACAGCAATGGTTCTACTGGTACTTTCCCTCTGTCAGAGAAAGGCACACTATGTTTATAAGCTTCTATTTTGGTTAAAAGACCAATCTCCTTTAAAGAATCAATAACAGCTTCACGAGCTTCAAAACGATCCAAGCCTTCAAATTGACCTGCATTGTGATTCATTGTTCCTTTTTTAGTCATGACTGTTATTTGAGGTAAGTCATGTCTCTGACCTATCTCAAAATCATTAGGATCATGAGCTGGAGTGACTTTGACACATCCAGTTCCAAAATCTTTATCTACATGAGGGTCTCCAATAATTGGAATGGTTCTGCCAACTAAAGGCAAAGTAATTTTCTCCCCTATGAGATCTTTATACCTTTCATCTGATGGGTTCACAGCAACTGCGACATCACCAAGCATCGTCTCAGGACGTGTAGTCGCTACTTCTAAGTAACTAATTTGTTTCGCACTTGACACCGATGATGTGACTAAGGGATATCGAAAATGCCATAGATGTCCGTCTACTTCTTGCATTTCAACTTCTAAATCACTCACAGCCGAACCAGAGGCAGGACACCAATTCACTAAATATTCTCCTCGATATATCAATCCCTTTTCATGTAAACGAACAAATGCCTCAGAAACAGCTTTACTGAGCCCCTCATCCAATGTAAATCTCTCTCTACTCCAGTCTACGGAATATCCCAAACGCTTTAATTGACCAACAATTCTTCCACCACTTTTTTCTTTCCACTCCCAAGCTTTTTCCAAAAAAGAAGCTCTACCAAGATCACGACGATTTTTGCCTTCTTCCTTAAGTTGTCTCTCGAGAATAGTTTGAACAGCAATTGAAGCATGGTCTGTTCCTGGAAGACAAAGAACATTATTTCCTTTTAATCTTTTATACCTGACCACTGTATCGATTAAGGCAGTATTAAAAGCATGCCCCATATGCAAACTGCCTGTGACATTTGGAGGAGGAATAACTACGGAGAATGGTTCTCCAGGAGCTGATGGATCAGGTTTAAAAGCTCCTTTTTCTTCCCAAGCTTTCTGCCAACGATTTTCAGTACCAACTGGATCATATGTTTTAGGAAGGCCTGAGGCTTGAGATAATTTTGTAGTTTTTGCCCGCTCTATCACAGAAAAAAAATGTGTTTAATTTAATTTACTCATTCCCGACAAAAGTTTTACATCATTCTTGCTTTTCCTAAATTCAAATGTCACTTTTCACATTCCAAGGAATCGAAACTATTGAGTCATATCTTCCCCATGCATCCGAAGATAAAGAAACCTTGTCGCTTAAACCGATCATTTCTAAGGCTTGAACTACGTCATTATCATTAATCCTCTTATCTAAAGCTATAGGCATAATCAAAACTTGCGATTCTGCAGGATCAGCCATCACATGTAATGAAAAATCTTCTAAAGATCTTTCAAAAAATATTTTTCTCATTCGACTTGTTAAAGGAGAGCCCATAGCTTTCACAAACATTTCTAGGCTTTCTTTTTCTCCAGAAAGCCCACAATTTAAACTTAACCAAATTAAAAATTTAGCCCAGCTATCTACACTCCATAATGGTTTAAAGCTATCTCGCTTACTATAAATTAATTCCAGCAAAGCGAACTCAAAGGCTTTTGCTTGAATAGACGTGCGAGATATTGGTTCCATAGAAGACATTTTCTCCAACTACAGTCAAACTAGTGTTTATTGTTCGTTATCTGTTTATTTGTTATGGATCTGAACGACCCTGAACTTGAGTTCTCCGATCTTGTTTATGCATATCAAAGCTGGGTCATCGCTGTAATCAACGATGAAAAATTAAATAGTAAAAAAAAGTTGCTTACAGAGGAAATATCAGATGATGCTTTAAATGCCATGAGATTCTTACCCGGTGAAGTAACTAGCGCAATTGAGACAAGTTTAGCTCGCGTCTATGAAGTTGATTCCGATGAGCTCTCTGCGATCTTGTTTCCAGAAGAATAAATTCAATTCTCTAATTGTTTTAAAAAATTATTGAACTTTTGACAGTTTTCTAAAGCCTGATCCACATGGAGAAGGCTCCGCCCCTTTTGGCGTGCTAATCAGAAATCCACCTCCACTTAGATCACCAAAATAATTCAGCTTAAGACCTTGAAAAAATAGAATTTGATCTTGGCGAGCATACAAAGTAATCCCGTCAGCTCTAGCAAGTGGAACACCGTCGTTTTTTCCTGATCTAATTCTGATAAATTTCCAACCCTCTCCACACATATCATCCAATAAATCAATATGCATAACCCCAGGAGTGCCAGTAAAAGCAGCTTGCCTGTTTAACTCTGCGACTGCCGTTGCTGAAATTTTTAATCCAGGACCATTTTGCATAAATAAAGAATAATTTAGATGGGCGATCCAGGGTTCGAACCAGGGACATCCTGCTTGTAAGGCAGGCGCTCTACCGCTGAGCTAATCGCCCATACAATTTTTAGTCCTTTGACTAATTCATTTACTTTATACCTCAAGCTGCTCTGTTTTTGACAATTAATCATAATTAGATCAACGATTCAAAAAAATCGTTTCTGAGCTTAGTAACAGAGTTCTATCAAGACAAATAGAAATGACAAACACAAACCAAATAAATACAAAAGATAAAATGAATAAACTCCTTGAAGTAGTTTCAGGCCTCAGAGATCCAATCAGTGGCTGTCCTTGGGACCTAAAGCAAACGCATCTTTCTTTGGTCCCATATGTTCTAGAGGAAGCCTATGAAGTTGCTCACGCAATACGAGAAGACAATCCTGACGAATTAAAAGAAGAGCTTGGAGATCTCTTACTGCAAGTAATTTTGCATGCTCAAATAGCAAAAGAAAAAAACTTATTTGACATAACAGACATCCTTGACATCATTACTGAAAAACTAATTCGAAGGCATCCACATGTATTCAAAAATAAAGCAAAAGTTAGTATCAAAGAAGTGGAAGACTCTTGGGAAAAAATCAAGAATAATGAAAAACCATTAAATAATTCAAAAACCCCAATTAGTGACCGATTAAAATTAAAGATAAGACCACAACCCGCTACGAAAGCAGCACTAATTATCTCAAAAAGAGCTTCAAAAAACGGATTCGAATGGGAGAAAATTGATCAAATCTGGGATAAATTATATGAAGAATTAGAAGAATTAAAAGATGCATTAAAGCAAGAAAATACTTCCGAGGCTGAAGCTGAAATAGGAGACGTATTATTTACATTGATAAATATTGCAAGATGGAATAAAATATCAATAGAAGAGGGATTAGCAAAAACTAATAAAAGATTCCTAGAACGATTAACATACATAGAAGAAAATATAGATGGCGAATTACATTCTCAATCAAAAAAAAAATTAGAAAAGTACTGGGAATTAGCGAAGATCAATCTCAAGCATTAATATCATAATCATGAATTACAAACTAAAAACAAGATCAGAGTGGGTTGACGAGTATCATCAAGGCGTTAGATATGGACTACAGGGCAAATTAATACTAGAAGAGTCTAGTCCTTTTCAAAAAATTACCATATATGACAGCAAAAGATATGGAAAAGCACTATTACTTGATGATTGTTGGATGACTGCAGAAAAGTCTGAAAAGTGTTATCATGAATGTCTTATTCATCCTGCCTTGTGTTGTTCTACACAAATAGATAATATTTTAATTATTGGAGGAGGTGATGGGGGTAGTGCAAGAGAATGTTTAAGATATAAAGAGGTTAAGTCTATCGATTTAGTTGAAATTGATCTAAGAGTTATTGAATTAAGCCAAAAGTATTTACCTACTATTGGAGGAAATGCATGGTCTGATTCAAGATTGAATTTACAAATCAAGAATGGGATTGATTGGGTAAAACATAGAAAAGAGAATTCATATGATGTGATTATTATTGATGGCGCAGATCCTATTGGACCGTCCAAAGAATTATTCAGCAATTCTTTTCTCAAAGATTGCAGACGAATACTTAAACATGGAGGGGTTTTAGCAACACAAAGTGAATCTCCAGAGTCTTTTCAACAAATTCATATAAATATTGTCAAAACTCTTCGTGAAATTTTTGACTACGCAGATCCAATGTATGGATCTGTATCCATATACCCAAGCGGCTTATGGAGCTGGACATTTGCATCTATGGAGAAGCCAAAATATATGCATCCAAGAAAAAGTCGCATAGAAGAAATCTCCGAAAATTGTCAGATTTGGAGTGAGCGATGGCAGCAAGGTGCATTTAACGCTATTCCTGCATTCATAGAAAGGGAGCTAGCAAAAACATGACCAAATCCAACCTCAAAGATCTATCAATATTTAATAACGATGGTGCAATATTTATGGGCGCCCAAAGAGGCATCGATCAATGCAGAGTGTCGCTTTTAGGAGTTCCTTATGATGGAACTTGTTGCTTTAGACCTGGTGCAAGATTTGGTCCTTCTGCTGTCAGGGAAGATAGTTATGGAATTGAAACATATTGTCCGCAATTAAATTTAGATTTAGAAGATATAAAGTTTGCTGATTTAGGTTCATTAGATGTTCCCCTTGGAGATGCAAAATTAACACTTAACTATATAAGAGATGCTACAAATATTTTACTTAAAAATAATTTAAAGCCTCTTGTTATTGGTGGAGAGCATTCAATAACAAGTGGTGTGATTAAATCAATAATTACTAATTATCCTGACTTAATTATGCTTCAATTAGATGCTCATGCAGACCTTAGAGATGAATGGTTAGGTAGTAAATTTAGTCATGCATGTACTATGAAAAGATGTTTAGAAATACTGCCTAGCAAAAAGATCTTTCAAATAGGAATAAGAAGTGGAACAAAATCAGAATTTCTTGAAATGAATAATAGTAAAAGGTTAATTCAAAATACTTTGGGAATGAATGCACAATCTTTAGACGAAGCTCTAAAAAGTTTTAAAGGGAGACCAATCTATTTAACTTTTGATTTAGATTGGTTTGATCCCTCTATAATGCCAGGAACAGGCACTCCTGAGCCCGGAGGCTATTTTTGGGGAGATTTTGCAGCAATCATAAATGTGATTAAGTCTCATAATTTAATTGGTGCTGATGTAGTCGAATTATCTCCCAAATTAGATAACACTGGTATTAGTAGCATCCTTGCAGCAAAAGTTATACGTTCATTAATTATGTTATTAGACAAATCATCCTAAAAAATTTGCATTTAATTTTTCATTCAACTAATACCTTTCCAAAATCGAGTTGTTGATGAACAAATTTTTCAGAAATCTTTGGGATATTAGGTTCTTTTTTTATCCAATGACCACAAGAAACAAATGAAGATATCTCAGAATGTATTTTTATTTTTCTAAGTTTGCACCATGAGAATGAATCAAAATGACTTGAAACACATTGATTGCAGCTCCTACAAGATCTTTTTGCAGTCATTAAGTCTTAACCCAAGACTCATAGAGTAGTAAAACTTTCCGGATCGAGCCACAAAGCATTAAATTTAGTTTTAGAAATTCTTATAAGTTCACGGTATTAATTGTGAATTTCTTTTACTGTTCAACAAAAAATGAAATTACTGCAAACTCCTCTTTATCAAGAATGCAAAGAATTAGGCGGTAAAATGGTCCCTTTTGCAAATTGGGAAATGCCTGTTAGTTTTTCTGGGTTAATAGAAGAACACAATGCAGTAAGAAAAAATGTTGGAATGTTCGACATATCTCACATGGGTGTTGTGCAATTAACAGGTAAAAACATCAAAAGTGCATTACAGAATTTAGTTCCCTCAGACGTGTTTCGAATAGGACCTAGTGAAGCGTGTTATACAGTTTTTTTAAAAGAAAATGGAGGAATTCAAGACGATCTAATCATTTATGATCAAGGAATTTTAGATACAAAAGAAGAAAGTATAGTTCTAGTTATTAATGCGGGAAGAAAAGAATCTGACATTGAATGGTTGAGTTCAAATCTTTCTAAAAAGGAAATCACAATATCCGAATTCATGCCAGAGGGTGCATTAATTGCGATCCAAGGTCCAGAATCGATAAGTACACTTGAGAAAATTCTCGAAGAGCCTTTAACTAATTTGCCACGTTTTGGTCACAGAACTATTACTTCAAATCCCAATCTAATAAACCCACAAGAATCAATTTTTATTGCACGAACTGGTTATACAGGAGAGGAAGGTTTCGAATTCTTGTCATCTCCTGAAACAGCAAAATCTATCTGGAAGAGTCTAATTGCATCCGGAGTTACTCCATGCGGGCTAGGAGCAAGAGATACACTGCGATTAGAGGCTTCTATGCATTTATATGGCAACGATATCAACCTAGATACAACTCCCTTTGAAGCTGGCTTGGGTTGGTTAGTTCATTTAGAAATGCCTAATGATTTCATAGGTAGGAAAGCCCTAGAAAAACAAGCCGAAGTTGGAACGCAAAAAAAACTTGTTGGTATTCAAGTCCTAGACAAAGGAATTGCAAGACAAGGATATCCTGTTCTATACAACAGCGAAACTGTTGGAATGGTTACTAGCGGAACTTGGTCTCCAACATTGAAAAAACCCATAGCTCTTGCTTATGTGCCAAGCGAAATTGCAAAAGTCAATACTCAAATAGAAGTAGAAATTAGAGGAAAAAAACATCCTGCAATAATCGTAAAAAGACCTTTCTATCGAAAAGGTTTTTGAGCAAGTAGAAACTGTGTTGTGCATAAAAGCCGGTCTTTGTGGGAAACTCATTATTCATGATGATTGAGAATTTCATGCGCAATAAGACTTGTGGAGAACTACGAGCTTCCGCAATTAGCGCAAATGTTCAACTATGTGGTTGGGTTGATCGCAGAAGGGATCATGGCGGAGTAATTTTTATTGATCTGAGAGATCGTTCTGGAACAATTCAAATCACAGTTGATCCAGATCAAGGTCAGGATCTTTTTAGCATCGCTGAAAGTCTTAGAAATGAGACTGTTCTTCAGATCAATGGATTAGTAAGAGAAAGACCTGACGAAGCTATTAATACAAAAATCCCAACAGGTGAAGTAGAAGTCTTAGCTAAAAATATAAAAATCCTAAATGCTGTCACTAGTACACTTCCTTTCTCAGTGTCAATTCATGATGAGGAGAGTGTTAAAGAAGAAACCAGGCTAAGGCATAGATATTTAGATCTCAGAAGAGAGAGAATGAATAATAATCTTCGATTGAGACATAACACTGTCAAAGCGGCTAGAAGTTTTCTTGAAAACGAAGGATTTATAGAAGTTGAAACACCAATTTTGACTCGCTCAACTCCGGAAGGAGCCAGAGATTACTTAGTCCCCTCACGTGTATGTGGTGGCGAGTTTTTTGCTTTACCGCAATCCCCACAATTATTCAAACAATTGTTGATGGTTGGTGGAGTTGAACGTTATTACCAAGTCGCTCGTTGTTTTCGTGATGAAGATTTACGCGCGGACAGGCAACCAGAATTTACTCAATTAGATATTGAAATGAGTTTTATGGAGGAAAAAGAGATCATTGAATTAAATGAAAAATTAATTGTAAATATATGGAAAAAAATTAAAGGGATTAATCTCCAAACTCCATTTCCGAGAATGACTTGGCAAGAAGCGATGGATCGTTTTGGAACTGACAGACCTGATACTCGATATGGAATGGAACTTGTCAACACAAGTGACTTATTTTCCAAAAGTGGATTTAAAGTTTTTTCAAATGCTATTTCTTCTGGTGGATGCGTTAAGTGCATCACCATTGAGGATGGAAATAATTTAATTAGTAATGTAAGAATAAAACCAGGTGGAGATATTTTTAGCGAAGCCCAAAAGGCTGGCGCTGGCGGACTAGCATTTATCAGAGTTCGAGATGATAAAGAAGTCGATACAATTGGAGCCATAAAAGATAATTTAACTACCTCACAAATAAAAGAACTCCTATTAAAAACCCAAGCTAAACCTGGTGATCTAATACTTTTTGGTGCAGGGCCCACAAACGTTGTTAATAGAACCTTAGATAGAGTTCGTCAATTTATTGCGAAAGATCTAAAGATAATCTCAGACAACGAATTAAAAGCTCAATGGAACTTTCTTTGGGTCACTGATTTTCCTATGTTTGAATTTAATTCTGATGAAAATCGTCTTGAAGCAATTCATCATCCTTTCTGCGCTCCTAAGCCTGAAGATATTGGTGAATCAGAAAGCTTATGGAAAGACAAATTACCCAATTCAAATGCTCAAGCGTATGATCTAGTTCTTAATGGATTAGAGATTGGTGGAGGATCTTTAAGAATTCACAACTCAGAACTTCAAAAAAACGTACTAGAAGTAATTGGTCTATCAAAAAATGAAGCAGAAGAGCAATTTGGTTTTTTAATTGATGCCCTTTCAATGGGTGCTCCACCACATGGTGGGATTGCATTTGGATTGGACAGAATAGTTATGCTCTTAGCTAATGAAGATTCAATTAGAGATACTATTGCTTTTCCAAAAACACAACAAGCTCGTTGTTCCATGGCTAAAGCACCTGCAAAAGTGGAAAACAAACAATTAGAAGACCTCCATATTGCTTCTACTTGGATAGATCCTGATTGAATTGATAGAAATTAGCGGTAAAAACATTATCCTAAAGAGAAAATATGTAAATTTCTTGGAGTTTACCTAGATCAAGGTAGCTTAAAGAATGACTGAAAAGTAAATGGCAAAATTTGTTTTCGTCACTGGTGGTGTAGTTTCAAGCATTGGCAAAGGTATTGTTGCCGCAAGTCTTGGCAGACTACTTAAATCAAAAGGGTACAGTGTTTCGATTTTGAAGCTTGACCCATATTTAAATGTTGATCCTGGGACGATGAGCCCATTTCAACATGGAGAGGTTTTTGTAACTGAAGACGGGGCTGAAACTGATTTAGACCTTGGGCATTATGAGCGCTTTACAGATACTGCAATGTCAAGACTAAACAGTGTCACGACAGGTTCCATTTATCAAGCTGTTATTAATAAAGAAAGAAGAGGTGACTATGACGGAAGAACAGTTCAAGTTATCCCCCACATCACTCGTGAAATTCGCGAAAGAATTAAACGTGTAGCGAACAATAGTGGTGCAGATGTAGTTATATCAGAAATTGGAGGAACAGTTGGAGATATTGAATCTCTACCTTTTCTTGAAGCAATAAGAGAATTTAAAGGAGATGTAAAAAGAAACGATGTTGTTTATGTTCACGTCACATTATTACCTTACATAGGTACATCTGGAGAAATTAAAACCAAGCCAACACAGCACTCAGTAAAAGAATTGCGTTCTATAGGTATTCAGCCAGATATTTTAGTTTGTCGCAGTGATAGACCCATTAATAATGAATTAAAAAATAAAATAGGGGGTTTCTGTGGAGTGAACTCTGATGCGGTCATAGCATCCTTAGATGCTGACAGTATTTACTCAGTACCATTAGCGCTCAAAGATGAAGGACTTTGCAAGGAAGTATTAGATTGCTTGGATCTGAATGATCATGAAAGTGACTTAAAAGACTGGAAACGATTAGTCCATAAATTGCGCAATCCAGGCCCTTCTGTCAAAGTTGCATTAGTTGGCAAATATGTACAATTAAATGATGCCTACTTATCAGTAGTCGAAGCATTACGTCACGCATGTATCTCGCATGATGCATCTTTAGATCTTCACTGGATCAATGCGGAAAACATAGAATCCGAGGGAGCTGAAAAACTACTTCAGGGAATGGACGCAATTGTCGTTCCAGGAGGTTTTGGTAACCGTGGCGTCAATGGAAAAATAGCTGCTATTAGATGGGCAAGGGAGCAAAGGGTACCTTTTCTAGGACTTTGCTTAGGTATGCAATGTGCTGTCATTGAATGGGCTCGCAATATCGCTGGTTTAGAAGATGCATCTAGTGCCGAACTAAATCCGAATTCAAAACACCCAGTAATTCACTTGCTTCCAGAACAACAAGACGTCGTTGATCTAGGTGGAACAATGAGATTAGGAGTATATGCTTGTAGACTTCAAACAAACACAATCGGACAAAGTTTATACAACGAAGAAGTTGTTTACGAAAGGCATAGACATCGTTATGAATTCAATAATTCATACAGAACTCTACTAATAGAATCTGGGTATGTAATTAGTGGTACTTCACCTGATGGTCGATTAGTAGAGCTAATCGAATTAAAAAATCACCCATTTTTTATTGCATGTCAGTATCATCCAGAATTCCTCTCTAGGCCAGGAAAACCACACCCTTTATTTAGTGGTTTAATTCAAGCCGCACAAATGCGTGTACCATCCTCACCGAGTGAAGCATTCAATCCTCAACCAAAAATTATTGAAAAAAAATCACTAGAACAGCAATAGATGAAATCATCTCTACCAGTAGTGGAATGTTTTCATTCTCTACAAGGAGAAGGAGAACATGCAGGTAGAAGCGCTTACTTCATCAGATTAGCTAGTTGTAAAGTTGGATGTCCTTGGTGTGATACAAAAGATTCGTGGAATTCAGAACTTCATCCTCAACAAAGCTTGATAGATTTGTCAACTCAAACAGCCAAAGCTCAAAAAGAAGGTGCAGCCTTTGTTGTAATTACAGGAGGCGAGCCATTACATCATAATTTAGATCATCTCTGTAAAGAAATTAGAAAATCTACGCTCACTCAAGAGCAAAAATCTAT
>QCHK01000010.1 GCA_003279635.1 Prochlorococcus sp. AG-402-B05 | reverse complement strand
ACAGCAGAAAGGCTTAACGGCTATGCAGCATTGTTTGGATGCATTGCTCTAGTTGGTGCTTATGCAACAACCGGTCAAATCATTCCGGGTTTCGTCTAATGAAAAATCAAACCACTGAAACACCAAGATTAGAAGAAGGCAAAGAATTTGCTGAACGACTTAATGGTTTAGCAGCCTCTGTTGGCTGTTTGGCTCTCATTGGTGCATATTTGACAACCGGTCAAATCATTCCTGGTTTTGTGTGATGAACAAAGAAACTAGCTACTGGAAAACAGCAGAGCAAATGAACGGTCGTCTTGCTATGATGGGCTTATTTGCTGCAGTCATTAACTACGGATTCACTGGTTGGATTGTTCCTGGAATTGTTTAAGATTCAAATTTAACAAATCTTTCTTTAGCCTCTCCCTGTATGGCAAGTGAGAGGCTTTTTGATTCGCTAAATTAAATATTTATATTTAAGAGATGGATTAAGACATGATCGTCTGCTTAAAACCGACCCTTCGCTTCTATTGTCGATCTCTTAGCATCTAAGAAATATTTGAACAATGTTTAAAATCTTTCGAACAAAGTGGTTTAAGTCTGCGCCAGTAGTAGCAACACTATGGCTTTCTACCACAGCAGTCATCCTTATTGGAGTGAATTATGTCGCTCCCGACTACTTATTCATGCCGATGAGTTAATTTGTGAGCTAGGGTTTTAAGAGCAAAGCCCTACATGACCTAGGTATAAGCAGTCAGTTATTACAACGTTTGTCTAGGTTGGTTTGACCTCTATTCGTCTTGGGTTTGACAATTCACTAGAAAAAACATTCCAATTAAATACTCAAGATTTGAATAGGGAAGAATTAAATATTATCGATTGTATGAGCAGAGTATGAAAGGAACAAAAATTAAATAAAAAAGTAAAACTTTCCAAACGAATCACAGTCAGAACGTTAAGTCGCTAAAACATAACTCCCAACTTTACTGATATGAGTCATTTGATTTTTGGTGGTTTGTTATCAACCCCAGCACCCACTGCTCCAATTGTAGGAATTGCTTTTATTGCTTTGTTTGCAATCGTTGGAGTTATGGTTGGACCTGACTATGATGGAATGAATGCGCCCGCATTAGGAAATTCCAAAGATGCTAATCAAGGCTAAATCATTTCTTGATTAGTAACTCAAATATTGGGTTGATTAAAAAATCAGTTAGTAGATTTTTAAAGTCTATTCACTGATTTTTTATTTTTAATTATTTCTAGAAAATACCTGGGATGAATTGACCAGTTGTTGCATAAGCGCCTATTCCAGCAACGATGCCTATCATCGCCATCAAACCATTAAAACGTTCAGCACCAGAATTCATGACTTTTTAGAAAAAACAAATTTTAATAATTGTGTTGAGTGTTCGAGAGCGGAATACCGAACGATCATCAATAAGATTGAATATAAAAAAGCTTAATTGCATCAAGCTCAGCTAGTCAGTTTTGACATTGTTATTTTAGTTTCGTTTGGCTGATTGTTGAATGTAGTTTGACTTCTCTTTAAAGGTTTGATCCCAGTCATCTTCCAAAGAGGTCAAGCTAGCTAAAAGACTCACAGTGATAGGGATATGTGTATGTTTTTGATTAATGTTTAATAGTGTTTCGATAAGTATTTATTATCTGGTTTTGTATTCACGTATACGATAAACAAGCGTAGTAGAAGATATTGAAGATGCCTGTGGCCAAGTATCTGAAGGATAAGCAAAAGAAAATTGAATCAAAATATCATCAAGTTGCCAAACAATTTGAATCGAAATATGAGCTAATCCATTGGAAGGTAACCTCAAGGTTTCATAGAGAAGTACCTGAAATAGAACTCATTCGTTCAAGCCTTAATGATTTGATCGCAAAATCTACAGAATCTGTTGAAAGGAAAATAAAATCAAAAAGTAAAACATCTATCTTCTCTAGAACGTCTACCAAAAAAAGAGCTAACTCTTATCAAGAAAATATTGATTGGACACGAGGTAGATTCTCAGGACAAACAATATTAATCGTTGTAAGGGATGGCAGAATAATGGAGAAGGTTTTCTTAACTCCTAAAGGAAATAAGATTTCTGTTAAGAGAAGCGAGTTAGGACTACTGTTGAGATGAATTCTGATTTACAAAATACGGTCATATTCTTACGTCTATACTAATGTCGATTACACAACTTAGACTAAAAAGCATGTGTTAGCAAGGTATTTAAGAGTCTAAAAAAGATTGGTAATCTTATGGTAATCATGCTATACGACATAGAAGCAGGTTTTATCAAACTGATCGCTAGACATCGGCTTATAAATATTTAGATGGCTTAAGTCCGATTCTTCTCGAGTTGGAAATGACGAGGAAATCTCCTGCTTTATGTCTAAATTCTTGTCCAATCTGTGTCCAAATAAATGTCCTAAGACCCATCCGCTGAGATGAGTCAAAATTGGTTGGGGCTATGACTTGTTTCTTGTGGTATTGCGTAACTTCTCATGCAACAGTTATGCAAGGATTGGACTGGGTTTCTAGAGGTTGTTTTGATCGGCTTTTGGTTGAGCTTTTCGACCCAGTATGGGGTAAATCTGTCCATCCCTACATCGATATAACCCCTTTCACATTTCTGTCGGATTTTTAAGGGTTACTTGGATTCGTTTCATGCTGCTATATCCCTTCTCAAGCCTCTCTCCCTACTTCCTTTAAACCATACAGGTCTTGGAAGAAGTCTACTGTCTTGATGTAAGTGACCTGTCTCTGAACAAGGCTTCGCAACACTTGAATCTTCTGCAAGAACAGCTTTATAATCGTTAAGGGAAAGAACACTCCGAGATGATTTAGAAGACATAGTTCTTAGCTGTTTTACAGATTATGAGCCGACAATCAAATAGTGACGTTCATAGCGAACTTATATTCAGGAATATGTGGAAGATCAGTTTTTTATGATGCTTAGGTTTTCAGAATTGTTTGTCCTCCAGCCCATCGTCTTTCAAATTCATTCTTGTTGATGTCCTCATCAGCCTTAGCCCAAAACTTCTCTTTGACATATGTGGTGAAGGTTGAACCTTATCTCTTGGTGTCTTCAGAAGTAGTTCAGTAAACTCGTCCATCGAGTCCTGTAGATTGTCATGCTCTAATCCTTTGATCCATTTTTCTCCTTGTTGATGATAGATAAGTCCTTTCACGGCATCATCTAAAGACAAGTCGTGATCTACCTTTATTACATCTGTTCTTGTCATTTTAATTTTATTTTTTGGAATTTTTTGAAGGACTAGAAGTTAATAGGCCCACAACTCCACTCCTAGTTCGCAAGTAAATAACGTAGCCGCAAGAAGCGGGCTTTTTTAATGCTTTTAGGGTGCTTTTTAAAGTCATCACCTCGTTGGACTATTACGCATACCTAATTAATCTTCCCTGCAGCGACTAATGTCTGAGGAGTTAACTCTTTAAATATGTATCCTTGAAAGTTAAAGTATTTATAAAAAGAATATCCTTGCAAATTAAATAAGGATTGCCTAAGCACTGTAGCCAGTCGCTGTATTCTTGAATTAAAGCATCTTTATCACCAGCTTTAGATGAAGACACCCTTTGCAAGGCATAGCTAATCACCTGACCTAATGTCTCATTAAAATTTTCATTTGACATAGGTAGGAACCATTAATGTCTCAACTAGTAGTAGCAACCATGTCCATTTAAAGACTGTTTATTTTGATACCTTTTTCAACTTGCATGCGTTATGGCAAGAAACTTAAGAGGTGGTGACTTCAAAAATCGTCTCTACCTATTGCTCTAAGAGTCTTCTCGTATTCATACAAGGAGATACCCATTGCACTAGCTCGGATCATTCGAATCTCTCTGTCGCCGAGGTTAGCTTTGATTTGGAACGCTTCTTTAACCTTCTCTGGTTTGTGTATCATTGTTTAGTCTCCTATTTTGAGTCTGTGGGTGATGATGTGATTATTGAGTTTTAACTGGTCTTTACTGGTGTCTTTTGGGGCTAGGAAGTCTTTGTAATTGCTGATTTGTAGTTGTTTGTAGGTGCGATTAGTCATTTAGGTAAATTAAAATATAGGGAAAATAAATGTTCTATATGCAGCGGCTTAATTAGATAATCCATTCATCAAGCATTGCCTTCTCATAGTCTTTGTTCTTCTCTATCTGGTGTTTCCTGATTCGCTGGTATGCAGAATTAGGAATCTTACCGTCTAACCAGAAGTAGATCTGTCTTGTTGTGGGTTCTGTTTTATTGTTTGGATGCTGGTTCATATTTGTTGGGTAGGCGGTGTGAGCTTTAGTTACTTGTAAGTACCTTGTCTGATGGCGTTAATACCATGTGACCTAGAGCTATGAGTTCTTTCTCTGCTCCTTTAAGAATCTCTACTATCTGCTTATCTTTCCAAATCTCTGAAGTGTTGAGCTTCTTAGCTAGTGAGACAATGTTGTTTGCTATTTCATCTTGAGTTAATTCTTTAAGCTCAGTAGCTTCTATTGATATTGTCTCTTGGTTGTCTTCTACCTCTTCAAGTTTGCTTAGTTGCTTCTTTCCTCCTCCTCTTTTCTCGTTAGGGTTTAGAGGGTATTGCTGTTTAAGGTCTTCTAGTACTCTTATCGTCAGAGTTTGCTTGGGAACGTGTCTGTCTGAGAGTCCCATTCTTTACTGTCATTCTCATAGCTCATTGCCTTTTTAAGACCAAGCTCTGTCATTCCACCAAGGAGGTATTTGGCGGATATGGGTAGAGGATTAACAAAGTCAAGAATCTTTCTTGTCCTTTTGCTCTCCACAAGTTCATTAGGATTGTGAAAGTCTGGGATTAGTAGATCATCTTTTAACTTCTTTATAAATTTAGCAGCTCCAATAATCTTGGATACGTTGCTGGATTTGAATCCTCTTTCTTTCAAACCCTCTATTAAACCTTTTCTAAGACCCTTTGCTTTCTGGTTCCATTTGTTTTCAGGATGATTAGTAGAGAGGTTGTCTGTGTAATCAAACCAACTAACGCAAAACTCTAAAGCATATGATCCGTATTTAATCTCTAGCTCTGTTGTCTTGTTCTTGAACTCTTCTAATCCTCTTAGAACTTCAGGACGTATAGAACTGAATATGTTTGCTAGGTCAGGAGCAAATCTATGATCAGTTTCTCTCTCCTTTGTTTTTGGATTAAATGTCTTAGCTAGTTCAGTGTTCATATTTTTTACACGTGTAAATTTATTGGTTAGTCTTCATCTCTGTTTCAGTGATGGGTGTGAAAAGAGTTTTAGTCTTATAAGTATTCATCTTGTATGTACCAAAAAGCGTTCTGGCAACATAGTCGTCAATTGCTCTTAGTACCTACTACTGTTACCGTTTTCATCTTATAGTGGTGTGATGCCGTTGTTCATTGTGTCATCTAACAGCCTGGAAATTATGGAACTACTGCACGCCTCTTTCATACGTGCTCTCCTTGAGCTTCCAGTAACCTAAACAGACTTAATCCTTCATGGTATTTGTTCTGTCTATAAATACTTGTTTTAAGTGGTCGTGAACCACTGAGAAAGAAAATGAATTGCTCTTCTTCTTATTAGAGTGTCAAGTTAGCGGATGAGATCCCAGTAGATACGTTAGATGGATCAGAAGTTTAGATATGGCTAGGTTGTGAGTTTGGGTTTATTCCTGCTTTGATGTTTTTTTAAGGTTTGATTTTGCTGTATTTAGATCCCTTCATGTAAGTTGTTTGGTCTTTCTAGATGCTCTAGTTTTTGATTAATAACTCTTCGAGTTACTGCTTTTAAATAAATGAGGGCTGCTTAGTTGTTGAAAATCTCTGGATTTAAATCGTTCACAGGACATTTATTCGCAAACAAAGAAGACTGCATGGCATGGGAGAAAAGAGCTAAAGCTATGCAGTCAGAAGTAATGGAGAACTTAAAAAAGGACTTAATAGCTAGTGACCCTGACAATTTCCCTGAGGAGCTTCTGAAAGCTATAAATGATTGCAAGGAAGAGGACAACTCAGACTATCTGCAAGCATTCGCAAAGATCGCTTACTGGTTCAATAACAGTGGTCTTAATTACGATATGAATTTTGTTTGCTATGAGGGAAAAGAAAGCAGAGTGTCGGAAGATTGGTTGAAGAATAAGCAATTAAGTTCATTTTAAATGGAACGCATACTTCTTCCCCTACTTGCCTCTATTATTTTGCCTAATGCTGTGAGCGCTGAAACAATAGTAGTTCCAACGCCTGCAAGGTTTAGTTATGAATCCGATACGGTAAAACAATTGAAGATCAGAGGTGGCTACGGACGATATCTGACTTTTAGGGGACGAACTGATAATGAATACGAGGGGACTGATGGCTATTACGAGTCAGAGGGACAAAGTTATACAGAATGCGAAGACGACAATTGCACAACTTTTTGGGAACCACCTACATACATAGAAGGTGAAGAGAGTGGTATAGAGAATAAGACTTTTGTTTATGAATTAGATTGTCGAGACAAAACTTTTAATCGAATAGGAGATCGAACAGGAACTGGGATGAAAAAAGGTTGGATGGAAACACTTGAAGATCCTGTTGCGATGGCAGTAGAAAAGAAATATTGTTCTGTAATTGATTCGCTTCCCATTGCCAGATGAAATCTAATTAGTAATTCTTAAGAGATGAAACCCTCAACGAAAGAAAAACAAAACGGTCTATTTTCTATTGGCAAGTTTAGTATTCGAGGATTAAGGATTGCAGCAAGTACAATTGCAATTGTAGAAATTCTGAAGCACGATTACTCTGTTGGAGTTAGTGCTGGAGTCTCTTGGTTATTACTTACAATTGCGTTCAAGCGGATATACAAAGATGACTAATAAATTATGAAGAAAATCATTGACTGGCATAGATCTTTAGTTGAAAAAGCTCAGAAAGAATTGGAGCTTACAAACTATCAATTGTATTGGTCTGGATTTCTTGAAGGTGCTCTGGTCTTATGGATAGTGATGAAGGTTTCATCAGTAATCAAAGGTAGTCCTGAGTTCCCTTTTTAGGATGAGACGTCTACTTTTCATCTTGATCACTTCTCTTGCTTTCACTATATCTGCCAGTGCTGAAGCATGGTGGTTACTTGTTAAGCATGGTGAAGGATTAGCGGGGAGAAGCTACTCATGGAGGATTCCAACTAATTCTGAATCTGAGTGCAATATAGAGAAACTTAAAGTCGTTAAAACAGGGAACTGGGAAGGATGGCAAAACACAAGCAAACAAACAATTAGTGCAATCTGTATGAAAGGTAAGTAATCATGTCTCTCTTTAAACCCTTCAAAAAACTTTCAAGAGGTAGACGTTTAAACATTAAACGTGTCATCTTCTTCCCCTTAATTGTCTATTCAGCTTATATGTTCATTGATAGCTTTATGCCTTTGTTTATGGTTGGGTTTGTAGTTTGGCTTCTTTATGATTGGACTGGGAAGAGGAGGTTTTGGTGAAGATAATTTTCTTGATTGCTATTCTTTTGGTCGTACGTTTCCCAGTGTTCATAAAAGCTTTGCAGCTTTATTAGAGGGGACCGCTGACTATCTATATGATTCAGCAAAGAAAGAAAAGACTTTTATTCCCTATTTGCTGAAGAAAGTTCGAGAAGACTAATCGAGTGCAAGATCGTGTAAGTGCTCCCTTTCGATACTATTGGCAAGTTATGGTTGAGTGAGAAACTGACTTCGTTGAAATTAGTCGTTAACTCAAATCAATGATCTAAGCAGCAGTTTATGAAAGGTCACCTGCCGCTAAGAGTGAACTTGCGAGATCCATTCCAATAGCCTTTTCTAAATCTGTGTTCGACCAGGATGTTTCTAGGTCAGCACCGAGACGATTATCAATGGTGGTCAATTGAGCGGCACCAGTATCTTTTAAGCCAGAATAATCCAAGGAAGAAGCATTTTCACCAACTTTTGTAAGGGTAGAAGCAAAGTTCAAACTCTGGAAATCTCCTGTTGCCACGCCAATTGCACCAGCACCTGAATGAATGGTTGCTTCCCAGTCTGCATCAATCATTGCTAGGTCATCCATGTTGATCTCATGGTCGTGATCAGCATCAACATCACTTGCAGCATATGTGGCTTCAAAAGCTGTTAAAGCAGCAGCTTCTCCTGCTGTTCCTATTGCATTGGTGTATGCAGTCTCGGCTGCATTGTAAGCGGCTTGATCAAAGCTATAACCATAGTCCTTTTAGGATTTAAATAAGTTAGATATATGAATATAAGTCAACGTATTACTATTTTATGGGCTGCTCAGAGAGTTTCTTATCTCGATAGCCTTAAGAGGTACGAAGATAGCTACGCTGTTAGCCAAGAATTCTGTGAATGGACTACCTGTTTGAATGTCTATCCAGAAGGACTTAAAGCTGCAACGCTAAACGTTCCAGATTTCAACAAGGAAAACCGTACTAGACAATCAACGCAATCGTAAAATCACTTAGCCAGAATGTTTAAACGTTGGGATCAGCACCAACGAGAGATAGGAGGACTGTTCTGTCGGAAGCCAGTCTTCCTCTTCTCGCTAAGTTGTTATTGAAATCCAGAACAATGAGTCACCACAATGCCACCCTTAATTTCTCTCATGCACCATATAAGAACAAGGCTTCTTTAAGTGAATTAGACCGAGAAATAGAAATGGGAGAAATAAGACTGAGATTTATACAGCTAATGAGAGATGTTCATAAGACTTTTGGAAAGGAAGATGCGATTGAATTGATTAAGGAATCAGAGGATATCTGGGAAAAACTTACTTCTTGACTAGGTTTTAGTGCAAGGGAAACATATGAGTTTGTTTTTTTTAATCCTCTAGATAGCGACCTATAAAAGTCTTTCTTCGTACTTTTATTCCATATTCAATTTCTGTTAGCTCCTTCGATTTCCTATCCATATCTAGCTTTGCATAAAATCTTTCACAGAATGCAATGCTATGACCCGCAAGCTTAGCGAAGCTATAAATATCCTTTCCTTGCAAAATCAAATTGCAAATGAAAGTGCTTCGAAGGCGGTATGGGATGTAGTTCCTATCGCTGAAGACATAGGGTTTCAATTCGTCTCCACATAGTTTGATCATCCTTATCCATATTGTATTGAACATTGAGTATGGAAATTACTTCATCTCATTAGCTGGGTTGCAAAAGATTAAATCTGTATCTTTAATCTTTTGCTCTGGATAGTACCGACTTAAGTACTCTTTTTGTTCTTTCCTCCATTCAAGTAGTTGACTATCCACTCCATTAGTGGGTACGGCTCTTTGTTTCCCAGTCTTAGTATCTTTTATATAAATAATTGCGATCCATTTATCTTCTGTTTCCCCTTTGGACTTGCTCCATCGTCCTACGTTCTCCCTTTTGACATCACACCATCTCAACTTATTCAGTTCAATGCTTGGACGTAAGCCACTGTTTTTACAAATTAAACACCATCGATAAAACAACTGATTGAAGTAGACACCTCTACCTTTTTCTGAATACTTAGCGGGACCTCTTCCTGTCTCTCTGTTTTTAATCATCCGCTTCAAAGTCTTTACTACTACATTCCAGTTCCCTTCTTCTATGAGAGGCGGCTTGGCATCTACTTCGGATTCTTTAATGACTATCTTTGGTATTAATCTTTTTCATCTAGTGAGTTGATTAATAATCCTCTTGGTTTGCAGTAGCCAATGAGAAAATCTTTAAAGTAAATCAGTTCAATTCTTCTAGTCGACTTCTTTGCTTTTCTCCAAGTTATGTACTCTTGAAAAGTGTGGTTATCTATTTGGTGGGTTTTCTCGAGTGCTTTGTAGCTGAGATACTTCTCGAGCTGTTTTAAACCTTGTGCTTTATTTTGTAGAGATTTTTCTTTTAATAGATCAGCATCTACTTTTTTTGCTCTTCATCAAGGAAGTTATTGAGGCACTTTCTAATACTGACTTTCTTTGACCTAACCATATTCTCAGTAATCATTCTTGCGCGTCTTCTTGGACTATTGGTTTCGATTTCATACTGAGCTTTTCTGATCGCTACCTCTTGCTCATGCTCTAATATCTAGCTTTTTAATGCGTTATATGCATCGAGTACTTATCAATGGCAGCCTCTAACGTATTGGCTCCATCAATAACTTTGTATCTGTACTTCTTAGTCCCTGGGATTAGTTCATGATATAAGAAAACATCAGGAACTCTTGTGAAAGGAAAGACAACGCCATTACCTCCGAAAACTTTTGATTTCTCTGCAATATTCGGCATAAAAAAACTCTTGCCATACTGAAAGCAGCGTAGCAAGAGTTTGACTAAGGTTGGACTGGGGTTGAGAAAAGCCAGTAATAGACTAGTTCTAAACTTTTCTTGAATAATACTCAACAACTAACAATTCATTAATTTCAATAGCAACCCATTCCCTATCTGTCTTTGCAGATATCTTTGCCGAGAGTTTGGTTTTATCAAGCTCAAGGTGTGGAGGAACATTTGCAAGGCCTGGGAATTCTAAGTTGGCTTGAGCTAATTGCTTACTAGCTTTGTTGTCTCTGATAGCAATAACATCTCCAGCCTTGCATTGGTAACTTGCAATGTCAGTGATCTTGCCATTAACAGATACATGTCCATGGTTTACTAACTGTCTTGAACCTGGGATTGTAGGTCCAAATCCAAGTCTAAAACAAACATTATCAAGCCTATTCTCCAGAAGCTTTAAGAGATTTGTTCCTGTGGAACCCTCCTGAGCACGAGCTTTCTTTACATAGCGAACAAGCTGGCGTTCAGAAATACCATAATTGAATCGAAGTTTTTGCTTTTCTTCGAGTCGGATCGCGTATTCAGAGCGCTTGCGACGGGCTTGGCCGTGCTGACCTGGTGGATGAGACCTTTTTGCGGTCTTCCGGGTGAGACCAGGCAGGTCTCCCAAGCGTCGCGTGATCCTCAAACGAGGTCCGCGGTATCTAGACATAGGGGTTTAATTTAGAAAATGTTTACTGGTAAGGGTAGTCTGGAATAAATCCATTGGCCCCTTATTCACCAGTCCTTTATTCTATCTAAAGATGCTTACAAAGATCAATAAAGCCATTGCACTTGTTTTTGTTAGTTTAATTTCCTTTTATCAGAAGTGGATTTCGCCATTGTTTGGACCGAGTTGTCGATTTATCCCTAGTTGCAGTGCTTATGGGATAGAAGCCGTTAATAAGCATGGTCCCTGGAGAGGGAGTTGGCTGACTTTGAAAAGATTAAGTAAATGTCATCCTTTTACCCCTTGTGGGTGTGACCCAGTTCCAGAAAAATGAACTCAGAGGTATTGATCTTATTTTCACGTAAAGGCTGCTGCTTGTGTCAAACACTTGAAAAAAAATTATCTAGGATATGTCTAGATAATTTAAACCCTTCTATTGAGCTTTCCATTGTCGACATAGATAGTAAAACAGTGTCTTTAGATATAAAAATGAAGTATACAAATGAGGTTCCAGTAATAGTTCTTGACTCAACTAGATTATTAAAAAAGATTGAATTTCCTCGGGTCTCTCCACGTTTAAAGGAAGACATGCTTTTATCTTGGCTACAAAAGAATTTGAATATTTTGTACAAAAAAGTTTAAGAAAATAACCAATTCTTCTTTTTTAATAAATTTCTTTATTGATTTCAAAGAGAAAATACATAATTTATTTTTTTAATAACTAAAATTATTTTATTAAGAAGATTAAATTTCTTTTAAATTACTGAATCATAAGTAGATTTATTTTGTGGTGAAAATCATGCAGATCTTTTTATACTTTAAATGATCCTTCATTGATTTTTCATTATCCGAGGTTTGTTTTGTCGCCTTATCTGCACACTTTGTTGAAAGCAATTGATCTTCAGGTCCGCTCAGGGTTAGCAAATCCAGAAATAAAAAATCTTTCCACTGATTCTAGAGAAATCGAAAAAGGTGATTTGTTCTTAGGTTTAGACGGTGAAAAAGTTGATGGAGGGAATTTTTGGGCAAAAGCAATTGAGAGAGGTGCTTGTGCAGCCATTATTAGTAAAAAGGCTTCTCTTGTAAATCCGCCAACTAACGAAGACCCTGTAGTTATTCTCCCAGAGCCTGTATCACTATTTATGGGTAAATTAGCTGCAGATTTTTGGGGTAAGCCATCTAGTGAGATTTGTTTGATAGGTATTACTGGTACTAACGGTAAAACGACGACATCATTTTTAATTGAATTTCTGACTACTTCGCTTGGTCATCCATCCGCTTTGTTTGGAACATTAATTAATAGATGGCCTAACCATGAGGAAACTTCAAAGTATACAACTACTTTTGCAGTCCCTTTGCAGGCAAAACTTAGGAAAGCCGTTCAGTCAGGAGTTGAATATGGAGCAATGGAAGTAAGTTCACATGCTTTGTCTCAGAATAGAGTTGCTGGTTGTGATTTTAATGGAGCAATATTTACAAACCTTTCAAGAGACCATTTAGATTATCACGATTCAATGGAATCTTATTTTGAGGCTAAAGCTAGTTTGTTCCGATCACATTTGATCGAAGATGATGGCCCTAGATCAGTAATTAATATAGATAATAAATGGGGTGCAATATTAGCAAAAGAGCTCAACAAAAAATGTTGGACATGTTCATTAAAAGAGAACTCCCGAACTAGAGAAAAACCAGATTTATATATTAGCAATCTTCAAATTATGCAAGACGGATACAAGGGAAAATTGCATACTCCCTTTGGGGTGGAAAATTTTATTTCACCATTAATAGGTGAGTTTAATTTAATGAATATGTTGCAAGCAGTAGGAATTTTAGTTCAAAGGGGACTCCGATTAAATGATCTTTTGGCAGCTTTGAACAAGTTCCCTGGAGTGCCAGGGAGAATGCAAATGATAAACATGGATGGATTTAAAGTAAAAGACGGCTATCCACTAGTGATAGTAGATTATGCGCATACACCGGATGGTTTGCAAAATGCTTTAATCGCATCGAGATCATTGACGAAAAAAAGATTAATTTGTGTCTTTGGTTGTGGTGGTGATAGAGATAAAGGTAAAAGGTCTAAGATGGGGGAAGTTGCTGCTAAGTTTGCAGATTACATAGTTGTGACATCTGATAATCCTCGACAAGAAGACCCAATCGAAATTATTCAAGATATTGAAAAAGGTATAACAATTGATTCTGAAATTTCTCTTGAGCCAGAGAGATCCATTGCAATTCAATTGGCCATAGCAAAAGCCACGAAAAACGACGTTGTTTTAATCGCAGGGAAAGGTCATGAGGATTATCAAATTCTAAAAGATCAGACAATTTATTTTGATGATCGTGAACAAGCTAGAAAAGCACTATTTTTAAAAACAGATTTTATTTGACTACTTAGTCGAGATGAAATTTTTTAGACCAATAACAAGGTTATCTATTTCGTTTGAATCTGTAGTTATATGAACGCAAGCACGAAGCCATTTAGGATCCTCGAGAACTCTTATCCATAAATTCTCTTCACCAAGATAGTTGACAACCTCTTCAGGAGAATGGTTCCCATTAATGGTAAAACTTATAATTCCTGAAGGTGGAGGACTATTTAAAACAAGTTCAATGTTGTTGATTTGGTTTAGTTTCTCCCACAGGATAGAACTGAGGCTTTTAATCTTAAAAAAGCGCTCAGTCTCATGACCTTCATTTTTTAGCATTATTAGAGAGCTTCTGAGACCAGCTAAAAGAGGGATACAAGAAGTCGCTATCTCAAAACGTCTGGCATCAGAATGAAAAGGAGCTTTATTATTGACATGTATTCCTTCTTCGGCTTTTAAGCTTTTCCAGCCAATTAATGTTGGACTTGATTCTTCTAGAACTCTTGTTGAAAGAGCAACAGCGCCCAGCCCCTCAGGCCCGTAAGCCCATTTATGTCCTGTAAACGCATAGATGTCCGCAGTGTCACAAGCACCTTTGATTGGAATATGACAAAAACTTTGAGCAGCATCAACTAATAAATAAGGTTTGCTTGAATGCTCTTTAAGTCTTTTTGAAATAAGTTCAATTGGCATAACTTGCCCTGTATTCCAAAGGAGATGTGAGAGAACAACAAGCTTCGTATTTTTTTTTAGATATTCATCTATCAATTTAAGTACTGTTTTATACGTCTCATCTTTCTTGTCGTTACCATTACATAACTTTGATACAGGAAGTATTGCGATTGTTAGATTCTTTTTTCGAGCTAACTCTTTACATGTTGCGACTATCCCAGGATGCTCACAATCGCTAAGTAATAAATTATCACCATCAGAAAATGGTAGTCCTAGTAAAGGTAAGACACATCCGGAGGTGACATTTTCAGTAATTGCAATTCTCTTGGGATGTATAGAGCAAATCTCCGCTATAAGATTTTTCGTGGTTATTACTTCTTTCGTAATGTATGGCCAAACATTATTTGTGAATGGACCTAATTTTTGAATTGTTTGCCAACTAGAAGTTATTGCATTTAATGATTGAGTTGGGAGTGGACCTTGACCTCCATAATTGAAATAATCTTTATTTTGCAGCGCAGGCATATTGTCTTTGAACAATATTGGTGACATATCTTCTGTTTATTAGTTGTGGTAACTAAGAATATCTTTTTTTTGCCAACTTACCAATTTGTGTATGTCCTCTAGTTATGTCAACCTAACGCCTACTATTTTTTTAGTATTTTATAGAGCGATTAAAAAAAACATGTTATTAAAGTATGATGGTTTTAATTTTTTATTGGTTCATGAATATTAAAAAAGAACAAAAAATCAAAGCTCAAGAATGGGTGGTTATGTTCGATGGGCAAATAAAAAAAAGTGAGAAAAAGATTGATTCTTATGAGCATCATTTAGAAGTTAACAATCAAAAGAGTGATTAGATTTGGTTTTGTTGGGCAAATCAGTGAAAATGATATTTCTTTTGAACTTTTGAAGTTCTTTCTTTTACAAGTGTTTCACTTTATATGGGTTTTATATTAAAGTACAATCCCTAATTAAGTTTCAAGATGAAAATCGATTTTGGCCCTATAACTTTTAGCAGGATTGCTAGTATCCTTTTGATATTGGGTTTTTTCGGTCTTTTAGCTTATAATTCTACTCTTTAATATTATATTAATTGATAAATATAATATTCTAATTACACACATATAAACGAAATTATTTTTATTGCTGGCAATTAATTATTTTCTAAAGTATTTATCACTTCAAGATCCTTTAACTACAAATGTCTTTTGAGTTTTTTATCCATTGAATTAAAGATTATAACAGGCCAATTTAAGTAGTTTCCATTTGCAGCTCTCGATGCATGTATTCATACAGTAGAATTACAGCAATTTATCAATACAAATGGAAACTTCAACTACTGATCCAACCTTATTGATGCTTATAGGAGGAATTGTTGTTTTATTGGCGGGCTCAGTGGCCTATGGCATTTATTCAACATTCGGTTCGGGCTCAAAAGAACTCAGGGACACTATTGATGAGCACGCGAAAATGCATGAATTAGGTATTGCCCATGGACATGGTGGAAGTTCAGAGGCTTATGAGATGTCTGGAAAACTTCAAAAGGATCAAATTTCGTAAAAACGAAAGTCTCAATACTTTATTTTGATGAAAATTTTGTTTATAAAAAATTTCATCAAAATACTTAAACTGCTGGGATGTAATATTGAAGAATTCATATTAGATAAATTGTTTACATTGAATGAAGATAATAATTTCTTCGAGAAGGTAATTCAAACTTCCCTGTTCTCATGGTAATCAGCATCTTGACTGGATTTGCTGCTGGGGCAGTGCATGTGGTTAGTGGGGCTGATCATATGGTCGCAATGGCTCCTTCCTCTGTCAGAAAACCTCGAGTAGCTTTGATTAATGGGTTAGCATGGGGGATTGGTCATTCAGTTGGGGTTTTAATCCTCTCAATATTCGGGATTATGGCTAGGGACGTAATAAACATTGAATTAATGTCTTCTTATGCAGAGTTTCTTGTTGGTATAAGCCTTTTGATTGTGGGGGGTGTGGCTATTAGGACTTCCTTGAAAGTAAACATTCACATGCATCAGCATATGCATGGAGAAGAAGCGACTCATAAACATTTTCATTTCCATTCACTTGGAAATAAACTTAATAGAAGTCATGCTCATGCTGCAACTGGATTAGGGGTTTTACACGGGTTCGCTGGAGCTAGTCATTTGTTGGCAGTTATTCCCGCATTGGCATTACCTTTATTTGGAGCATTGGCATATTTATTTGCATATTTACTTGGATCAATTTTTGCAATGGGATGCGTTGTTTTAGGTATATCTTTTGCAACTAGTAAAGCGAATAAAATGTTTTATCCTTTCTTGATGCGATCAATAGGAGCACTATCAATAGTGACTGGAATATTTTGGCTTCAAAAGACTTCAATTCTAACTTATTAAAAGTCTTTCTTCATGAATTACACAGCTAGCCTTGTTGCTTTGGCAGGCTTCTTTCTTTGGGTTGTTATTGCGACACTTATATGGGCAAGAAGAATGAGAAAACTTAAAAAAGAATATTCTCTCAATAAATCAAAATTCAAAAATTAATTGATACATCATTTTTCATCTTTAGATACATATTTATCAGTGAAAATGATTAAAGATTATGTATGATCAATTAACTATAAAGAAGAGTGATGAAAGGTGTTTTGTTTTTTTTAGGTTCTATCTTTAGATGGCCTGTTCAAAATAGTAAAGAATTTTTGATTCTGCATGTTTATCTTTTAGGGATATATGGAATAACTTTTTTGCTAAGAAACTTAGGTTTAGAAGTGTCTAATCTTATTTTTACAGTTGGACTAATGGCTCCAATCGGTTATCTCATCTATAATGGTCTGCCTTTAGATTGTCTTGATTATAAGTCTGCAATTAAAAGAGAATTAAGTTCTCTAAATTAAACAATAAAGGTTAATTAGAAAGTTAATTTATAAAACTTGTATTACCTCGCTAACCTCAGGAATCATTTCCCTTAGTTTTCTTTCAATACCCATTTTTAAAGTCATTGTGCTACTTGGGCAACTTCCGCAAGCCCCCTGAAGTCTAACTTTGACGATTGGTCCATCTATTTCAGCTATCTCTACATTCCCTCCATCAGCCATTAGAAAAGGTCTTAATTCATCAAGAACCTTTTCAACGTTTTCTGTCGTCAGTGCAAGAGTTTCGTCGCTCATTTCGATTTACTTAATTTAATTTTGCTTAGCTTAGTTAATTGCAGGATAGTCTGTATGTAATCTTGATAAAGATTTTGTTTAATACCGGCACTCCAGATACAGAAAATACTTATGACGCAATATTAGTAGGTGCAGGAATCATGAGCTCAACTCTTGCAGTACTTCTGCATGAGCTTGAGCCGGATTTACGGTTGTTAGTTGTTGAAAAACTATCTTCTGCTGGCTTGGAAAGTAGCTGTGCTAAGAATAATGCTGGAACAGGACATGCTGCTAACTGTGAGCTTAATTACACTCCAATCCAAGAGGATGGACATCTTAGTACTAACAAAGCTTTTGAAATAAATAAATCCTTTGAGCAAAGCTTGGAGTTTTGGGCATCTTTGGCAGAAAAAGGGAAATTGATACCAAAAACTTTTTTAAATAAGTTGCCACACATCAGCCTTGTCTTTGGAGATGAGGATATTTCTTTGCTTAAAAAAAGGTTTTTTAAACTTAGTTCTCATGCCGCTTTTGCCAAAATGGAATTCACTATGGACCATGGTGAATTAAAAGATTGGATTCCATTGATTATGGATGGTAGGAAACAGGATGAGAAGATTGCCGCGACAAGAATTAAAAGAGGTACTGATATTGATTTTGGCAATTTAACTCGCTCATATATCAATCAAATTGAAGGAGCAAAATCTATTGATATTAACTACTCTACTAATGTTGAAAATCTTCAACAAAATAGTGAAGGAGATTGGTATTTATCTTTAGAAGGAGCCAAAAAAAATAGAATTGTTAGATCAAAGTTTGTTTTCCTGGGGGCAGGTGGAGGAGCTTTATCCCTTTTGCAAAAATCGAGAATTCCAGAAGGCTTGTTATATGCAGGCTTCCCTGTTAGCGGCAAGTGGTTGATTTGTGATGAGGAGAAATCAACAAAAACACATAATGCCAAGGTTTATGGAAAGGCAGCAGTTGGAGCCCCGCCAATGTCAGTCCCACACTTAGATACAAGATGGATAGATAAAAAAAAATCTCTTTTGTTTGGTCCTTTCGCAGGATTTAGTTCAAATTTTTTAAAATACGGATCAAAGTTGGATTTGTTTAGATCAATCAAAACAACTAATCTTTTCTCAATGTTGCAAGCAGGATTAGACAATATAGACCTAGGAAAATACTTGTTAAATCAATTAATACAAACAAATGAGGATCGAATAGAAACTTTAAAAAGATTTCTTCCTCAGGTTTCACCTAATGATTGGAAGCTTTCAACTGCAGGACAGCGTGTTCAAATAATTAAACAAACCTCTAAAGGTGGTGTTTTAAAAATGGGGACAGAAGTGGTTACTTCATCAGATGGATCTTTAGCTGCTTTGCTTGGTGCTTCTCCGGGCGCAAGCACAGCAGTAACAATCATGATTGAAGTTCTAAACCGATGCTGGCAGGAAAAAATGAGATCAAGTAAATGGAAAAATAAAATGTTAGAGCTTTTCCCCAGTATTGGTACAGATATTAATTTAGATCAAGAAGCTCTTTTGGCAATTCGCAAAAGAAACGATTTCTTACTTAAATTAATTTAAAACTTTAGTACTGGTGAGCTATATTTAATTTTTATTCAGAGTTGAATTGATAAATGAAGATCTTGCTCCTTTAATTGCTTTCGTATGACTAATGTGCCCATTTCTCGTCTGAGGAACTTTTGCATAATTGCTCATATTGACCATGGTAAATCAACCTTGGCAGATAGGCTTCTTCAAGATACTGGCACTGTCTCCTCTAGAGACATGCAAGAACAATTCTTGGATAATATGGACCTTGAAAGAGAGAGAGGAATAACTATAAAATTACAGGCTGCGCGGATGAATTATAAAGCGGATGATGGAGAGGAATATGTCCTGAATTTGATTGATACTCCTGGCCATGTTGACTTCTCTTATGAGGTGAGTCGATCATTACAGGCTTGTGAGGGCGCTTTGCTGGTTGTTGATGCTAGTCAAGGAGTAGAAGCTCAAACTTTGGCCAATGTTTACCTCGCCTTGGAAAATGATTTAGAAATTATTCCTGTTCTCAATAAAGTTGATTTACCCGGAGCTGATCCTGAGAAAATCAAAATTGAAATTGAATCAATTATTGGTTTAGATACATCTAAGGCAATTTCCTGTTCTGCTAAAACAGGGGTTGGTATTCCAGAAATACTGCAAGCAGTAGTAGATAGAATACCTTCTCCGAAAGATAATACTGATCAAGCTACAAAAGCACTTATTTTTGATTCCTATTACGACCCTTACAGAGGCGTGATTGTTTATTTCAGAATCATGAGTGGTGGCATAAGTAAGAAAGACAAGGTTTTGCTTATGTCTAGTAAAAAAAGTTATGAGTTAGATGAAATAGGTGTTATGGCACCTGATCAAGTAAAAGTAAATTCTCTTCATGCTGGTGAAGTTGGATATTTAGCTGCATCTATCAAAGCAGTTGCTGATGCGAGAGTAGGGGATACCATTACGTTGGTGGACAGACCTGCTGAAGATGCTTTGCCAGGTTATGCCGAAGCTAAACCAATGGTTTTTTGTGGATTGTTTCCCACCGATGCAGATCAATATCCAGATCTAAGAGATGCTCTAGATAAATTGCAACTATCCGATGCTGCATTGAAATATGAGCCTGAAACAAGTAGTGCAATGGGATTTGGCTTCCGTTGTGGATTTTTAGGTTTATTGCATATGGAAATTGTTCAAGAGCGTTTAGAACGTGAATATGATTTAGATTTAATCGTTACTGCACCATCAGTTATTTATAAAGTGAAAATGATTGATGGAGAAGTTAAAATGATCGATAATCCAGCTACACTTCCAGACCCTCAAAAACGTGAAACCATAGAAGAACCCTACGTCCGAATGGAAATTTATGCTCCCAATGATTACAACGGAACTTTGATGGGTCTTTGTCAGGATAGAAGAGGAGACTTTATCGATATGAAGTACATAACGACTGATCGAGTTACGCTTATTTATGAAATACCTCTTGCAGAAGTTGTGACAGACTTCTTTGATCAGATGAAAAGTAGAACTAAGGGATATGCCTCTATGGAATATCACTTAATTGGTTATAGGGAAAATGATTTAGTCAGATTAGACGTTTTAATTAATTCAGAACGAGCAGACCCTTTAACAACGATTGTTCATAAAGATAACGCCTATGGTGTAGGGAAAGGACTTGTTGAGAAATTAAAAGAACTTATTCCAAAACAGCAATTTAAGATTCCTTTACAGGCTTCAATTGGGAGTCGAATTATTGCAAGTGAAGGTATTAGTGCTTTACGAAAAGATGTTTTGTCCAAATGCTACGGAGGCGATATATCCAGAAAAAAGAAATTGTTGAAGAAACAGGCAAAAGGGAAAAAACGAATGAAGTCTATGGGGAAAGTAGATGTTCCCCAAGAGGCATTTATGGCTGTTTTGAAATTAAATAATGATTAATAGATCTTTCTAAGAGCTATGTTATCTTACATAGCTTATTTCACTTGAATTATTTATAAACATTGAGACTTCCTGATTCCCTTTATCTTTTGTTAGGTTCGTCCATATAAAACCTATAATTATTAATACTGCAATGGTTATTGAGAGCTCCCCTACGGTGAGACCATCATTTTTAAAATGCATCTTAAAATGTATGTATTCATTTATTTAAGCAATTTTTTTTTTAATTTCTACCTTTTACAGCTAAATTTAATTAGGTCTTATTATTTGATCATTGAATTTGAGAGGTTTTTTAAGACGAAAGAATTTGTCGACACGGTTATTTTTCGCTGGGCTGATAATTTTATCCATCTATGTCGGCATCTCTATTTTTATGCCACTATTAATAACTTTAAAGATTGTACCTAATGGTGAATTTGGGTTAGGCAACCCGATTTTTTCGGCTCCATCTATAGATCACTGGTGTGGAACTGACCGACTAGGAAGAGATGTTTGTATTAGAACTTTGGCTGCGAGTGGAGTTGCGTTACAAGTTGTTTTTATTGCCGTATCTCTTGCCGTTCTCGTAGGAATTCCTTTGGGACTTTTAAGTGGCTATATCGGTGGGCTTTTAGATAGGGTTTTGGTACTTTTCATGGATACTCTTTATACAATTCCTGTCCTTCTTCTTTCTGTTGTGATGGCATTTTTATTGGGTAGAGGCATATTGAATGCATCAATAGCATTGTGCGTCGTTTATATTCCTCAATATTTTCGACTTGTTAGGAACCAGACTTCACAGGTTAAATCAGAACTTTATATTGAGGCAGCAATATCAATGGGAGCATCGCCTTTGTGGGTAATAAGAAAGTACCTTCTTAAAAATGTTCTTACTTCTGTCCCTGTAGTTTTAACACTTAATGCTGCAGACGCTGTATTAGTTCTTGGGGGATTGGGATTTCTTGGATTAGGTCTTCCTGAGAATATTCCAGAATGGGGAAGTGATTTAAATATGGCATTAGTTGCATTACCTACTGGTATATGGTGGACAGCGATCTATCCTGGCATGGCTATGTTCGTGTTAGTGCTGGGACTGTCTTTTATTGGAGAAGGCTTGGAGAAGATTTTAAGTGAAACTAGTCTTCAGAATTAAAAATTACTTCAGGTTTGGAATTTAATATCTCATTTTTTCTGTTCTTGGGAGATCGTCAATAATTTCACCTTTCTTATTGAGTTCTGGATATTTTTTTCCTTCGCTTTTGCACCATTGAGCAACCTCGGGGTAAGCCCACTCGAAGATCTTTTCTTTGTACGTTTCTTGGCTCATGCCTTCTCCAGATTCAGGAATTATATTGGCTACTCGACGTTGCCTTAGCGCTTCAAATAATAAAGCCGATGCTGCAACTGATACATTCAGCGATTCAACCATTCCTCTCATTGGGATATGAATATGCTCATCAACTAGACTCGCGGCTTCTTCGCTAATACCCCATTTCTCAGCGCCTAGTATAAAAGCTGTTGCTCCCTTGAAATTACATTCTCTATAGTCAATTGAAGTAGGATTTAAATTAGTGCCGTATAATTTAAATCCTTTGCTTTTAAGAACTTTGATTGCTTTGGTGGTTTCTTTGTATTGATTTATTTGGACCCATTTTTGGCTGCCTTGTGCGGTGCTATTAAATGTTAAATATTTTTCTTTATTGAAGATTGCATATGCCTCAAGAATACCAACAGCATCACAGCTTCTTATGATCGCAGATAAATTATGGGGCTTTTCAACATTTTCAATTAATACAGTAAGATTCGACATCCTTTTATTTAATACAGACTTTAGTCGTTCGTAACGTCTAGGCAATAAAGGCATTTTTGTCAGTTGGAAATAATGAATTTCTTTGTACGTTAAATATTTATCTCATTAGAATCCTTGATCTATTAAATGAAATGTTGACCATTAATAAAAATCTACATAAAAAAGAGCTTCTACTATGTAGAAGCTCTTTTTTAACTAAGGTGTTTAGGCTTTTAATTTTTAATTAATTAGAAGCTAAATACAGTTTCAAATACTACACCAGTATCATCTTCTTCTGTATTATCTTCTTCTACTGAGAAGAAGCCAGCTGTAGTAGTGACGTAGTCATTTACATTATAGCTGTAAGAAAGTTCATATCCTGTTTGATCAGTAAGATCTGAACTATCATCAACTTCTCTATTGAAGTAAGCAGTACTTAAAGTTCCAGGACCAACTTCATAATCTACACCTATAAATAGGTCTGTAGAGTCAGCCGCTCCAGCAGCGCTTGGATCAGTTGTGTCATAAGCAACGCTGATTGTTGCAGGAATTGACTCAGGAGTGTAGTAGATACCTACTCCAAAAGAATCATGACCATCAGCAGGAACGTCGTCGTCAGCAGAAGTCAGTACCAGACCACCACCAAATCCATCGCCATCATAACCAACTGAAATAGTTGTAATGTCAGTTGCATTATCTGCATTTAGACCTTGAGTAGGATTTATTCCGCCAAGACCTACATAACTAACAGAAGCATTTAAACCACTGTCACCAGCGTATGAAATAGCAATTCCAGGTGCACCGCCTTCACCAGATAAAGACCATGGAGCGCTTCCTAAAACAAAGGCATCAGAATAAGCTGAAGTTGTCGCAGAAACCACATCGTCCTGATCAAGCAATGGACCAGCAGTGATACTTAAATCTCCAACAGGGAAAGAGTAGAAAGCAGAATGGACTGTAAGAGCTCCAGTATTGCCAACTGCACTATCCATAATGGACAATGTAGAAGTGTCACCGTTGTTACCAGCTTCCAAGCCTATGTAAAGTGAATCTTCACCTGTAAAGCTTGAATTCATGTCAAGACTATAGCCGTAGACCATAATCATTTCTTCGTCAGGAGTAGCAGCTGCAGTTCCGTTTTCGACAGAACCTAAAGTAAAAACAGCAGAACCAGAAAGACTTGTGGTTGATGAAAATGTGTCTGCATTAACTGCAACAGGAGCCATTAGACCCAGGGCAGCAGGAGCAACCAGCAAGCGCTGAAAAAGTTTCATTGTGTCCTCACACAAATGTTATATCTAAAACATACTTTGTTAACAAATTAGAGTAAGCATCAAATGTTACACATTTTTATCTGTCATGTTCATAATAAAAAGCTTTTTCATTTTGTGAAATTACTTCTTTTGATTCTCTAATACATTTTTCCCAAAAAAGATTAATTCTTTTATCGTAGTGATTTAAATATTTGCTGGCCTGAATATGTTTACCTTTGAGTGAAAATTTATCATCTTTTAAAGGATTTGAAGCTAGGAAGGCTGCTTGGGAGGTTATCCAAGCAGTAGGCGGAGGGGCGTTTGCGGATGTGGCTTTAGAGAGGACTTTTAATCTTTATTCTTTTAATTCTATGGATAAAGCTTTAATAACTGAACTTTCTTATGGCGCAATTCGTCAAAGATATTTCTTAGATTGCTGGATAGATACATTAGGAAAAGTATCTGCTAAAAAACAACCTCCCTTATTGAGATGGTTACTTCATCTTGGACTTTATCAAATTTTAAAAATGGAGCGAATTCCTCCATCTGCTGCAATTAATACAACTGTCGAGCTTGCGAAAACTCATCATCTAAAAAAACTTGCTCCTGTTGTTAATGGCATCTTGCGATCTGCTCTTCGTAGCAAAGAGAAAGGTCTTCTGCTAAGTAAATCAAATAATCCAAGTTTAGAATTAGCAAAAAAAGAGTCACTTCCTCTTTGGCTGGCAGATGAATTGATTGCTTGGAAGGGAGTTGAAGCAGCTAATACTATTGCTCAAGCATTCAACAGTATTAGTCCTATTGATATAAGGGTGAATAAATTGCGTGCAAATTTAAAAGAAGTAAAAGAAATTTTTGATTCCAGCGGGATTCAAAATCAAGAAATTCCAAATTGTCCTTACGGGTTGGAAGTTCGATCTGGTGTTGGTGAACCTAGGAAATGGCCAGGTTATGTAGAAGGTTTATGGAGTGTGCAAGATAGATCTTCACAGCTAATTGCCCCATCATTAGGACCTTTGCCTGGAGAAAAGATTCTTGATGCTTGTGCTGCACCAGGCGGAAAATCAACACATATTGCTGAATTAATTAATAATCAGGGCAAGGTCTGGTCTGTTGATCGATCATCCAGAAGATCAAAAAAAATTTTAGCCAACTCAGAGAGGCTAGGGACTAAATGCTTGCAAGTATTGGTTGCTGACTCTAATGAGCTATTACTCAAAAATCCTGATTGGAAAGGTTTTTTTGATCGAATACTTATTGACGCGCCATGCTCAGGATTGGGTACTCTTGCTCGCCACCCTGATGCAAGATGGAGAATGAATGAAGATAGTATTCAGGAGCTTGTCGCTGTTCAAAGTCATTTGCTTAACTCGTTAGCTCCTTTATTAAAAAGTGGAGGCACATTGGTCTATTCCACCTGTACTATTCATCCTGAAGAAAATTTTAATCAGATCAAAAACTTTCTTCAATTAAAGGCTGATTTTTTATTGGAATATGAAAAACAGATATGGCCTGGTGAGGAAGATAATGGAGATGGTTTTTATACTGCTGTTTTAAATAAATTAAAAAATTAATTAACGGATTTAGTGTGTTCAAATATTTTTGAATAGTTATGATTAAGTTTTTAAGAATTAAGAATTAATTTTATAAACTAATTAATGAACTATGTCCTATTGCTATTGCTGTCACAAGCATTCCTAAAATTAAAAATGGTTGTGCACTGGCTTGGTATTTAACATCAAATTTTAATGGGTCACGTAATAACCATATATCTTGAAATGTTATTTGAGGAATTATCAATAAAACCAGAATGACAGATGCAAAATGTTGTCCTATCGCTATTAAAACTACCACCATTGCTAGCTGGAAAATGTCTATCATTCCAGCGCTAATACGACTTGCATTTTTAATACCAAAAACAACAGGAAGTGATTCAAGCCCAAGGCTTTTATCCCCTTCCACGCTTTTAAAATCGTTTATCACAGCAATTCCTAAACCTGACAAGCTATAGGCAAGAGTAAGAAGAGCGGTTATCCACGTTAAATGTCCAAATAGAGCCTGACCAGCCCACCAAGGAAGAGCTATATAGCTTGCGCCAAGTGCATAATTTCCGAGCCAACCATTTTGTTTGAGTTTTAAAGGTGGTGCTGAGTAAATAAAACTTACAAATGAACCTCCCAATGCCAAAAGAAGGACGGAAGGAATTGTGTGATTAGCCCACAAATCTAATAAATAGGCAACTCCAAGACCCGCTATTAATAAAAACCAAATTTGGCACTTTACTTGAAAAAGTGAAATTGCCCCTGAAGGTATTGGTCTATTAGGTTCATTTATTGCATCAATTTCTCTATCAAAGTAATCATTTATTGTTTGGGTATATCCAGTTAAGAGCGGCCCGCTCATAAACATGCAACTTACCGAAGCAAGAACGTTGCTTAATTCCCAGTGATAATTACCACTGGCAGCTGCACCACATATGACTCCCCATAGCAAGGGAATCCATGTGATGGGCTTCATTAATTGCAAACGAAGTTTCCAAATGTTTTTTGTTTCAGAACCTCCTTTTATCCCAAGGAGTTGTCTAGCGTCACTCACTTTTTAATCTCAGGGTTAAGAAACTTCATCCTCGAAGAACCAATGTTTGCTTCCGTCATTCATTTTAATTACCACCCCAATTCCACCCCTTCCATCAGTCATCTTATAATCAATTACCGTGCCTCTAGGGTCTTCTGATAGTTGGTCTATCAAATAAGAAGGTATGCGATCTCGAACACGTTCAATATTAACCTTAATTTTTGAACCTATCCTTGAAAGGGAGGTTGGCTTAGCCATGGAATTAAATTACTTGATTTCGGCACCTTAACAGTTCTTCCGTTTAAAAATCATGGTTGCTTTAAGATTGATTCCTTGTCTTGATGTTTCAAACGGACGAGTAGTGAAGGGGGTTAACTTCGTTGGATTGCGCGATGCAGGCGATCCAGTTGAGCTGGGATGTAGATACAGCCAGGCTGGAGCAGATGAATTGGTCTTCCTTGACATAACAGCTACATACGAGAAAAGGTCTACTTTGGTTGATATGGTTAGACGAACATCTGAAGCAGTAACCATTCCATTTACTGTTGGAGGTGGGATCAGTTCTTTGCATGCAATAAATGAATTGCTACGAGCAGGCGCTGACAAGGTAAGTTTGAATTCCAGTGCTGTTAAAGACCCTTCGTTGATTTCTCAAGGGGCAAATCGTTTTGGCTCTCAATGTATTGTGGTCGCAATAGATGCAAAAAAGAACAAAAATATTCCTAATAAGTGGGACGTTTATGTGAGTGGAGGACGGAATAATACAGGCTTGGATGCGATTGAATGGGCAGAAAAAGTGTCTGAGATTGGAGCAGGTGAGATCCTTTTAACCTCCATGGACGGTGATGGAACTCAAAATGGTTATGACATAGAACTGACTAAAAGTATTGCTGAGAAAGTTTCAATACCAGTAATAGCCTCAGGAGGAGCTGGTTCTTTGAAACACATTAAAGAGGCTTTTACTCTTGGAAAATCTTCAGCGGCTCTCTTGGCTTCCTTATTGCATGATGGACAATTAACTATTAAAGAAATAAAAGAATATTTGATTAAGGAAAATTTACCTATAAGACCAATTGAATGATAAATATTCTCATCGAAGGATATAAAATACATCTTTTACGCATTAAAATTTTTTTGCTAGTTAAGTTTTTCCTGTATTAACATGAGACCTGGCAATACTAAATCTATAGAGGAAATGTTTAATTCAATTTCTTCAAAATATGATTTTTTAAATGATATGTTTAGTTTTGGATTGCATAGGTTTTGGAAAAGAAAATTATTGGATATTCTTAACCCGACTTTTGGAGAAAAATGGATAGATCTTTGTTGTGGAACTGGAGATATGTCAATACTTTTGGCTAGATATATGAAGCGCTCTGAAAACATTACTGGAATAGATTCAGCTTCTCAAGCATTATTAGTTGCTAGAGAAAGATCTAAACAAAAATATTCTTCAATTGAATGGATAAATGGTGATGCTCTAGAGACAAGTCTCACATCACATCAATTTGATGGCCTTTTGATGGCCTATGGCTTAAGGAATCTTTCCAGCTCTTATGAAGGCCTTAGAGAGGCTTTTAGGATTTTGAAACCAGGAGGAAGAGCGGGAATCTTGGATTTTAGATCTTTTGAAGGACTTTCCATACAGGGGATATTCCAAAGAATTTATTTAAGTCTTTATGTGGTTCCAATTGCTTCTCTTTTCGGTTTAGGGAAAGAATATTCATATATAAAAAAAAGCTTAGTTAACTTTCCTTCAGGTGAAAAACAAATTCATTTAGCACTTGCTGCAGGCTTCAAAAAAGCAACATACCAAACATTAGCAATGGGACAGATGGGGATTTTATTACTTGAAGCATGAATCAAAATCGATCAATATATCCTCAATTCTTTTCTTCTACAAAAACTACATTTACCCCATAATTTAACTTCTCCCTTGGGAGAAGGGACTTTGCAAAAAGGACAATTGGTGATTCCAGTCTTATCTGTTCGACTTGGGTGCTTTTCCCATATTTCTTTTTCACTCTCTCTAGTAACTAAATCATTGGGATAATGTTGTCTAATCCGAATCTCTTTTATTTGATATCCATATGATTTTAAAGACTCAATTAATTCTAAGCGGTTGTACTGGAGAGCCTGTCTCCACTGAGGATGACTTGCTCCAATCGTTAAAATTTTATTTTGAATATTAAGCGGTGTGCAATTCAATGCGAGTTGCTCCCCAGCTATTTCTACCCAATCTTGAATAAGCCCTCCGACATTCCCTTTCCAAGAAGACTTGATTTCTTCCAAGCATGTATAAATTGACTGCTCTCTTTTTCCTTTTGTTTTATGCTTTAAGTTTTCTAAAATCAATTTTAATTAGACACTATTGGTAAGTTAGTGCTTAAATCTAGCTAATATTTTTTTGATTTCATAAAATTATCCTAATGGGATTATTCGAGAGGTTAAGTCGCTTGGTAAGGGCAAATCTAAATGCTTTTGTCAGTGATGCAGAAGATCCAATAAAAATACTTGATCAGTCTGTTGCTGATATGCAAGATGACTTGGTCAAGCTTCGTCAAGCTGTCGCTATGGCTATTGCAAGTCAAAAAAGATTAGAGAACCAGGCAAATCAAGCAAAAGAGCAAATAAAAAATTGGTTCGCCAGAGCTGAATTAGCCTTAAAAAAGGGAGAGGATGATCTAGCTAGAGAAGCATTAAGTAGAAAAAAAACTTTTCAAGAAACTTATGAATCTTTATCGACTCAATTTCAAACTCAAAATGGTCAAGTTGAAAAACTAAAGAAAAGCCTTTTGTTATTAGAGAGAAAGATTGCCGAGGCTCGAACTAAAAAAGATATGCTCAAAGCAAGGGCTCAGGCAGCCAAAGCTCAGCAACAAATTCAAAGTGCTGTTGGTGATTTAGGGAGCAAGTCCGCCATGGCTGCTTTTGAAAGAATGGAAGACAAAGTAGAGGCATTGGAAGCTTCTGGGCAAGCTGCATTAGAGTTGGCTGGAGAAGATCTGGAAAGTAAGTTCGCAGCATTAGAAGGAGTTGATGATATAGAGAAAGAATTAGAGACATTGAGGACTCAACTGAAATCGGGAGTTGAGGCAATAGCTTTGCCTCCTTCTGATTTAGATTTAAATGAAGTAAAAATAGTAGAAATCCAAGAAGTTGAAGTTGAATTAGAGGCAATGAAAAAGTCAATGGATAATTCTTGATATTTTAAGAACTCATTATGTTTGAAATATGAATAATCAAAGATTCGATAGAGGGGTTGGGTTGATCTATAGATATCACAAATTAAATCATTCCTCTCCTAGGTCTTGGAGATTAATGCTGAAAACTATTTGTGCTAGTACAGAAATAGAGCTATCAAATTGGGTTGCAGAGAAACCAGTAAAAAAAAATCAGCCAATAGCTATATTTTCTTCTTGCCAAAAATTTGGTCAAGGTCAAGCTGGTCGAAATTGGCATGCACCAAAAGGAGGTGTTTGGGTTAGTGCGGCTATTAATAATGAAGGTTCTTGTGAAAAAAATTCTCAGCTTTATGGGTTAGCGGTGGCATTAGCTTTGGTTGAAAGAATTGAACGTATAGGAATTGATGTGAAAATAAAATGGCCAAATGATCTATTGGTTGATGGCCAAAAATTAGCTGGGATCTTACCTAGATTATCTTTTAGAGGAGGAAAACTTAGATTACTAAGAGTTGGAGTAGGTTTAAATGTTTTTAATAATGTTCCTAAAGAGGGGATTTCACTAAAACAAATTATTGGAGATAAAACGATGAATATAAATTTTTGGTCTTCAGAAGTTCTCCTTGCAATAGAAAGATCTTTAGATCTTTTATATAATAAAAAATTTCTGTGCAGTCAGGTCGAACAAAGATTGTGGTCAAGAAAATACATTGATAAAGAAACTGGATTAAAATGGGATGTCAAAAGTGTAGATTCTGCTGGAAGATTGATTCTTTTTAAAGAAGATAAAGTGAAAGTCTTGTCTATTTAGACTTGATTGTCTGAATTAATTATGAGTAATCTCTATTACTTTGCCATCTCTAAACCTTGCTATTTTTTTTGCTCTTTGAGCAACATTGTCTTCATGCGTAACTAAGACAATTGTGATGCCTTGACTATGAAGTTGGTCAAAAAGATTTAAAACATCTTCAGTAGTTTTGGAATCAAGAGCACCAGTTGGTTCGTCTGCTAATAACAGAGATGGTTGATTGATTATTGCCCTTGCGATAGCAACACGTTGTTGTTGTCCTCCTGATAATTGATTAGGTAGATTGGTCATCCTGTTCTCAAGCCCTACTCGTTTAAGAGCCTCTTCAGCGCGCTTCTCTCTCTCTAAAGAAGGGACACATGCATAAATCATTGGAAGCATGACATTCTCAAGTGCTGAAACTTCTTGAAGTAGATGAAATTGCTGAAAAACAAAACCAAGTTCTTTGTTTCTAATATCTGCTAGCAAGTCATCATCGAGCTTCTCTACAGCAGTTCCGTTTAGTTCATAAGTTCCATTAGTAGGACGATCAAGGCATCCAAGTATATTCATTGCAGTACTTTTACCAGATCCACTTGCACCCATTACAGCAAGGTAATCACCCTGGCAAACCTCGAGGTTTAGTTCGTCAAGAGCTTTCACTTTGACCGAGCCTTCCCCATAAAATTTATTTACATTCGTTAGTCGCGCTACAGACTTTTTCAATGATTTTAATTGGTTAACCAATTGAGCCTTTACTTGCAAGAGTAATGGCTTCACGAAGTAATGGAGTTCCGTTTACCGCACTATCTGCAAAATCGAAAAGAGGGTTTGAAATGATTCCACCAATAGCAGTTACTAGAACACAAAAAATCAAAGCCACTTTGAGAGATGGCATCCCAGGCAATGACCATTCTATGGATGGATATGCTTTTACAACATCTGAGGCTTCTTTCGGTTCAGTGACTACCATCATTTTTATAACTGATATGTAATAGTAAATTGAAATAACAGAGGTAACTAGACCAACACTTACTAATAAGTATTGCCCATCTGCCCATCCAGCAAAAAATAAATAAATCTTCCCGAAGAATCCCAACATTGGAGGAATTCCTCCCAATGAGAGAAGGCATAAACTTAATCCTAAAGTGATTAATGGATCTTTTTGGTAAAGTCCTGCATAATCTGATATTTGATCACTACCAGTTCTGATTGAGAAAAGGATTATGCATGCAAAAGCACCAAGATTCATAAACAAATAAGCAGCCATATAAAGAACCATCGCGGCGAAACCATCTTCAGTTCCGCAAACCAAACCAATCATTACAAAGCCAGCTTGTCCAATTGAGCTATAAGCAAGCATCCTTTTCATTGATTTTTGAGCTAGTGCTACAACATTTCCCAGAGACATACTGAGAACAGCTAAAACAGTAAATAGCAATTTCCATTGTGTGTCAAAAGCGCTAAAACATCCGACTAGTATTCTTATTGCGAGAGCAAAACCTGCTGCTTTGGAACCTACTGATAAGAATGCAACCACTGGTGTAGGAGAACCTTCGTAAACATCTGGAGTCCATTGATGAAATGGAACTGCTGCAATTTTGAAAGCTACTGTAGACAATACGAAAACCAGCGCTAATGCTGATAAAGGTGTAGGAGCACTTAGCAAAGTTATTCCTATTTCTTTTAAATTTGTAGATCCACTTACTCCATAAAGTAAGGATGCTCCATAAAGAAATACAGCGGCTGCAGCCGAACCAACTAACAAGTATTTTAAAGCTGCTTCTGAACTTCTTGAGTCTCTTTTGAGATATCCAGCAAGCAAGTAGCTAGCCACGGAAAGTGTTTCTAATGAAACAAAAACACTTACCAAATCAGTTGAACCACATAGAAGCATTGCTCCAAGAGTGGAAGCTAATAATATTGCAGCAAATTCTCCAATAGGACTTCCATTTTGATCAGCATATCTCCAGCTAATTAGTAAAGAAATAAGAGTTGAAAGAACAATCACCCCTCTAAAAGCAATAGCAAGATTGTCTGCAATAAATGCACCTAAAAAAGATTCTTGAATTTCTCCATTCCATTGCATTGTTAGCAAAATCAAAGCACTACCAAGGCCTGCGTAACATATTGGAGGAGACCAGCGGGCTGATATGTTTTCACCAGCCAAATCAACCAAAAGCGTTCCAAGCATTGCCATTAGAACGGCAGCCTCTGGAAGCACAGCTTTGGCATTTAAAGAAAGATTTAAAAGCTCTACAGGCTCATTTATGAATATTTGAAAAGACAAAAGTTCTCCCATTTATGTATTGTTTTTAAGCTGTGTCTTATTTTATAACTCTAGCGAAGTTATGAAATATGCCTTTTTTATCATTTTGGGCTATGCATTTTACTATTCAGTACGTTAGATAAGAAGGAGGAAAATTGAGCTGATGCCCACTGACCACACTCTAGTGATTGTTGAAAGTCCTACAAAGGCAAAAACTATTAGAGGTTTTTTGCCTAAGGACTTTCAGGTTCTTGCGTCAATGGGGCACATAAGAGACTTGCCTAACAATGCATCTGAGATCCCTTCGAAGCATAAAGGAGAAAAGTGGGCAACTATTGGAGTCAACACAACTGCTGATTTTGATCCCTTATACGTGGTCCCCAAAGACAAGAAAAAAATTGTCAAGGAATTAAAACAATCTTTGAAGGGTGCTAGTGAATTGTTGCTTGCGACTGATGAAGATAGAGAAGGAGAAAGTATAAGTTGGCATTTAATGAATGTGCTTGACCCGAAAATACCTGTGAAGAGGATGGTCTTCCATGAGATAACTAAAGAAGCTATTTCTAAAGCGCTATCAAAAACAAGAGCAATTGATATGGAATTAGTTCATGCCCAAGAAACAAGGAGGATCTTAGACCGATTAGTGGGTTACACTTTGTCTCCTCTTTTATGGAAGAAAGTTTCCTGGGGTTTATCTGCAGGAAGAGTCCAATCAGTTGCAGTAAGATTGCTTGTTCTGAGAGAGAGAGCAAGGAGATCTTTCAAAAGCGGAAGTTATTGGGACTTAAAAGCACAATTAGAGAAAGAAGGTAGTGAATTTGAGGTGAAAATGACCTCAATTGGTGGTAAAAGAGTTGCTACTGGTAGTGATTTTGATGAGTCAACTGGATTATTGAAATCTGGCCGAAATGTCATATTACTCAAGGAAGAAGAGTCTAGGGAACTTGCAAAAAATTTAACTACTGATAAATGGAAAGTTGTTAATGTCGAGGAAAAGCCGTCAACCCGTAAACCAGTCCCTCCTTTCACAACAAGTACATTACAACAAGAAGCTAATAGAAAACTTCGATTGTCAGCTAGAGAGACCATGAGATGTGCCCAGGGCTTGTATGAAAGAGGTTTTATTACATATATGAGAACAGATTCTGTTCATCTTTCTGATCAGGCAATAAATGCCTCACGAAATTGTGTTGAATCAAAATATGGGGCTGAATATTTATGTGAGAAACCGCGACAATTTTCCAACAAGACTAGAAATGCTCAAGAAGCCCATGAAGCAATTCGTCCCTCCGGTGAGAGCTTTAAAACACCCAAAGATTCAAACTTGCAAGGTAGGGACCTTTCTTTATACGAACTTATTTGGAAACGAACAGTTGCCAGTCAAATGGCCGATGCAAGATTGACAATGCTTGGAGTCGAATTACAAGCATCGGATGTATCTTTCCGGGCTAGTGGTAAACGAATAGATTTCCCTGGCTTCTTTAGAGCTTATGTTGAAGGTAGTGATGATCCTGATAGTGCACTTGAAGGACAAGAAGTGCTTTTGCCTAAATTAGCTGTAGGTGATTCTCCAACAGCTAAGAATGTAGAGGCGATGGGGCATCAGACTCAGCCTCCAGCAAGATATAGCGAAGCCTCATTAGTTAAAACACTTGAGAAAGAAGGGATAGGTCGTCCCTCAACATACGCGAGTATTATAGGAACAATTGTTGATCGAGGTTATTCAGTTCTCAATAACAATTCTTTGACTCCAAGCTTTACAGCATTTGCTGTTACGGCACTTCTTGAAGAACATTTTCCTGATCTTGTCGATACCAGTTTTACTGCTCGAATGGAATCTACACTTGATGAGATCTCAACAGGAAAAGTGAGTTGGCTTCCATACCTTAAAAGCTTTTATAAGGGTGATTCTGGTCTAGAGAATCAAGTTCAACAAAGAGAAGGAGATATTGATGGAGGGGAGTTCCGAGCTGTTTCTCTGGAGGGACTTTCATCTCTTGTTAGGTTGGGCAAATTTGGAACATACCTGGAATCAAAGCAACTGGGTGAAAATGGCAAGCCCATAACAGCTACGCTCCCACAGGAAATTACTCCTGCAGATTTGGATGAGGATATCGCAGAGATGATTTTAAAACAAAAAACGGAGGGTCCTGAATCACTTGGTGTTGATCCTGAGAGTGGACAGAATTTATATCTACTAAATGGTAGATATGGTCATTTTGTTCAAAGGGGCTTAGTAGTCGAATTGAAAGATCTTGGAATTCTAAAAGGTAAGAAAAAATTAGGAAATCTTCGCTTGTTCAAAAGCAGTCAATATGGACTCTATTTAAAGCAAGATTCATCAAAGATCCAAGTTTTGTTGCCAGAGAATATAAAAGAGGAAGATATTGATGTTGAGAAAGCACTTGAATATTTAGATGATAAATCATTAAAAAAAGCTCCAAATCCAAAAAGGACTTCCTTACCAAAGAGTTTAAAACCAGAGAACTTGACCTTTGAGGAGGCCCTTGGATTAATTCAATTACCACGTCTACTTGGAGAGCATCCAGAGGGAGGTAGAGTTCAATCAAGCTTGGGTAGATTTGGCCCGTATGTGGTCTGGAGTAAAAGTGGTGGTGAAAAAGATTATCGCTCAATTAAGGGTGAAGATGACGTTCTTCAAGTAAGTCTAGAAAGAGCTCTTGAGCTTTTATCTATACCAAAAAGAGGAAGAGGCGGAAGAACTGCCTTGAAGGAACTTGGTATCCCAGAGGGAGAAAAAGAAACTATCCAATTATTTGATGGCCCTTATGGTTTATATGTTAAACAGGGCAAAGTAAATGCTTCTCTACCAGACGGCAAAAGCGCTGAAGATATCACTATTGAGGTGGCTATTGAATTATTGGCAGCTAAGAAATCAAGTAAAAAGACAACATCTAAGAAAAGAAAATCTACACCAAAGACAACCAAGTCAACAAAAAAAGATTTAAACTCATCAGCATCAAAAAAAAGTAGTACTCGAAAGGCGCCTTCTACAACTAAAACAGGACGGCTAAGAGCCAGTAAAGTAAGGGTAATTAAAACAAAATAAAATTTTGAATATTTCAAGATTAGTTGAAAAAATATTTATTAGATCATTTCTAATAGTTACTCTTTTTTCACTTCAATCATGCTCAAATACTCTAATTGGCGAAAAGTTGGAAAGTAGTTTTGATATGATGGAAAAATCAAGAACTTCAGAAAAAACTAATATTAAGCCACAAAAAACTAATGAAAAAACAAAAATTAAATCAATACTAAAAGATGATAAGAAAGAAAATAAAAATGATTTTGCTAATATTTTCAAAGAAAATTCAATATCTAATAAAGATAAACTTATTAAAAAAACAACCAAATCAAAAAAGAAGACTATTTATAATCCACAACCATACAGAATTATCCTAAGATTATCAGGTGCAAATCCATCTGCACCAGCGGAGAGGGTTACTGAGGCTTTAAGAACAGCAGGTGTCCAGTTTGAGGTGGAGAAAATCGAACGTTTTGATGGCGAGGAATTGTTAAAGGATTCATCTTTAAAAAGATAAAAATTTTGACCTTAGATAATAAAAACTCTGTAAAAAGTAGATCTCTTTATAAAGCTCCTCTAAGTAAGAGACAAGCTTTGAAAATCGTTGAGTCCTCTTATCTTGCGGCCGCAACAGCTTTGATTTGGATAGCTCTTTATTATTTGCCTATTGGCGGAGCTATTTTTCGTCTTGCTTTACCATTGCCATTGGCTCTTCTTCAAATTCGGAGAGGTGTCAAAACAGGTATTGAGGGAGTGACAATATGCGTAATGCTATTAACTGCTCTGATGGGTCCGCTAAGAGGACCTTTAGTGCTTTTCCCGTATGGATTACTTTCCTTATGGTTAGGATATTGTTGGGAAAAGGGATGGAATTGGTGGTTAAGTTGGAGTGTTGGAGTATCAATTGGAACGATGGGTTTTCTTGTTAGGGTCATCGTTTTGTCTCTGTTGGTTGGTGAGAATTTATGGGTTATTCTTACTCGTGCTGGAGCGGCATTGCTTGAAAAAGGAATAGATATTTTTAATCTTTCTTTTACTCCAGACATGAGACAAGTTCAAATAGTTGCACTATGTCTAATTATTACTCAAGAAATCATTTACGTTCTATGTTTGCATGCTTTGGCTTATTGGATTTTCCCGAGACTCAAGTCATCAATACCTGAACCACCCGCTTTGTTAGAAAATCTAATTTCTCTAGAATCTAACTGATTGAAAATGACAGGAGACAACTACGTTTTGTTGCCGTCAGGGGTATTGGCTTTTGGAGAAGGCATCCATGAGCAAAATGTTGAAGAAAGAGTTCAAAGATGGCAAGAAAATATTACGAATACGGCTTTCTTTTTAATTCTTGCTGGATCTCAAACTGCAGAGATTGAGGGGATTTCTGCTGCTGGTTCAACTGCTGTTTCTAGACGTTATACAGCTGTTGCCGATGCTGAACTTTTATTAAGAGGACCTAACCTTCCAAAGAGATGGCCTTTGCCTCCTTTGCCCGCAGGGGTCTCTCCTGCATTGATTAGTTACGTTGCCTCAAGTTTCTTAAAAATTAAACCAACGATAATATCTGCAGGACTGCTACAAACGCCTCCCTTTACTCATGTTTCCCTAGAGTCACCAGAGATAGGCCCCGCTAGATGCTTGAGTTCAGGGAATGCAATGGAAAGAACTAGGGTTAAACTTTTATTCGAGAGTGGTTATAAGATAGGTAGGAAATTAAAAAAATCTCTTTTGCTCACAGAGTGTGTCCCTGGAGGCACCTCTACTGCTTTTGCCGTTCTCTCTGGCTTGGGAATAAATGTTAATGGTCTTATAAGTGGAAGTCATAGAAATCCACCTTCAGAATTAAAAATAAAATTAGTTCAACAAGGACTTGAGGCAGCGAAATTAAAGAAGAATCCATCTTCTGTTGATTTAATGGCTGCTGTTGGTGATCCATTTCAGCCAGTTGCAGTTGGTCTTTTAATGGGTGCAAGACAATCTGGCCAGGAGATTTTATTAGGAGGAGGTTGTCAAATGTTGGCAGTATTGACTTTGGCATTAAATGAAATTGAACCTGAGTCACGTTCTGAATTCGTTGGTAAAATTTTAATAGGGACCACATCATGGTTAGTTGATGAATCACTTTCTTCTTCGGAAAATAGAAATTCTTTTATTCATTTAATGAATCATGTTGCTAATCATTTTAAAGTAAATATCCTAGGTCTCGCTAGTGGTTATAGATTTAATGATAGTAAGCAAAAGGTTTTGCGAGATTATGAGATTGGTTACGTCAAGGAAGGTGTTGGGGCTGGTGCATTATCGTTACTCGCTCAAATTAAGGGATTGACTCAGAAAGAAATGATTCAAAGATGTGATATTGAGGTTAGTAATCTATTTAAGTTTAATAATGAAAAAACCTGTCAAGGGATCTAAGTAATATGAATACTAATACGCTAGGAAGGAGAGATTTCATCAAGTATGGATTCATTTCCTCTTTGTTTTTGTTATCTGGGTGCTCAACGTCTCAAGAAAAATTAGCTTTGAGAGGAGTTGCCAACAGCTTCCCAAGTGAATTTGTTAATAGTTTGTCTACCGGTTGGGAATTTTTCCCTATAAAAGATATTGAGTTCAGGAAATTTCCCTATAACTCTGCACTTAAAGAAAAAACAGATTTATTAGTCTTAAATGATGGTTGGATTTCTGGTTTGCCTATTAATTCACTTCAGGAAATAAAAGCAGATAATATTAGAAATAATTTCAGCAAGCAGACTAGTTCTTTTCTTGATGGATTGGGAAAGGATTATAAAAAAAAGCTTTTTCCTTTAGCTGTTAGTCCTTGGGTGATACTTTTTAGAAATGAAGATTCTTTGGCTCTAAACAATAAGAATTCTTGGGAAGTTGTTTTTTCGAGTGCACTTGCAAATCAAATAGTTTTTCCTAAAAGTCCTTATCTTCTGATTTCAATAGCTCAAAAAATAGATTTAGTTAATGATTTCTCAAAAATCAAGAGTCAAGCCCATTCATTTGATGATATGAATGCTTTAAATTGGGTTGTTTCAGGTAGAGCTAATGCAGCAGTTTTACCTTTATCTAGCTGTGTTGATAGCCTTGTCAAAGACCCTCGTTTGTCTGTTTTGTTGCCACAAGAGGGTAGCCCACTGAATTGGACAGTACTTGCTTCTCCTTCCCTGTCTCGAGAGCCTTTCCCTACTGATTGGTTTGATTCGTTGTGGAGCTCTAATTATTTGAGACGTGTAATAAGTAAAGGTTTTTTGCCCCCAACAAATTTTTTAGACTTAAGCAGGAAAAATATAAATGTCCCCAAAAGATATCAATCTATTTATCTCCCTGAAGAAAGTGTTTGGAATAAATGTTGGTCATTGCCAATTCTAAGTTTTCAGGAAAAAAAAGATTTGGCTTTAAATTGGAATAATTCATAACCGAAATATCTTTGAAATTCAAAAAACTTTTTCAGAGACATTTTTAAATACCATAACTAGCATTCTAAAAGTTGTAGGCTCAATAATGTTTACTGGTTTAATTCAGGCTATCGGCACGATCAAGAAAAATAATCTGGGGGTAACTGTTGATGGATGTAAGCCTTTTTCTCCGTTAAAACTTGGAGATAGCGTTTCTGTTGATGGAGTCTGTCTAACAGTTTCTGAATTAATGAATGATTCTTTTTTCTCAAATATAAGTGAAGAGACTCTTAAGAGAACAAATCTTGCAGAAAAAGCCCAGAAAAATGATTATGTAAATCTTGAGCCGGCATTACGTCTGTCTGATCGGTTAGGTGGACATATTGTGAGTGGACACATAGACGGGTTGGGTAAAGTTGTTTCAATGAAAAATTTGAAGAATTCCTGGAATTTGAGAGTATCTTGGGAGGATTTAAACTTTTGCAGATATATGTGCGATAAGGCGAGTATTAGCTTAAATGGAATAAGTCTTACTATTGCTGAGATCTATGTTGATGGGTGTGAATTTTCAGTAGCAGTAATACCTCACACTTGGTCTAATACATGCTTGAAGTTTTTGACAATTGGAGAAAAGGTTAATTTGGAAGTTGACTTGATGGCTAAGTACGCAGAAAAACTTTTAAAAGTAAATAATAATGATTCCATTTCGAAACAAGGCCCAGTAATTAATTCTCAGTGGCTTAGTGAGCAAGGTTGGTAATAGTGAATTTATGTTTGATTTATATAATTTACTTTGAGAAATTAATTATTTCTTGAGTGGTAACAAACTTATCGCTCCTGACTCTTTTCGTACATCAATGCGAAATTCCTGTCCAGGTTCAAGCCCTAATTTTTTTGTATAGGCATGTCCAATAAGAAGATTGCCATTGCCATGAACTTTTGTACGGAATTCTGCTTGCCTTCCTCTTGAAGATCTATTTCCTGCTCTTCCTGGACCATTTGAACGAAGCTTATAACCCTTTGCCTCAACTAGAGCACGATAGAAACTTTTACGCAAAACTCTTCCGCTTGGCCCAACATAACCACAACCTTTAGCTATTTCGTCTTCTGGACGGTTGCTCAAAGCTCTTGCTTTGTCTAGGAGTTCTTTTCCAACAAGCATTTCAGACTGATTTAATTAACTTAATTCTGACCAATAAGTGGAATTGTGGCAACAAATTAATTGAAAGATTCTTGCTTAGTATCAATATTTAACTCTCAAAGCAGGTAAAGGATAATGAATAAAATGACCCAAATCCCATCAACGAAGTGCCAATAGAGCTCTACGGCCTCAAATGGAAACTTGTTTTGATTATTCACTCGGCCAGATGGGACACGTGTTTGCCACCAAATAATCATTATCATTAATGATCCAAGTGTTACGTGAAGCCCATGAAAGCCAGTCAATGCATAAAAAGTACTAGCAAAAAGGTTATCAGTTAATCCAAAAGGCAAAGTAAAGTACTCAAACATCTGACTGATTAAAAATGCCACTCCCAATACACCTGTTATGAGAAGCCATTTTTGGCATTGTTTTGATTCATTCTTTTCTAGGAATTTCCCAGCCCGATGAAAAGTAAAGCTACTAACCAAGAGCAAGATTGTATTTAAAGTTGGTAAAGGTAGTTCTAATTCATAAATAGCATCAGGACCAATTGGATTAACTGCTTTGAAAGTGAGATATGCCGCAAAAAAACCTGCAAAGGTCATCCCGTCTGCAATTAAAAAAGCTATTAAGCCAAATAAACGAAAATCTTCATGTTCTTCAGTTGAGAGGTCATTTTTGCTTTCTGAGGATTGCTCTTTTGGGACTAGTGATGTCATCTGATTGCCTCCTGAGTCTCATTTGAATCTTTTTTTCCATAACCATAAGGTTCAAGAACGAGTGGGGCCTCTCCGTCCCAATTCTCAACAGGTGGAGGAGAACTTGTTAACCACTCAGGAGTTAGTGCATTCCAAGGGTTATCACCAGCTTCTTCCCCGTATAGGATGCTTTGAAGAATATTCCATAGGAAAGGTAACGTACTTAAAGCCATTAATAATGCACCTACGCTACTAATTTGATTGATTAACTGAAATTGTGGATCGTATTCGGCAACTCGTCGAGGCATTCCGTTTAAACCTAGCCAATGTTGAGGAGCAAAACAAAGATTAAAGCCTATAAAAGTAATTATAAAGTGGAATCTTCCAAGATTTTCATTGAGCATTTTTCCAGTAAATTTTGGGAACCAGTGATAAATCGAGGAGAAGATAACAAAGACAGAACCGCCATATACTATGTAATGAAAATGGGCAACAACAAAATAAGTGTCGTGTACATGAACATCAAAAGGTACTTGCGCCAATGCAACTCCCGTTATACCACCTAAAACAAAGTTGATAATAAATCCGCAGGAAAATAACATTGCGGCATTAAGTGATATTTTTCCTCCCCATAAGGTGGCAACCCAATTAAAAAATTTAATCCCTGTGGGAACAGCTATGAATGCAGTAGCGATTGTAAAAAATAAGCGCATCCAAGGAGGAGTACCGCTTGTAAACATATGATGAGCCCAAACAATTAGACCCAGAACAACTATTCCCATAATTGAGAAGACCATTGTTGTATAGCCAAAAAGTGGTTTTCTACTATGGATTGGAAGTATTTCACTGACTAAACCAAAGGCAGGTAAGACCATGATATAAACAGCAGGATGCGAGTAAAACCAAAAAAGATGTTGATAAACGATTACATTCCCACCAAGACTTGGATTAAAGAAACCGGTATGAGCAACTATGTCAAAGCTTAGAAGTATTAGAGTACCAGCGAGAACAGGAGTTGATAGAACCACAAGAATACTCGTGCCAAGCATTGCCCAGCAATACATAGGTAATTGCATTAATTTAAGATCAGGTCTCCTTAGCTTGAGAATGGTGGCGATGAAATTAATACCACCAAAAATTGAGCTCCCACCCAAAAGCAAGACACTTAATATCCAAATGATTTGCCCAGCGGCTGGAGTCGTGATGCTTAAGGGTGGGTAAGCTGTCCACCCAGATTGTGCGGCTCCGTTTATGAAATAACTTGTTATCAACATTAAGCCAGAGGGAGGTATTAGCCAAAAAGCAACTGCATTCAGCCTTGGAAAAGCCATGTCTCTAGCTCCAACATAAAAGGGTATTAAATAGTTTCCAAAGGCACCATTTACTACAGGCACGATCCATAAGAAAATCATGATTGTGCCGTGGAGAGTTAAAACCTGGTTGTAAACCTCTCTAGGCATAAAATCTGAGAGGGGACTGATGAGTTCTACTCTTATTGCTCCAGCTAAAGATCCTCCAATTAAATAAAACAAGAAACCACAAACTAAATATTGAAGTCCTATGACTTTGTGATCAAGACTAAAACTCAGATATTTGAGCCATCCAGTTGGTTGAAGTTTTTCTGGAGAAGAGTTGTTTGGTTTGAGTGAAATAGTCATGAACTTATATTGATTCTTTAGAGTTTTCTTTTAACCAAGTATCAAAGTCTTCTTGTTTATCAACTATTACGTTTGATCTCATCCCACCATGATAAGGACCACATAATTCTGCGCAAACAATTGGGAAATTGCCTGCTTTTGTAGGAGTGAAATTTAAAATAGTTGGTTGGCCAGGAATGACATCTTGTTTAAGTCTGAATTGAGGCACCCAAAAAGCATGTATTACATCTTTAGATTCCATTTTTAAACTAACTTCTCTTCCAACAGGAACATGAAGTTCGCCCGAAATAATATCTCCTTTTGGATAATGAAAGATAAAAGCAAATTGCATTGCAGTTAACTCAATTGGTAATGAGGATGAATTTTTCTTAGATGAAGACTCAATTGGACCAGAACCAATCCCTCCCCACACTCTCTCGGCCTGATTATCCATTTGACCACTGTGATCATGCATTAAAGGTTGCATACCACCCATTCGATCATAAATATCGTAGCTATATAAACCTACAAATAAAACAACAATTGCAGGAACTGCTGTCCAGAAAATTTCGAGAGAAATATTACCCTCTAAGTCAATGCCATCTCCAGTTTCTCCAGGTCTACGACGAAATTGAATAAGACTATAAATTACTAAAGCAGTCATACCTATGAAAAGTATGACGCCAATAATGAACAGGACTCGATAGAGTTCATCGTAAACAGGAGCATTCATGCTCGCGCTCACGGGAAGCATATTTACGTTGTACGCAACCCAAACTCCAGCTATTCCAAGGATTAAACTTGTTGTAAGAGTTAAGATGGCCGACAGTTTCGGCAAGAAGATCTCCTTTTCTATCTATAGGTTATGGGCAAAAGTAATTAATGTATCGGCTAATTGTTAATTCAAGATGAATAATTTTTTTAAAGAGAATCTTTATGTTCCAGTCAGTTTATTTAGGTGACGTGTAAGAAGTAATCGCTACGTTGAGTAAACAATGATCTTGATGGATTTTTGCATACGTGCAGGTTATTTATCCACCTAAGCCACTCTTTAGATTGGGCCAGCTTGCTGCTCACGTGGTGGTTGCACTTATCGCTCTTGTAGTGATAGGAGGAGCAACCAGAGTTATGGAGGCTGGTCTTGCTTGCCCAGACTGGCCCCTTTGCTACGGATCGTTTTTGCCTGGTAGGCAAATGAATTTACAAGTCTTCCTGGAATGGTTTCATCGCTTAGATGCCTTCTTCGTAGGGATTGTGTTAATTACACAATTTGCTTTCTCTTTGTACTGGGCAAAAACTTTACCTAAATGGCTTCCTTGGATCTATGGATTCTTGACTCTTTTGGTTTCTCTGCAGGGTTTTTTAGGCGCTTTGACAGTACTGCAATTATTACCATCTTTAGTCATCATGGCTCATCTTTTAGTTGCATTTACTCTTGTTGCCATTATGAGTGGTGTGACTCAACAATTACTTAATCCAGGTAAATCAATTTTTCCAACTTGGCTTCGTTGTTTTGGATTTGTATCCCTTTTTGCAGTGATCGCTCAGTCTTTACTAGGTAGTCGGGTGGCAACCTCGTGGGCTGCTCAAAGATGCTTGGATTTGGGAGAGTCTTGCAATCTTTTAGGACTTCATCGATTAAGTGCTATACCAGTGAGCTTTTTGGTGATTTTATTTGTAATTGTTTCATCTTTACAGAGAGATGTTTTTATTAAGCAATGGCCCTATCTTTTAACGATTATTTTTTTGATCATTTCACAAATCCTTTTAGGAGCTTTTTCTATTCATCTAAGGATGAGTGAGCCTAGCCTTATTATTGGTCATCAACTAATTGCCTGCTTGTTAGTTGCCTTAATAGCAGCCTTGAATTTTAAAGGTAGAGGAAATGATGACTCTTCCCAATCACTTTATATCAACCAATCAACATTGGAGACATGTCATGGTTAGCTCTACATCAGAATTAATTACACAGCCCGTTAATCGCGAGGAAATAGTTCCCTCTAGAAAGCGTATTAAACTGCCAGCTTGGCTAGAAGTCGCCAAACCAAGATTAATTCCTCTTTTACTTGCAACAACTGTTGGAGGAATGGCTCTTTCTGAGCAATGGCCATTACCTTCTCCAAGAATGGCATGCACTTTAGCAGGAGGAGCCCTTGCCGCTGCGGCTGCAGGAGCTCTTAATTGCTTATGGGAACAAGATCTTGATAAGCGAATGAAACGAACGAGTAATAGAGCATTACCTTCTGGTCGCCTTTCTCAGTCTTCTGTTTTTATTGGAGCAATTGCTTGTACACTTGTTTCTTCAGCCCTTTTAGTAAGTGGAGTTAACTGTTTAGCAGCGGGACTTACTCTTTTAGGACTTTGTAGTTACGTACTTCTCTATACAGCTTTCTTAAAACCTAGAACATCTCAAAATATAGTTTTTGGAGGTGTCGCTGGAGCAATTCCCCCTCTTGTAGGAGCTTCAGCAGCGGCAGGACATATTGGATTAGGTGGTTGGTGGCTATTCTCTTTGGTTATGGTTTGGACCCCAGCACATTTTTGGGCTTTGGCCATCTTGTTGAAAGAGGACTATCGATCTGTTGGCATTCCTATGCTTCCTACAGTAAGTGGACCTTTTGTTACAGTTAAGGCTATCTCTGTGTATGGCTATCTAACTGTTTTTTTAAGCTTTTTAGGGTGCTTCGTTTTACCTGAAGGAGGTTTATTATATGGAATTTTATTACTACCTTATAATTCAAGACTTCTTCAATTGGTTTCCAGATTAAGAGATAATCCTGAAGATTTAGATCGTGCGAAGGGTTTATTTCGATGGTCTATTCTTTATATGTTCGGGATTTGTTTTTTGCTGGTTATTAGTAGATTACAAGTGTCAATTGTTTTTAATGATCAGTTAATAGCTTTAATTAGAGACTTCTATATCGGATTTTCGTAAATCTATAAAATAAAAATAAAAACTTTATGAACTTGCTCTCCAAAATTAATTAGAATTTGTTAGAAGATATCAGCTTATCTTTTTAGGCAATTTATTCCTAGATGTTTTTCATCAAACTTAGAGATCTATTTAAGTCTTATGGCTCTGTTATGGCTCTAAATGGACTTAACCTCGAAGTTCCTAAAGGTTCTTTGTATGGATTATTGGGCCCAAACGGGGCAGGTAAAAGCACTGCACTTAGAATTATCTGTACTCTCCTTTCGCCTGATTCTGGTTATGTTGAGGTCGGGGGACATAATGTCTTGTTTGAGGAAAAAGAAACCAGACGAAGATTGGGTTATGTAGCTCAAGATGTCGCAATCGATAAAATACTTACAGGTAGAGAGTTGTTACAGCTTCAAGGAGATCTTTATCATCTTGATAAAAAATATAAGAAAAACAGAATTGAAGAATTGATAGATAGACTGGATATGCATGAATGGATTGATAGACGATGTGGTTCTTTTTCGGGAGGTATGAAAAGAAGACTTGACCTCTCATCAGGATTGTTGCATGAACCAGAATTATTGATTCTTGATGAACCTACTGTTGGGTTGGACATAGAAAGTCGATCAGTTATTTGGGGATTATTGAAGGAACTAAGAAATAAAGAAACTACAATTCTTTTAAGTAGTCATTATCTTGAGGAAGTAGATGAATTGGCGGATGAGATAGCTATTATTGATAAAGGAAAAGTCATTGCTAGTGGAAAACCAGATGATTTAAAAAAAGAACTTGGTGGAGATAGAGTGACACTTAGGGTGCGAGAGTTCAGTGATGAAGTAGAAGCTGAATCTGTAAAGAAATTAATTAAAAATATAAATGGAGTGTCAAATGTAGTGGTGAATCAAACGCAAGGATATTCGCTAAACTTTTTAGTGCAAAGTAATGATGTTATATCTAATTTGTCGGCTCATCTTTCAAAAGAAAATTTTGAAGTCTTTGCTCTTTCTCACAGTAGGCCAAGTTTAGATGATGTTTATCTGCAGGCGACAGGAAAAACGCTTATGGACGCTGAATTAGAACTTGCGGGTAAAAGAGATTTTAAGCTTGAGAATAAGAAATCGATGCGTTAATTAACTTTATTACTCCTGAATTATTAAACACATGATTACTACTAACCCATCACTTCAGCAGGAAAAGCAATCTAGAAATGATTTGAATGAAATGTCTCAGGAGATTTCTGCTCTAACTTGGAGGCTTTTCATTCAATTAATTCGACGACCCTCAACTTTATTTGCAGGGATTCTCCAGCCTTTGATATGGCTTTTACTTTTTGCAGCGTTATTCTCTAAAGCTCCTATTGATTTTTTGCCAGGGAGCAGTAGCTATGGAGAATTCCTTGGTGCAGGATTAATAGTCTTTACTGCTTTTAGTGGTGCTCTTAATGCTGGCCTCCCTTTGATGTTTGATAGAGAATTTGGTTTTCTAAATCGACTATTAGTTGCACCATTGAGTAGTAGAAGTTCAATAGTAATTTCTTCAGTAATCTATATAACTTCTATTAGCCTTTTGCAGAGTTTTGCAATAATGGCAACTTCTGCTCTATTGGGTTATGGATGGCCAAGTCTGGGAGGTTTTCTTCTCATAGCAATAACATTATTGTTATTGGTATTTGCAATAACTGGCCTGAGTCTTGGGTTGGCCTTTGTTTTACCAGGACATATAGAATTAATTGCAATTATCTTCATAGCTAATCTGCCTGTCCTTTTTGCTAGCACAGCCCTAGCCCCCATATCTTTTATGCCTGAATGGCTTGGATGGATAGCATCAATTAATCCATTAACATTTGCGATTGAACCTATTCGAATGGCTTACCAAAGTTCTGTCGATCTGAGAGCAGTTTTAATTAATGCTCCTTATGGAGAAGTGAATGGATATTCTTGCTTAGCAATTCTATTGATTCTTACAGTTGGATTATTTTTTCTTATCAGACCTCTTTTAAATCGCAAACTTGCTTGATAATCTTAATTTAGCGATTTAAAAGAACCTTGGAGTCTAGAAAGTATCAGCTACAAAAACAAATTATAGAAGCTCTAAAGGCTAATGATAATGATTTATATTTTCTCCTGAAATCTCAATGGGCTCATCGTTTTGGAGTAGATAGTTTGGAAGAACTGCAAAGCCTAGATTTAAAACAGTTAGATCAAAACCCAAATAATGTAGATAATCAAAAAATTGATCAATCAAAAGAAAATTCTTTCGAGGGCGAAAAAGAAACTTCTATTAAAGACGATGTTAATCAGTCAAAAGAAATAATAAACAAAGAGCTTGATGAGTCAGTTAAGGATGAGAATGATAAAACTTTTATAATTACATCTTATTCAATAGCTGAGAAAAAAAATTATGAAGACAAAGCTATAAATATATCCAAAGACAGTAAAAGCCAACCTGAAATAAAAGCTTTGATTCCTTTGCCTCCTAAACCTAAATATAGTTATCTCAAGAAGTGGTTGTTAAGAAAATAAGTTCTAAATTAGTTTTTATTAATTTCTAATTTTCTAATTTGAAATTGTAGATCTTTTTATTTTCTTACATCATTCCAGGCATTCCCATACCACCCATACCACCCATACCACCCATACCACCCATACCACCCATTGGGTCTCCACCTTCAGCTCCTGGCGCTGTTGGTGGCTCAGGTTTATCAGCAATAACAACTTCAGTAGTTATGAGCAGTGAGGCAATTGATACAGCATCTTGAAGAGCAAGTCGTATTACTTTTGAAGCATCTAAGATTCCTGCTTCAAGCAAATCCTCGTACTCTCCAGTTTGTGCATTGAAGCCTTTGCCTAAACGCTTGATATCTGATACAACAACATCTCCGTTAAATCCAGCATTGATGGCTATCTGTTTTGTTGGAGCAGCTAAGGATCTTTTTATTATTTCAACTCCGGTTTTTTGATCACCCTCTAATTTTTTAGCTAAATCTCCAAGTCCTTCACTTAGTGCAAGAAGAGTCGTTCCACCACCTGCAACAATACCTTCTTCAATGGCTGCACGAGTTGCATTCAGAGCATCCTCGATTCTGAGCTTTCTGTTCTTTAATTCAGTTTCAGTTGGAGCTCCGACTTTAATCACAGCTACACCGCCAGCAAGTTTAGCGATTCTCTCATTTAACTTCTCTTGATCGTACTCAGAATCTGTTTCGTCAAGTTCTCTCTTGATTGAGGCAATGCGATTAGATAGTTCGGTGTTTTGATTCTCATTTGCGACAATTGTTGTGCTCTCTTTTGTAATTGTTACTTTTCTTGCTTGACCTAGGTCAGAAATTTGAACTTTCTCAAGACTCATTGCTTTATCTTCACTTATTAATGTGCCGCCAGTTAATACTGCAATATCTCCAAGAGCAGCTTTTCTTCTCTCGCCAAATGATGGAGCCCTAACAGCTGCTACCTGTAAAACACCACGATTTTTATTTACTACTAATGTGGCTAATGCTTCACCCTCTACTTCTTCTGCAAGAATTATTAATGGTGTTCCGTTCTTTTGAACTGTTTCTAGAACAGGAATGAGATCGGCAATTGATGAAATCTTTTTGTCAGTAATTAGGATTGATGGATTTTCATATTCGCAAATTAATCGATCTTCATCTGTCACAAAATATGGAGAGCTATAGCCTCTATCAAATGCCATTCCCTCAGTGATATCTAACTCGGTGGCTAGAGATTTGGATTCCTCAACTGTTATCACTCCATCAAAACTTACCTTATCTATTGCATCTGCAATCATTGAACCTATTTCCTCGTCTCCACCGGCACTTACTGTCGCAACTTGCTTAATAGCATCACCACTGACTGATTTGCTTTTTTTCTTTAGATCATCAACTATTTGAGCTACAGCCTTTTCCATTCCCCTTCTTAATTCGATTGGGCTGGCTCCGGCGGCTGTATTTCTCAAACCTTCTTGAACCATAAATTGAGCTAAAACTGTTGCAGTAGTTGTTCCATCGCCAGCTTTTTCCTTCGTTTTTGATGCAACTTGTTCAATGAGTTTTGCGCCTAAATTTTCAAATGGATCTTCAAGATCTATTTCCTTGGCAATAGTTACTCCATCATTAACTATATCTGGGGCTCCAAATTTCTTTTCAATAACAACATTTCTACCTTTAGGTCCAATTGTGACTTTTAGAGCGTTGGCTAAATTGTTTACTCCTTTTTCTAGAGCACCACGGGATTCGTCTGAAAAACTTAGAAGTTTTGCCATATTTGGTTTGAATTGAACTTAATCTCCCACAGGAAACACACATTAGGGGAGGCTAAATAAGTGGGGAAAGCCGAATTGTAATTCACAAATTATTCCCAATTTTTGCAGAAGGTAGTTAGTGTCAACGTATGAACGATCCCGGGGCTTTATTTTTTATTCTCATGGCTGGGTTAGCAGGCACTATGACTTTGATTTATTTCCCTTTGAGGATATTTCTTACAGCTACAGCAAGAAGTAGAAGATTAAAACTATTGCAGCGAATTAGAAGATTGAGAGATGAACTAGGACAGCCTCTTCAAAATTGATGTTTTCTTAACTCATGAGTTTAATTTCACGGTTGCACATTAAGCAATATTCACTAAGAATCCAGTCTTTGCAATAGTTCTTAGGTGTCTGTATCTATGGAGGGAAGATATTTCTTCCTTAAATGTCACTACTCAAAGTAATCCCAACGGTCAGAAAAATTGATCCTGTAATTGCCTGCAAAGTTGAAATAGGGATGCAGGAATCTTTTGATGATTTAGCTCGCAGATATAACTGCTCCCGTGCCGATTTGATGAGGGCGATCATCGCTGACGCACTAAAGAGTCACGAGCAGGCCTAGTGGACTTACTCAATAAAAAGCCCACCTTTGATGGCGGGCCTGCTGAATCCAACCCCAATTTAGATCCAGAGACTGCTCACCGCTTAAATCCATTAGTAGAACGATTTGCCTTTATTCCACTCTCAGGGAAAATTCCTCTTATCAAAGGATGGCCAAAATCTAAGGGTACAGCATTGATGATCTTCTCAAGTATCAAAACTGCACAACTATCGGAGCAAGAACTGGATTATCCACAGGACCATTGCTCTGTTTTGATCTTGATGGCGAAAGCGCTTGGTATTGGTTAAAGAGTCGGGGGATGGTTCTCCAAAAGACTTGGATCGTTGCAAGATCCAATGATGCTTGGAGAAGGAAACTACTTTTTCAGCCAAGCAATCAACAAATCAATCAACTCAATACTGGAGAGTTCACTTATTCCCAAAAGACTGGCGATAAAGAACAGATTGAATGTTTCTTTGTGGGTGGTCGCCAGATTGCAATTCTTGGTAAGCATCCAAGCGGAGGATCTTACCTTTGGCCCGATGGATTTGGGCCTGAGAGATTGGTGCCTCCCCCTGATGATTGGTGGGATCTAACAGTCGAGTTCTTATAGAAATTTGACAGGAAGCGACCAATCTCAATTGCCAGCACTTCTTCGGGGGACTGGGTAAGAACAAGTTATTGCGAAATCTGCAATCGAAATGAGAGAAATATCTGTAGCAAGCACAAAGATTATGGAGGCATAGATCAAACCACCGATTAGAAGGTACAAGAAGGAGGTGAATTATGACCTCTGAAGAATTATCCTATTCAGATTTCTTAGAAGAAATTATTGCTGCGATTCAAGCAGGTGATACTGACTCTGAAATGGCATTTAAGTCTGAACTGAAGACTAACTTTAAAGTCAAAGATGAACAGATTAATTCTGCCTTATTTAAAAGATTTTCTGCTTCTAAAATTACTCCTATCACTCCAGAAAATGAATGGGTTGATTTTAAAAAAGTTGCTCCACTTTCATATTTAATGGACGGATGGCTACTAAAAGGCGATATATGTCTTACCTATGGTAAGGCTGGTTCAGGTAAAATGATATATGCTCTTTGGAAGGCTTATAACTATGCCAAAGGTAAAAATATTCTTGATCGGTCAACAGCATGTGAACCTGGTAAAACATTATTCATCGCAACTGATTCAGGACTTGGAGCCTTAAAAGACTCAATGGATCAATTGGGCATAGAAGATGATGATCCGGTTATGAGTGGTCCTGAACAAAAAGTATTTATATGGGGATTTGATCCTGAGCAAGGCCATGATGCTTGGGCCGTAGATATTAATGGAATCATAAAACTAGAGCAATTCATAAAGACTCAAGGGATTTCTAATATTGTGATTGACTCTGCTAAATCAGTTTCTTCTAGAGGTGGTTGGAGCTATCTAGACATTCAATAAGTAAGAACACTTCTCCAATATATACGAGAAGGAATCTGTCAGAGCCAAGGCTGCCACTTGGAATTTCTATCTCACGACGGGACAGAACAAGGGGCTCATTCAGGGGCTAAAAGTTGGGCAGAAGAGCCTTCAATGGTTATTAGGCTGGATCCAGTTTTAACGACGATGAACAAACATCAAATCCTAAACAAATAGGGGTGAAGGCGATACTTATCAAAGATCGTGCTGCTGTAGTTGATCCACGAAGACAAGTTAGATTTACGCTCAAAGACAATCAACTTGAACTGCTACCAGAAGAAGAAATTGTTGGAAGCTGCGAGAACGTAATCAAAAGTATTCTTTGAAATCACATAGGATTGGCATTCATTCTTTAACAAGGAACGAGATTCAGAAAAAGGCATACTCAGATGCCAAAGCAAAGTTCAAGACAGTAGACAATACCCTTGGAGCTTTAACAGCGAAACGCCAACTAGTTAAACCTAAACGTGGAAAATATTCTCTTTCGCCTGATGTAATACAATCTTTTGAGGAGGAGTCTCTCTCTCTGGCGGGAATTTATTAAACCTTATTTATATCAATCGATCTAATACCTTTACTTCCTATGAAAGAGAGACTATTAAAAAGAGCATGCTGCAAAGATCACGCTATGACATCGGCGATATTGAAGGTGAAGATCCACATTGGTAATTACTGAGTTTTTAACTTCGGCTCATATACAGCCCCATTACATACACCGACTGCGAGAGACTCTTTGGCTTTCTGATTCCATCCCTTTATCTTTTGCCTGATCTATCCATTTCACTGTGCTGTCTAAACAGCGATTCCAGTAAGCAGCTTGTCTAGAAACAGGTATTAATTCGATAGCGATAAAAGAGACACCTAGAGCAATGACACCGAAAAAAAGCTTTCTGTAATGATTCACCCATTTAGAAAAATGTAATTAATGAAATCAAAGCGAACATAATGATTTCACCCGTCTTTATCTCAAGACGGATCTAATAGCTGATTGCAGTTTTAAAGCTATAAAAAATATAGGGAGCTAATTAGTTGGCTAAAATTTTAAGGAATTTGTTCAATGGTTTCATTCGCTAGGGCAAGAACAAGATCATGGATTTCAAGACTATGACCTGTGACAGTTCAACCCATTAAGAATGAGACAGCTGCGATGGACATGTCCAAAGAGCTTATTGAGAAACAGCAGGAACAAAATAGATCTTTTTCTAGAAGCAAGTAAGAATGGCGGAATGTGGTTTTCATAAGACTCTGACTTAATCATTAGACTCACCTGTCTCATAAACTGTCCTGCATCGCTGCCTATTGAACAGTTACTCAAGGGTTCCAAAAAATGATTAAAGGTTGTTTTGGTTGTGTATTTGATTTACTGAAGATCGGTCTGGGTGGACTTGTTGTGATTCTTGGTATTAACTATTTCTCCAACAAGAATAATTTAGTTACGATCAAAAGCTGTTATGACGGGGATACGTGTACCACAATTAAAGGCGAAAAGATAAGACTAGCTTGTATTGATACACCCGAATCAAGAGGATCGAGAGCTGATCCAGTCCCAGCCAAAGCTGCAAGGGATCATCTCAATAGTTTGGTTGCTGGACAAGAGGTTTCTATTCGTAGGATTACCCAAGGATCGTTACGGCAGAACATTGGTAGAATTATCTAAAGGAAGAATGAATATTCACAAAAGACTTGTAGGGAAAGGGTACGCAACGATATATCAGAGATACGCAGATCAATGCAGGTGGTCTAGGTAATGAGTAAGACTCCGACATCATTACGTTTTTTTCTGCCTATATTTCTGATTGGAATTGCCTGGGTTCAAGAGATAGTTGATCAAATTTTTTTAATGGGTAACTTAATCAATAGCTATTATTAGGAAGCTTTGAAAATAAACAATCTATTCAAAGATTAACTATTCCTACAGAGACAACATAAACTGTTCTCATAGGAGATAAGAAAGAATCAGCCAATACAGCATCAAATAAAGAGGAATACATTACATTCAGTTCAAAGGACATATCTACTTTGATTCGACTACCTGGAATTTAAAATGTTGTAAACCGAAGAATTTGATACGGCCTCTTCGATCAAGATCAGTTGCTAATACTGATTAGTTGGGTATACCGAAAATGTCTAATTAGTGGAGCTTAATGACAAAAGATGATCTTATGGCTGAATTCAATCCACAATTACGGTTAAGGAGAATCAAAAAGGGGGAATTTATTAAACATTTTTATATATTTAATGACCAAATCAAAAAACAAACCATGATAAAAATATCTTGCTATTAATATCTTTAATTCTATAATTTAAAGTTCAGCTGGATACATATCTCATCATAAATAGATTGATCTCAGATAATTATGTATTAAATATTACTTTTTCTTTCAAATCAGTTTAGTAATTCATCCTTGTCAACTTGTAGTGTCAATTTCGATCTAAATACAAATAAAGCCAGAAAAGAAAAAGAAAAAAGTAGCCTTAAATACTTTTTTTAAGTTATTTGTATCGGACCGAACCTGATTTTATATACATATTGAGACAAATAATACTTTTCTAGAATGATAGGGTTATTGATTGATATTATATGATCAAAATCAAAATCAAAATCAAAATCAAAATCAATAATCAATAAATAATTAATTACTATTATGGATTTTCAAAAAGAAATAGAGATATTTAATACTACAGAGAATATTAATAATGACCTATTTAAATCCAATTGTAATTTATATTTCAAGAGCAGATGAGCATATATATTGCAAGGTTAAAACAAGTCTTAAAGAGATTGCATAGATAATGGGTACACAATATTACGATGGCTCCTTTTATACATTTGTAGTTGGGTCTTCATGGAATGAGGCGAAAAGCAATGCAGAAAAGCTTGGCGGTCAACTTGTTTCGATAAATACGGCAGAAGAACAGCAATTTATTTATGACAATTTTGTTGTTAATGCTGATAAAGATATTTGGATTGGTTTATCTGATACAGAAGTTGAAGGTAACTTCAAATGGCTTGATGGTACTCCTTTAAACTACGCAAATTGGGCACCAAATGAACCAAGTAATGGAGGCAACAAGGAAGATTGGGTTCATATCTGGTCTCCCATACATGGCGACTCTATATATTCTGCAGTTAGGCAACCAGGAGATTGGAATGATTGGATTGAAAGACCTAATGATGATTTACAAGGTTTAGCTGAAATACCTGTTCAGACATTTGGTGACAAAGCCTATTTCATTATAGATGCTTCGACATGGACAGAAGGAGAAGCTACAGCTCAATCTCTTGGTGGCCATTTAGCTTCCATTAACAGCAAGGAAGAACAAGACTATGTCTTTAATAATTTAGTAAAAGATTCTGGTTGGCACTGGATTGGAGCCAATGATTCAGAGGTTGAAGACGATGAGAATAAAAGCGTCACGTGGAAATGGAGTGATGGTTCACCTTTTGTTTATACAAATTGGGAAGATGGCCAGCCAAATAATATTAATAACCAAGATTATGGTGCTGTTTCATCGACTACAGGCAAATGGTTTGATAATAATAATAATAATGGATTATTAAAAGGAGTCGTTGAGATAGATCTTCCTAATCCATCTCCAACCAATTTAGCAATAAAATCTACAAGCGATACAGGTACTGTTGGCGATAATATAACAACGTCTCAAACACCTACTTTTATTGGCGTAGGAGAACAAGGTAGCAAAATAACTTTATTGAATGGTGATGTCGTTTTAGGAACAACGATAGCCGACTGGAGTGATGGATCTTGGGAAATTACATCCAGTGAATTAACTCCAGGATCTTATTCATTAAAAGCAATCAGTGAAGATATTTCTTGGGATCAAGTTGGAGATTCTCTATTAGGAAAATGGGAATACGATCGTGCTGGATCATCAGTAAGTATTTCAGGAGATGGCACAACTGTTTCAGTTGGAGCTCCTTGGCATCGGCATCATGATCACGGTAATGTTCAGATCTTTGATATTAATAACAATTCAATTAATAGAATAGGTGATCTTGATGGAATAAATGCTTGGGATAATACTTTTACAAACAGCCTCTCATATGATGGAAGTGTAATTGCGATTGGTACACCACGTTCTGATATAGGTGCTAACAAAACTGGTGATGTAAAAGTTTTTGAAAACAATGGAGCGAATCAATGGAATCAAAAAGGAAATACAATTTATGGAGAAAAAAAAGATGATCACCTTGGTTGGGCAAGGCCATCAATATCAAATGATGGTGAAACGCTTGCTCTTGGAGTTGTACACGGAGGAACTAATAGACGAGGATCTGCAGGTGTCTATAAGTATATTAATAGTACTGATCAATGGGAAAGGGTAGCTAATTTTGAAGGTGATAATTCCTATGATGTTCTAGGTCGTTCTTCAACAATATCTGGTGATGGACAAACTTTTGCAATGGGTGGAGAGGGTAGTGATCATGAAGGCTTAAACAATAGAGGTATGGTAAAAATATTTCAAGAAGGTGAAAATGGTACATGGGTACAATTAGGTTCTTCTATTTACGGTGAGGCTGCTCACGATTATTCAGGCTTTTCTGTTTCACTAACTGATGACGGACATAGAGTAGCGATAGGAGCATTATTTAATGATGGTAATAGTAATAATACCGGACATGTTAGAGTTTATGACTACGATACTACAACTAAAGACTGGGAAAAGGTTGGAAATGATATCGATGGTAAAGCATCTTGGGACGATTCAGGGGCTTCAGTTTCACTAAGTGCTGACGGTTCAATAGTAGCTGTTAGTTCACCACAAAATGACTTAAATGGGGAGGGTGCTGGTTCTGTCAATGTTTATCAAAATATAGGTAATCAATGGATTGATTTAGGCAATACAATTATTGGTGAGTATCGAGGGAATCACCTAGGAGGGGGATGGCATGGGCAGGCACTTGAGATCTCGTCTGATGGTTCAACCCTTATTGTTGGAGCAGAAGATTGGGACAATAATGGATGGGGAAATAGAGGTCATGCCAGAGTATTTGAAAGAACCGAGATTAATGAATCTGCCGAATCATCACCATTAAATATAATAATTGATACAGCTTCCCCAACGATTAGCATCACCTCTGCAGATGGCAGGAGTGGATTTAAGGGCTATGACAAAACAATCAATTTAACGTTTACGACTTCTGAGTCTACAGCTGATTTAACAGTAGACGATATAACGATAACAGGAGGAACAATTACTCCTCTCACTAAAGTAGGTAATACTTATACGACGACCTTTACTGCCTCAGGAGAAAATGAAAAAAATCTCATCACCAGCTCAGTTGATACGAATACAGATGTCATTAACATTGATGATCACGGTTATAGAAACGGACAACGAATTCAATACTTAGCAAAAGGTGCTACAGAAATAGGAGGTTTAACCAATGAGGCTGTTTATTACGTAAGAGAGAGGACCATCGATACGTTTAAACTTGAAACCTCAATTGGTGATGGAGCTATTGATA
>QCHK01000009.1 GCA_003279635.1 Prochlorococcus sp. AG-402-B05 | reverse complement strand
TTCACTAAGCCAATCTTTTAATTCAGCATTAGTTTGGAAGATTTTTCGTACCACTATGTTTGTAAACAAATTAATTTCATCAACTTATGATTGAAATGAAATAAGTTGATTGCATACTGATACTGATCCCATATGGATTTCATATTAGGGTTCATATCTTTTGAATAAGAAAGCTTTTTACTGATGGATTACAAAACTGCGGGAGTTGATGTTACTGCTGGAAGAGCCTTTGTGGAGAGAATTAAATCATGCGTTGAAAAAACTCATAAAAGTGAGGTCATAGGTGGGTTAGGAGGTTTTGGAGGATGTATAAGAATTCCAAAAGGCTTTAAAAGTCCAGTCTTGGTCTCTGGGACAGATGGTGTTGGTACAAAATTAGAATTAGCTCAGCAATATGGTTGCCATTTTGGAGTCGGAATAGACTTGGTTGCAATGTGTGTAAATGATGTAATAACTAATGGGGCTCGACCTTTATTTTTTCTTGATTACATAGCAAGCGGAACTTTGACTCCTGATGCTTTAGCTGAAGTGATAGAGGGCATTGCAGCAGGCTGTTGTCAATCGGATTGTTCTCTTTTGGGAGGCGAAACAGCTGAAATGCCAGGTTTTTATCCCAGTGGAAGATATGACCTTGCAGGTTTCTGTGTTGGGATCGTTGAAAATCATCACTTAATAGACGGCACGAAAATTAATTGTGAAGATCAGATCATTGGGATTAAAAGTAGCGGTGTTCATAGCAATGGTTTTAGTCTTGTTCGTAAAGTTCTTTCTATGGCGAATGTGGATGAAAATACTCTTTTTGGGAAAGATAAAAGGAACTTGATCCAATCTTTGCTGGAACCAACAGCAATTTATGTTCAACTTGTTGAGAAATTGTTGAGAGAAAATTTACCAATTCATGGAATGACGCATATTACAGGTGGTGGATTGCCAGAGAATCTTCCTAGAATTTTCCCTTCTGGATTGTCACCACATATAGATATAACTACTTGGGAAATAACTGAAATCTTTAATTGGTTACAAAATGCTGGAGATATTCCTGAAATTGATCTTTGGAATACTTTTAATATGGGTATTGGTTTTTGTTTAATTGTTCCTAAAAATGAGGTGAATTCTGCTTTAGAAATATGTATGAAAAATGATTTTGAAGCTTGGAATATAGGTCAAGTTGTTGAAAGTCAGAACAATTCAAAACATATCGGTATTTTTGGAATACCAAGTTGAGGTTATAAGCGAAGTTTTATAAAATCCCCAGTACAGTATTTGAACAAATTAAATGAAGGATAAAAAGATTTTCTATAACGGTAAAAAAAACAGTAAGATGTAAAAAAAAACGCAAGCCGGATATTAGTTCGGGTAATGCGAAGTTAGATCTTAATTAGCTCTATGCCTTTTGAAAATCAACAGCGTCTAACGCGTAGGAGAAGTTCTGCAGGTCCTACACCTCCTAGAAAGCCTCTTGGAGGTCAAGCAGATTCGGGTATGAGACAAAATAGTGGCCCAAGACCAACTTTTTTAACCCTTAGAGATCATGGAAAAGTATATGTAGCTGATTTACCAAACTTGTCTGACGGACAACTTTCTCATATTGGGAAAGAAGCTGATGAAGTACTTACAAGTTTGGAGAGTAGAATAAATGACCTAGAACAAGAAGCAATTAATGGTCAAAGAGACAACGATACTTTGATTAAAGCTTCGACTAAGCATGAAGTTACTCTAAGATTTATTCGAGCAATTCAGGACGAGCAAGAGCATAGAAAAAATAATCCTGCATTAAAAGATGCGGCATCAGAGTCTTTACCGCTCACGTTCCTTGAGGTGGCTAGGCATAGATTGCCAGGTGCAACCTTTGACTCGTTGTTGAGAGAGGCTTTAGAAGCTTGCGCTAATGATGAAAAAGAGCCTGAGAAAGAAATAATTGAAAAAAGCTCAAATTCACAGCCAATTCCACCGGCAAAAGTTATTAGTCTTCCAACCTCTTCAGATTCAATGAAGGTTATTGTTAGTCCTGATACTTAAATTTGGATTATGGACTACTAAAAGGATTTAGTGGCATATTTGCTAGACATGCATTCCTGCAAAAATCCAGCTTTTGTTTTTCACTTTTAGTTAAAGACCAATTAAGTGCTGAAATGGCATCTTTAGCTTGGTTTGGATTACGAATACCGACTATTGGTTTAGCTCCATGAGACCTAACCCAATTCAAGGCAACTTGTGCTTGGGAAGCTGAATACTTTTTACCAATATTAGTTAGTAATGTTCTCAATTCTATGGTTTTTGGAAGTATCCTTTGGTATAAACTTTTTCGTAAGAATGTTTTCGGCTTAGGAGATTGATTAGGTGGAACTGTAAGGATTCCCAGTCCTAATGGACTATAAGCTAAATATTCAATTTCATTTTCATAACATATAATTTTTATATTTTCATCTTCTAAAGATGGTTTTGTTAGTAACGAAAGTTGCATTTGTATACTCTGAATTTTAATTCCTCTTTTTTTCAGCTTTTGGAATAAAAAATTTAGTCTTTTTGGACCAGTATTAGATAGCCCAATTTCTTTGATTAAACCTTCTTCGTATAAATCTCCTAGTCCATTTAGTAATTGTTCTTCTTGCCAAGGTGCATAGCGATAAGTACTCCAATGAAGTTGTACTCTTGTCATATTTCCTTTTAGCCGCTGATTACTTTCTTGGAATGCATTGTTTAGACCATTGCGACCAATTCTCCATGGAAATGGTGCAAGCTTTGTTGCGATAGTAATTTTTTTAAGCTTTCTCTTGGGTAACTCTTCAAGGAAATCGCCTATTAGCTTTTCGCTTTGCCCAAATAAACTTCCCGTGCCATATGAATCTGCACTGTCAACAAGATCTAATCCCCCATTTATTGCATCAAAAAAAGTTTTTTTAAGTAAAATATCATCTGTTTCAGCTTTGTAGTCCCAAACAAGCTTATTTCCCCACGCCCATGTTCCAAAACCAATCCCAATTTTTTTCTTAGTCATGACTTCATTGAAGTTATTTCAAATAAATAAAACTAATATTATTATCTTACATGGATAAATTAAATAGTTTTCAAGATTCTTATTTTGAAAAAAAGCAGAGTAGTGAAGAAAAACATAAAGACAATGAAAGTAAAGGTCAACAAGAAAAAGTTCTATGTAATCATTGTGGAAGAACTTCTAGTAACGGAATAAGATGTCTAGGTATTTGTGTAGCAGATAATGATTATTGATTTATCTATTTAGATATAAAACTATTTAAATAGATTGTTATATGAAATATTAATCTGTATTTAATTCTATTCAATTACATCAATAATCCCTTCAGTTATATATCTTGCCATTTTGGTTATATGCTTTCTTATTTCACCTTCTTTAATATTCCACTTGTTTGACATTTCCTTTACTTTTTTATTTTCTTTAATGTACTCAATCATTTTGTTTGCTAGGTATACAGGTAATTCTTGTTGATTTTTAGAAGATAAAGTTTCCCATCCTTCTTTATCGATAAGTCCAATTTCTTGGAGATCTCTTGAATTCGTAAAATTATATAATTCTGTTATACCTATAGAGAGATAAAGAGATCCTAATTCATCAAGAAAACTTTTCGAGTTATTACCATTCTGGAAGTCATTGATTGTTTGATCTAGTAAAGGTATTTGTTCGGATTTACCTTCCTTTATTGAATTTAATAATTTATAAAAAGAACTGAACTCAATTTGATCAGACACTGTTCTTATTCATTAATATGATTAATATTAATTCATGAATAATGTTTATATGTGAATTCTTCTATTTAATTGTAATGAAAAAAAACCTTCATAACATGTACAAAAAATATTTAATCAAGTAGTGAAAATAAGATGTAAAAATTTGTCATTCTCATTACCCACAAGCTTTTCGCTAGTGGTTCTTTTAGACGCTAACTGTAAGAATGGATATAGATCAATATTTATATATTGTACCAAGATCAATTAATTGATTTCTGAATCTTCTTGAAACTTGCTACTCGCTACACATGGAGCATTTTGCTGGAGGTCTTCTGCAGGAAAATTAAACGAATAATAATTAAGGCGGCACCCAGATTCGAACTGGGGATAAAGGATTTGCAATCCTCTGCCTTACCACTTGGCCATGCCGCCGAAAATGAAAGTTTCATTTCCAATTCAAATCGTATCAGTCAAGCCGAACAAAATCTTTTGTTTCTTTGTAATGGACATGGAGAAGACACGATTGCTTGCAGGGTTATAGAAGCTCTCCATGAAATGAATCCAAATTTCTCCCAAGAAGTTCTCCCAATGGTTGGAGATGGGAAAGCATTTTTAAAGCATGTAAAAAATGGTTGGCTTGCAAAGATTGGCCCCTCAACATTTTTGCCAAGCGGAGGATTTAGTAATCAGAGTTTTAGTGGTTTGGTTTTAGATTTAAAAGCTGGATTATTTGGAAGTCTTTGGGTTCAATGGACTTTGACTCATAGAGCAGCCAAAGAAGGAAAAATTATCGTTGCAGTTGGAGATTTATTACCTCTTCTTTTTGCATGGGCTAGTGGGGCAAATTATTTTTTTATTGGCACTCCTAAAAGTGATTACACATGGACCAGTGGTCCAAGATCCGCTTTAAGTGATTGTTACCATCGATTGAAAGGAACTGAGTGGGATCCATGGGAATATTGGTTAATGCGATCTAGTCGATGCAAGATGGTTGCAGTAAGAGACAAAATCACTGCTAGAGGTTTGAGAAATCACGGCATAAAGGCACTGTCCCTGGGAAATCCAATGATGGATGGAATATCTAAAAGAGAATGTCCTAATGACTTTAAAAGATATAGGCGTTTGATTTTGTTATGTGGAAGTCGTTTGCCTGAGGCGTATCAGAATTTTAAAAAACTTTTAATTGCAACTCAGTTTATTCGAATTAAATCTTCCATTGCAGTCTTTGTTCCTTTAAGTTCTTCTGTAATGAGAAAAAAAATAGCATTAATATTGATGGACTTAGGCTTTAAATCTACTTATCAATCAACAGGTCAAAATGGGATTTCAGAAATATGGAAAAAAAACTCATTACTTATATTGACTGGCTTTAACCAATTTTCTTGTTGGGCTAAGTGGGGAGAAGTAGGAGTAGCTAATGCTGGTACAGCTACAGAACAACTAGTAGGTTTAGGTATCCCATGCGTTTCCTTGCCAGCAAAAGGACACCAATTTAATTTCAATTTTGCTAAGCGTCAAAGTCGTTTATTAGGAGGTTCGGTGGCTATTGCTAAAAGTTATGAAACTCTCGCAAAACAAGTAGAGTTTTTACTGAACTCTGATTTTGATAGAGAGATTATTGGCTTAAGAGGGGCTCAAAGAATGGGTCCAGAGGGCGGAAGTCACTCTATAGCACTTAGTATTTCTAATCACTTGTCCCAGGGCTCATAGTGAGGTGTAATCTAATAAAAGATTTTTTATGAAGATTTTCTATTCAAGCTTCTGCATATGCCACTAATTGAAGATCATCATTATCTTAAAATTTGTGCTCAATTAGCATCCTCTTTGAGTATTAGTATTTCAGCCGCTCGACGAAAAGTAGAGGTCGCGGCAGCTAAAGAAGGGAAAAAAGATTTGCAATCTAGAAAAGAAATTGCTCAAAGTTTCCTTGAGCAAACTTTAAATAAGGATAAAAAACAAAGTGTATCTGCCGCTGCATCATTTGATCAATTATTAAAGGCTCTAAAAGAAGAGGAGAATTTTATGCTTGAGGATTAATACATTTTTTGGATGAAAAAATTAATGATCAAAAATATTTGTAAATCTTCTTCTATCAAGCTCGGAAAAAACTGGTACGCATTGGAAACATTTTTGGGCTAACCCCCATCTTTCTTCACGTTTCAACATCTCTTCAAGTTTGTGTTTTGCGCCTAGTAAATATCTAACATCATTTGCAGCATAGATAAGTTGTTTTTGAGTTAAATCACCAACTTTTCCCCAGTCACTGCTTTGAGCTTGTTTGTCTAATTCCACTCCAACAGTCTCCAAAATTACTTCTTTTAATCCATGCCTGGGACTGTAAGTTCTTCCTATTTTACTTGCGATTTTTGTACAAAAAATTGGATTAACATCAATATTTAGATTACTTGCTAAGGCAGCGACATCAAATCTTGCAAAATGAAAGACTTTTTCAATTTTTTTGTTCTCAAGAATAGATTTTAAGTGTGGTGCTGAATGTTGATTTCGTTCTATACGAATACAAATAACATTATCAAATTCATCACATATTTGTATTAAACAAAGCCGATCCCTACCATGAATTAATCCCATGGCTTCGGTATCAACTGCTAAAGCTGAAGATGATTTTAAAGCAATCTCAGTTTCATTATCTATGTCTCGATCAAAGATATTGAAAGTCGAGGGTTCATAGGTTTTTTTGGGCATAATTAAGTTTAGTGGAAATTTAATTCAGCAGAAATTTTTCTATGATCTAATTCTAGAACCTCCAATGATAAAAAATATTCAGTAAATTTAACGATTTTATCTGTTCTAAAACCTTTTGATTTCTTTAGCTCATTTTTGTAGCTATGTTCTCCAGAACAATTAAAATAATAATGAGCGTATTTTTGAGATGCAATCTGCATTCTCCTCAACTTTGTTTCTCACTATCCTATTGGCTATAGGTTTGGGATTTTTTTTGCGAGCTGCTAGTAAGGACCGCACAACAATTGTAGATGTTCAGTCTCCTTTGCCTCCCCTAGAAGTTTTGAAAGGCATTAGTTTTTGGTTGGAAGAACGTGGTTGGAGGAAAAATGGAGGTAATGTTGAAGAGAAATTGTTGATCTTTAGTGGCAATGTTGCTTCTAGTGCCTTTTTGGTGATTTTTTTATCTTGCCTCGGAGGAGTGGGCTCAGCCTGCTTGGGTCTTGTTTTGATTCAGCTTTATCCCTCTTTGAGTTGGTGGCCTTTATTACTGGCTGTCATTGGTGCACCTCTAGCTGGAATTATTTATCGTATTAAATCCAAGCGAGAGGAATCATTAGAAGTTAAGTTATTAAGTTCAGATATATCTGATATAAGCATTTTACGAATCAAGGCTCATCGTGATGAGCTGATAGCAATTCAGTTGGAATTATCTGCAAGTCTTGAGCTTAGTAGTGAAAACTCACTACTTTCTTCTCCTATTTAATTAATTTTAGTGGTGAGAAATAAAGTATTAGATACTTTAAAATTAATAGTTTTTTTAATTTCTTTTTATGCTTTTACTCAACAATATTACACTAGAAATTCTTATTTTAAAGAAGATTTTGAACTGATCATAGGGGAAGCTTCTAATCTCCCTGCTACTTGGGTTGGCATTAAAGATGTAGATAAAAATATCCCTATTTTAATTTTAGCTGGCCACGCAGACTCTCAGGGATTGGCTGGTGCTGGCACCCCTGGGGAAGCTGTGGACAAGTTTGGTTTGAATCCCATGCATCCAGAAATTAGTGATGAACTTTTTTGGAATTTAAAATTACAAGAATCAATTGTTAAACTTGGCAAAAAAAAAGGTTTAAACATCAGATCTTATGACCCAGAAATAAGAAATATAGATGATGCTAATGATCCAAGAACGAATTGGTCAGTAGGGAAGAGATTTGCTAAAAGTGGTGGGTATGCGATTGAGATTCATTTTGATGCATATGGTATTTATGGTGTTGGTTCAGGATTAATCCCTCCTTTTTCTGAGACACCAAATAAAATAGATGAGTCAATCGCCAGAACATTTGGACGGTTTCCTGTTTCATTTAGAGGAGGTTTAGGTGCTCCAAGAAGGCAAATAAGGGTTCTTGAAATTGGTAAATTAGAGGGTTTGCTAGAACAAAATCTTAGAAATCTAAAAACTAGGCAAAAAACAATAAAGCTCCTTTCAACTGAAATAGTTCAGGCTTTTTTAAATGGAATAATCTAGAAGTTCAGTATCTAATCCAATGCTTGATGAGTTAAACACCTCTCTTCCAGAGATTTATCTGTAAACCAATCTTGAGGCTTAGTAAATAAATCTGTTAATAGAGCCTCGCGTGAATTTTCTTCTGGCTTATATCCATACTCCCATCTTGCTAAGGGTGGTAATGACATCAATATGGACTCCGTTCTTCCATTCGTTTGTAATCCAAAAATGGTTCCTCTATCCCATACTAAATTGAACTCAGCATATCTACCTCGCCTATAAAGTTGAAAGTCTCGTTCTTTAGTTGAAAAGCTTTGATTTTTTCGCTTTTTTATTATTGGCTCATAGGAGGGCAGAAATGCCTGCCCGCATGCTTTGGCAAGTGAAAAAAGATTTTCCCACTTCAAAGAATAGTCCCCTAGCTCTTTTGAGATTTTAGAGGCCTTCCCATTGGCATTTTGTCCTTTATAAAGTAAGCCGGATCCATCTTGATAATCATAAAAAATACCTCCAACTCCTCTAGTCTCATTTCTATGTTTTAGAAAGAAATATTCGTCACACCAAGGTTTGAAAACCTTATGTAGATCTTTGTCAATTGTGTCACATGCAGTTTTATGGCATGAGTGAAAGTGACGAGTGTCAGATAGATATGGATAGAAAGGCGTTAAATCAGCCCCTCCCCCAAACCACCAAACAGGACCTGCTTCGAAATATCTGTAATTAAGATGAACAGTTGGTATATAGGGACTTTTCGGGTGAAGAACCATTGAGGTTCCTGTCGCAAACCAAGAGTGACCTTTTGCTTCTGGTCTTTGGCTAATGATTGAGGGTGGAAGTTCATTGCCATGTACTTCAGAAAAATTCACCCCTCCCTGCTCGAAGATTTTTCCATCTTTCAAGACTCTTGAGCGTCCACCACCACCCTCTGGTCTCTCCCAAGATTCTTCTAGGAATTTGCCTTCTCCATCAATACTCTCTAAGCCAGCGCAAATTTCATCTTGAAGCTCTAAAACAAGCTTTTTTGCTCGATCTCTTGAATTGTTTGCCGGTAAATTGGCTTGATCTTGTGAGGAGGACAAAACTAATTGTATTTTGCTTTCTTTAAAAAAATACTTTTAAATGATGCACATTTCACACCAATATTGGAAAAGTTTGTATTGCGAATAGTTTTTACTTATTACTAAAGTCAATATCATTGGATAATGAGGTGGAATATGTGCCGAATTTTTTACTATTATCAAATGTAATAGAAATTGAGAATGCAAATCAACGAGAAGGTTTTAAAAGCGTTTCATTCAGTGAAGGATGTCGGAAGTGAACGATCTATTGTTGAACTCGGATGGCTGGAAATAGTTTCAGTAAAGCCACCGAAAATTGTTGTAAGACTAAATCTCCCTGATTTTGCGATAGCTGAAAGAGGTCAGATGGCAGATGATATTAGGGAAAGTATTAAGTCATTGGAAGATATAGAAGAAGTACAAATAGAGATAGGTGATTCATCTCCATCGAAGGAGTCTCCTATTGGTCAAGCTGGCCATGGTGGTCAATCTCAGGGATTAACTGCAATACCAAAAGTGAAAAATGTCATAGCCATAAGTAGCGGTAAAGGGGGTGTTGGTAAAAGTACTGTTGCCGTAAATTTGGCTTGTGCCCTGAGTCAAAAAGGTTTTAAGGTCGGATTGCTTGATGCTGATATTTATGGACCAAATACGCCCTACATGCTCGGTGTTAGCGAAATAACTCCTGAAGTCAGTGGTTCGGGGGCAGATCAAAAGATTATTCCCATTGAAACTTGTGGAATAGGAATGGTTTCAATGGGATTATTAATTGATCAAAATCAGCCAGTAATTTGGCGTGGCCCCATGCTTAATGGAATTATTAGACAATTTTTATATCAAGCTTCTTGGGGTGAACGTGATTTTTTAATAGTAGATCTTCCTCCTGGGACTGGAGATGCCCAACTTTCTTTGGCTCAGGCAGTTCCCATGGCAGGTGTGATAATAGTTACTACTCCACAAAATGTATCTCTTCAAGACTCAAGAAGGAGCTTGGCAATGTTTAAACAAATGAATATTCCTGTACTCGGAGTTGTAGAAAATATGACCTATTTTATCCCTCCAGATCAGCCAGAAAAATCATACAAGATTTTTGGTTCAGGAGGAGGTAGTCAATTAGCTAATGAGAATAATGTCCCTTTACTCTCTAAGATACCAATAGAGACAGATACTTTTTCAGGCACAGGCAAGGATCTACCTGTCGTACATACATCTAGAGATTCAATAACAGCAAAAGTATTTTTAGAACTTGCTGGAACTTTGTGTAATGCATTATCTGTTAACCATTGATTTAAATTAATGATGGGTTTTGGACGCTATAAAATATCTTCTTTTAAAATAGTTAGAAATAAAAAGATTTGGAAAGATATAAATTTCTTAATTTGGATTGTTCCTTTTATTTTAGTACATTTGTCTTGTTTTTTAATTGCGAGTACTCAAAGAAATATTGGGATTACAGATTGGTATCAACATGCAATTATTGGTTATATAGGATCTTTAATTATTTATTTTTTAGCTCAATTTCCTTTACAAGATTTAAGAAAATATATTCCAACAATATATTTTTTGACTATTTCAACACTTTTATATGTGAATTTTAGTGGTACTTCTGCCTTGGGAGCAAGAAGATGGTTGAGCTTTGCAGGCTTGTATATTCAACCTTCTGAGTTTGCAAAATTAACCTTAATACTTGTCTTGGCTTCTATCTTAGATCAAAAAAGGTTTTCAGATTTATCTCATTTAATCAAACCTTTATTCGTTTCCTTTTTGCCTTGGATTTTGGTTTTTATACAACCTGATCTTGGCACATCTCTTGTTTTTGGAGCAATACTTCTTGGAATGTTGTATTGGTCAGGGATGCCATATGAGTGGGCATTTATTATTTTGGCTACTTTGGTTACGGGGTTACTCGCATACTTATATAAATTTGGACTTTTTATATGGATCCCAATCAATGGTTTTTTGTCTTATAAGTCTTTACCACATAAAAAAAAATTACTAACTTTATTAGTTGTCTTTTTTCATTCATTAATAGCGAAAATCTCTCCTTGGATTTGGGATTCTGTTTTAAGAGATTACCAAAAAGATCGACTAATTCTTTTTCTTAATCCTAGCCAAGATCCTTTAGGTGGTGGATATCACATGCTTCAAAGCAAAATAGGCATTGGATCTGGAGGATTGCTTGGATCAGGGCTGATGCAAGGTCAATTAACTAAATTAAAATTTATTCCAGAGCAGCATACAGATTTCATCTTTAGTGCTCTTGGAGAAGAGACAGGTTTTTTAGGAACTTTATTGGTCTTATTTTTATTTTTTATTCTAATTTGGCGATTAATAAAAATAGCCATTGAGGCGCATACTGATTTTGAATCTTTGATTGTGATTGGAATAACTTCAATGTTTATCTTTCAAATTATGGTGAATATATTTATGACTATTGGCCTAGGTCCTGTGACTGGAATCCCTTTACCTTTTATGAGCTATGGAAGAACTGCGTTATTTGTCAATTTTATAAGTCTGGGCTTTTGTTTATCTGTATCTAGACGAGGTCAGTCAATAAGAAGAAATCTTTGAATAGATACTTTTGCTTATATTTTTTGTAAACGTATTAATTGAGTCAAAATAGAGCTTTTGAATCATTATGGTTAATACCAATACCATCTTGAGGTTAGGTTTTTTTGTCTATGTAAAGGAAGGAATCCTCACTTTTAGATTAAACATTATTTTAATTGAATTGGTTATTATTAAATTACGAGGATTCTAAGGCTTATTTCTCCTTACTAATCCTTACTCATAGACAAACTAACGCCAATGATCTTAATTTGTCTAGAGAGATTTTAATGAATTTTTAAATAGACAAATAAGCAAACCTCAAGAGTTCTAACCCTACTTTTTATGCTTTTTCATCCTTTAAAATCTAACCAATCAAATGGGTTTAAAGGTTTGTATGAGGTTTTAAGGTTCTCGTGAGTACGCCTCTAGTAACTATTCAAGCCTTACAAAAAAGAATGGCTGAGGGCGTTCCTCATGCCACAAAAAGTGAATCCGCAGTAAGGAGAATGTGGTGGGCTGCTCTTGATACTCTCCAGTCAGATATTTTGTTGCCAATGAACCTCACAAGAGGTTTGTGGTTGTCTTCGCCTTTGCCTGCACTTTACGAACCTAAATTACTTAAGAAATTTCAAGGATGGGTTTGGGCGCCAAAAGACTTGTTAAACATTTCATATCCTTCTATGGGGATGTTGCCTCCCAGTCAATCGGCTTCAATGGATTTCTATAATGATTCTGCAGTCTATGAGCGCTTGTCTCTTCTAGAGGAAGATGGAAATGATCCATTGCTAATAGTTATTACTCCTGAAATCCAAATAGCTTTGGCTCTGGAAGGTAGACCTCATGAAAGGAAATTATTAATGCGAAGTGATCCGGAGACTTTAAGCGATCTTTTGACACTACTTGATAAAAGATTGAATACAGAAAATGTTGAACAAGCAAATAATCTGCGAAATGCATTAGGAGAGATGGGACAGCTAAAAACAAATGATGATTTATCTCAAGTATTTTGGCCTCTCTTATCTCATCGTCTAGCAGATATTGCACCAAGTCTAAATATTCAAACTTTGCCAGACAATGTAATTAATGATCACAAATCTAGTTCAAAAAATAGTGAAATTTCCTTGCTAGAGGCATTAACACATGAAATCAGAACCCCTTTGGCAACAATAAGAACCTTAATAAGATCTCTTTTAAGAAAGCAAGATTTACCTAAAGTCGTTGAATCGCGTTTGAAGCAAATAGATATTGAATGTACGGAACAAATTGATCGTTTTGGTTTGATTTTTAATGCAGTGGAGCTAGAGAGAAGCAAGCCTAAACAAACAAATTTAGCTTTAACCGATTTGGGGCAAATGCTCACAATGCTTTCTCCAGTCTGGAAAAGTCAATTAGAGCGAAAAGGCTTGACGCTTATTCTTGATATCACACCGGAGTTACCAAAAGTTTTGAGTGACTCAGAAGGACTTGAATTAATGTTGACAGGTCTGATTGACAGGAACAGTCGAGGCTTACAAGCGGGTGGAGAATTAACTTTGAAATTAAGACCAGCTGGACAGAGACTAAAACTTCAAATTTTAACTCAGCTTTCAGCTACTAATCATTCTGGATTATCAGGAAGTGGTTCCAATGAAGAAATTGGACCAGTACTAAGTTGGAATCCAGCTACGGGTAATTTGCAACTTAGTCAGGCTGCAACTCAAAGGCTTTTGAAAAGCCTTGGTGGACGTCTTACTAATAGACGAGATAGTGGAATGACGATATTTTTTCCTGTTTCTGAATCAAAAGAATTTGATCTTTAGGGTTAATGTTGACGCGTGTGAAGTTGACGTGTAATGAGTCAAAAGGCACAAAATAAAGTGCTAATTTAAAAATATAAAGAAAAAGTTGATTTAATTTAAAGCATGACCGAAGTATTACCTGGAACACTTCCAAAGCACATTGGTAGCACTGGTGGATTATTAAACTCCGCTGAAACAGAAGAAAAATATGCAATTACATGGACAAGTAAAACGTCTGAGGTTTTTGAACTTCCAACAGGAGGAGCTGCAATAATGCATGAGGGTGATAACCTCATGTACTTTGCTAGAAAAGAGCAATGCTTTGCCTTGAATACTCAATTGAGGGGATTTAAACCAAGAATTGAAACAAGTAAAATATATAGAATTTATCCTGGAGGAGATAGAGAATTGCTTTTCCCTAAAGATGGGGTTTTCTCTGAGAAACCTAATGAAGGCCGCTTGAAAGAGGGCTACAACAATAGACGCATCGGTGAAAATCCTAATCCAGCAAGTTTGAAATTTAGCGGTAAAAATACTTACGATGCATAAGTAATTCAATTTAAACTTGTGTTCCCTTTAAATACATATATTGGACTGCCATTATGCAGTCATGCTTAATTTAGATAAGGAAGAATTTCTATTGTCAGCTTCCAACGGGGCTAATTATATTCCGTTGGCAAAAAGTTGGCCTGCAGATTTAGAAACTCCTCTTACAACTTGGCTTAAAGTTGGTAATGATGCTCCTTCAGGAGTATTGCTTGAATCAGTAGAGGGTGGAGAAACTATAGGTAGGTGGAGTGTGGTGGCATCAGATCCTCTTTGGAAGGTAGTAGTAAGGGGCGATGAATTGACTAGATGCTGGAGAAATGGAAAACAAGAAAAGTTTCATGGAAATCCAGTTGAAATTCTCAGAAAAATGCTTGAGCCTTATAAATCTGTTTCTTTGTCTGGCTTGCCACAACTGGGACAACTTTTTGGAATGTGGGGATATGAATTAATTCAATGGATAGAGCCTTCAGTACCTATTTATGAATTATCAGATCAAGAAGACTTACCTGATGGTATTTGGATGTTTATGGACAAGATTCTGATTTTTGATCAAGTCAAACGGTTAATAACAGCTGTTGCATATGGAAATTTAAGTGATGGGGTTTCTTCTCAAAAAGCTTATGAAATTGCTTGTGAACAAATCAATGAACTTCAAGATTTAATGGCTTCTCCTTTAAAGCCAATAAAGTCTTTAAAGTGGAATCAAAAATCGAATAGATCCCTTGATATGTCTTTTAATACCTCAAAAAGTGAATTTGAACATAGTGTTGAAGCGGCAAAAGAATTTATTAAACAAGGTGATGTTTTTCAGTTAGTTCTTAGTCAAAAATTGGAGTCGACTGTTATGCAAAAACCCTTTGAATTATATCGAAGCCTGAGGATGGTAAATCCTTCTCCATTTATGGCGTTTTTTGACTTTGGTGACTGGCAACTTATTGGTTCTAGCCCAGAGGTAATGGTTAAGGCCCAACAAACAGAAAATGGTATTCAAACAAGTTTGAGACCAATTGCAGGTACTCGTCCTAGAGGTAAAAATGAATTGGAAGATGCAGCTTTAGAGAAAGATCTTTTAAAAGATCCCAAAGAACGAGCTGAACATGTGATGTTAGTAGATTTGGGTCGAAATGATTTAGGTCGAGTTTGTACCCCAGGTAGTGTTGTTGTAAAAGAATTAATGGTTATTGAAAAATATTCGCATGTAATGCATATTGTCAGCGAGGTTGAAGGCACTTTAAAAAAAGAAAAGGATGTTTGGGACTTATTAATTGCTTCTTTCCCCGCTGGGACTGTAAGTGGAGCACCAAAGATAAGAGCAATGCAACTAATTAATCAATTAGAAAAACAACGTAGAGGGCCTTATTCAGGCGTTTATGGGTCTATAGATTTAAATGGAGCATTGAATACAGCTATTACCATCAGAACAATGATCGTACGTAAGAAGAATAAAAATAGTTTTACTGTTGAAGTGCAAGCGGGGGCAGGGGTTGTAGCAGATTCTATTCCTTCTAATGAGTATCAAGAAACTTTAAATAAAGCCAAAGGGATGTTTACTGCTTTAGCTTGCTTAGAACCCCAAGATTTATGACCAACTTTATGCTTTTAAAGGGGTTTGAAGTGGAGCTTTTTACTGGCACATATGCTGGTAAAAACGTGGGTGTTGCATCTGCTATTACGGAAGATTTATCAGATTTTGTCAAAGAACCAGATCAAAGAAACCTTGAGTACATAACTGTTCCAGATCAAAGATACGCTGTTTTAAAACATGCACTTTTACTACCTAGACAAAAACTTAGGAAATGGCTTGATTTTCAAAAACTTACAATTCTGCCAGGAAGCACACTTAGCCTTGGTAATACAAAAAATTTTGAAAGGTCAGATTTAGAAAATTCTTATCACTCATTTATAGAAAAAAACTATGGAACTAATGTTGTAACAGCAAGTATTCACATTAATTTAGGTATTGAAAATTTAGCCTTACTTTTTTCCGCCCTACGCTTGGTTAGATGTGAGGCATCATTATTTCTTGCGTTAAGTGCTAGTTCTCCTTTCTTAGCAGGACATGCAACGGGTGCACATTCCCAAAGATGGGTTCAATTCCCTAAGACACCCTCCAATGTTCCAATGTTTGTGGATCACGCACACTATGTGGCATGGGTTGAAGAGCAACTAGGTCGGGGAAGTATGCAAAATGAGAGACATTTGTGGACATCAGTAAGGCCAAATGGTCCGGAAAGACCTCATGTTTTAAATCGATTAGAGCTAAGGATATGTGATTTAGTAGCTGATGTTGACTTGCTTTTGGCTATTACAGCGTTACTTGAACTCAGAATTATTAATCTCAAAGACAACATGAAAAAATTTGATCCAATTGAAGCAAGCTCTAAAACACAAGAAGAATTGGCTTTATTAGCAGATGAAAATGATTTGATCGCAGCTAAATCAAGTCTTGATGCCAATTTATTTCATTGGAAAAATGGAAAACAAATCAAATGCCGTGATTGGATAAAAGAACTTCTATTAGATGTAACTCCTTTAGCTAAGGAGCTTGATATGTTTGAGTTGCTTCAACCTATTGAATCTGTTTTGACCAACGGAAATCAATCAATGATATGGCTTGATTCTTATTCCAAAGGAGTATCAATTCAGACCTTGCTTCAGCAGGGTATTGGTGAAATGGAACGAGAGGAGACCAATTTCATAAAAATGAATTCAACCTATTAGTGACTAAGTCGGTAGAACTGCCTCATAATATGTTTATGTTGAAAAATCCTTCTAACGAAAATACCTCTAATCACTCGACAGTATGTGTTGAGGATCAAGATCCTGGATCTTTATTGCAACAAAGGCTTGAACTAGTTGAGGATCTATGGAAAACCGTTCTCAAAAGTGAATGTCCACCGGCTCAAACAGAGAGATTATTGCAATTAAAACAATTAAGTGACCCTAGCAAGTCAAATCAAGACAATTCCTCACAGGCAATAGTCCAATTGATTACAAAAATGGATTTAGCTGAGGCTATATCTGCTGCTAGAGCTTTTTCTCTTTATTTTCAGTTGGTAAACATTCTGGAGCAACGAATAGAAGAGGATAGTTATTTAGAAAGCATAGAAAAAGGGAAGTTAGACAAAAGTAATTATCAAATAGATCCATTCGCTCCAGCTTTAGCTAGTCAGACTGCTCCAGCAACTTTTACACAATTATTTGAGCGATTACGTCGCTTGAATGTCCCTCCAGCTCAGCTTGATGGTTTGATGAGAGAAATGGATATTCGTCTTGTTTTTACAGCTCATCCAACTGAAATTGTTAGACACACTGTTCGCCATAAGCAACGCAGGGTTGCGACTCTTTTGCAGCAACTTCAATCTAATAGTTTGATTTCTGAATCGGAGAAAGAAATATTTAGGTTGCAATTAGAGGAGGAGATAAGACTTTGGTGGAGAACTGATGAGCTTCATCAATTCAAACCGACTGTTCTTGATGAGGTTGACTATGCCCTTCATTATTTTCAGCAGGTTTTGTTTGATGCAATGCCCCAATTAAGAAGGAGATTGACCACTGCACTTGCGTCAAGTTATCCAGACGTAGAGATTCCTAATGAAGCTTTTTGCACATTTGGCTCTTGGGTAGGTTCAGATCGTGATGGAAATCCGTCTGTTACTCCTGAAATCACATGGAGAACAGCGTGTTACCAAAGACAATTAATGTTGGATAGGTACATTGCATCAGTTCAAGAGCTCAGAGACCAACTCAGCATATCTATGCAATGGAGTCAAGTAAGTTCTCCTTTGCTAGAGTCATTAGAAATGGACAGAGTTCGTTTCCCTGAGGTCTATGAGGAAAGGGCTGCAAGATATAGATTGGAACCTTATCGCTTGAAGCTTAGCTATACACTTGAGAGGCTACGACTTACTCAACTACGTAATAAGCAGTTAGCGGATGCTGGATGGCAATTCTCACCTGATGGAAAACCGTTAACATCTACTAATAATAGTTTTGATGAACTACTCCACTACAAATCTGTAGAAGAATTAAAAAATGAATTAGAGCTCATTAGAAATAGTTTAGTTAGTACAGATCTTACATGTGAACCATTAGATACTTTGCTAAATCAAGTTCATATTTTTGGATTTTCTTTGGCTAGTTTAGATATTAGGCAAGAAAGCACACGTCATAGTGATGCATTGGATGAGCTCACTCGCTATTTAGATCTACCTGAGTCGTATGGAGTGATGAGCGAGGAAAGTCGAGTTCAATGGTTGATGAAAGAATTAAGAACTCGGAGACCACTTATTCCTCCTGCTTTTGATTGGTCTAAAAGTACTCAAGAAACTATCTCAGTTTTTCATATGCTTCATAGGCTTCAGAAAGAATTTGGTACTCGTATATGTCGCTCATATGTAATTTCGATGAGTCATACGGCTTCAGATTTATTAGAAGTTCTTCTTTTAGCAAAAGAGTCGGGTTTAATTGATCCAATTTTAGGAGTTTCTGATTTTCTCGTTGTTCCATTATTTGAAACGGTTGAAGATTTACAACATGCTCCTTCTGTAATGGAGTCGTTACTCAAGGCAGATGTTTATCGCGAATTACTTCCACGAGTAGGAGAGAAAAATCAACCGCTTCAGGAACTTATGCTGGGATATTCTGATAGTAATAAGGATTCTGGTTTTCTTTCAAGTAATTGGGAAATTCATAAGGCCCAAATAGCACTCCAAGACCTAGCTAGTAGACAAGGAATAGCATTACGTATTTTTCATGGTAGAGGTGGGTCTGTAGGAAGAGGGGGTGGACCAGCTTATCAAGCTATTTTGGCTCAACCTAGTGGTACACTTCAAGGACGTATAAAAATAACAGAACAAGGGGAAGTTCTTGCTTCAAAATATAGTCTTCCAGAATTAGCTTTATATAATCTAGAAACTGTAACCACCGCAGTTATTCAAAATAGCTTGGTTACCAATAAATTGGACGCTACGCCAAATTGGAATGAATTGATGACCAGACTTGCAGCTCGTTCAAGGGAGCATTACCGAGCTTTAGTTCATGATAATCCAGATTTGGTTCAATTTTTTCAGGTAGTTACTCCAATAGAAGAGATTAGTAAGTTGCAAATTTCTAGTCGCCCTGCTCGACGAAAGAGTGGTGCAAAAGACTTATCAAGTCTTCGAGCTATTCCATGGGTCTTTGGTTGGACTCAAAGTCGTTTCCTTTTGCCAAGTTGGTTTGGTGTTGGTACGGCTTTAGCTGCTGAATTAAAGACAGACCCCGACCAAATGGAGATGTTGCAAATGTTGAATCAGAGATGGCCATTCTTTAGAATGTTGATATCTAAAGTAGAGATGACACTTTCAAAAGTTGATTTAGATGTTGCCCACCATTATGTGGTTAGTTTAGGTGGCAGTGATAATCGGGATGCTTTCGCTGGAATTTTCGATATTATCTCAAGCGAATATGGCTTGACTAAGAAATTAATTTTAGAAATTACTGGTAAGTCAAAACTATTGAGTGCAGACCCCGCTTTGCAGTTGTCTGTTAACCTGAGAAATAGGACTATTGTCCCTTTAGGATTTTTACAGGTTGCTCTTCTTAAGCGATTAAGAGATCAGAATCGTCAACCACCAATTAGTGAAGATGTGAGTATTGACTCTACTCAAAGTTCTCGTACATATAGCCGTAGTGAATTATTGCGTGGTGCATTGTTGACAATCAATGGTATCGCTGCAGGTATGAGAAATACAGGATGATATGCTTGGATTAAATTCAGCAAATAAATGTCCTCAAATTCCCGAGGGCTTTCTTCTACTTCGGAGCGAACTAATTTCTGCACGAAAAATAAATAGGCTTCTTTCAAGGTGTAACCAAGATACTCATCAACCAAGAAAATTAGAATTAGCTTTGAACAATAGTGATTTTTATTTGACTCTCATTCAAAAAACTCCTGAGAATCTTGTTGGATTTGTTCGTGTTACTAGTGATAAAGGTTTAAATGCAAATTTGTGGGATTTAGTTGCAGAGCCAGGCGATCAACAAGAAAAGTACATGTCTATAGTGGTTTTTAAGGCAATTGAAATAATTAGAAGGGAGTTACCGGGATGTAGCATTTCTGTTGCTGCTCCATTAATTTCACTTGATTCATTGAAAGCCAATGGATTTTTACTTGATCCAAATGGTATTCAAACAATGGGATTCAGACTTTGAAAATTCAATTTACGAGCATGGAGGGACTCGAACCCCCGACCCTCAGAACCGGAATCTGATGCTCTATCCAACTGAGCTACATGCCCAACAAGGGGTGTTATGAAAAAAGGTCAAATACCTAGACCTTATTAAAATTAGCTTACATACAAATTCCATAAAGAAACATTCAACTTCATCAGTTAGAACTTAATAATTTTCGAAATTATCGAGGTTTTCAGTTGGAGTTAACTGAAAACAGGTTGATAGTCTTAGGTCAAAATGGAGTTGGTAAATCTAATCTTCTTGAATCCATAGAACTACTGTCTAGCTTACGTTCTCATCGATCGAATCGGAATCAAGATTTAATTTATTGGGATCAAGATCAGGCTTGCTTATCCGCAATGATTGAAGATGATCAAAAACTTTCTTTAGAGCTAAATAGAAAAGGTGGAAGAAAAGCCTACAAAAATGACAAACTTTTAACTCGTCAAATCGATTTGATTGGACCAATGAGAAGCGTAGGCTTTAGTGCTCTTGATCTAGAATTAATTAGAGGAGAACCTTCTCTTAGAAGACATTGGCTGGATAGAATTGTCCAGCAACTTGAACCTATTTATTCTGATTTGATCGGAAGGTTTTCTAGATTGCTGAGGCAAAGAAGTCAGCTTTGGCGTAATTTCAGTCTTCAATCGAGCAAGAATCAAAATATTTTATTGGATTCTTATGATATGCAAATGGCACTGGTGAGTACAAGAATTCATCGAAGACGTAGGCGTATTTTAGATCGTCTACTTCCTATTGCTTCAAGATGGCAAGAACATCTTAGTGACAGTAAAGAGAAACTAGATATTACATATTTGCCAGGTAGTAAACTCGAGGCTGAAGAGAGTGAAAGGCTTTGGAGGGAGAGTATTGAACGTCAACTTTTAGAAATGAGACCTGAGGAAGAGGTGACGGGTAATTGTCGAGTCGGCCCTCATCGCGATGATGTACAGTTTTCACTAAATGATGTAGATGGCAGACGTTTTGGCTCTGCAGGTCAGCAGAGAACTATTGTATTGTCTTTGAAATTGGCCGAATTAGAATTAATTAAAATGGTTTATGGCAAATCTCCAATATTGCTTTTAGATGATGTTTTAGCTGAGCTAGATCCCAAGCGTCAATTATTGCTTTTAGAGGCTGTAGGTCAAAAACATCAGTGTTTAATCAGTGCAACACATTTGGAATCTTTTGAAGGTGAATGGGTACGAAGCTCACAATTAATGGAATTAGATTCTTTTGGTTGAAACTATTGGTCGGTTATTGTGGAAATGATTTTTGGATAATATGGAACCTTTTTTTTCCGAATTGCATCCAAATCCTGGATGGGGTGACTCTTGCAAATCAAAAGATATAGATACCATAAAATTTAATTCTAGTAAGAATATTGGAAGGCACTGCATTCTTGAACTCTACCAATGTGATCACGCGAAGCTTAATGACGAAGCTTTTATAAGGACAACCATCACATCATCGGCCAAAATTGCTGGTGCAACACTCATGAATTTGGTGACACATAGCTTTAAACCTCAGGGAGTAACCGGACTAGCTTTATTGGCTGAATCTCATATTTCAATACATACATGGCCTGAGATTGGTTATGCCGCTATTGATGTTTTCACTTGTGGTGACCATACTATGCCTGAAAAAGCTTGTAAGTTACTTTTTAAAGATTTTTTGGCTCAGCACTTTTCTTTTAAAAATATCGAAAGAGAGATCCCCGCCGGAATCCAAACTTTGCATCGTGAACCTTGATCAAAATGAAAGATTAAAAATAAATTAAGCATCTTTTCGACATAGGATTTTATTGTTTAAGTAGTCTTTATATCTCTAGTTAGTTTTCCACTAATCAAACCCTCAAGATCTAGACTTATAGAATGGAATCCTAAAGATAAAAAATATTTAACTAATTTATTTCTTTCAACAATTTTAAGAAAGTTATTTATTTCATTTGCTGGCAATTCGATTCTGGCTGATAGGCCTTGACTTCTTACACGTACTTTTGAAAAACCTTGATTAATAATCCATTCTTCTGCTAACGCAATCTGCTCAAGCCTTTTTGAACTTATTTCCTCTCCAAAAGGAATACGAGAGGCTAAACATGGTTGTGCAGGCTTATCCCACCAAGGTAAACCTAATGATTTAGAAATTGAACGAACTGATTTTTTATCTATTTCTAGTTCAGCAAGAGGCGATATTACCCCTGCCTGATTAGAGGCTTTAATGCCCGGCCGATAGTCGTGAAGGTCGTCATGATTCACTCCATCAAGGACTTGAGCGTTATGGAATTTTTGTGAAATTTCAGTTAAATGTGTATGTAATTCTTGTTTGCATGCAAAACATCTATTGTCAGGATTTTTAAAGTAGTTTGGTTGAGTGATTTCATTTGTTTTGCATTCTTCATGATGAATCCCAATCCAGTCTGCTTGAAGACGAGCTTGCTTAAGCAAATATGGAGCTAAAGAAGGAGAGACACCAGTAACGGCAAAGGCTTTTGAACCTAGTTGCTCATGGGCTATTGTCGCTACTAAAGAACTATCAACGCCTCCAGAAAAAGCAACACAAACATAATTTATGTTTTTAATAAACTCCCTTAACAATTTTAATTGCTTCAGTTCTGAGTCAGTTAAAGATTCAAGTTGACTAAAAAACACTTTTTAAAAGATCAATAATTTGATTAAATTGAGACCCCTAGTCTCCTTCATCTGTGTATGTATTTTGCATATTCTATGACGTCTAATGTAGAAGAAGTTAAGTTGCATACATAAGAAGCAGAATTATCGATCGTGGTTTCAAACGGTATAGGGATTACGACAGCATCGGAAAGCTTAGAACGTAGTCACGGACAATTACATGTTTATGACGGAGAGGGTAAAGGGAAGAGCCAAGCAGCTTTGGGAGTGGTTCTGAGGACTATAGGTCTAGGTATATGTGAGAAAAGACAAACAAGGGTATTACTTCTTAGATTCTTGAAAGGACCTGGTCGCTCGTATGACGAAGATTCCGCAATAGATGCTTTGCAGCAAGGTTTCCCTCATTTGATTGATCAAGTTAGGACTGGCAGAGGAGAATTTTTTAGCGCCAATCAATCTACCAAATTTGATCATCAGGAAGCTCAAAGAGGTTGGGACATAGCTAAGGGGGCGATTGCTAGTGCCTTGTATTCAGTCGTTGTCCTCGACGAATTGAACCCTGTACTGGATTTAGGATTATTGCCTGTTGAAGAAGTTGTTAAAACACTTACTGCAAGACCAAACGGTATGGAAATCATCGTTACTGGAAGAGCTGCACCAAATCCTTTAATTAAAGTTGCGGAACTGCATTCTGAGATGAGAGCTCACAGACGACCTGAGATTAATAAAGATGAAATTCTTTTTGAAAATAATGTTGGTGGGATTGAAATATATACCGGTGAAGGAAAAGGTAAATCAACTAGTGCGTTGGGTAAAGCTTTACAAGCTATCGGTAGAGGAATAAGTCAGGACAAAAGTCATCGTGTTTTGATTTTGCAATGGCTAAAGGGTGGTAGTGGTTACACAGAGGATGCCGCTATTGCGGCTCTTCGAGAAAGTTACCCTCATTTAGTTGACCATCTTCGATCTGGTAGAGATGCGATTGTTTGGAGGGGACAGCAAAAGCCCATTGACTATGTAGAGGCTGAAAGAGCATGGGAAATTGCAAGGGCAGCTATTTCAAGTGGTCTTTATAAGACTGTGATTTTGGATGAGTTGAATCCAACCGTTGATTTGGAACTCCTCCCAGTTGAACCTATTGTTCAAACATTGCTTCGTAAACCTTCAGAAACTGAGGTGATTATTACAGGAAGATGCAAAAACCAACCTATCTATTTTGATTTAGCAAGTGTTCATTCTGAGATGGTGTGTCATAAGCACTATGCTGAAAAAGGAGTTGATTTAAAAAGGGGAGTTGATTATTAGTTTTAATTAATTTTTTTCGTTATTCCACGCATCAATACCTCCTAGAATATTAATACCTCTAATTCCAAATTTGTTTAAATGCTTTAATGCAAGCAATGATCTTTTCCCACTTTTACAAAATACATAAAGATTTTTTTGTGCCGTAAGAATTTTAATTTCTTCAATGGCTTTACCACTTTCAATAGAGCTAAGAGGTATAAGCACTGATCCTGTAATTGAACATTGATTGTATTCATTTTGGTTGCGAACATCTATTAATAGTATTTCTTTTGAAGATTGGCTAAGAAGTCCTTTTAATTCTTTAGTTGAAATACTTTCTATCGCACAATCTACTTCATTCTTAACTGTAACTTCTGAACAGAAACTTTTATAATCTATCAATTTATGGATGTTTTTATTTTCTGGATTTGATTTCAATCTCAGCTCTTTAAATTGCATTGTTAATGCATTGAAAATGAGGATCCTACCGTTAAGTGGATAACCAATATTTGTTATAATCTTTATGACTTCTGTAGCTTGAATTGTACCAATAATTCCCGGAAGAATTCCCATGACTCCTGCTTCAGAGCAAGATGGAATTAATTCTTGCGGAGGGGGTGTGGGGATAAGATCTCTATAGTTAGGACTATCTTCCTTCAAATTAAATACACTTACTTGTCCTTCGAATCTTGCAATGGAACCATATATATTAGGCTTATTAAGTATTAGGCAAGCATCATTAATTAGGTAGCGCGTTGGGAAATTGTCTGAACAATCACATATCACATCATAAGCTTTAAGTATTTCCAAAGCATTACTACTGGTTAGCTTTTGATTGAATAAATCAACTCGACAAGAAGGATTTATGTCGCGTATGTGTTGTTTGGCAGAATCTGTTTTTAATAGACCTATTGAATTTGTTGTATGAATGATTTGTCTTTGTAAATTTGAGTATTCAACGACATCAAAATCAACTATTCCGATACGTCCAATTCCAGCTGCTGCAAGATAAATTAACAGCGGAGATCCTAGTCCTCCTGTCCCAATACAAGCAACTGAGCTTGTCTTCAATTTTTCTTGGCCTTTGATACCTATCTCTGGGAGACTTATATGTCTTGCATACCTGGTAATTTCTTCAGAACTTAAATTGGCTTCATTCTGGCTTTGCTCCATTAATCAAACCTTCCCTGATTCTTTTACGTTAAAGAAAAAAATTCAATTTTCACGCTATGGAAGTTTAATTTATTTTTAATCCACCATGCTTTTAAATCTCCATCCTTATTTGAAATAACCATTAGACCAGGAGATTGGTGTAATAGTAGATCCATTTCTGAGGGTTTGTTTTTATCTGAAAGATGAGAGTGCGCACAACATAAAACTTCTAGATCATTCTCTCTTGCCCATTTGTGAGATGATATTTGATCTTTAGCGTCTACTTCGAAGCAATTTTTTTTTGATAATTGCATATTTTTTTGGTTAGAAACCGCTCCTATATTTTGATCAATTAATCTCGATTCTTCTTCTCCCCAAATGTTTTGACAATTCCAGATGTGAGTTATCTCCCAAATATTTCTTTTGTGATCTTTAGTTGAGCTGTTTGTTTTGCCTATTAGAAAACAGCAGCCTTCCTCTGGCTCTGCCGCCTTTAAAAATTTAGAGAGAATAGAATTCGTTTGGTTATGAAATTCAATATATTTTGGAATTTTCATGAAAAAAAAATGATTTGATTCGGCATCCTCTCTATTTTGGTTCGGACTTATCTCTATTCAGCCTATGGCATTTTTTAAATTAATTCGATACGCTCAGTCCATAATTGCTTAGTAGCTTGTGTTCATGTCTGATGTAAATCCTGATTCTAATGATGAATCAAAGGCAGGGAAAACAGAAGGTGTTAATTTTTCAGAACGTTACAGTGATGTAATGGGAAAAGTTAATGAATCTTTGAGCAAAATTGATTGGACTCAAATGGGTAAGTATGGCAAGGCAGCAGGGATTATTGCCGTTGTTGTTTTGGCTCAAGTTTTAATCAAGGTTGTTATTGATACAGTCAATTTTTTCCCAATTCTTCCTGGTTTGCTTGAACTTCTTGGAATTGTTGTTTTAGGTCAATGGAGTTGGCAGAACTTAACAACAAGTGAAAAAAGAACTGCTGTATTTGACAAAGTTCAAAATCTTAAGAAAGAGTACTTAGGATAAATTAATAATAGAGAGAACAATAGATCTGAGGTTTCGTTAAACTCGAGATCTCAGATCTTTTAGTATTTTCAGTGAACTTTCTTTATAGGATCCACCAAATATATTTGCGTGATTAAGCAAATGGTAAAGATTATAAATATCAGCTCTATCTTTTGAAAATTTATCTAGTGGCCAAATCTCTTCGTATCCTTTATAAAATTCTCTATTAAAACCACCAAATAATTTAGTCATTGAGATATCTACTTCTCTGTCAGCCCAGTAACAGGCAGGATCGTAAAGACTTCCTAAGCCATTTTTAGTACTTCCACAATTACCGGACCAAAGATCTCCATGAACTAGTGAGATCTTTGGCTGATGATCGTTTAGATATGAGCTTAAATATATTAAAACATCCTGATAATCCTCAACTCTAACCCCCCATGCTTTTGCTTGTAAAAGTTGTGGCCTAAGACGATAATTTACAAAGAATCCTCCCCAGTTGCTGTCCCACCCTCTTGCTTGGGTGTTAGATCCTATAAAACCTTCTTCTTCCCATCCAAAATTTTTTTTGCTCCATTCACTTGAAGATTTATGTAGCAGTGCTAAGCCTTTCCCAAGTACATTTTGTTGGCATTGTTTAAGATCTATCCATTCTAAAAAAAGTATAGATATATTTTGATAACTTATTAGATCAAGTGTTTTAGGAACGCAAATATAAGATTCATTAGCAAATCTTTTTAGAACTGAAAGACACTCACGTTCAAACTTAAACATATTAATATTGTCAATGTAATTTGATTTAGCAAAAACCCTCTTGCCATTTTGGAAATGAATGGACCAAGCTTTATGGATACAACCTCCGCCTACCGGAATTATTTTTTCTATTAGTGAGTTGTTGCTCACTTTATTTGATCTTGAAAGAGCATTTTGGATTAATTCCTCCATTCAATGTTTTTTCGCCTGATAATTTTTTATGTCTGAAGAATCTATCATTGTTGTTGGGGGAGGGATAGCTGGCTTAACAGGTGCTGCTCTTCTCTCTAAAGAGGGTTATCAGGTAACTTTGGTCGAAGCACATAGTCAATTAGGTGGTTGTGCAGGAACTTTTAAAAGAGGTTCTTATACCTTTGATGTTGGGGCTACCCAAGTTGCAGGTCTTGAGAGGGGTGGAATTCATCATCGTTTATTTAATTATTTAGATATTCCGCAACCTGATGCAAAAATTTTAGATCCTGGATGTTCAGTTGCTCTTGGTGATGGGAGTAGGCCAATCAATCTTTGGCATGATCCATTGAGATGGCAGAAAGAAAGACAAGAACAGTTTCCTGGGAGTGAAATCTTCTGGTCATTATGTTCTAAAATTCATGAAAGTAACTGGGAATTTGTCGAAAGAGATCCAATACTTCCGGTAAGAAATTTTTGGGATTTAAGTCAATTAATTAGAGCCATACGTCCTTCAAATCTTTTAACTGGTTTTTTGAGTAAGTTGACTATTGCAGACTTACTTATAATAACCGGTTGTCATAAAGATAGACGTCTACAAAGTTTTTTAGACCTTCAATTAAAACTTTACTCTCAAGAGCCAGCAAGTAGAACGGCAGCTTTATACGGTGCAACTGTTCTTCAAATGGCCCAATCTCCTAGAGGTCTATGGCATCTTCATGGATCAATGCAAATTCTTAGCGATTTGTTGAAAGATAGTTTTTTGAGAGATGGTGGAAGCCTTTTGATTGGGCATAGAGTGACCAAAATAGTAAGTAAAAAAAATTCAAATATTTTTGATGTCAATGTGATTGATAGAAGAAAGAATTTGATACAGATGAAAGCATCAGATATTGTTTTTAGCTTGCCTCCTCAATCTCTTTTAGATTTAATTCCTATTGATGGAGGTTTATCTACAACTTACCGTGAAAGTATAAAAAAAATACCCAAACCTAGTGGTGCCATTGTATTTTATGGAGCTCTCCGTCGTGCAGATTTGCCCGTTGATTGTCCGGCTCATATTCAAGTATTTGATGAGAATTTTGGTTCTTTATTTATTTCTATCAGTATGGAAAATGATCAACGTGCACCAGTTGGGATGGCCACCTTAATAGCAAGTGTATTTGTAGATATTGATCAATGGTCTAATCTAGATAGTCAAGCATATACCAGAAAAAAAAATGTTGTATCGAAACAGATTAGAGCTATTTTAGATCACAAGTTTGATTTGCTAGAGACGAGTTGGGATCATCAAGAACTTTCTACCCCAAGAAGCTTTGAAAGGTGGACAGGACGTCCTGGTGGAATCGTCGGAGGGCTTGGTCAACATCCAGATCAATTTGGTCCGTTTGGTCTGTCAAGTAGAACCCCTCTTAGAGGTTTATGGCTTTGTGGAGATTCTATATACCCTGGTGAAGGTACCGCTGGCGTCAGCCAATCAGCTTTGATGGTTGTAAGACAACTATTAGAATCTAAAGGTAGACATCTAAATATCCCTGTCTTTAATTAGTAGGTTTTAAAATGAAATTCTGTCTTTCTTCCTGTGTATTAACTAGTATTTTTTCGAGTTCACTCCAGTTCTCTTCAAGTAAATATTTTTCAAAAAGATCTAGAGAATGTCTATAAGACGCCAAATGTCTCTCTATATTTTTTTTGTTCAATTTTGCCATGGAGACTCCTAGCTCTGGGTTTCCACCTCCAACCCTAGAGGTGTCAGCAAACCCACTGGATGCAATACTTTTTGCAAGTGAATATAAGGAAGGCTTTATATCTGTAGTGACTGTATTAATTAATGCCGCGCTAATTAGAACTGGTAAATGTGAAATCAAGCCAACAGCTTCATCATGTATTTGAGCTTCAGAGCTTATCCATTGACTCCCAAGTGACAAAGTAATTTGGTGAACTATTTCGAGGGCTTTTTTATCAGTTTCTTTATTTGGAGTAACTACCCAAGGCTTATTTTTAAATAAATTATGTTGACCTGCGTTAACACCAGATTCTTCCGTTCCTGTCATTGGATGACTGGCTACAAAACGCGGATGCAACTTGTTCCAAGTATCCAAAATAGAGACCTTTACAGATCCAACATCAGTAACAACAGCATTTCTCGGAATGGCATTGATTAAAGCTGATGAGGGATTGAGGAGTTGTTCAAGTGGTAAAGCAAGATAAATAAGAGAACAATTTTTTAATACACTCTGATCAGTACTAATAATTTGGGCTAATTTTCTTTCTCTGGCTTTTTGTGCAGTTTTTTCTCGATGAGTAACTCCATAAACTGTATATCCAAGCTTTTGGAGATCTAAGCCTAAGGAGCCTCCAATTAGACCTAATCCCACAATTCCAATATTTTTAGGGGGTTTTGTTTTAAGCTCCATAAATAGTATTGTTCTATATCTTTATTGATAGGGCAACATGATTAAAAGAATTTATTGATAAAAGGTCCTACTAATGCTTGAGGTGAATTCACATAAACATCTAAAAAAATACTATCAAAGAAATCTTGCTCTATGGCCACATAATTTGACCCTAACAAGATTGATCTCTAGAAGTTTAAGTCGTAAAGATAATACTTTTATTCAATTATCAAGTGATAGTCGAAATTTTTGGTGGCCTGGCCTTTTGATTCCACTTTGTTTGCATAACAACAATATTGTGTTGATTCTTTCAGAGAGGCAATATCGACTCTTATTTGAAGTGGAATTACCAAAGTTAAATTCTAGTCGATTAGGTTTCGATTATGTAGAAGGAATTGATCTAATTCCCTCAGATGAAAAAATTTGGGTTCTAAGATACCAAGATTTTATTTTTGCAAATGAAAAAGATTTATTAAAAAATCGCCAATTAATTTTTCCTGAATCTGAGTTTATTTCTAACGAACTTAGAGAGTCTATGTCTATTAGAATTACTCCAAAAGATTGGGAGAATTTAATTGCTTCTCACTCACGTTTTGAGGCTTCAATTATTGAAGTTCATGAGCGTCTAAGTCGAAGTCTTTTTAGTCAGTCATTTGGGTCTGATGCTGTTATCAGAATTGATTTTAGGGAACTTTTAGCATTAAAAGAAATTCTCAAAGATGACCTACCTTCCGTAATGCCTTGGCAGCGGGCTCTGAATGTCATCAACAATGGATGGGTAACATGGGCGAGACTAGATAATCAAAAACTTAGTTGGGATTGGTATATTCAACCTTTGCTTCCATTGCAAACTCTCTCAGGCCTGCTATCAAAAAATACTCTTTTAATGCTAACTAATTCTGGTCAAAGCGATTCTTTCTTTTTAGATTTAAATAGTAAAAAATTTACTTTCAATGTGAAGGTGGATGTAGGAAACAAATTTGATCAAGAACCTATTCCTTTATTTGTTCCTAAAAGACAACCTTTGCCAAATACATCTCATTTTTATCGTCATATTATAAGACAGTGTCAAAGATTAATCCTTGGACGCACTCGTCCAACTATTGTTTTGGTAGATGATTTGCAACTACGACTTCAGATAACTAGTGAACTAGCTGGAGAATTTGGACTGAGAGTCGTTCATGAAACTACTAATATTGAGATTAATGGGATTATTTGTTGTAGTTGTAATTGGTGGATTGTTAATCAGTACACTTTACCAACGCCAGATCAATTGATTTTTCCAGTGATTCCATTGCCTACTTTAGAATCACCTTGGATTGCTGCTAAAGTTGAAATGCTTAGGCATCAAGGTCGTGACTGGTTTCGAGAATTCCTTTTCCCAGAAACCCTGGCTATCCTTCTTAAATCACTTGCTATCATCAGGGGGAAAGATGTTCGAGTCGCTATACTTGACGGTCGCATGCGCTATAGAAGTTGGGGAAAACTAATATTTGAAGCTCTTGAACCGTGGGTTGCTTTAGAGCGTTTATTGCCTTATTAAAATCAATCTCTTAGATTAAAAAATATTGTTTTTTTATAATGGGAGAAGCACGCCGAAGATCTGAGCAAGGCTTAAAACCTCGTACTAAGAAAAATCCTAGGAGTGAGTCACCTCGTATTGTTTCTTGGTTTCCTGTTACACAAGCGCAAAGAGATCAATTTATACAATTAAGTATTCGCGCAGGATGGATAGGTATTGCTGCTTTAGTTATTCTTTGGATCATTGTTCGCTTTGTTGGACCTGCTGCAGGCTGGTGGATTCCTGCAGATATCAGATAAAGCCAAGTATGTTTTTACCTTTAACCGTTCGCTGAAACTTGGCTTAGGTTGGGTCGTGAAGAAGCCTGTCGAGCAGCTGACACTAATGGTCTCATCGAATTAGCACTTACTTTTGAGCCTTCAGTTAATTTTTCTTTAACTAACTTTTCAATTATTTCTTTTGATTCAGGATTTTGTTCAAGCCAAGTAATGGTATTGTCTCTCCCTTGCCCAATATTGTCACCTTCATAGCTATACCAAGCTCCTTTACGAGTAACGACATTAGTCTCATCTGCTAAATCAAGAAGACAGCCCAGAGTACTAATTCCTTTCCCAAAAAGTATATCAAATTCGGCTATTCGAAATGGAGGCGCAACTTTGTTTTTTGCGACTTTCACTTTTGCACGAATTCCATATTCTTCAGTTCCTCTTTTTAACGTTTGAATACGACGAATATCTAATCTTACAGAGGCATAAAATTTTAGAGCGTTTCCACCAGTTGTTGTCTCTGGATTCCCATATGTAATACCAATTTTTAGACGTAATTGATTTAAGAAAATTACTGTGCAACCAGACTTTCCAATATTTCCAGTAATTTTTCTCATTGCTTGACTCATTAGGCGAGCTTGAGCACCCACTGAATGATCACCCATTTCTCCTTCTATCTCTGAACGGGGAGTCAGTGCAGCGACTGAATCAACAACTACTAGATCGACTGCAGCAGATCTAATAAGTTGGTCAACGATTTCCAATGCCATCTCTCCTGTGTCCGGTTGAGATACGAGAAGATTCTCTACATCAACACCAAGAGCAGCTGCATAGACTGGGTCAAGAGCATGTTCTGCATCCACAAATGCAGCAACTCCGCCGTTACGTTGAATCTCTGCTATTGCATGTAATGTCAGCGTTGTTTTACCAGAACTTTCGGGACCATAAACTTCAATTACACGTCCTTTGGGATATCCGCCACCAAGAGCTAAATCAAGAGTTAAAGCACCCGTAGATATAGTTTCTACCCGCATCTTTGACGCGTCGCCAAGACGCATGATCGAACCCTTCCCGAAATTGCGTTCTATTTGCCCAACCACTAAGTTCAATGCTTTTTCTTTTTCTCCAGATTGTGCGTCTATTTTCTTGGATTCAGTTGATTGGAGTGACTTACCTTCGTTTGACATGACAAATAACTTTAATTCAGAGGGGGAACAACAGACGTTGGGATTGATGATGAAATACTCAGTTCCTCAACGCTTAGCAATTAAACCGATAGTACACACGTACGCTATTAAGTCAAGACCACTTCGAGATAGGTTCTCGTACAATATCTAAATTTAGTAATTTAATACCAGAAGGAAGATTATTTCGATCTTCAGGTTTCAAATATCCCCAGCTTGCTAAGTAACAAGGGATAGATCTCAGGGTGTGATCTTCCATGACTTTTTCTAAGGTAGTTCTACGATCTTCAATAAACCCTCGAAGTATTCTTTTCTGTAAGAGTTGGGTCAAGACATCGACTTTGCTTCCTGATTCATGACCGAAAACAAGCTTTGGTTGAAGATCAAAACAATCCAAAAGTTTTTTTGTGAACTCGATACTTTTTGTTGTTAAAACAGCAAATTCAATGCCTTCTTTCTCAAGTGTCTTGAGGCGTTGCGTGACTAAAGAAAAAGGCTGATGCAAATTTAACCACTGATTGAAATTATTTGATATTGCTTCTCTTCTAGTTTGATTTAAAGCTTCTTGTAATTTTAAAGGTGTCCAACCCCGTCGATTAAGTGCTGAAGTGCATTCTTTTGAGTAATTTCTTGAGAAACTCTCAATACCTTTTAAGTTTAGTTGACTAGTTTTATCTGAACATTCAGCAGCTAAGATAACCATTTCCCAACCATGATGAACCCAGGGTCTCAGGGTTTTAAAAGCTGCGGGAATCTCACTAGAAAAGGAAATTATTTCTTTTTCTTTGGCAGAAAATATGTTTAGACAAGTTTGATTAGAACTTGACCAATACTCCCTAATGCCGTCAACGATGACACCATCAAAATCCAGTACAAGTAAAGGTTTATCTATCACTAACTCTTGAAAACTGGGCCGCTAGGATTCGAACCTAGGAATGTCGAGACCAAAACCCGATGCCTTACCACTTGGCGACGGCCCATTGTTCCAGATCTATGTTTGCAATGGAGTGACAAAGATTTGGATTCTATCTCTTAGATAATTGCATATTTGAATCAATCCTGTCATGTCTTTATTCAGTTTTTCTTAATTAATCGGATAATTTATTCATTATTTAAAGCTCGACTTGGGCTTTCGAATGATTGATTTAGCTAGAAAAAATCAATCATAAAGATTTTCTTACAAGCCAAGGATTTATTAGTCGCTTTGCCTCTGAAAGAGCCGCATCCCAGCCTTCGGGCCATTCTCTAAGACTAATTCCTTTTCGTTGAGCTTCTTCTAACCATGGTTGGATTATCTTTCTTGCTTGTCCTCCAAAAGCAATTCCTTCAGGTCCTTTAATCTCTGGGAGGTACTTGATTGTCGATTCATTAGTTCCTCCAGCAAGTTGCAAGGGGCCTGGTGGAGCTATTGGGCGTATTCTTTCCCAAAGTTTTACGGCGATTTTGGCCGCACCTCCTCCGAGATCTCCACTCATTCGACGCCCATCAATTTGCCAAAGAGGTTTTTGATTATGAATTCTCAGGAATTTATGTCGCAGCCAAAGTTCTTCTGCTAATTGTTCATGGTTTATTCCATGTCCTTGTAAACCGCAACTAACAGATAATCGCTTTAGTTGCAGGTCGGATTTGAAAATTTCCTTGATTGTTTTTTCAAATTCTTTACCTCTTCCTGGAGCAGTATGAATTTCTACTGCATCTGGTTTGATAGTGGTTAACATTGGAGCGAAATCTCTCAAAGTTAATCTTCGATCTTTTTCTTGAATGATACCTAACGGGCATGTATCAATACATCGGCCACATCCGTAGCATTTATTAGCATTTACACCACCTGCGTTTTCAATCGCGTGAGCCGGACAAATATTTTGACAGGGTCTTATGCAATTCGATGGACATAGGTCTGGATTAAACCAAGCTTTGCGAAAATGCGAATCTTTCCCATCACTTAAACTGATCATCAGCCATGGTTTTTTTCCATAAGTTTCGAAAACCCAATCAATAGCATTGCGAGCTGCATGGACAACAGCTTCGTCGGCAGCGATGTCAATGCAATGCACCCCTGCAGCTCCATAAATTGAGCAAATATCATTTATTGAAGGTAAATCTTGATTACTTGCACCACAGATTAATTTTACCCAGTTACCTTTTTTGAGAGCTTCCGAATTGCAAGTTAAATTTTGATTGATCACCTTGATGAATTTCTAATCCCTATTAATAAATTCATTTAATGGTTGCCATTTAATACTTCGAGCCCCTCCCATTTCAATAACAATTTTTATACGAGGTTCCTTTTGGCAGAGATTATTTATTGCTAATAGTTCCGACTTGGATAAGACTTGACCCTCTAATAACCATAAAATTAAGGGTTTATTTTCGACTAACAATTCATTTAATTGAGGAATAACTTGTTGAACTTCCCCTAAGGCACCATTTCTCCCAACATTTTGATGTCCCAAATGTGGTGGTCTGATTCCATGTAATTGGGTAAGAAAGACAACTGGATCTCCTAATCCTCGAGCGGAAGTTATCTGTGTTTGATATCCACTAGCTCTTAGTCTTCGAAGTAATCGAGTTTCTGCTCCTCCTTCTAATGGACAAAGGATGGCAAGGCAGCCGAATGATTCAAGATCAGTCCGAAATTTCTGACCAGAGAGTAATAAAGGCATCTTTAAATCAAATTCTTTCTCTTATTCAAGTGAAGCATCACACAAAATGGGTGTTAATAGTGTAATGTTTTAAGTTGCTAAAGCTTTTCTATGCCCGCCCGCTAGCCGGGCCTCTGGATCCTTGAGCAGATTAGACGTTTGCGTTTAGTCTTTTTGGCCAGTACAGAAGAATTAATGTTCTTATGTCGAGATACTATTTGGACTTTGTGAAAAGTTTAAAAAAGTCTCAGCCATCTTTTTATCGCTAGCATTTCCAAATAAATTGAACTTCAATTAATTTCAACTTTTTTGGCTAGATAGGCGATTTAATTCAGATTTCAAGTCATTCTCCTTACAGATGATTGACCTTTTGCTGGCGTTTATTTAACTCATGTCTTTAGGAATCTTAGGTAAGAAGTTGGGTATGTCCCAACTCTTCGATGATCAAGGCAGAGCCGTTCCAGTCACTTTGATCGAAGCGGGTCCCTGTCGAATCACTCAATTGAAATCTGCTGATACGGATGGCTATTCCTCTGTACAGATAGGCTTTCAGTTAATTCGTGAAAAACTGATTAACAAACCTTCAAAAGGTCACCTTGCTAAATCAGGAAATGACCTTTTACGTCATCTTCGAGAGTACCGAGTAGAAAATTCTAGTGAATTTGAACTTGGAGCTTCAATAACCGTTGATGATTTCGAAAAAGGTCAAAAAGTTGATGTTAGTGGTGACACTATGGGTAGAGGATTTGCTGGTTATCAAAAGCGACATGGTTTTAGCCGAGGTCCTATGAGTCACGGTTCAAAGAATCATCGATTGCCTGGTTCAATAGGAGCTGGAACAACTCCAGGTCGTGTTTACCCTGGTAAAAGGATGGCTGGTCGTATGGGTGGTAAAAAAGTCACTACCAGAGGACTCGAAATTCTAAAGATAGATACAAATCACAATTTATTGGTAGTAAAAGGATCCGTTCCAGGGAAGCCAGGATCTCTTTTAAACATAAGACCAGCCAACAGAGTTGGCGTCTCTACCCAGCAAGGAGGTAAGTGATGACTAATTGTACTGTTCTTGATTGGCAAGGAAAAGAGGCTGGAGAATCATCAATTGATTTGAAGACTGCAAAGGAATCCTCGGCTGCAGATTTATTACATCGTGCTGTTTTGCGTCAACAGGCTCACAGCCGTCAAGGGACTGCAAGCACTTTGACTAGGTCTGAGGTTCGAGGAGGTGGGCGAAAACCCTACAAGCAAAAGGGTACTGGTAGAGCAAGACAAGGCTCCATTAGAACTCCTCTTCGACCAGGAGGTGGAATTATATTTGGCCCTAAGCCTCGTAAATATAACTTGGAAATGAATAGGAAGGAACGAAGACTAGCTCTTCGTACTGCTCTAATGGGTAGAATTTCAGACGCAAAAATAATCAAAGACTTCGGTTCAAAGCTTGAGGTTCCTAAAACAAGTGAAATTGTTGCTCTACTTAAGCGAGTAGGAATTGATTCTAATGGGAAAATTCTTATTATTCTCAATAAACCATCAGAAATTATAAAGCGCTCAATTAAAAATTTAGAGAAAGTAAAGCTTATCTCTGCTGATCAATTAAATGTGTTTGATCTTCTCAATGCCAATTCTTTGGTAATAGGCGAAGACGCATTATCAACCATCAAGGAGGTCTATGGTAATGACTAAATTTTTTGATAAACGACTTACTGATGTGATTAAGCGTCCTTTGATAACTGAGAAGGCTACAAAAGCTTTGGATTTAAATCAGTACACTTTTGAAGTCGATCCAAGGGCAGCTAAGCCTGACATAAAAGCTGCTGTAGAAAAAATGTTTGATGTCAAGGTTCTTGGAATCAGTACCATGAATCCTCCAAGAAAAAGCAGGCGAGTTGGCAGGTTTTCAGGAAAGAGACCTCAAGTGAAGAAGGCTGTGGTCCGCCTAGCAGAAGGCAACTCTATACAGTTGTTCCCAGAATCAGAGGAGGCTTAAAACAATGGCAATAAGAAGTTTCAAACCTTACACACCAGGTACTCGTTCAAGAGTCGTGACTGACTTTAGTGAAGTTACATCCAGTAAACCTGAACGCTCACTTGTCGTATCTAAACATCGAAAAAAAGGGCGCAACAATAGAGGAGTAATTACTTGTCGACATAGAGGAGGAGGGCACAAAAGGTTATATCGGATTGTTGATTTTCGTCGAAATAAGCATGGTGTATTGGCCAAAGTTGCGGCAATACATTATGACCCACATCGGAATGCAAGACTTGCTCTACTTTTCTACTCTGATGGTGAAAAGAGATACATACTTGCACCTGCGGACATAACAGTTGGGCAAGAAGTTATTTCAGGTCCAGATGCACCAATTGAAACTGGTAATGCTCTACCACTTTCTTCAATGCCTTTAGGTTCGAGCGTTCATTGTGTTGAACTGTATCCAGGTCGAGGCGGACAGATGGTTCGTACAGCTGGAGCTAGTGCCCAAGTCATGGCTAAAGAAGGAGATTATGTTGCATTGAAATTACCTTCAACTGAAGTTCGTTTAGTTAGAAAAGAATGCTACGCCACACTTGGAGAGGTTGGTAATTCAGAAATTAGAAATACGAGCCTTGGAAAAGCTGGAAGAAGAAGATGGCTTGGAAGACGACCTCAAGTTAGAGGAAGTGTCATGAATCCATGTGATCACCCTCATGGAGGTGGAGAGGGAAAAGCCCCTGTTGGGCGTGCTGGTCCTGTAACCCCTTGGGGTAAAGCTGCTCTTGGCTTGAAAACTAGGAAGAAGAATAAGCCAAGTAATAAGTACGTACTTCGAAAGCGACGCAAAGTATCTAAACGGAGTAGAGGAGGTCGCGATTCATGATTTCTATCTTTCTTCACCAATTTTTTTAAACCGTTATGGGACGTTCACTCAAAAAAGGGCCATTTATTTCAGACAGTTTGCTTCGTAAAATCGAGAAGCAAAATTCTAATGACGATAAAACTGTCATCAAAACATGGTCAAGAGCTTCAACAATTCTGCCATTGATGATTGGCCACACAATTGCTGTTCACAATGGAAAGAGCCACATACCTGTTTTTATAACTGAGCAAATGGTTGGACACAAGTTAGGTGAGTTTGCCCCAACTCGAACCTACAGAGGTCACATCAGAGATAAAAAAGGAGCACGCTAATCATGACTACCTTATCTACTAAAACGACAGCTCAAGCTCATGGTCGTTACATCCGCGGATCTGCTTCAAAAGTACGACGTGTTCTTGATCAAATAAGAGGAAGAACTTACAGGGATGCGTTAATTATGCTTGAATTCATGCCTTATCGATCAACTGAGCCAATAACAAAGGTATTGAGATCAGCTGTTGCTAATGCAGAAAACAATCTTGGACTTGATCCTTCTTCTTTGATGATTTCTACTGCTACGGCTGACATGGGCCCACCAATGAAGCGTTATCGGCCTAGAGCTCAAGGCAGAGCATTTGCTATTAAAAAGCAGACGTGCCACATCAGCATTGCTGTTTCGGCCACTCAATCAACCAATTCTGAGGACTCAGACTGATGGGACATAAAATTCACCCTACCGGAATTAGGCTTGGCATCACCCAAGAACATCGTTCTAAATGGTACGCACCAAGTAAAACTTATCCCTTATTGCTGCAAGAAGATGATCGGATCCGTACCTTCATCAAGAAAAAATATGGAGCAGCAGGCATAAGTGATGTATTGATTGCCCGCAAAGCAGATCAACTTGAGGTTGAATTGAAAACTGCTAGGCCTGGAGTAATTGTTGGTAGGCAAGGAAGTGGGATTGAAGAACTCAGATCGGGTATTCAAAAAACAATTGGTGATAGAAATAGACAAGTCCGCATAAATGTGGTTGAAGTAGAAAAAGTTGATGCTGATGCTTATCTTCTCGCTGAATATATTGCGCAGCAACTTGAAAAGCGTGTTGCTTTTAGAAGAACAATTCGAATGGCTGTTCAAAGAGCTCAAAGAGCTGGTGTTTTAGGTCTGAAAATACAAGTTGGTGGAAGGTTGAATGGTGCTGAAATAGCACGTTCTGAATGGACACGTGAAGGGAGAGTTCCTCTCCACACTTTGAGAGCAGAAATAGATTATGCAACCAAAGTTGCTACTACAACCTATGGCGTTTTAGGAATCAAAGTATGGGTTTTTAAAGGCGAAGTTCTTCCTAAAGAAGAACAACCCTTACCAGTCGGATCTTCTCCTCGACGCACTAGGGGAAATCGACGGCCTCCACAATTTGAGGATCGTTCCAATGAAGGTAAATAAGGAGTTTTAATCATGCTTAGCCCAAAAAGAACCAAATTTCGCAAACAACAAAGAGGCCGTATGCGCGGAGTTGCTACTAGAGGTAACAAAATCGCTTTTGGTCAGTTTGCATTACAAGCTCAAGACTGTGGATGGGTCACATCAAGACAAATTGAGGCAAGTCGACGAGCTATGACTCGTTATGTAAAAAGGGGAGGACAGATTTGGATTCGTATTTTCCCCGATAAGCCAGTTACTATGAGACCTGCTGAAACAAGAATGGGGTCTGGTAAAGGTAATCCAGAATTTTGGGTTGCAGTTGTCAAACCTGGTCGAATCTTGTTTGAAATGGGCGGAGAAGACATTACAGAGGCAATTGCAAAAGAGGCAATGCGTCTTGCTCAATACAAGTTGCCTGTAAAAACAAAATTTATTTCCATAGAGGAAGATCTCAATAAGGGAAATTATAAATCTGCTAAAACGCCAGTTACAGCAGATCATTCGGAGTCATCAACATGAGCAAAACAACTACGAAAGATGTACGGAATCTCTCTGATTCCGAGATATCAGACAAGATTCAAAATCTTCGTAAAGAACTTTTTGATCTTCGTTTTAAGCAAGCAACTAGACAGCTAGCTAAAACTCACCGTTTCAAAGAGGCACGAAGCGAATTGGCTCAACTTTTAACGGTTTCTAACGAGCGGAGCCGCTCCAACACATCATCTTGATTTTTTAGTTATGGCACTTAAAGAAATGGTTGGCACTGTTGTCAGTGACAAAATGCAAAAAACAGTAGTTGTGGCTGTTGAAAACAGATTTCCACATCCTATCTACCAAAAAATTATTAGTCGTACCACTAGATATAAAGCCCATGATGCAGAAAACCATTGCAAAGTGGGAGACAGAGTTCGGATTAAAGAGTCTCCTCCTATCAGCGCTCACAAACGATGGACGGTTATAGATGTTCTCGTTCAGGGTATGAAATCTAAGGAGGCTGCAAAATGATTCAGCAAGAAACATACTTAACCGTTGCAGATAATAGTGGTGCCAAGCGTTTGCAATGTATAAGGGTCTTAGGTTCTAATCGCCGTTATGCCCATGTAGGCGATGTAATTGTTGCTGCTGTTAAAGATGCGATGCCAAATATGGGAGTAAAAAAATCAGATGTCGTTAAAGCGGTTGTTGTTCGTACTAGAGCCACAATGCGTAGAGAGACTGGAAATTCAATTCGCTTTGATGACAACGCTGCTGTTCTTATCAATGATGATCAAAACCCAAAAGGCACTAGGGTATTTGGTCCCGTCGCACGAGAATTAAGAGAGCGTAATTTTACTAAAATTGTCTCTTTAGCCCCGGAGGTTATTTAGTCATGCCAGCAATTAACAAAACCAAAGCTTCTTCTGATCGGACCAAAATGAAGATCCGTAAAGGAGATACAGTTCAGATTATTTCTGGAAAGGACAAGGGTAAAACCGGTGAAGTCCTAAAAACACTTCCCTATGAAAATAGAGTTTTAGTTCAAGGAATTAATCAAAAAACAAAGCATCTAAAACCATCACAGGAAGGAGAAACTGGTCGAATAGAAACCAAAGAATTTTCCTTACATGCCTCAAATGTAATGATCTACTCAACTAAAGAAAAAGTTGCTAGTAAGGTTGAGATTTTTGTAGATAAAGACGGATCAAAGAAACGACGATTAAAAAAGACTGGCGAATTAATTGATTAATTCTCTATTTCTTTGTCTGAATTAACCAAAGCAGACTTTCTTTTCCCAATTGAATTCTGACCAAGACCAGAATTAACTTTTTTCCAACAATGTCACTAAAAACCCGTTACCGAGAGACAATTAGACCAAAGCTTTTAAAAGATCTTGGTCTAAAAAATGTTCATCAAGTTCCTAAGGTGCAGAAAGTCACTTTAAATAGAGGTCTTGGTGAAGCAGCAACGAATTCAAAAGCTTTAGAGGCCTCTCTAAATGAAATGGCAACAATCTCGGGGCAAAAGGCTCTTGTGACAAGGGCTAAGAAAGCAATTGCTACTTTTAAGATCAGACAAGGAATGCCTATAGGTTGCGCAGTCACTCTTAGAGGTGATCGCATGTATGCATTCTTGGAAAGGTTCATAAATCTGGCACTTCCAAGAATCAGAGATTTTCGTGGTGTGAGTCCAAAAAGCTTTGATGGCCGAGGGAATTACACCATTGGAGTAAAAGAGCAACTTATTTTCCCTGAGATTACTTTTGACAAAGTCGACACCATTAGAGGTATGGATATCACAATTGTGACCAGTGCTTCCTCTGATGAACAAGGTAAGGCTCTTCTAAGTGAAATGGGAATGCCCTTCCGTAAAAAATGACTTTGATTAGCTAAATACTATGGCCAACCACGATCCAATTTCAGACATGCTCACTCGCATACGAAATGCGAGTGAAAAACGTCATGAAAAAACCAAAGTCCCTGCTTCAAGAATGTCTCTTAGCATCGCTAAGGTTCTTCAACGTGAGGGATTTATTGCAGAAATCAATGAAGAAGGAGAAGGCTTTCGGAAGCAGCTCATTCTTGGATTGAAATATACTGGGAAGCATCGCTCACCAATTATTCGTTCAATGCAGCGAGTCAGTAAGCCTGGTTTAAGGATTTATAAAAATACTCGAGGATTACCAAAAGTTTTAGGGGGTCTTGGAATAGCAATAATTTCTACCTCTAACGGTGTCATGAGTGATCGTGATGCTCGCAAGCAAGGTGTTGGAGGAGAAGTCCTCTGCTACGTCTGTTGATTGATCAGGTATCTATTATGTCTCGTACTGGAAAAAAACCAATCTCCCTTCCTGAAAAGGTAGATGTAAAACTTGAAGGGCTTTCCATAACTGTAAAAGGTCCAAAAGGGGAGCTGCAACGAACTCTTCCTAATGGGGTAAGCCTAAGCAAAGAAGAAAACTTTATTTTGGTTAAACCCATAAATGAAAAGAGACAGTCTAGGGAAATGCATGGGCTGTGTAGATCTCTAGTTGCCAATATGGTTGAGGGAGTGAGTAATGGTTTTACAAAAAAACTTGAGATTGTTGGTGTTGGATCAAGAGCCCAAGTAAAAGGAAAAACTCTTGTTGTTAGTGCCGGTTACAGTCATCCAGTTGAGGTTGTTCCTCCAGAAGGCATAACTTTTAAAGTTGAAAATAATACAAATGTAATTGTAACTGGACCCGATAAAGAATTAGTTGGGAATGAAGCTGCCAAAATAAGAGCAATCAGGCCCCCAGAACCATATAAAGGCAAAGGAATCAAATATGAAGGAGAACAAATAATCAGAAAAGCTGGTAAGTCTGGTAAAACTTAATCTTGTTTATTTGTCTTTAAAAATTTTTAGCCATGTCAAAACTTTCTAGAAAACAACAGACCCAAAAACGACATAAACGCTTGAGGAGAAACTTAAGCGGAACAGAATCTCGACCAAGACTTGCTGTTTTTCGTTCTAATAACCACATCTATGCTCAAATAATAGATGATGATGCTCAAAACACTATATGTGCAGCATCAACTCTTGATAAAGACTTGAAAGCTTCTTTAAAAGTTAATGCTGGAAGTTGTGATGCTTCTACAGCAGTAGGAGAACTTGTTGCGAAAAAAGCTTTATCAAAAGGCATCAAACAAGTTATCTTTGATAGAGGTGGGAACATCTACCATGGCAGGGTTAAAGCTCTAGCCGATGCTGCCAGAGTGGCAGGCTTGAACTTTTAATCATTGCTTTAATAATGACAAACTCTAAAAACCAGTCCCCAAATAAAAAAACTTCTGGATCATCAGATGCCCCTCCTGCGGCAGATGGGAGGCAAGAAAATCGTCGCAACCGTGGTGACAAACGCGGTGGAAGAAGAGATAGAAGAGGTCAAGAAAGAGATTCTGAATGGCAAGAAAGAGTTGTCCAAATTAGAAGGGTTTCTAAAACAGTCAAAGGTGGAAAGAAAATGAGTTTTAGAGCAATAGTTGTAGTAGGCAATGAAAAAGGACAAGTTGGCGTTGGTGTAGGGAAAGCTGGAGATGTTATTGGTGCCGTTCGTAAAGGAGTTGCTGACGGCAAAAAACATTTAGTTCGTGTGCCTTTAACTCGAAATAATTCGATTCCAACTCTCTCTAACGGTAGAGATGGATCGGCAAGTGTGTTGATTCGTCCTGCAGCTCCTGGAACAGGCGTAATTGCTGGGGGGTCAATTCGTACTGTTTTAGAGTTGGCTGGAATTAAGAATGTACTTGCAAAGCGATTAGGCAGTAAGACCCCTCTTAATAATGCTCGTGCTGCAATGGTTGCTTTAAGTGAGTTAAGAACTCATAAAGCCACAGCAAAAGAGCGTGGTATTTCACTTGAGCAGATTTATTCCTGAAAATCATGACTATTAAATTAGAATCTCTTCAATCAAATAAAGGATCTAGACGTAAAAAAATGCGTAAAGGTCGAGGTATAGCTGCTGGCCAAGGGGCTAGTTGCGGTTTTGGTATGAGGGGGCAAAAATCTAGATCAGGAAGACCTACTCGCCCAGGGTTTGAGGGTGGTCAGATGCCTTTATACAGACGAATTCCAAAACTAAAGCATTTCCCAATTGTTAACCAGAAAAATTTTACTGTCCTCAATGTTTCTAGGTTGAATGCATTAAAAGATGGGACTGTAGTTAACCTTGATTTATTGGTCAAGGAGGGTATTTTGACTAAGCCAAAAAATCCTCTAAAAATCCTTGGTAATGGGAAATTAGAAGTAAAATTAACTGTTCAAGCTGCAGCGTTTACAACATCAGCTAAAAAGAAAATTGAAGAAGTTGGGGGTTCATGTGAGCTATATAACTAAGTTTCTTTATCTCGAAAATTTAGTTTTATACGCTAGCCTCTAATAAATTATCCTTATTAAATGTTAATAAGTCGTGGTCGTAACCCAAGTGCAGGTGAAGTAATCACTCAGCTTTTCAGCAATGAGGAACTTAGGGGAAGAGTCTTTACGACCCTAGGTTTATTGCTAATTGTTAGATTAGGAATATATATTCCGATGCCTGGAATAGATAGAGAGGCTTTTAAAACTTTTATAGATCAGGGGGGCCAATTGATTGGATTTCTTGATATTTTTACAGGAGGTGGAATCTCAACTTTAGGTATTTTCGCACTAGGTATTCTTCCATTTATTAATGCGTCAATAATTATTCAATTGCTTACTGCATCTTTACCACAATTGGAAGATTTGCAGAAAAATGAAGGAGAGGCAGGAAGAAGGAAAATTGCTCAAATCACTAGATACGTCGCTTTGGGGTGGGGATTGGTTCAAAGCACGGTTTTTGCTTTGATTCTTCGTCAGTATGCGGTCGCAGGTCTTAGCGAAAATGCATTTGTTATTCAAACATCACTGGCATTAGTTACTGGATCGATGATAGTTATGTGGCTTAGTGAGATCATTACTGAAAAAGGGATAGGCCAAGGTGCTTCATTAGTTATTTTTTTGAATATTGTTGCTACTTTGCCCAAGGCACTTAGCTCTACTATTGAAAAAGCTCAAACTGGAGATCGAGCGGATGTTCTGGGGATAATCATTCTTTTGATAGTTTTTTTAATTACCATTGTGGGTATTATTTTTGTTCAAGAAGGTGCTAGAAGGATTCCCATAGTGAGTGCAAAAAGCCAAATGGGTGGAGGAGCCCTTTTGCCAAGTAGGCAAAGTTATTTACCTCTAAAGTTAAATGCTGGTGGCGTTATGCCCATAATTTTTGCTTCTGCATTAATATTTCTCCCAATAACAATCGCAAATTTCACTCAAAACCCTTTACTGATTAAGGCTGCGAGTTCACTTAATCCCGGTTCATCCAACCCATGGCCATATGCAATTACCTTTTTTGCATTAATTTTAGGTTTTGCTTACTTTTATGCTTCTCTAACAATTAATCCATTAGATATAGCCTCTAATTTAAAGAAGGGTGGTGTTGCAATTCCAGGCGTAAGACCTGGAGGTGCTACTTCTAATTACCTTTCAGGTGTTCAAAATCGCCTTACTTTGCTTGGTGGATTATTTCTTGGTTCAGTTGCTATTGTCCCTGCTGCAGTAGAGAGAGCAACTAATGTTCAAACTTTTCAAGGGCTTGGGGCAACTTCACTATTGATCTTAGTAGGAGTGGCTATTGATACTTCTAAACAGATTCAGACTTATGTCATTTCTCAAAGATATGAAGGATTAGTACGACAATAAAATTTTTACTATGATTTTATCTAAATGAAAAACAAATTACTATTTCTTGGCCCTCCTGGAGCGGGTAAAGGGACACAAGCAAATCTTTTTTGCAAAAAATACGGACTAGTTCATCTTTCAACTGGTGATTTACTTAGAGATGAGGTCTCCTCTGGATCCGCTTTAGGTATCAAAGCTGCTGAGATTATGAATAAAGGAGAATTAGTGAGTGATGAATTAGTTCTCTCAATTGTTGAAGGGAGATTGGTAAATATTAATGAGGGTTGGTTGCTGGATGGTTTCCCTAGAAATGTCAATCAGGCTAATTCTCTAAAAAATCTTTTAGAAAAAATTAATCAACCTTTAGAAGGTGTCATCTTAATAAAAGTTGCTGACCATTATTTAATTAAAAGGCTTGTAGAAAGAGGAAGGCAGGATGACAATGAAGAAGTAATAACTAACAGACTGAAAATATACAGAGAAAAAACCTCTCCACTAATTGATCTGTATAAGAAGCAAGGTATTCTTGAAGAGATAGAAGGTAATGCTGACATAGATGTTGTTTTTTCATGCATTGAGAAATCTTTAGGCTGACGATGTAGTAAAGTTATAGTTTGGAAATAGGAGAGTCTCACCAAATGAAGGTTAGATCCTCAGTCAAAAAAATTAGTCCTGACGATCAGATCGTGAGGCGTAGAGGCCGAATCTATGTGATCAACAAGAAAAGGCCTCGTAACAAGCAGCGTCAGGGCTGATTCCTGACTTTTGAAGAAGTCTTAAACGTTTAAATTTTTTCGTTTGCTTTTTTCAATAACTGTCATCATTAAATTATGATGATTTTCATTGTCCTCTTCGATTTATCCCTAAGTGGCACGGATTTCAGGCATCGATATACCTCGCGAAAAGCGGGTAGAAGTTGCCCTTACTTACATTTACGGCATTGGTTTAACCAGAGCCCAAGCTATCCTTGAAAAATCAGGTGTTAATCCTGATATTCGTGTAAAGGATTTAGACGATAGTGATATTCAGAAGCTCAGAGTTGTTACTGAAGACTTCACTCTGGAAGGAGACTTGAGGCGCCAAGAAGGAATGGCGCTTAAACGACTCCAAGATATTGGATGTGTCCGCGGACGTAGGCATCGAATGAGCCTTCCTGTTCGTGGACAACGAACAAGAACTAACGCTCGCACAAGGAGAGGAGCGAGAAAAACTGTTGCAGGAAGAAAGAAATAATTTCTTAAGACTTTTCTTACCAATTGGTAATTTACTAAATCTTTTTAAATAAAAGCTCAGCCTAATGGCTACAACCTCAAAGAAATCCGGTTCTAAGAAGTCAAAGCGCAACGTTCCAAATGGAGTTGTGCATATTCAAAGTACCTTCAATAACACCATTGTCTCAATTACTGACACTTCTGGTGAAGTCATTTCCTGGTCATCAGCAGGAGCAAGCGGATTTAAAGGAGCTCGAAAAGGGACTCCTTTTGCTGCTCAGACCGCTGCCGAACTTGCAGCCCGAAGGGCACTAGAGCAAGGAATGCGTCAAATAGAAGTTCTTGTTCGAGGACCAGGCTCAGGTCGTGAAACCGCAATAAGAGCGTTGCAAGTAGCTGGTCTTGAAATTACTTTGATCAGGGATGTAACTCCTCTTCCTCATAACGGTTGCAGGAGACCTAAGCGCAGACGCGTTTAAAATCTACTCACTTAAGTGAACTTTTCCTTTTTTCCACATCGCATTAGACCGTGTTGCAATACCAGATAGACAGGATCGACCATCAAGTTTCTAATGATCGCTCCCAAACAGGCGTCTTCCTAATCGGACCTCTTGAAAGAGGTCAAGCAACAACTTTGGGTAATTCTCTACGCAGAGTGTTGATGGGCGGACTCGAAGGCAGTGCAGTTACTGCTGTCAGGATTGCAGGTGTGAATCATGAATATGCAACAATTCCTGGTGTAAGAGAAGATGTGCTAGACATACTTCTGAATTGCAAACAAATTTCAGTTGACAGTCGTAGTCAAGAGCTTGAGATAGGAAGACTTGTTGTAACAGGTCCAGCTGATGTTAAAGCAAAGGATATTCAGTTCTCATCTCAAGTTGAAGTTGTTGATGGTGATCGTCCAATAGCAACAGTTCAGGAGGGGCATAACCTAGAACTAGAAATACATGTAGAAAGAGGTGTTGGATATCGACCGGTTGATAGAAGAAATGAGGAGACAAGCGCAATTGATTTGCTTCAAATAGATGCTGTATTTATGCCTATAAATAGAGTTAATTTTACTATTGATGAAACTGCTGTGGCTGAGGGGGGATCAACTAGAGAAAGATTAAAAATGGAGTTGGTCACAGATGGATCCACCTCTCCAGACGATGCTTTAGCGGAAGCTGCTAATCAATTAATCGAACTTTTTCAACCTCTTGCCACTGTTTCAATGGTAGAAGAGATTCCTGAAGAGCCAGAACCTGCGGCAGAGGCCCAAATCCCCCTCGAGGAGTTAAACTTATCTGTAAGAGCTTACAATTGCCTAAAACGAGCCCAGGTGAATTCTGTTTCAGACTTGATGGGTTTCAGTTATGAGGATTTATTGGAAATTAAGAACTTCGGTTCTAAATCTGCTGACGAAGTTATTGAAGCTCTTGAGAGAATTGGAATTTCTATCCCACAAAGTAGAACTTCTGCATGACTTTCATTTTTATTACTACTGAATTTCAAAGCTAATCCAATGCGTCATCAACGTCGAATTCCACAATTGAGTCTCCCTGCAGATCAAAGGAAAGCACTTTTAAGAGGATTAACTACTCAACTAATTCGCGAAGGTAGAGTTACAACAACTAAAGCAAGAGCTAAAGCTTTGAGAAATGAAACTGAGAGAATGATTACCTTAGCTAAGGATGGCAGTCTTGCTTCAAGAAGAAGAGCTATTGGATATGTATACGATAAGCAACTAGTTCATGCACTTTTTGAAAAGGCCCAAGAGCGATACGGTGATAGAGAAGGTGGTTATACAAGAATCGTGAGAACGACTCCAAGACGCGGCGATAATTCTGAAATGGCCATTGTTGAGCTTGTATAGAGCATTAATTCTTCAAAAACAAATTAATATAGTCTACTTTTTAGTTAAATTTGACGAATAGAATTGCTCTTATTATTCAATATGACGGATCAGGTTTTAGAGGCTGGCAAAATCAAAAAGATTCAATAACTGTTCAAGGAACTTTAGAAGAAAAAATTGCAGAACTTGATCCAATCAGACCAGTAAAGGCCATAGCAGCTGGTAGAACTGATTCAGGAGTTCATGCTTCAGGACAAGTTGTACATTTTGATTGCTCTGGCCCAATTCCTATTCATAAATGGGCATCAGCCTTAAATGGCAGACTTCCAGAATCAATTAAGGTTCTTGAAGCTGTAAGTGTTCCCAGTGTTTGGCATGCTTGCTATTCGGCAAAATATCGAAGGTATAGATATTCTATTTTTAATGGTTCCTATCCGAATCTTTTTCTTCAAAATATAAGTTGGCATAAATATAGATTTATATTGGACATCAATTTGATGAAGCATGCTCTGAATGATTTATTAGGTTTACATGATTTTGCAGCGTTTCAAAAAGCAGGAAGTAATAGAAGCAATTCATTTACCACAGTACAAGATGTTTCTATTTCTCGTGATGGGGATGTGGTTACAGTTGAAATTCAGGCCAGTGGCTTTTTGTACGGGATGGTCAGGCTTTTGATGGGCCAATTAGTTGCTGTTGGAGAAAAACGACTTTCTCTTGAAAAATTTAGATATAGATGGAGAAAAGGCTTGCGCTCTGAGGTGAAAGAGGCTGCTCCTGCGCATGGACTGTGTTTGATAAGAGTTGGCTATGAGGAGAAAATCTTTTCAAAAGAGAAAAGTTTTGACACTTTCCCAAGTTTTTCTCTCCCAAAATTTGAGCCTTCAAAATAAATAAGCTAAATAAAAGATTAATAAATTAAAATTTGGGCATTTTTTAAATCAGTAATTTAAATTTTATACGAACAAAAAGGTCAGTTTTAAGCCATGAAAGTGTAGAATTATTTTTCTGAAGAATCAGATCAATTTTTTGACTTGATAACTTCCTTAAACAGTATTATCAAAACGATAATGCTTATTCAGTGTTAAAGGTGTTCAGGAAAAATGAACAAGACATCAGTTCCATCGCCGGATTCAATAGATCGCCAGTGGTTTCTGGTGGATGCAGAGAATCAGACTCTTGGTCGATTAGCAACTGAAGTTGCTAGTGTTCTTAGGGGTAAGACAAAGCCAAATTTCACTCCTCACCTAGATACTGGTGATTTTGTTATTGTCGTAAATGCAGAAAAGATCAAAGTAACCGGCAAAAAAGCAGACCAAAAGCTTTATCGCAGACATTCTGGACGTCCTGGTGGTATGAAAGTTGAAACCTTCAAGGCTCTTCAATCCAGAATCCCTGAGAGAATAGTTGAAAAGGCAATTAAAGGAATGCTGCCTCACACAAGGTTAGGAAGGCAATTATTTACGAAACTCAAAGTTTATAAAGGCTCTGATCATCCTCATTCAGCGCAAGAACCTAAAATTCTTTCTCTAAATTCTGAATCTGTTACGAAATGACTAGTGCCACAAACAAAGTAGTTTACTGGGGAACTGGCAGACGGAAGACATCGGTCGCCAGAGTTAGATTAACTCCAGGAAAAGGTGAAATAACCATCAATGGTCGCCCTGGTGACCATTACTTGAATTTTAATCCTGCTTATATCGCTGCTGTTAAAGCTCCTTTGAAAACTTTAGGATTGAGTGAATCATATGACGTTTTAGTTAATGTCTATGGTGGAGGATTGACTGGTCAGTCTGACGCAATAAAGCAAGGTGCTGCAAGGGCTTTATGTGACTTATCACTTGATAACCGTAAGGCTTTGAAAGTAGAGGGTCACCTCAGTCGAGATCCTAGAGCAAAAGAAAGACGCAAATATGGTCTTAAAAAAGCTCGTAAAGCTCCACAATTCTCAAAGAGATAATTTTCCTTTTCATCTCTAAATCTTCCTCTTTTCTTATCATGCCTAAATCAGATATACATCCAACTTGGTATCCAGAAGCAAAAGTTATTTGTAATGGAGAGGTCGTCATGACAACAGGTGCTACTCAGCCTGAAATTCAGGTTGATGTTTGGAGTGGAAACCATCCTTTCTTCACTGGTACTCAAAAGATTTTAGATACGGAAGGAAGAGTTGATAGATTTATGAAAAAATATGGTATGGCCACATCGAATTCAAATGATCAAAAAGATAAATCCTCAGAAGAAAAAAAAGAAAGTTGATAGCTTTATGATCTAAAGATTTAGGGAATAAAAGGAATGGATTCAACCCTAATTAAACGATTAGAAACAGCTAAAAGTAGTTTTCAAAACTTGGAATTGCAATTAGCTGATCCAGATGTTGCATCAGATCCGAAACAATTAGAGACAATTTCTAGAGAAAGATCCCGTTTAGAGCCTTTGGTTAATGATTATTTAAAGCTCCAGATAATAGAAAAAGAGTTTTTAGAGGCTAAAGGATTAGTAAAAGAAAGCAGAGACGATAAAGAGATGGAACTTTTGGCTAGAGAAGAACTTGAGAATCTCGAACTCTCAAAAAATGAATTAATTCAAAAGTTGACTTTGGCTCTTTTACCCAAAGATCCAAGAGATGAAAGAAGTGTGATGCTTGAAATAAGAGCTGGAGCAGGAGGAAATGAAGCTTGTTTATGGGCTGGTGATTTAGCAAGAATGTATGAGAGATATGGTCAAAAACTTGGATGGAATGTAAAACCCATAAGTTCAACAGAAGCTGATATGGGTGGCTTTCGTGAAATGATTATCTCAGTCAAAGGAGAGTCTGTTTACAGCCAATTAAAATTTGAAGCAGGTGTTCATAGAGTTCAAAGAGTTCCTTCAACCGAATCTCAAGGACGAGTTCATACCTCTACTGCAACTGTTGCTGTAATGCCAGAAGCTGATCCAGTAGAGGTGAAGATAGAATCTTCTGATCTAGAAATTAGTACGGCAAGATCTGGTGGTGCTGGCGGGCAAAATGTAAATAAAGTAGAAACAGCTATTGATTTATTTCACAAGCCCTCAGGTATAAGAGTTTTTTGTACGCAAGAACGCTCTCAAATGCAAAATAGAGAAAGAGCAATGGAGATTTTAAGAGCTAAATTATTAGAATTAGAAATAGCAGAGGCTAATGCAAAGGAGAGATCTGCGCGATTGTCTCAGGTAGGAACTGGGGATAGAAGTGAAAAGATTCGGACATATAATTACAAAGATAATCGAACAACTGATCATCGATTAGGAGTTAACTTCCCCCTCGAGCAAGTTCTTTCAGGTCAATTGGAAGATGTAATTGATGCATGTATTGCTGAAGAACAAAAAAGGCAAATGGAAGAGCTTAGTAATCAATCTGAAGATTAAACACTAAGCTACCCATCCAATTACATATTTACCCCATTCTTTATGACGACCAGAATGAATTTGTTTTGTGGTTTCAAAACTCATGTTATTTAAAGGTTTATAGGGTTTTGTTCTTAAAGGCATCTTTGCCTCTTCAGGGGTTCTGTTACCTTTCATTACGTTGCATTGAAGACATGCAGTAGTCACATTTTCCCAATTATCTTTTCCACCTCTACTACGTGGAAAAACATGATCAATTGAAAGCTTTTTATTTTTCTGGCCACAATATTGACAGGAGTTATCATCTCTTTGAAATATATTTTTTCTAGATAGAGGAATATCTCGATATGGAACTCTTATAAATTGCCTTAATCTTATTACTGTAGGAGCTTTGACATCTTGCCTAATATTGTGAGTAGCGTCTTCTTCAAGACTTTCAGCCTTGCCTTTAAGCATTAAAACAGTCGCGCGTCGCCATGAAGTGATGTTCAATGGCTCATAGGAGGCATTCAAAACAAGAACTTGACCCATGCAAGCAAGCTATTTAAGCGGCATGCTACTGGTATTAACTCCTTGTTGCAGTTTCCCTTATTACATTGATTGGATGCAGAGTATGTCAAAAATCAATAGAACTGAGAGATCATTCACTTTTGGTGGATTAACTGAAAATGTAATTAGCCCTGACCCTCGAAGTCGTGCATGGGTTGAGGTCGATTCGAAAGTTATCGAAAATAATTCAAGAGTCTTGAAAAACTTTATTGGCGATGATTGTTCATTAATGGCAGTTGTGAAAGCTGATGGATACGGACATGGTGCAGAGACTGTTGCTAAATCTGCTTTAACTGGAGGTGCAGACAGTCTTGGAGTAGCAACTTTAGAAGAGGGTATTCAATTAAGGAATGCTGGCTTGAAGTGTCAGATATTAGTTCTTGGAAATCTAATCAATGCAGAAGAACTTTATTCTTCCTTTTGCTGGGATCTTATTCCCACGATTAGTGGAATTCGTGAGGCAATAATTTGCAATAATATTGCTGAAAATAATCATAAAAAATTTTTTATTCACTTAAAAGTTGATACGGGTATGACGAGACTTGGTTGTGATTGTAATGAAGTAAAAGAATTGATTTCTAAAATTGATTATTTAGAAAATATCTCCTTAAAGGGTATATATAGTCATTTAGCAATTGCTGATAAAGATCTAGAGAAGAATACAAAACTAAATTTTACACAAATTCAGTTAACTAGATTTGAAAAGGTTTTAAAGGATTTGGGCGCTAGAAATAAGTCTTTGTGTAGACACCTTGCAAATTCTGCGGGGACACTTTCAGATTGTCGTCTTCATTTTGATATGGTTCGAGTTGGACTAAGCTTATATGGTTATTTTCCTGTAAATGATTTCGAGTCTGATTTGAGACTTAAACCTGCCTTGAAGGTTAAGTCTCGAGTTACTTTGGTGAGGGAGGTAGAAAAAGGAACAGGAGTGGGGTATGGACACTTTTTTAAAACTAAAAGGAAAAGTAAGCTTGCTGTAGTTGCTATTGGCTATGCAGATGGAGTCAGCAGAAATCTTTCTGGGAAAATATCAGCCTCAATAGATGGGGTTTTGGTTCCCCAAGTAGGTGCAATTGCAATGGATCAAATGGTTTTTGATATAACCGATAAACCAGACATTAAAACTGGTCAAGTTTTAACCCTTCTTGGTACTGATGGTGAAGTTTGTATTTCACCCCAAAATTGGTGTGATTTATCTGGATCAATTCCATGGGAAGTTCTTTGTGGTTTCAGAAATCGTCTTCCTCGAGTTGTCACTTAAAATTTGTAGAGGAGCATAATCTAAATTTTTTGAGCTTTGACTTGATAAGGTATTGGGTATGGAGAGGTGGCTGAGTGGTTGAAAGCGGCTCCCTGCTAAGGAGTTACAGGAGGTAACTTCTGTCGAGGGTTCGAATCCCTCCCTCTCCGTTCTTATTAAATTCAAAAGATTTATATTCACATGAGTCTTTTGCATTACTTCATTTCAACTAGCCCATATTTTTAAAATCATTGTGATCTGGATGCTTGAATAAGGCAAATTTTTGGATTTAAAGTGCAAGCGAAAACAGCTCAAGCGGATAAGAAAGCTTTAGCAGAGAAGAAAGCCGCAGCAGAGAAGAAAGCTTTAGCGGATAAGAAAGCTTTAGCAGATAAGAAAGCCGCAGCGGATAAGAAAGCTTTAGCGGATAAGAAAGCCGCAGCGGATAAGAAAGCCGCAGCAGATAAGAAAGCTTTAGCGGAGAAGAAAGCCGCAGCAGAGAAGAAAGCTTTAGCGGAGAAGAAAGCTCAAGCCCGTAAGAAAGTTAATTCTCGTGCTCAAATTGATTCTCAACAGAAAAGAGACTCAAGAACTGAATTGTTAACGGTATCAGTCTCCTTAAATACTGGAAAGATCGTTTCAATAGCATCTATAGGGATTTTGGCTTCGGCTATTCTTGTTTCTGCGATGGTATTTATTGCTGGGTAATTCAATTTCACGAATATCTATATAAAAGCAACTTTTTTATTCTGACTTTCTGCTATGTTTTCGTTCTTATAGTTTTAGGTAAACCTAACCTGTGCTTAAAGAAAGAATCCAAGAGGTTTTTGAGTTCACTAAAAGTGAGTCTCCTTATAGGAAAGCTAATAAAGGGTGGATTAATCAAGATGTATTTTTAGATTTAAGTCCCTCTGCTGATACATATAAACAAACAAATGAAGCTGCTAAAGTAACACTTTTTTGGTCTCCACTAAATAGTTTATTATCGAATATTTTTTTGATTATTATTCTAGGTTCAATATTAGTATTCACCTCAATATCTTTTGCAAAAGGTAGATTTGATTTTAATTTATTTAATAATTCTGCAATTAATCATATTATAAAGATTGATCAAAATAAAGCTCCAGACATAAGTAATTTAAAGGAAATAGACTCTACGAATTCAACAGTCCAAAAAAATATTGAGATAAAAGAATTAGATAAATCAACCCAAATCAGTTCATTAGATGATGATTTAAAGAAAGCCGATGAAAAAACAATAAATAAAAAAATTGATAAACAAGATAATTCAATAAAAGAAAGTGAAAGGAATAAAGATATTAAAATCTTACAAAATAAGAAACCAAAATCAAACTTTATTTGAACTATTTTGTGATATCAAAAAAAAATCTTTGGTTTTTTAAAAAATGTTTTATCAGTTAAACTTTTTTTGTTTTTTGGCAGAGTTAGATGCTTTAATCAAAGTGACTTTTATGAGTTTTCAAGGTGTCTGAAGCAAAGGGTAATCAACTCGCAACTATATCTGTTTACTTAAATACACCAATAATAGCTGTGCTTTTGGCTGTTGGATTTCTTTTGGGATCTATTTTATTCGCTGGAATTTTACTTATTGCTAAATAGCTAATTTGTTTAACTCACTGCTAATCGCAGGAAGTAAAAATTGATCTTTGACTAATTCTTTGCCAGTTGTAAAGACGACTGCAAGCATGGGATTTTTATTAGGCGACTCCCACCATGCAACATCATGGCGAACTTCACTCATTAGCCCTGCTTTGCTCCAAAGTTTAGAAGCCAAAGGAAGGCCTGCTCCTAAAAAACCATCTACTTGATTCTCTAAATCTTGCTTGCGAGAAACTGGATCGAGTGAGCGTTGAAAAACTTTTATTAAACGCTCACTTCCTGATTTTGGAAGCAGTTCAAGAGTCATTAATGATTCAAAGATTCTTGCACTCCCATCGGTTGTCATCCTGTTTCGATTCTCATTTTTTTTTCCATAAAAGTCTTTTTCCCTTCCAAAAGGTCCTTCATTCCAAGTCTTTTGGCTGCAGTTCCAGTTTTTAATTTCAGGCCATCTAAAATCATCTAGCCAGTGGTTAATCAATTGCCTTTGGATTTTCCATGCTTGATAGTTTGACTCATTAAGAGATGGCCCACTTGTTGTACCTGTTAAAAGATCTAAAATATAACTTGTGGCATCATTATTGGAGTTTGCGATCATTTCATGTAATGCTCTTCTAAGTTCTTCTGAGTCAACAATTAAGTCTTGTTCTAGCCATACTTGAGTCGCCAATGCATAAACTATTTTTACTACGCTTGCAGGATAAAAATTTCTGTTTGAATTCCACCCTGTCCCATATCCACTAGATGAAGATGGGCTTTTCTTGTCATAACGAATGCATGTTATTGCAATGTTTTCTTGAAGGTATGGACGACCTTCTTTTTCAAACCTATCGAGTAGACCTTTCAGGCAATTTGCCATCTCAGGGTCTGGTCGGTAGAACGCCATAGCGCTCGAGAAGAATTCAATATGACCTTAGAGGTTTTGCTAACTAAAGCTTCATTTGTTTTGGGAAGTTTATGGAAACTGCGAATAAATATTGATGGGTTTAAAAGTGAAATTAGTGATGAACTAGTTACACAAGCAAGTATTGGTAGGAGTTTTCAATTGATCGATTGTTTCAAATCTAATTTTAAAAACAAGGAAATTATAAATAGAGTTCAAGTGCGTCTTTTGGAAGATGACTATATTTGTTGGTTTAGATTTTCCGAATTAATTCATCAAGCTTCAAAAATAGAATCATGGGAATCTGAATTGTTTAGTGAAGAGAAAATTCTTTCTAGGATTCCTAGGATATTGTCTTGGACTATGGCTGCGAAGAAAATGAGTAATGAATATTTGTGGGGTGGAACTTTAGGTCCAAATTTTGATTGCTCTGGTTTGGTTCAATCTGCTTTTGCAAGTTCAGGGATTTGGATACCAAGAGATGCTTATCAGCAGGAAAAATTCTGTAAAAATATTGCATTGGATATTGAAGCTTTAGGTAAAGATTTAAAACCTGGTGATTTACTTTTCTTTGGACCATCTGAAAAATGTACCCACGTTGGATTACATATTGAGAATGGTTTTTATATTCATAGTTCTGGGGTAAGTGATGGGCATAATGGAATAGAGATTGATAGTTTATTTCAACCGAACCTTGGAAAAATTGCTTCTTTTTACAAATCTAAATTTAGATCTGCTGGAAGAGTTATCTCTTGTTATCAGAGTGAAAAACTCTAAAGAAGTTTAATTGACACTTATGAGGAGTTCTGAATGAATTTTAGTGTTGCACTATCAATAGTTGTTCCTATATATAACGAAGAAGAAAGTCTTCCTTTTTTGGTGAATCAGTTATTAGAAGTTTTACAGCCTATGGAGGAAACTTTTGAACTAGTTTTAGTTAATGATGGTTCATCAGATAAAAGCGCAGAGGTAATTAGAAAACTAAGCTTTGATATACCAGAATTAGTTGGAGTTCTTCTGCGTAAAAACTATGGACAGACCGCAGCTATGGCTGCAGGATTTGATATTTCTTCGGGAGAGATAGTTGTCACACTTGATGGTGATTTGCAAAATGATCCTGCAGATATTCCATTATTAGTTAATAAGATTAGGGATGGATTTGATCTTGTAAGTGGATGGAGATATCGAAGGCAAGATGCTGCGATAAGTAGAAAGCTTCCATCAAAAATTGCTAACCGATTGATTGGGAAGGTTACTGGTGTGCGACTTAATGATTATGGATGTTCTTTAAAGGCTTATAGGAAAGAAGTACTGACAGATATGAGATTATATGGAGAATTGCATAGATTCCTGCCTGTGCTTGCAAATATTGAAGGAGCTAGCATTACGGAAGTTAAAGTAAATCATAGAGCCCGTCAGTTTGGATCTAGTAAGTATGGAATAGATAGAACTTTTAGAGTCTTGATGGACTTGTTGACTGTTTGGTTTATGAATAGATTTTTAACTAGACCTATGTATGTATTTGGTTTTGGTGGAATTCTTGCAATTATTGGGAGCTTCATAACAAGCTTTTACCTATTAATAATCAAACTTTTAGGAGAAGATATAGGTAATAGACCTTTACTTATTTTCGCATTACTTCTTGCAGTTACAGGAGTTCAACTTTTTGGATTTGGATTGCTTGGAGAGCTTCAGATCCGCACTTATCATGAAAGTCAAAATAGACCAATTTATCGGATTAGAGATACATTTCGAGGCGGTCGAGAAACTTGAGGTTTTTTATATAAATCAACAGTTTTTCCTTTATAAGATGAAATTCCAGTAGCAGAAGCAATAACAACCCTACTGTCAGAATCCTTCAATCCTCTTTTTAAAAAAGGTAATGCTTTCTTGTTGTTCCATTGACTAGCAATTTGAATAGCTAATAGACGATCATTAGGGTTGCTAGAGATTAATTTATTTAATTGCTTTTTTATTTCTATTGAATTAAGTGAAGGCTGAGGTGAAAAAAACTTGGTTTTTTTATTATTCAGTTTTGTTGATTTTTGTTTTTGTAAACTCTTATCGATTACCAAAGCGGATGATGTTAACTGAGCCTTTGAAAAGGAATCCTTTGGAGATTTGAAAAAAGCTGATCCCTTTAGTTGTTTTTTTGAGCTCCAAAGGATCAAAGCAATAATTAGAGCTATACCACCAGCAAAAACTTGATTCATGATGAAAAAATCTGTTTAGTAATGCATCTTTAAAGAAGATATACGGATTGAACTTTTATGTCATCAAGGTTTGTATTTGGTTTGATTAGATCATAAGTCTATAAAATAAAGTTGGATTTATTGAAATAAGTAATGACTAGTGAACTAGCTTCAAGTTTGCTTCCCGCTATTCTGATTCCTTTAGTTGGAATAATGGGTCCAGCCGTATTCATTGTTTTGATTGGTAGGTACATAACTGCTACTGAGTAATTTTAAAAATCTAAATTTCTACCAATTCTTTTGTCCATGACTAAATCTCAAGAAACACTTATGCAAAGGTGGGCTGTGAAAACAGTCACAGATCCAACTGTTGGCAATCTTCAAACCCCAGTTAACAGTGGTTGGTTTACAAAGATGGTTATCAATAATCTTCCTGTCTATAGAGAGGGCCTATCGCCAAACTTCAGAGGCCTAGAAACAGGCGCAATTTTTGGTTATTTACTTTTTGGTCCTTTTTCTATGACTGGGCCTCTAAGAAATACTGATTTTGCCTTAACGGCAGGTTTGCTTGGTGGTGTCGGAGCTATTCAAATATTGACTGCTCTTTTTATTCTTTACAACGCTGCAGGTAAGGCTCCTAACGTACAACCTCCTGATTCAACTGTAGCTAATCCTCCTTCCGATTTATTTACTAGAGCAGGATGGAGTGATTTTACAAATGGCTTTTGGTTAGGGGGCACAGGAGGTGTGGTTTTTGCTTGGTTGCTAATTGGTACTTTGCATCTAGATACTGTTCTCCCATTGATTAAGGAATATCATTTACTTGGAGCTTAAGTTCTTTTCTATAAGAACTTAATTAAAAAGCCCCTTCTATATGGGGCTTTTTAATGCATCAAATTATTTACTTCAATTGAATGATATCCCTTCCCAAGCTTTTTCCACGATTGATGATCTTTTGTTTTTGTGAATTGTGCTATGCCTCATAACCCATATTAAATTGATATGCCTCTGTTTATAAATATCAATCAATAATCTAAGAAATATTAGTTCCCATAAAAAAACACTGCCTATAAAAACAGTGTTTTTTATGGGAAGATCTTGATAAAGATCTATCCAAACTTACCTGAAGTAGAGGCTATAACAAACGCTCCGAAGGTGACAAAGTTTCCAACGGTGAAATGAGTTAAGCCAACTAATCTAGCTTGAACAATTGATAATGCAACAGGCTTATCCCTCCATCCAACTAAATTAGCTATTGGTGTTCTTTGATGAGCCCAAACAAGGGTTTCAATAAGCTCTTGCCAATATCCTCTCCAAGAGATGAGGAACATAAACCCAGTTGCCCAAATTAGATGACCAAATAAGAACATCCAAGCCCATGGAGATAAAGCATTTACTCCAAATGGGTTGTAGCCGTTAATTAACTGAGAGCTATTCAGCCAGAGGTAATCTCTAAACCAACCCATCAAGTAGGTACCCGATTCATTGAATTGAGCAGTATTGCCCATCCAAATTGCCAAATGCTTCCAATGCCAATAGAAGGTAATCCAAGCAATAGTATTTAAAGCCCAGAACATTGCTAAATAAGTAGCGTCCCAAGAAGAACTATCGCAAGTACCTCCTCGGCCTGGACCATCACATGGGAAAGCAAAACCTAAGTCTTTTTTATCTGGAATTAGTTTTGTTCCTCTAGCATCAAGAGCTCCTTTAATAAGAATCAAAGCAGTTGTATGGAGTCCAAGTGCAATTGCGTGGTGAACTAAGAAATCTGCAGGTCCAATAGGTAAGAAATTGGTAAGTGCATCTGGTCTATTAATCATGTCCATCCAGTAGTGATTGCCTGGCATGGAATTTGCAGCTATAGATGCAGAACTTGATGCATTTGCTAACAAAGCATTAAATCCATACATCATCTTTCCACTAGCAGCCTGTGCGAACTGAGCAAATACTGGTTCAATAAGAATTTGCTTTTCAGGTGTACCAAAAGCTACAACTACATCGTTGTGAACATAAATTCCAAGAGTATGGAATCCTAGAAGCATTGTTACCCAACTTAAGTGGCTAATTAAGGCTTCTTTTGTACTAAGGATTCTTGCTAATACATTATCTTTATTCAGCACTGGATCATAATCTCTGACAAAGAAAATTGCTCCGTGAGAGAATGCACCTACCATCAAGAACATTGCTATGTATTGATGATGGGTATATAAAGCGGACTGAGTTGTGTAATCCCTTGCAATAAATGCATATGAAGGAAGTGCACCCATATGCTGGGCGACCAAGCTACAAGCTACACCTAAAGAAGCTAGTGCAAGTCCAAGTTGAAAATGGAGTGAATTGTTAACTGTCTCGAATAGTCCATTGTGCTTGATACCGAAATAACCCTTATGTGGATCTTTTGGGTGACTTGTATTATGGGCTTCAACAATTTCTTTAAGGCTATGGCCAATACCAAAGTTAGTCCTATACATATGGCCTGCAATTATAAATACAACTCCTATAGCCAAATGATGATGAGCAATATCTGTTAGCCAAAGTGATTCACTTTGAGGGTGAAGTCCACCTAAGAATGTAAATATCGCTGTACCAGCTCCTTGAGTAGTTCCAAAAACCGCATCAAGTGAATCAGGGTTTTGAGCATAAGCTCCCCAATTCCCCGAGAAAAATGGAGTTAGACCTTCTGGATGAGGCATAACAGTTAACCAGTTATCCCAGCCAACATGTATTCCTCTTGATTCAGGTATAGCAACGTGAATTAAGTGACCAGTCCAAGCAATACTGCTGAATCCGAAAAGAACAGCTAAGTGATGGTTTAATTGAGATTCTGCATTTTTAAACCATGCTAATGAAGGTCGGTATTTAGGCTGAAGATGAAGCCATCCAGCAAACAATAACCAGCAGACAAGGATGTTCATAAAGATTGCACCCTGGAATAGCTGCTCATTACTTCTCATGCCAATTGTGTACCACCAGTGGTATAAGCCTGAGTAAGCAATATTGACTGGAGAAGTTGCTCCTGCCTGAGTCAGAGCATCAGTAAGACCTTGTCCAAAATGAGGATCCCAAATTGCATGAGCAATTGGACGAGTATGAGTTGGATCTAGAACCCATTGCTCAAAGTTTCCTTGCCAAGCAATGTGAAAAAGATTTCCTGCCACCCAAAGACCAATGATGGCTAAGTGACCAAAATGAGTAGAGAAGAGTTTTTGATATAACTGTTCCTCTGTCATGCCGTCATGACTTTCGAAGTCATGAGCGGTAGCTATGCCGTACCAGATTCTTCTGGTTGTAGGGTCTTGAGCAAGACCCTGACTAAAAGATGGAAATTTAGTTGCCATTTTATAAAAGATCAGAGAGGGTCAGCCGAGACCGATTAAGCGAGCGTGGAAGAAGGCCCAAGTTGTAGCAATTCCTCCTAGAAGGAAATGAGCAGCTCCTACTGCGCGTCCTTGAGTGATAGATAGAGCTCTTGGTTGAATAGTTGGTGCCAAGTTCAGTTTATTGTGAGCCCAAATGATTGACTCAAATAATTCTTGCCAGTAACCACGGCCACTGAATAGGAACATAAGACTAAATGCCCAAACGAAATGTGCTCCTAAGAACATCAAACCATACATACTTATGGGTTGACCATAACTTGTAAGTACCTGCGATGACTGAGCCCAGAGGAAATCTCTAAGCCATCCATTAATAGTTATGGAGCTTTGAGCAAAGTTGCCCCCGGTAAGTCCCCATACATCACTTTGCATTTTCCATGAGAAGTGGAAGATAACTACTGATAAGCCGTTATACATCCAGAACAATCCAAGGAAAACATGATCCCAAGATGAAACTTGGCATGTACCTCCTCTTCCTGGTCCATCACATGGAAATCTAAATCCAAGATTTGCTTTATCAGGAATTAGTCTGGAGCTCCTTGCAAATAAAACTCCTTTGAGAAGAATCAGAAGGGTTACGTGGATAGTAAAAGCATGGATATGGTGAATCATGAAATCAGCAGTTCCTAGAGGTATAGGAGCGATTCCAATTTTCCCCCCGACTTGACTTACGGAACCGTTAAAGACCTCGCTAACTAAGCCACTTTGAAGGTTGACATTCGCACCAGCAAGAGTTGTAGAGCCAGCAGCGGAATGATGAATATTTTGAATCCATTGAGCAAAAACAGGTTGAAGTTGGATTCCTGTATCACTAAACATGTCTGCAGGTCTTCCTAGCGCACGCATTACATCGTTATGAATATAAAGACCAAAACTATGGAAACCTAAGAACATGCAAGCCCAATTAAGGTGACTAATTAATGCATCTCTAGCTTTCAATATTCTGTCTAGAACGTTATCAATATGAACAGCTGGGTCATAGTCTCTAATCATTGCAATACCAGCATGCGCTGCTGCACCAACAATGAACAATCCTCCAATCCACATGTGATGTGTAAACAGACCCAGAACGGTTGGATAATCGATAGACAAGTATGGATATGGAGGCATCGCATACATGTGATGAGAAATGATTATGCTCAAGGAGCCAATCATTGCAAGGTTTAGTCCTAGTTGAGCATGCCAACTATTAGCTAAAAACTCATAGATTCCTTTGTGCCCATTTGGAGCAGGGAAAAGAATAGGATCTCCGGCGTGATTATCAAGTATTTCTTTAAGGCTATGACCTATTCCAAACATTGTTCTATATAGGTGGCCCCCAAATACAGCTAAAACTCCAAAAGCTAAATGATGATGTGAAATATCTGTCATCCATAAACTTCCTGTAACAGGATTCAAACCACCTTTAAAAGTAAGAAAATCACTAAATGCCCACCAATTGGTCGTAAAGAAATTTTCTACAGTTCTTCCAGCAAGTCCAGGAAATATCTGACTTGCTATTGCTGGGTTGCAAAGTTCGTGAGGCAGAGGCATATCTGCAACTGAAGCAATAGGAATACCATCAATAATTAGAGGCTTTCCTGCATCAATTGCATCCATAAGAGCTGCAGTAGGAGCACCAATGTGAATGCAATGACCTGCCCAAGCAATTGAACCCAATCCCACAAGGCCAGCTATGTGATGATTGAGCATAGATTCAAGATTTCTGAACCAATCGAGCTTGGGAGCGGCTTTGTGATAGTGATATATACCGCCATGCAACATGATTGCTGCCATGAGAAGAGCGCCAATAGCAAGAGCCATTAGCTCTGTTTCATTGGTGATCCCCCAGCCTCTCCACATCTGAAAAATTCCTGATGTGATCTGAATGCCGTGATAACTCCCGCCTAAATCAGCGTTAAGCATTTCTTGACCAACAATTGGCCAAACCACTTGAGCTCCTGGTTTGACATGAGTTGGGTCTGCAAGCCATCCAGAATAATTAGAAAAGCGAGCTCCATGGAAAAAAGCTGCACTCATCCAAATGAAGATGACTGCTAAATGGCCAAAGTGAGCAGAAAATACTTTTCTACTGGTTTCTTGAAGATCTCCAACATGGGTATCAAAATCATGCGCATCAGCATGAAGATTCCATATCCAAGTTGTAGTCTTTGGACCCTTTGCAAGGGTCTTAGACCAAAAACCAGGCTTATCAAGCTTGGAAAAATCTACAGGGATAGCATCAGTTTCGATAGGTTTATCGAGAACTGGTTCTTTTTTTTGTTCTCTTTCTGGTGGGCTAATGGTCATCGAGTGATTCCTTTAGGAATGTGATCGAGGTTTGGGGGGCCTAATCTTTGAATAATTAGGGTGAAATCTTAGGTAGGTAATACTACTTAGGAAGTGGCATTACTTGTTGAAAGATTTTAGGAATTCAAGACCTACCTTGGAAGTTACTTGAATCCCTAGGATGAGTGTTATGCCATAAGCATAAAGTAGACTCTCACTTACTACGGTCGCATGTAACAAATGTTCTACACTTTTTCTACGTCTTCTTGAAAACCAAATTTTTTCCAAGTTAAGAAAGTCTATGGGTTTTAAAGAGACGTTAGAAAATTTTTTAAATGAGCTATTCGACTATAATTATCATAAATATTTAGTAAGTAAAATAATAGTATTCGTAATCCTTTTTGGCTTTCATTGGATTTTTTGTTTAGGTAAAAATACTTTTTAATTGAGTAATCGCTGTTTGTTGTGGACTTAGGTGAATTTTGTTGAATGCCGATTTAAAGATTTTTTATTTTTAATAAAGCTTTCTATAAGCGTTTTCCTAATATGAAACAACGTTATTTTTGACTCCTGTTCTGGTAAAAAAATCACTTAAAACTCCAAAACGAATTGCATTTGGATTTTCTTTAAGCGCGTTGCCTTTGCTTGAGAGATTGCAAGCAAGAAATCATGTAGATCAAATCTTTTTATCTATTGGTTCAACTATTTTTTTAGAAAAAAAAATTGAAGGTTTAGTTGAATCCTCACCAATTGATTTTTTAAAAGATCATTGGAAGAAAAATAATAAATTAATTTTTTTAGGTTCAATCGGAGCTGTAGTAAGGCTCATATCTCCTTTTGTTAGATCTAAAGAAAATGATCCAGCAATACTGGTAATGGATTCACACGCTAAAAATGTTATTACTCTTTTAGGAGGCCATAAGCAAGGAGGAGACGCATTTGCTAATGAATTGGCAGCTGCTTTAGAGGCAGAGGTGATTTGCACCTCAGATTCATTTACTGAAAGAAGAATTCCTTTGGATTGTTTTGGTGAAGGATGGGGTTGGGAGAGAGGTGGTTCAGATGTCGATTGGCGAAAATTAATGATTAGACAGTCTAAAGAGCAAAAAAATATAGTTTTTCAATCACAAGGTTCAAAACTATGGCAAAAATTAAAAGGTTGTGCCAATTGTTCTTTTTTAGCGAAAAACGATCCAATCTCTTTTGAAAATATCAACTTATATATAGGTCAAGAAAATCCCAATATCTGTTCATGGCATCCACCGACAATAATCATTGGAATTGGCTGTGAGAGAAATACAGATGAAAAGGTCATTCAAAGAGCAATTGATAAGTCTTTGAATCAAAATGGCTTATCACTTCTTTCAATCTCTGGTTTGGCAACGATTGATAAAAAAAATGATGAAAAGGGATTATTGAATTTGTCAAAAAAAAATGAATGGCCAATTTATTTTTTTACTGCCCTTGAACTTTCAAAAGTCAAAGTGCCAACTCCTTCAAATGTAGTTTTGAATGAAATGGGAACTGCCTCAGTCGCTGAAGCTGCGGCAATTTTGTTAGGAGGTCAGTCTGGAAGATTAATACAAGAAAAAAAAATCTATTATTCCAAAGAGGATGAGTGTGGTGCCGTAACAATTGCACTGGTCGAGGTATCAATTCCCTTTGCACCTCATAAAGGTGAATTGCATTTAATTGGCAGTGGACCTGGAGGCTTGGAAATGCTTACCTCTGACTCTCGTCGAGCTTTAACGAGATGCTCTGCTTGGATCGGTTATACCCCTTACTTAAATTATTTGGATTCCATTCGTCGTCCTGATCAGGTTCGTATTGATTCTGAATTGACTTTTGAAAAAGATCGATGTCAATACGCTCTTGATCTTGCAAAAGAGGGAGTCAAAGTTGCTCTTATTTCTTCTGGCGACAGTGGAATTTATGGAATGGCTGGTTTGGCTTTAGAACTTTGGCTAAATGAAAAGATTGATTCAAGGCCTTTATTTCAAGTGCATCCAGGCATTAGCTCTTTTCAGATGGCCGCTGCAAAACTAGGAGCTCCCTTTATGCATGATTTTTGTACTATCTCTTTAAGTGATCTTTTGACTCCGTGGGATCAAATTGAGAGGAGAATAAAAAGTGCAGCGATAGGTGACTTTGTTATTGCAATATTTAATCCAAAATCAAAAAAACGTGATTGGCAGTTAAAAAAGACAGTTGATTTGTTAATCGAATTTCGTAAGCCATGCACACCTGTTGCTATCGCTAGAGAGCTTGGGAGGCCAGATGAAAGTATAGAAATCCATACTCTAGAAACCTTGCCATTCGATCAGGTCGATATGCTTACTCTTTTGGTCATTGGTAATAGTCAGAGTTTTATTCAAAACAATAGATTTTTAACTCCAAGAGGCTATTTCTCTAATTAATTTTTTTTGATTACTACGAACCAGAAAATTGAATACTTAGTTTTAAGCTTATTTTTAGTTGTCAAATTGAGAAGAAGTTAAAAAATCAAGTCAATCTGGGAATTCTTTCTAAAGTTAGTTTGTTATTCAAAAAGCTTTGCTTAAACCAGACTGGCTACGTGTTAAAGCACCACAGCAAGAGAGGATTGGCAATGTTGCTGATCTATTAGTTGATTTAAAACTCAATACAGTTTGTCAGGAAGCAAGTTGTCCAAATATTGGAGAGTGTTTTGCCGGAGGAACTGCTACTTTCTTAATAATGGGACCTGCTTGCACGAGGAAATGTCCTTATTGCGATATCTCATTTGATAATTCGAAAAGGCTTTTAGACCCATCAGAACCTGATCGCTTAGGTGAAGCTGTTTACAGAATGGGCTTAACGCATGTAGTCATAACTTCTGTTAACCGTGATGATTTAGAAGATGGTGGCGCTAGTCAATTTTTGAAATGTATTAAGGCTGTTCAAAGTAAATCTCCTTTTACTTCTATTGAAGTCTTGATCCCAGATCTTTGCGGAAATTGGGATGCTTTGAAAGTTATCTTGGATGCTGCTCCAAATGTTCTTAATCACAATATCGAGACAGTTCCGAGGCTATATCCAAGAGTCAGACCTCAAGCGAAATATGAAAGGTCTTTAGAATTATTAAAAAGAGTTCGGGAAGGTTGGCCAAGAGTTTATACAAAATCAGGATTAATGGCTGGATTAGGGGAGACAGATGATGAGATTTTGAGCGTTCTAAGTGATCTCCATTTAAATAAAGTTGATATAGTAACTATTGGCCAATATTTATCACCAGGACCAAAACATTTACCTGTTAATAGATTTGTATCCCCTTCGCAATTTGATAGTTACCGTATTGAGGGTGAAAATAAATTAGGGTTTTTACAGGTCATTAGTTCACCACTAACTAGAAGTAGTTATCACGCTGGAGAAGTTAAAAAATTAATGATGTCTCATCCAAGATGATTTGAAAACTTTGGTTGACTTCCGTCGATTGATATCCATTCTTGAAGATCCCAAGAAACTAATTCATACTTAATCATTGGATCATTTTCTACAATTTTTTTTGCTGTTAAAAAGTCCTTCGCTTCAAAAATTAATAAACCACCACCACCTGGCATCTTTTTTTCATTTATTAAATATCCGCTATGGATATAATGGCCTGAGTTTGCAATATCATTGACCCATTGTTTATGCATTAATAAGAATTTTTTCCTTTCACTATTAGATAAGTTTAAAGTTTTATCTTTAAACTTCTCTGTCTTAATAAATATAGGCATTCTTGTCTATCTAGATTGTGGCTTTCTCCAGCACTTCCTCAATACCTAGTTTACTTTTTTCGCTTGGAGGAACTATTGCTTTAAATAATTCCTTCCATGAAGACCAGTCTGCGAGAATCTTTTGTGCTAAAGGACTTTTCGTTTTCTGATGATATTCAAAAATTAAGTCATTTAAGAATTGTTCTTGGTTAGTTGCAGTTAGACAATGTACCTCAACAATTTCTTTATTCATTCTTAAGTCAAGTTCATTTTTTTTATCAAGAATAAAAGCTATGCCTCCAGTCATTCCTGCTCCTATATTTCTTCCAGTCTTTCCAAGCACAACAACTACTCCTCCAGTCATGTATTCGCAGCAATGGTCTCCAGCTCCTTCAATAACAGCATGAGCTCCACTATTGCGAACACCAAAACGTTCCCCAGCTATTCCAAGGGCGAATAATTTTCCACCAGTTGCTCCATATAGACATGTGTTGCCAAGTATCACCTGAGTGCTAGATGTGTCATTAATAATTTCAGGAACAATCGTAATGGATCCTCCGTTAATGCCTTTTCCTACATAATCATTAGCTTCTCCTATTAAAGAAATATTCATTCCTTTTAAAATAAATGCGCCAAAGCTTTGCCCCGCTGAACCTTTAAATATCAAATTTAAATTCCCATTAAAACCTTTATTTCCATATTTTTTAGCTATTTCTCCAGAGATTCGTGCGCAAACACTTCTGTCTGTATTAACAATTGGAATTTCTTTCGTAATGCTTCCCTGAGTTTGGAGTGCATTAGAAACCTCTTCATCTTTGAGTAGGGCATTTTCAAGAACCTCTCCATTGCTATGAGCTTCAATTTCGTGGCTTAACCATGAACGATCTGTTGGATTGTCTATAGGCTTGAGCAGACTAGATAAGTCAATTTCTTTTGTTTTAGTTAAGTCTATATTTCTTGGAATTAATAGATCTGTTCTTCCAATAAGATCCTCGAATTTTGCTACTCCAACTTGACTCATTAATTGTCTGACTTCCTCAGCAACGAAGATAAAAAAGTTAACTACATGTTCTGGTAATCCAGGGAATCTTTTTCTTAAACCTTCTTGTTGAGTTGCTATGCCGACTGGACATTTGTTTGTATGGCAAATCCTCGCCATTATGCAACCTTCGGCAATCATTGCAATTGTTCCAAAACCATATTCTTCTGCTCCAAGTAAAGCTGCAATCAGCACATCCCATCCTGTCTTTAGACCTCCATCTGCTCTTAGTAAAACCCTTGCGCGAAGACCATTGTCTAATAAAGAGCGATGAACTTCCGTTAATCCAAGTTCCCATGGCAAACCAGCATGTTTTATTGAACTAAGTGGAGATGCACCCGTCCCTCCATCATGTCCTGAAATTTGGATGACATCAGCATTGGCTTTCGCTACTCCCCCTGCAATTGTGCCAATACCTATTTCAGCAACTAATTTCACACTGACTTTTGCAGTTGGATTTATTTGATGTAAGTCATGAATAAGTTGGGCTAGATCCTCTATGGAATAGATATCATGATGAGGAGGAGGAGAAATAAGCGCTACACCTGGTTTGCTATTACGTAGCTTGGCTATATATTCATCAACCTTTGGTCCTGGTAATTGGCCTCCTTCTCCAGGCTTTGCACCTTGAGCTACTTTGATTTCTAATTGCTTTCCGCTAGTTAAATATTCAGGGGTTACACCAAATCTGCCAGACGCAATTTGTTTAATTGCAGAACATGCTGTATCTCCATTTACCAGTCCTTTGATATTGGGTAATATTTTTGATTGATTATTTTTATCAACATCATCGAGGACATTGAATCTCGCAGGATCTTCTCCTCCTTCACCACTATTACTTTTGCCTCCAATTCTATTCATTGCTATTGCTAGAACTTCATGCGCTTCCCTAGAAAGGGCACCTAGACTCATTCCACCCGTGCAAAATCTTTGACAAATACTGTCTACACTCTCTATTTGATCAAGAGGTAAAGGCTGAGTAGCTGTTTTAAATGTAAGTAGATCTCTGAGAGTAGTAGCGGGGCGACTTTCTAGAAGTTGTTGATAGGTTTTAAAGTGGTCATATCTAGGACCAGCTTTCACTGCAGCATGAAGAATTTTTGACATTTCTGGATTATTTAAATGAAATTCTCCACTACTTCGATATTGAACAAATCCTTTAAAATCAAGTTTTTTTTGTTCTAGTTCTGGAAAAGCTTTTTTATGAAATGAAAGTGTCTCGATTGATAATTCGTTTAGAGTTAGTC
>QCHK01000008.1 GCA_003279635.1 Prochlorococcus sp. AG-402-B05 | reverse complement strand
ACCTTTGAGAGCAATAGGAACTGACTTGGATTTTGCTTTTTTATTATTGATAGCTGTAAGGTGTTTTGGTGTAATGATTTTAACAGGTTTAATAATACTTAGTGTGAATTTCCAATCAGTTATATTGCCATCGGCATTGATATCAATCATTAAAGAAATAGCTTCACATTCTTCATTGATTTTAAATTGAGATGCTGATCGAAGTGATTCATTAAGAAACTCTAGCCAGTTGTTTCCTAAGCAAATTACTTCTCCTTTATCTTTAAGATATTTATCTAGCTTCCCGCCTAAATTGATTCTTTCTGAAATAGTAGGAGAATGAACCCATATTCTATTACCACCTTCATAAGGTTGGGCATATAATCCAGGAAGAAAAGGAGAATTAGAAGATTCCCAACTTTTAAATAATAATGAAGGTTGAGCCGTTAGATCTTCCCTTCCCTTTATGGGGATTTTCTTGGGAGCAACTTTTGGTGTTTTATCACTTCTAGATATATTATTCTTTGAAAGTAATAACTCAATATCTCCTTCCAATCCTGAATTTATTGATAATTCTCTAACAATTGATCCTTGAGCATTAAATTGAGCAATTGGGTATTTAGTTATCTTTATTTCATGAATTAAATCTTTAGATTGATATTTATTATTAGTTTCTATCTTATTTATAAGTTCAATTGTTACTGGAATCCTGTCATCTAAAGGGTAACCCTTTAATTCTCCAGTTGATTTGTCTGGTTCTACTTTTGCCAGCAATGTTTGATTATATCGATGTAAAACACATAGTATTTTGCCTTCAGGTGCTCTCCTTTTCACTCCTTGCTTAGTAATTAATACAATTACATAATCGCCATGCCAAGCATTATTCAAATTATTCTCTCTTATGTAAATATCTTCACCTTGATCTTCTCTAACAACAAAACAATAACCTTTACTACTACATCGCACTCTTCCTTGCAAAAATTCAATTTTATTATTTAGCTTCAGTTTATCATCAACAATATTTTGAACTATGCCTAGTTTTGCAAGAGCTTTGATAGCTACATTTAAATTATCTTTATCAATTTTTTTGGTGATCTTTAAAGATCTCTCAAGTTTTGAAACCTCTAATCCATCCTCACAATCAAGACTTTCAAGTATTTTTAGAACTGATTTCATAATAAAAGGAAAATTAATTTAATTTCAATTGATTAAAGTCTTTAAATATAAAAGACAATATATTTCGATAACAAGTTCAGTTTACAAGCTATCATTTGAAGCTTCAGTTTTGCTCTGTAATAAAAGGTTAATACCTATTATTAAGAATACTATTCCTGAAAGTAATTTAAGTAAAAAGGCAGGAATTAGATTAGCAATAGAGCCACCTGCCAAAGCTCCTAAAAGCGTAGCTGATATGAGAGCTAATGACGAGCCAATAAATACTGCTAAAGGTTTATTAGTTGTACTACTTAGAGTTATAGTTGTTAATTGAGTTTTGTCGCCCATTTCAGCTAGAAATACGGTAACAAATGTTGTGAAAAGAAGCGTAAAAATCATTAATTTAGTTCAAGTTCTAATTTTGTATAAAGTCAATAAAACCCTGTGTTACTAGGTATATTCCTAAACTTAACATAACAATTGCTGAAACTACTGTAAACCTTTGCCTTGGGAGGTTATTAGCTATCCATCTACCTATTAGGACTCCTAAAAGGCTTGTAGAAATAAGCGCTAGAGCAGCACCAATGAAAACAATTATAGGTCTGCCAGACTGAGCAGAAAGAATTAATGTTGCAAGTTGCGTCTTGTCTCCTAACTCAGCCAAAAAAATTGTGCTAAAAGATGTAATTAATATGCTTAAAAAAGGATTAGAATCCTTTGAATCACTCTCTTCTATTTTTGAATTTGAATTAGGTTTACCCATTAATTCCAATTTAGCGATTTTATCCTTTTTATGTATATAAAACAATTTGATATTATTTATATACTATATATGAATAGGTTAAAATTTAAAATACCTGATTTTATACAATTTTATCCATATTCAGCTTATCTATATAAAATCATTTCATTCCCTCAACGTTTTATATCACCCTTATAAAACTAGCAGGGCGAAGTCTAAAAAACCTGTAGGAAATTATTGAACATCAAAATTTTTTAAATAATGACAGGGATTGGCAGTTGTTTAGTAAGATGGGAAAAATTTTAAAACATCATGGGAAACCTTTTGCCTTTAGTAGCAGTTTTTCTTGCAGGACCAGCAATCATTGCTTTGATCTTCTATAGAAGAGGTGTTTAAAGACTAAGCAGCCTTGCCTAGTGCAAGCTTTGCAAAAGTGAGAATTTTTTTTGCAAATACTTTCTGTTCTGCATTTAAATTCTCAGATGACGTTGATAAGTCTGAACTAAAACACTGACCTTTTGAGTTAGTGATTAAAATATTCTTATTATCCGTTAATTGGCATCTATATATATGGTTATGCAATTGTAGGCTGACTATATCTCTATGTTTTTTAATATCTAAAATATTTAATTGAATAGTATTTGAATTTTTCCATCTATTTATTTCAATATAAAAAGCGATGTCTATCAAATCATGTTTTATTAATTCAATAGATCCATTCCATTGAATAGCCTCCATTCTAGATGTTCCGTCATATAGAGTCATTTTTAAATGGTTACCCTTTAGTTTATAGATATCCAGGATTTTGCACTTTCTTGTCCAAAAAATAGGCGTGGGATTCATTATTCCAAAGGGACCTAACAATGTTAATTGACTATATAGATTATAATTAATTTCTTCAAAACTGATATATGCATCAGGAGTTATTGACTTATACAAATTTACATTTTTAAATTCTCGATTAGCTATTTTATTTAGCCTTTCTCTAAGGTTGTCAATATTTTCTTTTTTTATTGAAAAACCTGCAGCGGCTGAATGACCTCCATGCGATATAAGAATATCATCACATTCAGCTAAAGCTAGATTTACCTTTAATTTGTTATTAGATCTAATAGATCCTCTGAAATTCCCATCATTTGCTTCTGCAAGTAGTGCAGTGGGTAAATTAAACTTATCAACTATTCTAGCTGCAACAATTCCTATTATCCCAAGGTGCCATTCTCTTTTAGATAGTACTAAAAATTTTCTATCTCGTCTATATTCACTTACTGCTATATCTACTGCTTCTTGTTCAACTAATGAAGTTAATCTCTTTCTTTCCTTATTCATCTTAAAGCAATCTTTTGTCAGTTTTAGTACAGATTCATTTGATTGATTTGTAAATAGATCAATGATAAGTTTTGGGTTACCAATTCTACCAACAGCATTTATTAAAGGAGCAATCTTATAGCCTATATCATCTGATGTTATATCAATATTATCAATTGATAGCTTCTTCATAATAGATTTAATTCCTTTATTAGTTGTTTTATTAATTTTTGGTAAACACTCTTTAAGCCATTTTCTGTTAGCTCCTTTAAGGGGAGCCATGTCCGCCACCGTTCCAATACAAAAATATACATTGGCAGTAGAATCATTAATATCATAATTAATCTTTTTACATATATTCTTAGCTAATAGGTATGCAATACCTACACCTGCCAGATATTTATAAGGTGAATTAATAGGGGCTTTTTCTGGATGTATAAGTGAAAAAATATCTAATTTCTTATCGGGAATTTTATGATGATCTGTTATTATTAAATCAATTCCAAGATCTTCAGATTTTTTAATTGCCTTAAATGCCGATATGCCATTATCAACTGTAATAATTAGCTTTATTTGTTGATTATTTATTTCATTTATCATGTTTTCATTAAGGCCATAACCCTCATCCTGTCTTGAAGGTATAAAAGGCTTTACTATTGCTCCAAGTATTGATAATAATTCGACTAAAAGAACAGTACTTGTTATACCATCTGCATCATAATCACCACATATCGCAATTTTTTCTTTTTCTACGCAAGCTTTAATTATTCTTTGAGTTGCTTTGCATAATTCATCGAAATGGTCCTCGGGATTTGGAAGGTCTGATGGTGTTATATATTCATCAAATTCATTATTTATATCGATTCCTCTTCTGATTAAAACGTGTTGCAGAGTGTGATTTAAATTTATATTAGTTATCTCATCTTCATTTATTGGCTTAGGTAATATCCATCTACTGACCATCCCATTATCTGTTTTCAAAAGCTTATCCTTGATTGATTCTTTATTAATCAGAATTATATTGTTTTTATACTGAAAAAACATGCATAAGTTAAAGTCGGTCTTTTGGGATGTGGATGGAACGATAGCCGACACAGAATTGTGTGGGCATAGAGTTGCTTTTAATATGGCCTTTAAGGATTTTGATTTGGATTGGAACTGGAATGAGAGCCAATATTTGGATCTTCTAAAAATATCAGGGGGTCTTAACCGCATAATCCACTATCGAAACAAAATCAATAGTGAACTTGACGAAAGCCAATGTTCCGAAATTCAAGAGAGAAAGCGTTTTCATTACAAGAAATTAATTCAATCTGGGAAAATCAAAGTAAGAGATGGCGTTCTGAGGCTAATTAATGAACTATATAGCTCTGATATAGAACAATATATTGTTACGACCAGTGGAAGGGATTCCCTTGATCCCTTTTTAAAGACCTCATTGAGTTCCCAATTAAACCATTTTTCTGGAATTATTACATATGAAGATGTAAGTAGGCACAAGCCCTTTCCTGACGCCTATAAGTTAGCACTCAAATTAAGTAAGCAATCATATTTAAATTGCATAGCTATTGAGGATTCTACTATTGGTGTTGAGGCTGCTATGGCTGCAAATCTTAATTGCCTTTTGATTCTGCCCCCTTGGACTAGTTCTAATCAAAAAATCACTAAAAAAGCCAATGCATGTTTAAATAGTCTTGGTAATTTTGATAATCCATCGAAGCTAATTTATGGTAAAAATTTAATTACTAGTCAAGTTGATTTTGATTATTTGACAAATATTATAAATTGAATATGCAGAAAACTAAATTTAGGGAATTCATAGACTCACTGATTATCATTATTAATCCGTTTATCTCAGACAAATGGAGTAAGAGGAGTATATTAATACTTTCATTACTATTTGGTTTTTATTTTACCAATAGTTTGATTTCTTTTTTATTAGATAAATCTGTTAATACAATATTTTTAGCCGTTACAATATTATTAATTATGGAGTTAGCAATACGTTCAAATCTAATATCTAAGATGACCATCCCCGTAATGATACTAAATAATATCCGAATTGGTTCTACATATGCACTAATTCTTGAAGCCTATAAACTTGGTTCGTAATTATCCTTAATCAGTTTCTTCTTCTGAAGTCTCATTCATTGGATAAACAAATCCCTGGGCTCTTCCTGTAAGTACTGATTTTCCTATTGATAATGCCTTTTCTGCTGCAATAGCGGCTTTACCTTTCCATGTGGCATGTCTTTGATTTCTCTTCCCTTTAGAGGTTTTTTTCTTGGGTACCGCCATTTTTGCTCAACATTTACAGATTTTTTATTTTATAACGTCAAGCTCCAATTTAACAAAAACAATTTAAGGAAAAACTAACTTCTTGTCTCTTTTTCTTTATAAACACAAGTTCGCTATCATTTTTACTATAGTTTGTATATAAATTCTTTTGAATTAATTGATTTAATTATCAAATGAGTAAAAGTTATAGTCAATTATTAAGGGATATTGAAAGTGGTGAAATTATTTCAATTATTTTAATTCCAAATAGAAGAGAGGTCATTGTTGAATTAATAAATGGAGAGAAAAAATTAATTCCTATATTTTATAATGATCAGAAGATTCTTCGTACATCAGAAGAATATAATGTTCCTCTTACTGTAAGAGATATTAAATCAGAACAGCAATTAGCCAGCTATATTAGAGGTTTTGGTCTTACCTTAATATTTGTTTTCTCCCTTGCCTTTGTAATTAGAAGATCAACCAAGTTATTAAACAATCTGCAAAGTTTCTCTGGTCGTGACTCTCAAGTTAATGAAGATGATATTAGAAAATATACATTCGATGATGTTGCAGGATTAAATCAAGAATCAAACGAATTAAAGGAAATAGTAACTTTTTTAAAGAATCCACAGACATTGATTGACTTGGGAGCAAAAGCCCCAAAGGGCGTTTTGTTAGTGGGGCCACCTGGAACCGGTAAGACATTACTAGCTCGTTCAATTGCAGGAGAAGCTGATGTTCCTTTCTTTTCTATTTCTGCATCGGAATTTGTTGAAATGTTCGTAGGTGTTGGAGCTGGACGTGTTCGCGAATTATTTAAAAGTGCACAATCAAAGGCTCCTTGCATAGTTTTCATCGATGAAATTGACTCTATTGGACGACAAAGGGGGGCTGGAATAGGAGGTGGCAATGATGAGAGAGAGCAAACTCTAAACCAGCTCCTAACCGAGATGGATGGATTCAAAGCCAATAATGGCGTCATAGTAATTGCAGCAACAAATAGACCCGATATTCTTGACCGCGCATTAACTAGGCCTGGTAGATTTGATAGACGTATTGATATATCCCTTCCTGATCGAAAAGCGAGACACAAAATTTTGTCTGTTCACGCAAGGACGAAACCTTTATGCAATTCGGTGAATCTTCACGATTGGGCAACTAAAACGCCTGGCTTTTCAGGTGCTGATTTGCAAAACCTAATGAATGAGGCTGCAATCTATGCTGCCAGAAATAATAAGTCAGTCATAAGCAATATGGAACTAGAAAATGCCCTTGACAAAGCACGTTTTGGAATACTGTCCAAGCCACTTTCAGATCAGACAAAAAAAAGACAAATTGCTTATCAGATTATTGGAAAAACCCTTGTTGCTTTACTGATTCCAACCCAAGATAAATTAGAAAAAATTTCTTTATTTAAGTCTCTCGGAAATCTTTCTGGAATGACTTATTTCACGCCAGATGAAGAGACAATAGACAGCGGACTTTTAACGCGAAACTACATTTATAACAAAATTGTTATTTCACTTGGTTCTAGGGCTGCTGAAATTATTGTTTTTGGCTCTAATGAAGTTACACAAGGATCACAAAATGATCTTCAAAATGTATATTTTTGGGCAAATCAAATGGTTACAAATTTTGGATTCTCAGATCTTGGACCTATTACATATGATTCAGAAAAAGGTACTATTTTTCTTGGAAGGGATCTAATGAAAAATAGAAAAGAATATTCTCAGAAGACAAGCAGAGATATTGATAAGCAAATAATTTTAATCGCAAATAAGGCTATTAATCATGCAATAGTTCTTCTTTCAGATAAAGTTTCCTTAATGGATAATCTTGTTGATGAATTATTAGTTAAGGAAACTCTTGAATCTGATTATGTTATTGACTCACTTAATTCTTTCTTATCTACCAACTAAGTAATAACTAACATTAAGTTTTACAGTGCTGAAAAGTATTCCTTGCTTCCTTTAGGATCTTCTTTCATGGTTTTGTCACCAGGAGTCCATCCTGCTGGACATACTTCATCAGGATGAGCTTCAACGTATTGATATGCCTGTAATACTCTTAGAGTTTCGTCTATATTTCGGCCAACAGGTGCTTTATTGATTGTTGAGTGCATAATTATTCCATTAGGATTAATTAAAAATAACCCTCTATCAGCTTCACCATCCTCATTTAGCACATTATATGATTGGCAAATTTCACGTTTTAGATCAGATACTAGAGGATAGTTAATGTCTCCAATTCCTCCCTCATTTCTTGGTGTTTGAATCCAAGCTAGATGTGTAAACTTACTATCTACCGAAACACCTAAAACTTCTGTGTTTTTACTACTGAAATCGCTATATCTGTCACTGAAAGCCGTAATTTCAGTAGGACAAACAAAGGTGAAGTCTAATGGATAGAAAAAAAGAACCACATACTTTCCTCTGTACTGAGAAAGTGTTATGTCCTTAAATTCTTGATCAACTACTGCTGTAGTTGCAAAATCTGGAGCTTGCATTCCTACCCTAAGGCACTCATTTGTCGTCATGGAATTTGTTTCGTATTTTGAATGGTTTGGAGAGTAGAGAACTTCCCCTTTTCCTCTTTATAATTTATCATGTAAAGATCAAGGAGACTTACTCTTTCTATCTAAGCAAGCTGAATCTATAAAAATGAATGATTCAATAAGTTGGGACCCATCACTTATTAAAAAATTTAGTTCTTCAAATCATTATAAGCTTTTAAATCAGTTAAGAAACGAAGTTAAAAAGTATCCTCTAAATAACAAGAAAAATTTAACTTCTATCCACCCCAAGGATATTATTAGCAATAAAAATAAATCAAATCTACCACCAATTCCAAATAGTTCCTCCTCTAATAGTTCTAATCAAAGTACTAAAGTCAATAGTAATAAATCAACTGTGAGTTTTAATAATGCCAAAAACTTTTCTATTTATAACCAAATTAAAAATAATAATATAGGTCGACAAAATGAAAGCATTTTAACTGATACCTCAAAAACAAAAGAGGAATCTTCCTCTAAATCCTTTCAAGAGCGTCTTGATGATATAGATATGAAATAATATCTACATTAAAATATTGATTCTCATCTATTTATGATAAATTCTCCATATTAAAAATTATATAAAAGTATTTCGAATTAAATTGAACTATTATTAATACTTATATATTCTCTGTTCTTATGAACTTATGTCAGTGGAGAGACTTGAACTCTCGACCTCAGCGTTATGAATGCTGTGCTCTAACCGGCTGAGCTACACTGACTAACTGATACCAAATAAATAACAGCTTTAGGCGATGTTCATTCAAGAACTTTGTCATGAATAAGATCTTTCAAAACTGAGACGAACGAGGTACATATTCAACATAATAATTCAGGATGGTCTTCTTCGGAAGAAATCTTGAGATCTATATTTTTTTTTGATCTATGAATAATGCTAATCAATGATTCTACTGCCCCACTGTTGCCAGTGAATCCAACTATTCATAAGCAGGAAAAATTAAGTCCTGATTCCACGGATAAGAACTGATTAGAATTTTCAAAAAATAATAGATAAACCATCTATTCAATTATCATCCAGATTTGTGGTAATTATATTTTATAAATTAAATTAAGTAGAATAACTTATCTCTTTGCTTAAGTTTGTAAAGCAAAGACAAAGAGATAATTAAAAGATTTTAGTTTAATTTATCGCTGTAGTAAATATATAAAAAAGAAAAGACTTGCAAACTAAATGAGTAGTGATTTCTTAAACGCATACCAGTCTTTAGCGGATTCCCCCCTGAAGATTTCACATACAAGAATTACGAAAGTTTCATATCTTTTGAAGTTAAAGGCTCAGTGTAATTCAATATCTGACCTTGATAGAAAGCACAAAGCCTGGGGGGCGGCCGGGAGAGGATTAAATGCAAAATGACTCCTTTTATAACCATAGAAATAATATATAAATTTGTTTTTTTTAAAGTTTTCATTTTGCTATTGAATTATGATTAAACAATTTAACTTGCCATTATTTAGAATTATTGCTATCTATAAAAAGAGGGTGATCGGAACATAATGAAGCTTCCCCAACAGTAAGCTTCGTCATCCTCAATTATTTAATGTTTTATAAGCTCCCTTTTCCATTCATTTGATTGTATCCAGCGTCTTCTTATGTAAACAGCTTCATGAAGAAGCAATTGATCAAAATAAGTGATGTCAATTTTTAATATTGTAAAATTATTTCATAATTCTTTAGTTGATCTGAAAGATAAATCATTATTTCTTTCAAAAATAAAATGATTACCTTAAGTTGGCCAACTCCACATAGATCTAGATTTTTCACTTAGTTTTTCTCAACTTAGAAGATTGTATTTCTCTAATTCAATTTTTGAAGTCCTCTAAATCTGAATTGGGATTTAGATCATGAAAAAAGCCAACATATTTCTACGTTATTGTTCAAATTTAGTTCATGATATTTTTGAATTGTTTTTTCTGTATATATTTCCATTTGATAAGATTCACTCCACCCAAAAAAACATTGTTCTTACTCGGGGTTTATTATCAAATCCAACTGTTGCTAGTTGAAGCCATCTGGAAATATCAAATTTTGATTCTTTTCTCTGAGATGACCTAAGTTGAGAAAACCATTGTGGCCATAGGTATATTTAAATTTAAATTTAAATTTAAAACTATTTGAATATAAAAATCAAATTATAGTAGTTATTACATTTTCGATTTAAATATAAATTTAACAATAATAGAATTGAAAATGTTTAATAGGAGATTAACTATTATTTTGTCTCTTCATCATCATTACCAAGCCTAATTTCGACTCCCACGAAAGATGCAAATAAAACTATGAGCAATCCAATTATGGTTTTCCACGCGCCCATATGAGTAAGAGGTTCAGGAGCTTGAAAGAAATCTGGAATCATATGTCAATAATACATTTATTTTTCTTCTTCCCAATCCTTTTCAGCTTTATCAAGAAGATCTTCAACAGTATTATCAAATGTTTCTGCAACCGACCGCAACATTTTTGAAATAGTCTCATCTGGACAAGCCAGATCTTTTTGTATACCTTCAGCACAGTCTTTGATTTCATCCCATGCGTCTACTAAGACTTGAGAATCAACTGGCTTCCAATTTTCTGTCATAGATATTCTCTCCATTAAGGATCATTAATGGAATATTTAATGAACTGTTAAATCCTAGCTTTTCGTTTGCAAATGACTGTCTTGGTTTCTTCATTTTTATCAAACATGCTGACTCAACTGCTAACTTCTTTTTTCTATGGTGAATTCATCAGGAGAAATCCACAAACTCATCTCAAAACCTTAGGGGTCAATGATTAAGACTGCTCAACTACAACAAGAGTTAGCAAGACTGGAGGCAAACCTCTCAAGAAAGGAAATTCAAAAGGTGGCTGAGAAGTCCCTCAAAAGACGGTAGGCCTGTGTCAAGAAGTTTCAAACTTTGAATTCTTATTTACGTATTTTGAAAACCACCTATAAATATATATAGATTGGATTTTTATCATGCTATTGCCTAAGCCAGTTAGACCTGTTGACTCTGAAAAGAAAGGTAAAGACAGTTAGTTATAAATATTTCAATTCAATTAATTTCATTCTTCAGTTTATTCTTCATTTTGTTATTAAAAGGACACAGGTATTTATAAAACCTGTGTTCTTTTTTTGTGTTTAAATAAATCTAACTCATAAGCAATAAACCTTCTTCAATATTGAATACAAGTTAATAGGGATATAAATATAAAATCTCAATAGAAAAACTAATTTAACTAATGATTTATCAACAGATGATAATCATATCTATTGACATCAAAAAAATATAGGGCAAATTTATTCGTGTATTCTCTCTATTCATTTTCAGCAAATTATCTGCAAATTCTCTAGGGAAATTCAATCTTTTCATGGTATCTATGAAAACTGCATCTAAAGAACTTCAAAAGCTTAGATCTATGGCTGAGACCTCTTTGAATAAGACTGATGAACTCCAGCAAGTTTTGGCTCAAATTGAAGCGACTCTCTCAAGAGCTGAACTACAAAAAGTTATAGAAAAGACAAAAAAAAGCTAAAACAATAATCCCTATCATTAAATGCAGATTCCTAGATAAATCTTGATTAAAAAAAGTTTATTTATAATTTTCTATTGCTTTTACCTAAGCCAATTCGACCTTCAAATAACAACGAGAAAAACAAAAAATAATTTATCAAGTAATTAAGAATTAACTTTGTTGTGAATTTTTCTCAATTTAATCAAGGCTGAGTATATAATTTCGCAATCTTATTAATCTGTCTTTTAATTTGTCGATTTTTGTATTTGCGATTCGTAGCTAGTGAATAGTATACCTGGGATTATCCAAATAATTCCAACAACAAAAATTATTTAGACCTGATTTTTAAAAATTATCTCTATCAATTTGTAATAAATTTAAGAAAAAAAATATATATATGCATGTTTTTTTGTTCGGTATTATCTACTCTCTTATATTGACTAGTAGCTTGAGTTATAAATCAATTTTACTCGTTGACAGTTATATTACACATATCTCATACCACACCAATACTATAGGATAGCGATACTTGATTATTGTCTTTCCAAACCATAAGAAATAAAAAATTTATTTATTAAAAGTCATTTGTATTTTGCTAACTATCAAATAAATTGAGTTTGATATTCTAAAATTGATCGGTAATATGCGTGTACATTTAGCGATTTGTAACTTCTTAATTTTATCGTAGTTTATACCGCTTAAGAAAAACAACAAAAGTCCGGAATTTACTCCTAATTTTATTCAGATTCAATAGTTATTTTAGACATGACATATTGGTATATAAATTTTTAATGATTAAGAATTTAAAAAATTTCATTTATTCAAATTTAAAAATATTTTTTGGTCAGATTTAGCAAAATAAAAATTATATTCAAGCTATGTCTTATACAAATAATAATAAAATAGGTAAAACATCTTCTACAACTTTAGAAAGCCAATCTAGATCATCAAATAAGAAAATTTTAACTGATGATCTTGAAATTCAAAATTTAGATACTACAGACAATAATATTTTAGTAAAGGAAGTACAGTTAACTTCTGAAAAATAGTTAGAATTATGATTTTCTGTTTACAATAGAGTCTAGAACGAATTAATTACTCCAAATATCTACTTACGACATGCAAAGGTGTTGAATTTTTTATAACATATATATTAATATTTTTAATCTAATAACATTAAGCAATGAGTTTTAATGACTTATAAAATAATGGATGACTAGAGAAAACAAAATACCTGTCCATAGTCCCTTTATCCAACTTAGTACTAGCATTTGATAATTGCTCAACCGAAAATGGTTCTGAATGGCAAGTGCAGCTCTTTTTTCTAGACCTAGAAGTGGAAATGATGGTTTTCTATCGATGTTAAACAATTTTCTTTTCATTTATATCTGATAGATTCTTTATTTTAGATCACTTATAAATATTGGTAATGGAGTTTAGAAAAATATAAGATTTATTATTATAACCTTGTAAATCTGATTGATTCAACTGGTTGTAAACCGAACAAGTATAAACACACTTGGGTTATCAATACCTAATAAAAAGAATAAAATTTAGAAAGTGGTTTTTTAATGTCAGATTATATCTGAAGATTTATCTGAGCATCGACTACAAATCAACTCTAATCATTACTGAGTACCTTACTTACTTATAAAAAAATGAAACTACTCAATCAAGAAAATTTAAATCAACAGAACGAAAGAATAAGATATCTATTAGCTTAACTAAACTCAACTCTCGACCTTTATTCTGAGAAATCGATTAATACCGAACTTGGTTCCAATGATCACTAGATCAAACTCTAAGGATTAGATTTAAAATTAATTGCATATAAAGGTAAAATTAGATTTTACTATTATTCAAAAAACAAACATGGAATTTTCTGTTTTGTTGATAAATTCAATTTAAGATTAATTACTTTTTATTTCTCAATCATTTTCGTTCATCATTTGATTTAAAGCTCTCACTTAAAAAACCTTCTTTATTTATTTTCTAAAATGATATAAAACTGCGAGCAATGCATCGAAATAAAAAAATAGCTGGATAGGGCTGCGCAAAGACAAGCCAATTTATTTAAAGCTAGAACCACTAAATTAAATATTAGGTAGTAGTTTATTGTTTATATGGAAAAACTGGGATTTTTATTCTTTGTTGTTTATATTGTTCAGTTGATCTTTCCTCTATCAACATAGAATCATTCTCGTTTGTTCTGTTAGTTTTTGTATCCTTCCCTGCCTCAAGATTAACAAAAAGGAAATATATAGCTATTAACAATAAATATGGTAAAAGGTTCTTTATATTCTTTATGGTCTCTGTTATGTACTTCATCTTTTATTTAATTAAATATTTCAATGTTAATATAGTTCGTTAATTAATTTTGTGCAAAGAATGAGTTTGATGTTTGAACTTATTACATACAGTAAATAAATAGTTTTGTTATAAGGATTAAATCTACTCTTACGATTACTAACCCTGACCAATAATATTCATTTTGATATGATTTATTTTTCTAGAGTGTTAAAAAATGAAGTCAGAAAAGATTGAAGCAGCCTAGAAACGTATAAGAGAGTTGCAGCTTTTAATTAAGTCTTGGTCTAAAAAGTAACTCACGCTTGAGAGTGGATCTAGCTATGTTTATATTAAAATTGGATTAAAATGCTCCCATTAGCTACCGCTTTGTTTTTTCCAGATTATGGAAATACAGGAGTTCCATGGGATTTAGTCCTTTTGCATTTTTACTTCTTCGCAATATTCATACCTTATTTAGTTATTTTTAACGCTGCCAGAAGTGCAGATCGTGAAAATCCAAATAGAATAAAAGACGAAAGAAGTAGATATCCAGATTTACATCCTCGTGCATAAATGATCAAATGATTCTATTTATGTAAAGAACATCATAGTTTTTTTCAATACTATCAATTGCATTTATCCATTCTTTAAATTCACTCTTTAGAGCTTGTTTGTCTTTACCTTCTAGTTTAGAAATTCTCTTAAGTGCAGAGTTAATTGTAACTTCACAGCTTCCTAGAATGTTTGTATTTGACATCTGAATTAATCAGTTAAATTTATTTTATAATCTCTACTAGGATCTGTTAATTAGTAAATCCCGTATAAGTTAAAACCTCTATGAAATGAATCTCATTATATGTATACAAATACATTAATCAAAATTTGTTCAATTATTTAGAAATTTTTTTACGTAAAATAGTCAAATTCTGAATTCTGTAATAAATGAAACTGAAAAAAAGTATTACATGATGTAAAATTTAAATTAAATCTTGATTATTCTATGTCTGCTAGGCAATCTGGAGCTTTAAACGCAGTAGAAGTAATGCTAAACGCATCACTTAAACGATTGAATAATTTGAATGGTGAAAACAGGGAAGCTCTGTATGATGAATACAAAGAATGGTTAGAGGTTGATGATGATAATGTAATAAATGATGGCGTTTTATATTGTAATTATCTTGGATAATGACTTTCTACTTGCTTAATAAGTTTAATTGTAAACATGCAGAATAACAAACGATCCCACTGGCAACTGATAAGTTCAAACTTCTAACTCCTCCTGTCTTTAATTGATTCTCACCTCCTGGCATAGGTATTCCTGCGACAATTTCACACTTATTAATTATGCTTTCGGGCAAACCTGTATCCTCTCGTCCAAATAATAGTATATCTGTATCTTTATAAATAATATTTGAAATTAAATTATTACTTTTTTTTGTAAGAGCTATAATTCTTGAGTTTTTAAATGAATTTTTATATTGTTCAAACGATTCATATAAATGTACATCTACGTGAGGCCAATAATCTAAACCTGCTCTTTTTAAATATTTATCTTCGAAGCTAAATCCAGTGGGCTTAATAATATCTAATGACATATTAAAGGCTAAGCATGTTCTACCAATTGTTCCAGTATTCTGTGGAATTCTTGGTTCAAATAATGCGACACGAGGTCTTGTACGATTTAATGAATTCATGGTATGGGGTCGCCAATTTGATCTAAATCAATTGCAATCCCATTGATAGCAAGCAACCTTTTTTTTGAACGACAGCTAAGCAATGAGGTTAACGCGCTATGACGTTCACGAAATAAATGGCCTATTGGTGTTGCAGGAACAATTCCCCAACCAACCTCCTCTGAAACAAAAACAATTAGCAAATTATCATCTGTAAAACAATTAAGTAATTTATCTTGGAATATTTCCCATTGAGTATCGTCATCTCCTAGGTGATGCTCTACTAAGCCACCTATTGAATCTATTAATATTGATCCATTTTCACTGATCGATTCAATTGCTTTGCAGATATCCTTAGGATGCTCAATTAACTTCCATCGATCAGGTCTTCTCTTCCTGTGGAGGTCAATCCTTTGTTGCCAATCTGGATCATTTGGTCTTGGTTTTGATGTTGCTATATAAGTGACGGATTGTTGTTTCTTGATTAAAAATTCTGCCAATTGACTTTTTCCACTTCTTATCGGTCCTGTAATTGATATAAGTCCTTTATAGTTTTTTTCTAATGGTGTAATCATATGTTGAGCAATTGGATTATCTATTAATAGTGTTTTTTTATATTATATCGATATAGCCAAAAATTAAAGTTGACATCGAAATGTATAATACATATTCAATATATTTAGTTTTCAATTTTTAAGAACTTATAAATGTATAAAATTTCAAGCTTAGTTATTATATTTGGAGCTTTTCTATTAATTTTATCAATTATAAACATTGCTACTACTAATCAAGTAAATCCAAGCCTAGTAAGAGCAGAGACTATATCTGGAATTTCTTCTATAGCATTAATAACTATAGGTTATATCTGGACCGAAATTAATCCTAAACAACCTTCAAAAGTAAAGTTGAATGGAAAAGAAGGTTTTGAACTTTGCAATGAATTATCAGAAGATCAAAGAAATGAATTAGCATGGGGAAGCAAGCAAATACTAACTGCAACAGCGGCAAGTACAATATTAATATATTGGGATAATAGAGTTATACTTAGAAGAGGCTTAATATCAAATAATAAATTTAAACCTGGAGAAATATGTAATAGAGCTATTGATCAAAAAAGACTGATTTCGTTAGTAAATACAGAGTTATTTCCAGGGAGAGAAGAATTTGATGACGTTTTAACTGATTTACCTGCAGTGATTGTTTATCCTCTTTCTAATAGGGGCCTAACTATAGTTGGAGGCTGGTCAAAGAGATCATTTACAAATTCAGATGAGAAATGGATTTCAGGATGGTCTGATAAGTTATACGTTCTACTTAGTAAGTAGAAACTTAATCGTTGTTTCTACCTGTTTCTCATTCGATGTGAAAACTAATTTATTATCATTCTTGAACCATTTAGCAATTTCAGATTTTATTTCTACCTGATATTCCTGTAAACCATCAGAATTATATATTTTTCTATTAAATCTAGTATTATCTATTTTAAGTAAGCTGGAGTTGATATTATAAAATCCTTTAGATGCATTTATCTTAGTATTTTTATAATTTATAGCAAGTGGATTATTTATATCTATAACGTAAGTACTTAAATCCCAATTAAATGAATCAGTGCTAATATTGTAATCTGAATCTTTAAGGAATGATATGTTTACATTATTAAAAACTTTAATATTATTTGATAAATTATTTAGGGTTGCATTGCCAGATTCAACTTGAAAGTCTACTCCATTTTCATTCATTATTTCAATTGAACTTTTGTATATTTCTATATCGTTAATGGTTGGATCAATTATGGCTTTTGGACTAGTAATTTTTACACTAGTATCTTTTTTTGGATTTTCATGAAGTAGTTCAAAATCATTAATATAGCTTTTGTTATCAATCTGTGCAGTAGATTTATTAGATTTCTGACATCCTAAAAGTGGAAATATAGTAAGAATAAATAGTAAATAGATATTGAACGATTTCACTATATAGGGTCCTCATTAAATTCAATCTTATCCATTACAGGACTCGGGTCCTGTAATCCATTATTAGGATCTAATAAACCCCATTGCAGTGAATCTTTAAAATTTATATTTGAAGTGTCAATATTAAGTTGTTTTAATATTCTATTACTTAAATTTGGTACGATCGGATTAAGTAATATTCCAATAATCCGGCATGATTCGAGAACAGAATAAATATCAAGGGCTACAACATTTTTATTTGAAATATCCTTAATTAGTTTCCATGGTGCTCGATCATTTAGATAAAGATTTGCACTATTGGCTAAATCAATTATTGCATTAGCTGAGCTTTTAAAATTACTATCCTTAAACGACTCCATATATTCGATTATCTTTGTCTCTGATTGAACTTTAAGTGTAGAGTCAGATGATAAAGTAATATCTATTGGGATATTTTCTTTAAACCATTTTTTCGACATTGTTATTGTTCTATTTAATAAATTACCAATAGTATTACATAAATCACTATTAACGATATCAACAAATCTTCTCATTTGAAAATCACCATCTTCTCCAAATTCAATATCTCTTAGAAGATACCATCTCATTGCATCGATCCCTCCATATTCCAGAAGTTCAATGGGGTCAAGTACGTTACCTAGTGATTTACCCATTTTCAGCCCTTCTCGAGTTAAGAACCCATGACCAAAAACACTTAGTGGTGTTTTCATCCCTGCGGACAGAAGCATTGCAGGCCAATAAACAGCGTGGAATCTGAGGATATCCTTACCAATAACATGTATGTTTGCAGGCCAATTACATAACGATTTTTCAGTTAGTTCCGGTGAGAATTGATCATTAAGAGATCCACTAACATAACCAAGTAAAGCATCAAACCATACATAAAATGTATGATCCTTATTTCCTGGAACACTTATTCCCCATTTTAAGTTTACTCTTGAAATTGAGAAATCTCTTAAGCCCTTGGAGACAAAATTTATAATTTCATTTTTTCTACTTTTCGGAGATATGAAACCATCGACATGAATTAATTTTTCAATTTGATCTTGATATTTTGATAATTTAAAAAATAAATTCTCTTCATCTCTCCACTCTAATTCCTTTTTATGGATTGAGCAGATTGGACTTTTATCTTTATCCTCAACATCCTTATATTCCTCACATCCAACACAATACCAACCACTTTGCCTACCCATGTATACATCATCAGATTTCAAAACTTTGGAATAAAATTGATGGACAAAAGATGTATGTTCAATAGAAGTTGTTCTAACGAAACGATCGTAACTAATATTTAGTTTATCCCATAAATACTTATACTTTTCTGTGATTTCATCGCAATGTAGTTGAGGTTCAAGGTTTTTGCTTTCTGCAGTACGTTCTATTTTCTGACCATGTTCGTCAACACCAGTAAGAAAAAGGACAGTATTTCCATTTAGTCTTTCAAAACGAGCTATTGCATCACAAGCGATTGTTGTATATGAACTACCTAGATGAGGCTTGTCGTTAACATAATATAGTGGTGTTGTAATTGTGTATTTCATATTCATTACATATTTTGATGATTATATTATATTTTTAGGGCTTTTGCACTTCTATGATTATAGTTTATATTGATCATTGAATTATCTCAAAATAATTCATATCGTTATTATCATGGTAAGTATTTTTAACGTTAAAATTGTCTCCGATATTTATATTTAATTTTGAATGCAAATTGGATATTGTAGAAAAATTATAATCGACAAAGTATAAAAGACAAATATTTTTATACCTATTTATCCAATTCAGCAATATCACACTATATTCATTAAATTTGTTATTTTCGAACCATTTACCTAGCCAATATTTTTGATCTTCTCTAAATCTAGTGATATTTTGTCTTCCTTGATTATTAATCTCATGAATAATCTGTTGAACATCATCCTTAGATATGAGAACTTTATTATTAAGAAATCTATTTAATTGATAGTGTACTAACAAGTCAGCATATCTTCTAATGGGAGATGTAGCATGTAAATAAGATGTTAATGCTAAACTATCGTGTTGCATTGGATTTATAGAATAATAAGTTTTACCCATAGTTTTCTTAAGTAAAAAATTATATAAAATTTTATTATCAGAAAGTTGAATATTATCTTTACTTACTTTATTTGATCGTTCTTGAACCCTATATGGAACAGGTATTTTATTTAGCTTAGTAAAATTTGAAATAATATCTCCGTACAAGATCATAGCCTCACTTATTAGTTGTCTTGATAAAGTTGGATCAATTATTTTTATGTTGGGAATCTTATCTTCAACAACTATTTTTCCATAAGATTCTAATATTTCAATTGAACCTAAATTCTTTCTCCACCTCTTTCTACTTTCTAAAATGGTTGATATAAGACTTAAATCTATCTCTTCTTTTGGCGCATAATCTATAAGTTCATCAGCTTCTGTAAAATCTAAGCGATAATCTACTAGAATCAAACTCTGAACAATTTCACTAGAAGAAATACTACCGTCATCATTTAAGATAACACCTAAGCTTAATGATTCTCGCTTTTCTTTATCACTTAGGCTGAATACATTATTTATTAAAGCTTCGGGAAGCATGTAATAGGTATTGGTAGACAAATAAACAGTTGAGACAAGTTTTCTTGCTTTTTCATCTATACCTGATTGATATTCAATATAGGAAGCTGGGGATGCGATATGAATCCATAACTTGTTCTGACCAGATACTTGTTCTAGTGAAATTGCATCATCAATTTCTACAGTTTTAGAATCATCTATTGTATATGTTTTAAGATGGGTAAGATCTTTAACTGCAGAATTTAAATTAATACTTGTGTTAGATCTGAATATTAAATCTTTTATTTCATCTTCTATTATTTTTGTGCCCATTCTATTTTTAATAGAATATTAAAAATATATAACTATCCTTCTGGATTAACAAAGGGGAGTAAGGCAATAATTCTTGCTCTTTTAACCGCTGTTGTTAAGTCTCTTTGTTGCTTAGCTGTTAATCCTGTAAGTCTTCTAGGTAAAATTTTACCTCTATCAGAAATAAATTTCTTTAATAATTCAACGTCCTTATAATCAATAGGATCGCCTGGCTTTATTGGAGAAAGCTTTTGTTTAAATACTGAATTAGTCATTTTTAAAAAGTGTGTATAGGAACAATTATTTGATTTCTCTATGAATTGTCATCTTATTTAATTCAGGACAGAATTTTTTAAGTTCAAGTCTCTCAGTAGTGTTCCTACGATTTTTCTCTGTGGTGTATCTAGATACTCCTGCAGAACGTTTTTCTGAGCTAGGAACAGATCTAGACTCAGTACATTCTAAAGTAACCACAATTCTGGTACCTTTTTTCGCCATATGAACTTAGCTCAACTTGGGTGAGTCTAGGGAACAAAGTACAATCTTACTAGGCTAAGCACCCTTTTTTATAAATTCATTTGAGCACCTATGTATAACTCGTGTAAGAGCAAATCATGAAGGTATCTGTTTCTTGGCTAAAAGATCTTGTCGAATTTAACAATGATATTGACGAGCTTTCTGAAAAGCTGTCAATGACAGGCTTTGAGGTTGAATCTTTAGAAGACTTATCAGAACAAGCAAAGAATGTTGTTATTGGTTTTGTTGAGGAAATCACGCCGCATCCAAATGCCGAAAAGCTAAAAGTTTGTTCTGTAGATGTTGGATTACCCAAAAAGTTGAGCATTGTTTGTGGTGCACCAAATGTAAAAGCAGGATTTCACGTCCTAGTGGCGAAGGTTGGAGCTTATTTATCTTCAAAGTCACTAAAAATAAAATTATCTAATATACGTGGCGTTGAAAGCGAGGGAATGATTTGTTCGCTGGAAGAATTAGGTATTGAAAGTAGTAATGAAGGTATTGAAATTCTTGAAGAAAATGAAGCAAATATCCCACCAATTGGTACAAATGCTGTTGATTACCTTTGTTTGAATGACACCATAATTGAATTAGCTATTACTGCTAATAGACCTGATGGTATGTCAATGGTAGGTATTGCACGAGAAATATCTACAATAACAAATTCAAAATTAACATTACCAACTTTAAATTACAATGAAGACTTTAATATATTTGAACCAAAAATAAGTGATAAAGAAACTATTGGTGTAGACTGTATATACTCAATTACGTATATAGACAGTATTGACAATACTGGAAAGACAAATAAAACTATTTTTAATAAATTAAGTTCATTAAAACAAAATTGTATAAATCCTGTTGTAGACATAACAAATTATTTAATGCTTGAACAGGGACAACCATTACATGCTTTTGATGCAGATCTATTAGATAATATAATTGGTAGAAAGGTTATACCAAATGATTTTGGTATTAGAAATGGTAAGGAAGGTGAATTATTTGTCGCACTTGATAAAAAGGAATATAAGATAAATCCAACGATAAAGTTGATTACCTGCGACGATATTCCAATAGCAATAGCAGGAGTTATAGGTGGAAATAATAGTTCTGTAAGTGATAAAACAACAAGGATTTGGTTAGAAGCTGCTGTATTTGCACCTACTTCAATTAGAAATAGTAGTAGAGAAATAGGTCTTAGGACAGATGCAAGTAGTAGGTACGAAAAAGGAATATCCTCCAACATGACTACTGCTGTTTCTAAAAGAGCTAGTGAACTAATTTCTGTTCAGTTAGGGGGGGACAATATATCTTCTTATGTTAATACTGATTTCAAGAAAAAAAGTATTAGTGTTAATCTAAGAATGAATAAAATCAATAGCGTCTTAGGTAAATTAAGTAGTTCAGATAGTAATATTGTAAATAATAATTCATCTAAACTTCGATATCTTAATGAAGATAAGATTGAAACACTCTTATCAAAACTTGGTCTCATACTTACTTCAAATGATTCCGGTTGGAATGTTCAAGTCCCTCCTTATAGATCATCTGATTTAACAAGAGAAATTGATTTAATAGAGGAGATAGCGAGGCTAATTGGATATGATAATTTTGATTCAAATATGCCAGATCCTCTTGAGCCAGGAGTACTTTCACCCACTAAATTAGTCGAAAGACGTTTACGAAATTCTTTCATCCATAATGGTTTTCAAGAGGTAGTTACTTCTTCACTTGTTGGTCCAGAAAATACTGATGATAATGCTGTATTAATTAAAAATCCATTACTATCAGAGACAAGTAGATTAAGAACAAATGTATGGGATGAACATCTTAAAATACTCCAGAGAAACGTATCTTTTGGAGCTGAAGGTTGTTGGATCTTTGAAATAGCAAAGACATACAAAAAAGATAAAGAATGTTTTGTTGAAACTAATTTGTTATCAGGTGCATTGACTGGTAGTAAACGACTTAGTAAGTGGGGTGGAGCATCAAAACAACTATCGTTAGACTATTTTGAAGCAAGAGGCAAACTTAAGCAATCTCTTGATGTTCTTGGAGTTGTGACTATTGATAAGCAGCTTACTGATAAAGATTTCATGCATCCAGGCCGAACTTCTGAATTATTTGTTGAAGGCAAAAGTATCGGCTTCTTTGGTCAAATTCATCCTTCGCAGTCTGAGAAATTTGATCTAATTAAAGAAACTTATTTATTCAACCTTGATTTTAATTCATTGATAAAAGCTGCGACAAGGAAAACAAATTGGACAAGAATTTACAAGGATTACCCCACTGTTCCTTATATGGAAAGAGATATTGCCCTCATACATTCAAAAAAATATAGCTCTTTAGAAATCATGGGTCTAATTAAAAAAACTGGAAGGCCATTATTAGAGAAAGTAGAATTAATAGACCGTTACGAGGGCTCTTCAATTCCCGAGGATGCGATTAGCCAAGCTTTTCGAATCAGATACAGAGATGCTAAAAAAACATTAGTAGAGGAAGACATTAATCCAATACACGAAAAGATTAGAAATGCTCTTAAAGAAAAAATAAAAGCGGAACTAAGAAGCTAGTCTCAGAAGTATCAGTTTTGTCTCTTGTTTAGTCTACCAAGCAGTCTAATAAAAGATTTATGAGACAACTACTTTTCAAGAAAAATATATTTAGAGAATAAGCATTATTTGCAGATCGATGTCTTGTTATGGCATAAAAATATTCATTGATAAAAAATCACTCATATTTAATATTTTATATTTCTATTGCAAAAACATCATAAGAATAGTCTCTAAGATCCTTAATGCGACGCAATACAGGACTAATAATGGGACTTATATTAGACTAATGAGAAAGTCTTTACTAAGGGAATCTATGGAATACGTATAGAAGTTGATAATCCAAGAGATGTTTTTAACTGATATTTACGCATAACTGTCTATAAAGCAGTTATGCACACCTCTAAACCTTTTTACAGCAATACATTTGAGCCTCGATTATTAAAATGGACAGGAATTGGACTGTGATTTTGTAAGTTAATATTTTTTTAGAGTTTTCTTATTGGTTTTAGGTTGAAAAGAACGGATAAATAAGCACTTTAATTTGTTGCTTACATGGTAATAGTCATTTCGATTGAATAAAGACGACGAAAAAAGAAGTAATAAAATCTAATTTCTCAAAATTTTTATACAAAGATTGCATTCGTTCAAAAGGAAGAATTCATAATCTTACTTGACTCGTTCCAGACACGTAACGAGACTCATTGTAAGTCTTGCATGGGACGTATTGGACTTCAATTTTTGTATAGATCTTTTAAAAGTTGATATGCTTCATTTAGCTTCCTCATTGATTCATTTGAGCCCCCAGCGTCTGGATGGTTAGATAATGCTTTATTTTTATATGCTTCCCTGATAAAAGAAAGTGTTAATGAAGAGCCCGCCTTTGTAGGTAAACCTAATAATTTAAGTGCTCCATGGACGGTCATGGTTGATTCAAGTGTTTGAAAAGAAGTCACATTATTACTCCGCTTAAATTTACTAACGAATCTTCGAATGAGAGTAGGAATTCTGCTTTTTAGGTTTCTAGTAGAAAATGGATCTTCTAATGCTCCAGCTAATATAATTACCTGATCAAAGGTCAATTTTTCATTATGCCAATCCTTGCAATATGAATTCAACATTTTGCATGCAGCATTCCACGTGAAAGGAATGTTTTCCGTTCCATCGACGTTAGGCCATATATCTCTTGCTAGCCAAATCATGGATGCCTCAAGAACATTCTCTGTGGGTTTTTGTCCGTAAAGGTAGATCCAATGTTTTACTGCATCATTTTTAGCCTCTAATAAATCGTTTATATCAATAGTTGTAATTGATGTGTCCTCCATATTTTTTATAGACTTATCCTTGCTTAAACTTCTCTTAAGATTTGTAGTTTGTTTCCTTATAAACCCAGGTAGTTCAATGCCAGATGTTATCTGATCTCTTTTATTTTTACTGTTATTATCTAAATCATTTTCTAGTACTGAGACATTCTTTATTTCAATATTCTTATCACCAACTATAACAATTGCCTTTTCTTCAGTCTTATTGTCTACTTCATCATAATTGTTTGTTACCAAGTCAGTCTTAATACTTTGGTTAAGCTCAAGTTGTTGATTGATAGTTAAATCTTTCTCTAAGTCATTTGATAAAATAACTTCTAATAACCTCGCAAAGACAATTCCTCTTCTTCTTAGTCCCCACTCTTTACGAAGACGGTCTACACCTTCTATTAACTCAATTGGCAAGTCAATTGAAATTCTTTTTACCTTCTTCTCTTCAGCTTCTGCCACATTAAGCCATAAACTAAAACTATAGTAATAGGGTTTTGAATCTCAACACTCCTATACGTTTGAATTTATATAAATAGAATCAATATTAAAAAAAAATAAAATCTTTGATCTTATTTAAATAATCGCACTAGATACACATTCGCTATAATTAAGGTCTATTGTGAATTAAATTAATTTAATCTAGATGGACTTCTGTAATTCTAATCAAGATTGGAGCCAAAGAAAAAAGTTCTTTCAAACTAAAAAATTACATATGTTAATATCGATTAAAGAATCTTATGAAAGAAAACTTGCTGCAATATCAGCTTCTATTTCTAAGCTAGAGGAGCAAATTGAATCAAATCTTTCTACTGCAGAAAGTTAAAAAATACTTTTAATAGTTTAAATTACATGTTTTAAAATAGATTCTGAACCAAATTTAATTAACATATCAATATCTGATCTTTTTGTTCCAAGAAAATATCCTGCAAATCCAAGTGCATTTATACTGAAACCATGAGATCTATCCTTTGATCTTACAATTAGTGAAATCCATTTTTCAGTGATAAGAAGATTATATGGCTTTAATGGTTTATCATCATTATTAATATTGCCTAAATCCATTTCAATAATCATTGATTTGTATGAATTAAATAAGTCTTTAGCATTTATGTCTGATTTACTCATTCTTGGTTTAATTGATACACATTGTTTGATATCAGATTTAAAATGTTCTCTACTATTTAATAAAGAACAAAACCATTCATATCGAGGACAAATACTTTCATAAGTTTGCCTACGTAATAATTGAAAATGACGATGAGGTTGGCTCGCTCCTGCTTCTTTACTGCTATTAAAAAACCATAAACCTGAGGTATCTTTATCAACTTTAGAAATAGCTTCAAAATCATCGATATTTAACCAACCATTTTGTGGTTTCCAATAATTAGTAATTAGTAATAAATGACCAAGTTGTACAGGGTATTTATTTAAAATCAAGGTATAATTATCATTTACTGCCTGAACTTCAAGTCTTGGATCCCAAGGGATAAAAGGATTTATCTTTGGACCATATTCAATTAATTTTTTGGGAAAGGTTTTTTTTAGGAACCTTAATTCATAGTCAAAAAATCTTTTAATTGATTGATATTTATAAGTTTCTAATGGAATAACAGCTTCACAATCTATAGCTTTTCTGCTGATGCTAAGAGCTTTCGACCATATTAATTCGCTCTTCACCTTCAATAGACCTTATTCAATAATGTAACTATTATATATTTTATTAGCTAAATAGTTAAGAGTTCAAATAAAATCTTATTAACTGATTAAATTTCACGGTAATTGATTGCAAAGAAATTACCTTGAGAACTTTTATCTTTCTTTATTTCTAACTCAGGCATGCATCAATCGACTAAAAGGTATAAATCCTAGCTTGAATTGATTGGATGCTCTAGAGCCGTTCTAAACGGTCATTCAGGTTGTTTATCGTCTTATATGTCAGTGTTAAGTATTCGAGAAAAAAAACTTATTAATGCCAACAAATTTTATTGTTGGCAGGAATTAAAATTAAATTAATTGTGAAAATGTAGTATATGTACAGTGATCATTGAGAAACCATTGTGCTGGAGTAGATCTGAAGGAATAACAAACGATAGCTAATTTATCATTTTGCAAAAAATTTTGAAATTCTTGTCATTTTAGGTTGACGAAAGCAGGGGGCAAGGAGTTAAAACCTCATTCAGTAATGTGTCCTCCATGAATTGGGACTTTTCTGAAGACGGAGCATTTTTGGCTCTTTGTAATGCTTTTCGAGAGAGCGAAGAAACCTCTGCTATGGAATTTTTAGCCACTGGTGAAGGAGCTTTTCATTTTCAAGAGTTAACTCAAAATGCTGCTGGAGAAGGAATTGATTTAAGTGACTCAGAATCAATGGCAGAATTTCAGATAGAAGTATTAGAGGCTATGGATGAAAATAATATTTAGATTAATTTAAAGTTTAAACAATTAAGTCAATTAATTAAATACCAAAGTATTTAGCTACTGGATGTAAAGCAACAATTGCAGTAGTACTTTGTTCTGGATGCAGTTGCTCACTTTCATCCATAGATATATTAATTTTATCTGCATCTAGCCAAACTAATTGCTTTCTAGAATCTGATACTTCTGGGCAAGCTGGGTAACCAAATGAGTATCTACAACCTCTATATTTTACATCCAATATATCTTTAATATTATCTGGTTCTTCATGTTCAAAACCACACTCTATTCTAATAATTGAGTGTATATATTCTGCTAGGGCTTCAGCTAATTGTACAGTTAAACCATGGAAATATAGATAATCAGAATAAGAGTCTTGGCTAAATAATTTATGGGAATAGTCACTAGCTTTTTCTCCCATTGTAACTGCCTGCATAGGTAGATAATCAGAAGGATGATTATCTACTAAGTCATTATAAAAATCTGCGATACAATATCTCTTTCCAGATCTTTGTCTGGGTAATAGAAATTTTCCTAAAAGAGATTTGTGATCAGTGTCATAAACATTTAAGTAATTCCCTTCTCTCCCACATGGAAAATATCCATATACCAAAGATGGTGAGATAAGATTATCATTTATGATTTTATTCATCCAATAATCTAATTTTGGCTCAGCTTTTTGCTTAAGAAATTCCTTATAATCTGAAGCCGACATGTCTTTGGATCTTTTCATTTGCCATTGTCCAGCAAATAATGCATTACGGTCTAAGAATTTATAAACATTAGATAAGTCAATATCTTTTTCAAGTAAAACCTTGGGGCCTAAAAATGGAGGTTTAATAGATTTTACTGAAGATATATCTTTTGATCTGGAATTGTCGTTAACTTTTTTTACCTCTAAACTCTCTTTTATTCCTTTTGGATCTGAATTAGAACTTTTATAAGTTCCAATAGTTATCCCCTCAGGAGCTCCTTCGGAAAAACCAGTTTTGTTATTCCAGTTATTAGCTAATTTAGCTTTCATATATGCGTCCATAAATTTCAAATCAGTGAAGGCATCTCTCCCATAAATAACCTTGCCCTTGTACACACTTGCGCAATCTTGGTTAACAAATTTAGGGGTTAATGCAGCCCCACCTAAAATAATAGGTACATCAATATCTTCCTCATTTAAAGCTTTAAGATTATCTTTCATAAAGGCAGTCGATTTTACAAGTAAACCACTCATTGCAATGCAATCGGCATGGTGTTCTTTTTGTGCGTTTATTATTGCATTGACATCTTGTTTAATTCCTAAATTAATAACATCATACCCATTATTCGACAATATAATATCTACTAAATTTTTTCCTATATCGTGAACATCTCCTTTAACCGTAGCTATAATAAATTTCCCCTTTGATTGATTTACCTCAGATTTATCCATAAAATCTTCTAAATATGAAACTGCATATTTCATTGTTTCTGCAGATTGAAGTACAAAAGGTAATTGCATTTGACCTGAACCAAATAATTCCCCAACAACTTTCATTCCATCTAGTAAATATTCATTAATTATTATCAAAGGCTTATATTTATTTAATGCTAAATCAAGATTTGAATGTAGATTTGTTTTTTCTCCATCAATAATATGATTCTTCAACTTATCTTCTATAGGTAAATTAATATCCTCATCAATTGAGCTATTACTTAGAAGTTTTTTCGAGTCATCAAAATAAGAAGTTAGGGTCGTTAGGGGGTCATAAGTGCATACACTATTATCTATAATTCTCTTGTCATAAATAAGATCCAAACATATTTTTATCTCTTCTTCACTAATTTTATTTAAAGGTAATATCTTGGATGGCGAAACAATTGCCGAATCTAATCCAGCCTTAATTGCTTCATTTAGAAAGATAGAATTAAGGACAACTCTCGCACTAGATGATAGGCCAAAACTTACATTTGAAATGCCTAGGATTAAATGTACTTGTGGATGTCGATCTTTAATTAACTTAATAGCTTTAATCGTTTCAAAACCATTCTTTCTATCTTCCTCAAGTCCTGTAGATATTGGCAAAGCTAAAGGATCATAAAAAATTTCATAGGGTTTCAACCCAGAATTTGTAGCATCCTTAAAAGCCCTAGTTGCTATTTCAGCTTTTTTTTCTGCAGATCTAGCCATTCCATCTTCATCAATTGTTCCAATCACAACTGCTGAACCATGTTCTTTAGCTAGATCAATCACTTTATGAAATCTATCTTGTCCATCTTCATAGTTAGTGGAATTTAAAATACATTTTCCGCCAGCATGTTTTAAACCACTCTCCATTTTTTCATAATCCGTTGAATCAAGCATCAAAGGTAAATTGATATTGTTAACTAATCTTTTAACCAAGTTCGACATATCTTCTATGCCATTTCTTCCAACAAAATCAACATTTACATCAAGTACATGCGCATTTTCCTTAAGTTGTGATTTTGCTATTCCAACCAGACCATCCCAGTCCTCAATATTCAAAAGTTCTCTTACCTTTTTTGAACCACTTGCATTTAATCTTTCGCCAACTATCAAAAATGAGTTGTCTTGTTCATAAGGAATTGACTCATAAATTGAAGATGCAGCTGGAATTATAGATCTTTCCTTTGATAGGTTAATCAATCTACGATCTGATGATAAAAGCTCAAGCGATAAATCTGAAAGTTGTTTTATATGTTCTGGCCTAGTCCCACAACAGCCACCAATTAATTGAACGCCTAAATCATTAATAAAATGACTAAGTTGGAACTTAAGTTCCATTGGGGTTAATCGATAATGAGCCTTACCTCCTACATTTTCAGGAAGTCCAGCATTTGGAATACAACTTATGTGAAAGGGTGAATGCTCAGATAAGTATTTAATATGATCTTTCATTTCTTCTGGGCCAGTAGCACAATTAAGGCCCAAAATATCAATATTAAAAGGCTCTAAAATTGTTGTTATGGAAGAAATATCGCTACCAATAAGCATCTGACCTGTAGTTTCCATGGTTACAGATACCATTACTGGGATTTTAATTCCATCACCTATTGCCTCATTTACGCTCTGCAGAGCTGCCTTTATTTGTAAAACATCTTGGCAAGTTTCAATAAGAAAAAGATCAATTCCACCCTCAATCAGTGCTTTAGCTTGTTCAAGATAAGATTTTTTTAATTCATCAAAACTGATATGACCAAGAGTTGGAAGCTTTGTTGTTGGACCAATTGAACCAGCAACAAATCTTGGCTTTTCAGCTGTTTGATATTTATTTGCAATACTCCTTGCTATTTGTGCAGCTTTGAAATTGATCTCATAAGCTTTGTTTCCAATTCCATACTCATCAAGAACAATAGAAGTTGCGCCAAATGTATTTGTTTCTATAACATCACAACCGGCCTCTAAGAATGACTGATGTACTTTCTCAACACTAGAGACAGAGGTTAAAACAAGATTTTCATTACAACCTTCTAAAGAAGCACCACCATAATCATCTGCAGTTAGTTGTTGATCTTGTAAAGACGTGCCTGTTGCACCATCAAAGACTATTATTGGTCTTTTCTCTGAGTTTAGATAGTCTAAAAAGTGAGTCATAAAATATATACTTTACTTATAAAAATGAAAAACATAAATCTAAATAAATTATACATTAAGATTTTAATCTATATTCACACGTTTAACCCAATTCTCATATTCAGGTACTAAACCTTCTGTAATTTTAGTTAATTTATCTCTGAGTAAATTCATTATTGGCATTTCTTTACTCATTAATGTTGTTTCAATCATTTTAATCGGAGTTATCTTTGCAGCAGTTCCTGTTAAGAAAACCTCATCCGATATAAATAACTCTGTTTTATCTACAGGTCTTTCAATAACATTTATTCCATTACTCTTAGCAAGTTCTATAACACTTGCACGAGTAATACCTTCAAGAATATCTTGATCTACACCAGGTGTTATGAGATCACCATTCCGAACTATAAAGATGTTCATACCACTAGCCTCACTAATTTTACCTTGACTATTAAGTAATAGTGCCTCATCAAATCCACTTTTTACTGCTTCTGTTTTAGCTAATGAGCTTGTTATGTATGCTCCACTAATTTTTCCACGCAGAGGAAGTGAATTGTCTTGCTGACGGGTCCAGCTACTGACACGACATGTAACACCATCTGGTGAAAGATAATCCCCTAATTCTATTCCATAAATAAAGAAATTAGTTTCGATATTATGTAATCTTGGTGCAATTCCTAAATCACTAGTATATACAAATGGTCTTATATAAACAGGTTGAGTAGGTTTATTTTTAACTAGAAACGTTTCTAGAGAGTTTAATACAAAATCCTCATCTAATTCAGTCATCAAAAATTTAGCGCTTTGGCATAATCTTTTTGCATGTTTATCTGCCCTAAATAATAAAAATGATTTACTATTATTTGGGTCAGGGATAGCACGCATCCCACCAAAAGCTGCAGTTCCATAATGAAGAGCGTGAGTAGCTATTGATAGCTTTGCATCATCGAATGGAATACATTGACCCTCAAACCAAGCGAAGGGAAGAAAATTATGCATTTAAGCTCGAGCTAGGATGAAAAAAAATCAGCATTTTTAGTTTTACTGTATTAATTACACATAATAAATGAATGCATAGAATTGCCAGCCTTCCTGGGAATGATCCTCAAGAAGAAATTACATTTATTGAACAACCAAATGCACCAGTTATCTTCTTAACTAGTGCTACATCCGACATAACATGCTTATCCTCTGTATTAAAGCAACCTAAAAATAAAAAGTGGAGAAATAAAATCAGGGGTTTACCAATAGCCTATTTATCATCAAATGCATCAATTGACCATTATATATCCAATACATGTAATACAGCAGAAATCGTTATTGTTAGGTTTTTAGGATCAAGATCATATTGGTCATATGGATTTGAACAATTAAGTTTATGGCAATTAGAGAAACCTAATAGACAATTAATAGTAGTCTCTGGCATAGAGAGTACAGCAAATGATCTTAAAGATATTAGTAGTATAAAAAAAGTTCAAGTTGATTTTATTCAACTTCTATTAAATGAAGGCGGTTTAAAAAACTATAATTACTTATTAAAGGTTTTAGATAACTTAAAAAGTTTAGAGGAAATTAAAGTAGAAAGAGATTTAATTGAATATCATGATGAGTTAGTCAAATGGAAATGGATAGATAATGATTACCCTAAGATTGCTATATTTCTCTACAAATCATTATTGCAATCAGGCAACACAGAATTAGCAGACTCAATAGTTGAAATTTCAAAAAGACATCAGATAAATGCCAAAATCGTATGGATTACTAGTTTTAAGTCTAAAGATATTCAGAAAGAGATAATAAATTTATTGGATAATGAAAAAATTGAAGCGATCATTACTACTACTTCATTTTCAACAGTTGAATATAAGAATGATAATATAAAAAATAGCCTATGGGACACATTAGACGTTCCTGTCTATCAACTACTTATATCCAGTTCGACGGTTAATGAATGGAAAAAATCAACCGTAGGTTTAAATCCAATTGACTTATCAATTCAAGTTGTTCTGCCAGAAGTAGATGGTCGAATTTGTACAGTTCCAATTGCATTTAAAAATCTTAGCTATACAGATAATGAACTATCTATATCTGTATATAAGACAGAACCTTATGACAAACATATTGAATGGTGTATTAAATACATAAAAAATCTTATTTATCTTAGAAAAACAAGTAATTTCAATAAAAAGATTGCTGTTGTAATAGCTAATTATCCTGTTAAGGATTCAAGGATTGCAAATGGAGTTGGTTTAGATACACCAGAAAGCCTTTTATACGTGTTGAGATGGTTAAAAGATGAAGGATATTATTTAGGAGATAACCCCTTGCCACGAAGTAGTAAAGAGCTAATCAACAAGTTAATTACTTATAGGACAAATTCTGAAGAAACCATATCTAACGAACCCCAATCATATTTAAGCCTTGTTGATTATTTAAACCATTGGAATAAAATTGAATCTAATGCGAAGGAAAAGTTAATTAAACGATGGGGAGAACCAAATTTTTCAAAACAATTAGAAGAAAGTGGGTTCCCGATCAATGGATTTACTTTAGGAAATATAACTGTATTAGTTCAAGCAAATAGAGGCTTTGAATCAGATAATTTATCAGATTTGCATTCACCAGATCTACCACCTACACATAAATATATTGCGCAATATTTTTGGTTAACGCATTCATTTAAGGCAAATGCAATTATACATCTAGGAAAGCACGGTAGCGTTGAATGGTTACCTGGTAAAGGTGTTGGTTTAAGTAGTAATTGTTTCCCATTTATTATTTGCCCACCAGTACCAAACATATATCCATTTATAGTAAATGACCCTGGAGAAGGCTCACAAGCAAAAAGAAGGACACACGCGATAATTATTGATCATTTAACACCACCACTTTCTAACGCTGGTAGTTATAATGAGTTATTAGAAATTGAGAACTTAATTGATGAATATTATGAATCTAAACTTATTAATGATAATAGAAATGAGTTATTAGAAAAAAAGATTATAGAGTTATTAATTAAAAATTCATGGCCAAGTATTGACCCAAATATAATTAAAGATGATATGAAAAAATTTAATATACAAGAGATAATAGATTCTGCAGAAAGTTATTTATGTGAATTAAAACAATCCCAAATAAGGACAGGACTTCATATCTTTGGTGTGAATCTAAGTATGGATAAACTAATTGAATTAACGTTGGCTATATCAAATGTACCTACAGGGAACATCGCTGGTTTATCACAATGTTTAGCTGAAGATTTAGGTTTCACCATAGACCCCTGGAGAGACGAAGAAAGTTTGGACTTAACGCAAATAGATATTAATTTATTTAAAGAATATACCTCTATTAATGCAAGAAAAGTAGGGCAGCTAATTGACTGGTTTAATGAAATTGGAATGTATATAATTGAGTTTCATTGTATACATATACTTAATCTCGAAACCACTGCCAAAAATAAAATTGAACTTGATAGTAAACTACTAAAATATTTAGATATTGAAAACCCAAATATATTTATAAATCATTTAATAACTAATATTTTACCTAGATTATTAAAAAGTTCCAAAAACGAAAAGACTAATTTACTTAAAGCGTTGGAAGGGAAGAGAATTGCTAGCGGCCCTTCTGGTGCTCCAACAAGAGGAAAATTAGAGGTCTTACCGACAGGTAAAAATTTCTTTTCTGTTGATATTAGAGCTATTCCAACAGAAACAGCATGGGACCTAGGGAAAAGAAGTGCTGAAAAATTAGTTGATCTTTACCTACAAGAAAATGGAGAGCATCTTTTACATCTCGCTATTTCAATATGGGGAACTTCAACCATGAGAAATGGAGGAGAAGATATTTGTCAACTATTTGCACTTATGGGTCTAATGCCTATATGGGATGGAACTTTAAGAAGAGTTGTGGACGTTGAAGTCATTCCCATGAGTGTTTTAAATAGGCCCAGAGTCGACGTCACATTAAGAATATCAGGTTTATTTAGGGATGCATTCCCCCAAATCATTGAATTAATACGAAGAGGACAAAATCTTATTGGGAATTTAAATGAGCCCAAAGCAATTAATCCCCTTGCTGAGTCTTATAGAAATGGAAACAGCGACTCAAGAATATATGGATCAGCACCTGGATCATATGGAGCAGGTTTGCAAGAAATTATCAATAATGGCTCATGGGAACATCAATCTGAACTGGCTAATGCATTTATAGAATGGAGTAAATGGCGATATGAAGGTTCAAACAATATTGTTAAAGACAAAAAAGGGTTGGAATATAATTTATCAAAAGTAAAAGTAGTACTACATAGTCAAGATAATAGAGAGCACGACATACTCGATTCAGATGATTACTATCAATTTCAGGGTGGCTTAATCTCTGCAGTAAAGAAAACTAGTGGTAACAATCCACAAGCTTATTTTGCAGATAATTCTAGATATCAAAGACCAAGAATACATAAACTTTCAAAAGAAATAGATAAGGTTGTTAGGAGTAGGCTATTAAATCCAAAATGGCTTGAGGGAATGAAACAACATGGCTATAAAGGAGCTTTCGAGATGTCAGCAAGCCTTGACTATTTATTCTCTTTTGATGCAACAACTAACCTTGTTCCTAATTGGTGTTATGAGTCAATTGCAAGTAATTGGTTGGTTGATGAAAAGACAAGAAAATTTATTAATGATAACAATCCATGGGCATTAAGAGATATCGCTGAAAGACTACTAGAAGCATCAAATCGAAAGCTTTGGACAGATGCAACTAATGAAGAAATAGCATCTATTAAATCTGTTTTATCTGATATAGACAGTAAAATTGAAAAATTTAATTCCAATAGAAGAAATAATAAATCAGCGCCTTAAAAGAGATAATCCATGAGTATCTGTTCCACATGTTGATAACAATGAATAAGAATTTGCACAATCAAATATTTTATCGCAAATAAACTCTGACGGGATCCAAATAGGTGCTCTTTCATAGTTGTACCAAGTTTCAACAGCATCAAAATTAAGCTTTGAAGCTTCATTAATTAAAATATCAAATGGAAGCTTATATCTTGCAGGATGAGCTAAGACAGCAATTCCATTCGCATTGTGTATCGAATCAACTACATTTGATGCTAGTAATTCATTACCAATAGCAGATCTATGTTCAACATAAGGTAATAAGTGTTTAGAGCTAGGATCAAATCCAAGCCCTAAAACATGGACTAAACACCCTTTTAATAAGCAGGTAATTTCTATACCAGTCCAAAGTTTTGGAAAAATTGAACTATCAAGATAATCAGATTCAATAATTTTAACTAATTCAAGATATGCATCAACTGAATGATGATCTGTAATTGCATAATGATCAATATTTAGTTCTAAAGCTTGATTATAGATTTCTATAGGAGACAAACTTCCATCACTATAAGTTGAATGCATATGAAAATTAATAGAATTTGGACAACTATCTTTAGTAACAGATTTGATTATATTTTTTAAACAATGAAAATCCTTATTAGTCATATTAACTAAGTAAGTTGTTTCTTGTTCCTGCGCCATTTGGCATAAAATTGTATACTTGCAGCCATAAAAAGTATTAACCCAAAGATCAACCAACTTGCAGCACTTGTTGGGAATTGATTTTTAAATACAACAAGCATTACAACAACTACCAACAGTAGTGTTGGCAACTCATTCAATGCTCGGAGTTGCTGACCACTAAAATTGAACTGATTATTATTTAATTGATTCATAATTCTATAACAATACAAATGATATATAAGTAGAAATAATACAAATAATAATTTAACTTGCATCCATGCTTGCGATAGATATGAAGGCTGCATATATAATAGACCAGTTGCCATTATAACAGCCAATACCATTCCTGGAGTGGTAATTATATTAGCTAACCTTTTCTCCATTAAAGAATATTGCTTATTAAAAACTTCCCTAATTTCCTCTTTCTGAGTTTGTACTTCAACATGGTAAATAAATAATCTAACTAAATAAAATAAACCTGCAAACCAAACAACTACGCCGATAATATGAAATGATTTAAACCATAAATATGTCTCTGGCGAAAAATTCATATTAAATCAAATGTTAGGTAAGTTCATATCACTCTATACATTACTCTAATAAAGATTAGATGTCGCTCAATAGTTAATAATTTAAAATTAGATTATTTATTTTTATCGGGATGAAAATAGTTTCTAATAACAACAGCAGTTGATCTGCCTAAGCCTGGTGTTGATGAAAGTTCTGAAAAAGTAGCCATTTGTATTGCCTCAATTGACCTGAAATGCTCAAGCAATAATTTTATTCTTTGAGGTCCAAGACCCGGTATTTCATTTAACTGAGAACGTTTCATCCGTTGACTCCTTTTTTGCCTATGAAAAGTAATTGCAAATCTATGAGCTTCATCTCTCAGTCTCCTTAGCAAAAGCATTCCTGGTTGATTTGATTCGGTAACTAATGATTGTTTAACCTTCGGAATAAAAACTTCCTCCTTCTTTTTTGCTAAAGAAATGACATTTAAATTTTGATCAAGTTTAAGGTCCTCAAGAGCAGCTACAACAGAACTTAATTGACCTTTACCTCCATCTATCACAACGAGATCTGGCCAGTCATTTAAATTCTGATTATCAAGAACACTGCTTTCATTACTTAGTAGGGCATCAATATCTCCACCTTCTTCTTTAAAACGAGCCCATCTTCTAAATCTTCTAGTTATCACTTCAGCCATTGATTCGAAATCATCGCTGTGACCAATTTTTATATTCGGGCTTTTAATTTTATATCTTCTATAGTGTTGCCTTGCCGCAACACCATCAATAAATACTACTTGTGATGCAACAGCATCACTTCCTTGGATATGGCTTATGTCATAACATTCAATTCTCTTTGGAATATTTTCTAAATCAAGGATATTAGTCAGATCATCAAGTTCAACTAAATTCTTATCATGAGATTGTTTAATTCTTTGTAATTCTAAATTAGCATTTTTTTCTACGAGTTTAATAATTTCTGCTTTTCTAGATCTTTTAGGAACATTTATATTAACTTTTTGCTTTTTTATTTCACTAAGCCAATCTGAAATTAAAATATTATTTACAAGTTGATGTTGAACTAATATTTCTGATGGGATTTCAACAGGATCTACATTTGAATAATGATTTTCTATTACTTGTTGAAGTATTTGAGATGAATTAAAATTACTATTATCTGAGAAATATCCTAAACGACCAATTAATTTACCTGATCGCATTTGAAAAATTTGAACTGAGCTTATATTTTCTTCTGATGCCATTGCAATTATATCCCTACAAACAGATGAATCAGGAATGATCATCTTTTGAGATTCATACAATCTATCTATACCCTTAAGCTGATCTCTAACTGATCCAGCCTCTTCAAATTTCAATGACTCTGAAAAAGAAATCATTTGTTTTTCTAATAATATTCTTAATTCATCCGTTCTTCCTTGAAATATCATTTCAACTCGTTTTAAAGTGTTTTTGTAATCTTCTGAACTTATTTCTTCCTGGCAAACACCAGGGCATCTTCCAATTGAATAATTAAGGCATGTTCTATCCTTATAAAGTGGAATTCTTCTTTGCCTGAGTGGAAACAATTTTTTTATACTAAATAAAGTCTGTCTAAGCAAATAAACATCTACATAAGGACCATAATATTTATCTTTTAATTGTCGTTGACGCCTTTTTCTAGTTAAAAAAATTCTTGGATATTTATCACCCCATGTAATACAAACATAGGGATACTTTTTATCATCTTTTAGTAAGACATTGAAATATGGTTGATGAGATTTAATTAAATTTGATTCTAAAGTTAATGCTTCACTTTCATTATCAGTAACAATCAATTCAATATCTGCAACTTGTCTGACCATTAAAGATATTCTAGGACTTAATTCATTACCTGAACGAAAATAACTTCTAACTCTATTCCTTAACTTTTTAGATTTACCAACATAAAGCAATCTATCCTCACCATCTTTCATCAAATAACATCCAGGATCATTTGGTATATCCTTCAAAAAATTCGATAACCTTGACTTGTCCCTTATTAACGGTGTTAGTTCCACCGTACTTGTCTGAGCAAATTAGCCACCATAGTTCCAACCAGTGCTTGCTAAATTTAAGGCAGATCCATCTTTATTCAATACTGCACTCTTTACTTCAGCGACGAAAACTGTGTGATCACCATGCTCCACGCCTGAAATGACTTCACATTCAACGCCACCTATGACATCTTCAATTAAAGGCATACCTAATTCTCCATAAGTGAATTTACAAGCTTCGAATCTACCTCCTAATCCCTTTTGAGGCTTAAAGAACACAGCTGCTAGATCCTTTTGATCTTCTCTCAAAACATTTAAAGAAAACATCTTGGTTCTTTGAATAATTCCATGACTAGATCCATCCGAACGAACTGCCATTACAACTAATGGTGGCGTAAATGAACCTTGTGTTACCCAACTAGCTGTAAAACCATTTATTTCATCACCCTCTCTTACTGCGCATATAAATAATCCATGTGGGATTTTGCGCAAAAGAACTTTTTTTGCATCCTGATTGAGAGTCATTCGCTTTGAAACGTTTATAGATATGTGATTCTATGAAAGAAATGGACATTTTTAAAGCTAAAAGAACATGAAAGCGCTTTATCCAGGTAGTTTCGATCCACTAACGTTTGGCCACCTTGATCTTATTCAAAGAGGAAGTGATTTATTTGGAGAGGTTCTAATTGCAGTGTTAGATAACCCCTCAAAAAAGACAACTTTCTCATGCGAGAGAAGAATAGAGCAGATTTTAAATGCTACTAAAGATATAAAAGGTAGCAGCGCAATAGCTTTTAAAGGTTTAACTGTGGATTGTGCTCGTGAATATAATGCTGATCTTATTTTAAGAGGCTTAAGAGCTATGAGTGATTTTGAATATGAACTGCAGGTTGCTCATACAAACAGATCGTTAAATTATCAATACGAAACCATTTTTCTTGCGACAGAAACGCATCATAGCTTTTTAAGTAGTTCAGTAGTCAAAGAAGTCGCAAGATTTGGCGGAGAGATTCGCCATATGGTTCCTGAATTTATCGCTAAGGATCTTATGAAACTAAATACTAATTAAGAACAATACTTAGTATTATCTACTATTGATAAAATATTAATAATATGCTTAGTCGAATTTTCCATATTATTAACAATAATACTAAATATTTTATCTTTACCTAATATAATACCAGAAATAGATCTAACATTATTAAGTCTTCCTGATTTAGCCAAAATTCTACCCTTAAGAGTTATTGGAGCATTTACATTTTTTAATGATCCCCTAACACCTAAAATAGAAAAAGATGAAAAATAATAATCGGAATATCTGCTCAATTGCATTCTTCTCAAAAATTGAGATAGACCATATGTAGTAACCCTATTTTCTCTTGATAAACCACTAGCATCAGCAAAGATAAAATTATCGGAATCAAAATTTTGATCTTTTATCCACTTACTGTATTTAGCATTAGGAAAATCATGAGACCAGTTATTTAGTGAATGTCTAAAAATAACCTCAGCTGTAAAATTGTGGCTTTCAGAATTAACTAGATTAAGTAAAATATATAATGGAGCAGAATTAACACTATTGATTGTAGAAATAAAATCAATAGAAAGATTTTTATTAACAGGTTTAATAAAGTATTTACTTGATAGATTATTTCTATTTATAGAATTCTCTAACTCATTAATAAAATTATCAATTGGATTATTTAAAGCATTAGTACTTGCATTACTAGCGATAGAGTACTTAGTAATAGGCGCACCATATTCTTCTCTTCTATCGGCATAGGCCCAGCTAGTCGGCCACCAATTATTATTATTAATACTCCTAATTAATATTGGTATTTTAACACTCGTATTAAGCTTCTTTCTATTAAGTCCCATAAGTAACTCGTCTAAATGCCTTATGTCAAAGTCAGGATCACCAGATGCATCAAGGTATAAACCTCCACTACTAATCTGTTTTAAAGATGTTTTGAGAATATAGTTTGGTCCTAAATTATCTAAAGAGAAGGCGCTTGACAAAATCTTTTGATTCGAAGCAGGAATTCTAGGACTGTTTCCATTTATATCTACAATAAACTCACCATTTTTATTTAATATGTTAACACTTATTTTACTATTAAAGTTATCAATATAATCCTCTATCTTATTTTGCAATGCATAACATATTTTTATCTCTTCAGGACTTAAAGTATTAATATTAATACGTTGCCGGACGTAGGAATATATCGAAAACAAATTACCATTAGCTGTATTTATCGATATAATTATTAATCCAATATATAAAGATAGCTTTCTTATCATTAATTTACAAGTTAAGGATTATTGTTTCATCATCAGGTCTATTAATAAATGATTTAACAAAAGAATACCCATTATTATTTAATTTAAAAAGTTCCCAATCATTGGGATATCTTTTTAATAATGCACCCATCGAAAATGGTTGAACAAAGTATAAAACTTTCCATTTTTTAGCAAATCTTTTTCTCATTTCTCTTCCTACGCTTCCAATTCCAACAATTGGATCTTCCAGCTTACCATTAATCATAATTACATTAGATTTAGCATGTGAACATACCTGTTCAAACATTTCTATATCATATGGTTGAGGAGAACAAACTAATAATATAGAATTTGACAAATCTGTAGAATTAATAAATTCTTTAAAAGTAAAGATCTTGCTGGCTAATTCAGGATTATCTCTTTTCGCGAGAGCTGCTCCACCAGCATCAGCCCACAATAAGATATTATCGTATTTAATTTCTGTAAGTTTATTAGATAAACGAAAAATAATAGGATTTAGTCTTAATCCATCGAAATTAAGATTAATAGAAAGAAATGATTGTTCGGAGTTACTTAAAAAGTAACTTTGAACAGATTCATATACATTTGATTCTGCTTCTTTAAGATCTGAAGGCAACATATTCATTCTTTGATAATCATTGTTTTTTGAGTTCTAAAGTTTGCAATGATTCGAATATTATATTTGAAACTGAGGTAATATCATCATTTGAAATCCATGGACCAATAGTTATTCTTAATCCAGATTCTTGAAATATTTTGTCAACATTAATTGCTACCAGTATTGGATTTGGTCCTTGAATAGATGAAGAGCAGGCACTACCGCTACTTATATAAACTCCATGTTTTGACAATAATCGAACAATTTCTCTACCTTTAATCGGGATCATTGATTCTGTATGGCAGAGAAATGAAAGATTATTGGGCAGTCTTTCTATATCTGGTCCGATAAACGTAAGATGTTTATTATTAATTAGATTTTTTTTTAAACGAGAAGTCATTTTTGAAACATTATTCACAGGAAATAAAGTTTGATTATCTTTAACCTCTATATATTCATTGAGTAAGTCAATTGCTGTCGAAAAACCTGCAATAAGAGGAACTGACTCAGTACCAGATCTTATTGAGCCATTTTTAAATCCATACGAAGGATTCTTCATTAATAAATCTTGAATACCCTTTCGCAACATCAATAATCCAATACCTTTAGGGCCTTGAAGCTTATGAGCAGAGGCGCTAAGCATATCGACATTTAAATTACTCCAATCAATAAGGCCACAAGGGAGGACCTGTGTGGCATCTGTATGGAAAAGAATATTTCGTTTCTTACATTCCATACCTATGAGATTTATGGGCTGAATGGAGCCAATCTCACTTTGTCCCCAAATTATTGAAACCAATTTTGTCGGAGGAGATAACACCTCCTCTAATAAATCTAGATCAATAATTCCATAACTATCCACAGGCCAATATTTAATATCCCAGCCTTCATTACGCAATTGATTAGCTATTAGGTTAATCGAGGGGTGTTCAATGCTAGAAATGACAATTCTTCCTTTATCAAGATTATTAGATACAGCTTTTAGAGCTAGATAATTTGATTCAGTTGCTCCAGATGTAAAAAATAATTCGTCCGAAGAAGCATTTAATTTATTTGCTATTGATAATCTTGATCTTTCTAAAATCTCTCTTGCGATAACCCCAACTTTATGAATACTTGATGGATTACCCCAGCATTCAAATTGAATATCCTTTAATTTAGTAATAACCTCTAAATGAGGAGGAGTAGTAGCTGATGCATCGAGATAAATATCTTTCATATGAGGACTTATTAAATATCTATCTCTCCACTAAATACTTTTAAAGCTGGTCCTTGCATGAAAACGGGACCTGACTGATTTGGCCATTCAACTTCTAATTTGCCGCCTGGTAAATAGACATTAGCGTTGTTTAAAGTTTTCCCTAACTTAGAGGTAACTACCAGACAAGCGCATGCTCCAGTACCACAAGCTAATGTTGGGCCGCAACCCCTTTCCCATACCTTTACTTTAATATTTGACTTATCGATTATTTCAACAAAGTGAACATTGGTATCATTTGGAAATGTATTATGTTTTTCAAGGAAACTACCCCATTCATGAAATGGTATCCCTTCAATATCATTAACAAATACGATCATATGAGGATTCCCCATACTAGCAGCATAAACATTTAATATTTGATCTTTTAATGTAATCACACCATTAGGTACTTTTAAACTGTTCATCAATAATTTCGTGGGTATATCTAAAGGAGAAAGGATAGGTTCACCCATATTTACTTTTATATTTTCATTACCATCAATAGAAGTAAGAAGAAGACCCGCTTTGGTCTCAATGGGGATCTCAGACAATTCATTAATTTCATTATTATCATTCAAAAAAGCAATCAGACATCTAATACCATTGCCACACATTTCTGGCTCGGAACCATCAGAATTATAAATCTTCATTCTCACAAAACATTTATTATTAGACTCTAATATTAGAATAATCCCATCAGCTCCGATGCCGAAATTTCTATTACATAGGTGCTCAATAAAATTATCTTTATTTTTTGAAAATAAATGATCTAAATTGTTACTACGAGCATCAAAGATAATAAAATCATTACCAAGTCCTTGATATTTTGAAAAATTATTTTTCATGATTTTCTGATTGTTAAACTATGTTTGTAGGAAATAAAGGGCTCTTGGTAGTAATTTCAGAACTATTGGCATATTGCGCATCAATTTATGAGAACATTATTTGATTGGCAAATCAACTACTGAAGGAGATCTTCCTTGAATAATACTACTTCAGATATTAATGACCAACGATACGAGCCTCGGGAAGTAGAAGCTTATTGGCAAAAAGAATGGGCTAATGATGACCTCTATAGGACAAATACTGAGGTAAATAAAGAAAATACTTTCTATGCCTTGTCGATGTTTCCATACCCATCAGGTTCTTTACATATGGGTCACGTCAGGAATTATGTAATTACAGACGTGCTCGCTAGATATAAAAGGATGAAAGGTTTTAACGTCTTACATCCAATGGGTTGGGATTCCTTCGGTTTACCTGCTGAAAATGCAGCAATAGAGAGAGAAACAAGTCCATCAACATGGACAGATAAAAATATTTCACAAATGAAAAATCAATTAGATCGTCTAGGATTATCAATAGATTGGTCTAAAGAAGTTACTACTTGCAAAGAAGATTATTATAAATGGACTCAATATATATTTAATCAATTACATAAAAATAATCTTGCCTATCAAAAAAAAGCAACAGTTAATTGGGATCCAATTGATCAAACTGTTCTTGCTAATGAGCAAGTAGACGCTGAAGGTAAATCATGGAGATCTGGAGCTAAAGTTGAGAAAAAAGAATTAAATCAATGGTTTTTACGAATTACTAGTTTCGCGGAAGATCTTAATAAGGATTTAGTTACTCTTAGTGACTGGCCAGACAGAGTAAGAGTTATGCAAAAAAATTGGATTGGTAAATCAATCGGTGCAGAAATAACATTTAATATCAAAAATAACGACCAAAAAATAACAGCTTTCACGACAAGAATAGATACAGTTTATGGAGTAAGTTATCTGGTATTAGCATCAAATCATCCATTAGTTGATCAATTAATAAGTTCTGATGATATAGATAAATTAAATGACTTTAGACAAACTCAAGAAAAGTTAAGTGATCTTGAACGTAATTCAGATACCAGACAAAAACTTGGAATGTACTTAGGAGTAGATGCAATTAATCCAGCAAATAATAAACAGATACCGATTTGGATAGGAGACTATGTGATTATGGAATATGGAACAGGAGCTGTTATGGGTGTTCCAGCACACGATAGCAGAGATTATCAGTTTGCAAAGTCATATGATTTGCCTATTCAATATGTAATAAAACCCAATATTGGTGAAGATGATAATTATTTAAATGCTGAATTTGTTGATAAGGGTATCATGATCAATTCAGATAAATTTAATGGTATTGAATCTGATATTGCAAAAAAACAAATACTTGAATTTGGTTCAAATTCAAATTGGGCAAAACCAAAGATCACATACAAATTAAGAGATTGGCTTATATCTAGACAACGGTATTGGGGCTGCCCAATTCCGATTATTAATTGTAAGAAGTGTGGCCAAGTAAGAGTCCCTGACAATGATCTTCCAGTTGTACTACCAATTGATATTAAATTAACTGGTAAAGGTAAGAGTCCTTTAACAACCAAAAGCGAATGGATAAATACTTGTTGCCCAAAATGTGGAACTGATGCCAAAAGAGAAACTGATACAATGGACACTTTTATGTGTTCATCTTGGTACTTTTTAAGATATATAAATCCTGATAATTGTGAAAAGCCTTTTCTGAAAAGCGAAATAGACAAATGGCTTCCAGTTAAGCAGTATGTCGGTGGTATCGAGCACGCTATTTTACATTTACTATATTCTAGATTTTTAACCAAGGCTCTCAAGAAATGTGGATTAATAAATATTGATGAACCTTTTAAGAAATTACTAACTCAAGGGATGGTTCAAGCAGTTACTTTTAAAAATCCCAATACAAATAAATATTTTTCAAAGGATCAAATTAAAGATATTGATAATCCTAAAGATCCGCTTACAGGAGAGAATATTGAAATCATCTATGAAAAGATGTCGAAGTCAAAATATAATGGTGTAGATCCATCTGTAGTGATAGATAAATATGGAGCTGACACTGCAAGAATGTTTATTCTTTTTAAAGCTCCACCGGAAAAAGATTTAGAGTGGGATGACTCCGATGTCGAAGGGCAATACCGATTTATTCAGAGACTCTGGAAATTTGTTAATAATACTTTTGAAATAACTAAGAATAATTCAAGATTTAATATAGAAAAAGAAAAGTCTAAAGACGAAGAGGCTTTACGCCTAATTAATATTGCTATTAAGGAAATTACTGATGATTTAGATAATCTTCAATTTAATACAGCAATATCTGAACTTATGAAGGTTGTAAATGGCCTAAGTTTAATAGTTAATTACTGTAGAAATGACACTCTAAATAAAGTTATTTCAATATTAGTTAAAATAACTTCTCCATTTTCTCCTCATATTGCAGAGGAGCTTTGGAAGACAATCGGAAATACTCAAAGTATTCATCTTCAGTCATGGCCAGAATTTGATGCAGGTGCAATTGAACAAGATACTTTTAAACTTATGATTCAAATCAATGGAAAAGTTAGAGGATCAATTAATGCTAGTAAAAATCTATCTAAAGAAAATTTAGAGGACTTAGCTATTAAAACTGAGGCTGCTATAAAATGGATGGATGGAAAAGAGCCAAAACGAATAATTGTTGTCCCGAATAAATTAGTAAATATAGTTATTTAGCAATCAAGTTTTCGAAATAATAAGCTTATCGGGATTTGATTGATTACCAATCATTGAATAATGATCAGAATTTTCTGAAAGTTTTCTAAGAATTAAATAAATTGACTCTGTTGAATCAGAAGATAACGCATCATTGATTTCATTTAATGTTCTTTGCTTTCCATCATCCAATAATAGCTCAATCTCTTTTTGAAGTTTTATTATCTTTGTAGCGGCTTTTTTACCTGCTTCAACTCCCGGTTGATTGTAGGCATTAACATTAATCAATTCTGCATAGAGACTTACTGCTCTCTCAAACAATGCAATTAAAGCACCAAGACTTGATTCATCAAATGACTTAAAAGTAATTGTCAAATTCTGTCTACCTCCTTCAGTCAATGCTGAACGAGTTCCTTGAAGAAATCCAGACAAATAGTCACCTGGCCTTTTATTTTTTACTTCAACTATCTCTAAAGGATCGTGAAGAATTTCAATGAAATTAACAAAGAAATTATCAACACCATCTCTTAATTGCTGCACATATGCATGCTGATCTGTAGAACCTTTGTTTCCATAAACTGCTATACCTTGATTAACTTGATTTTCATCTCTGTCAAACTTCTTGCCTAAAGATTCCATCACAAGTTGTTGAAGATATCTACTGAAAACTTCTAATCTGTCTCTATAGGGAAGTACAACCATATCTCTTAAACCTTTTCCATTTCCGGATTTGAACCAAGCTAAAGACAAAAGTGCTGCTGGATTATTTTTAATGTCTTTTACTCTTGTTAGTGCATCCATTTGAGATGCTCCATTTAAGAATTTCTTTATATCAGCGCCAATTAGAGCGGCAGGTAATAAGCCAACAGCACCAGTAATACTTGTCCTGCCACCAACCCAATCGGGTAAATCAAAAATATCTAACCAATTTTCATTATCTGCTAAGACATCTAACTTACTCCCTTTTGATGTAATAGCTATCGCTCGAGATGACCAATTCTGATTGTTATCGAGAACAAACTTCATAGCTTGCTCCATTCCAATCAATGGTTCTGGAGTGCCTCCCGATTTACTAACAACTACAAACAAAGTTGAATCAAGATTAGAAAGGATAGAATTTAATTTATGGGAAATTCCCTCAGGGTCTACATTGTCTAGAAAATGTAGATCCAACCCAATGGATTCTCTCTTGAAGGACTCCTTAATGAGTAGTGGACCTAAACCACTACCACCGATTCCAATCCAAAAAACATCTGTATATTTTTTTCCATCGCTGTTTGTTATTTCACCATTTAATATTGAAGCCCCAAACTGGGATATGTCTTGGATTTCCTTAGTAATAGAATCTGAAATCTCTGTACTTGGCGCAACTTCTGGATTCCTAAGCCAGTAATGACCTACTTGCCTACCTTCATCAATATTGGCAATGGAACCATTCTCAAGACTTTCTAATGCATCAAAGGCTTTGGAATAAATTTCATTAAAATCTTCAAAATCGGTTATCTCTACATCCATTCTGCTTATATCCAGCCAAAAACCTAATGAATCATCGCTATACAAAAGGGCACAGTACCTTCTCCATTTATCGCTGTTATTCATCTGGAAGATGTCAGTTAAAGCCATTATTGATAAAAGAATACTCCTTAATGAATTCTGTTAACAGGTACACTCCAATGAGATCCCACTTAACAAATATATTTTATTTATATTAGTCAAGAATGGTTTTTAAATGGTGAATGTTTAGTTATTGACAAATAAGAATGATAGTATGCTTGTTAGTTAATACTATCTAAACCTGTATTTTTCTAAATACTAACTTAAATCTTTATTAATATTAAAAATGTCTTTTGCATTTAGATATTGTAATTTTTTTCGATAGGTTATAGATTTGTTGTACATAAATCTTATTTGATGAATCAAGATAATAAAGAATATTCTAAAAGAAACTTATTTAACGGTTTATATGGACAGAGCCTAATAAGTCCAATTGAATCAGCAAGTAATTTAGTTGAGCCAAAGATTAGATTAGGTATTCTTGCATCTGGTAATGGATCAAATTTTGAATTCATTATTAAATCTATTCAAAACAACGAACTTAATGCAGAAGTATCTATATTAATTGTTAATAATCCTAATTGCTTAGCAATAGAAAAGGCAATTAAATATGATATACCCTATGTAATTATTAATCATAGAGATTGTAATTCTAGATTAGAACACGATAAATTGGTTATGGATAAACTAGAAGAACTATCTGTAGAACTAGTTGTTATGGCTGGATGGATGAGAATTGTTGGTGAAGAAATAATTAATAAGTTCAATAATAGACTAATTAATATACATCCATCACTTTTACCATCTTTTAAAGGCATTGATGCGATACAGCAGGCAATGGACAAAAGGGTAACTATTACTGGCTGTACAGTTCACTATGTTCAAAAGGAGGTTGATTCAGGCTCAATAATTATTCAAGCGGCAGTCCCTCTTAAAGAAAAAGATAGTATGGAAACTTTAAAAAAAAGAATTCAAGATATGGAACATATAATATTACCTTTAGCTATTGCTAAAGTGGCAATAGAAATTAGAACTAGTTTCAAGGATAAAAAGTAATCTTAGGAAGACTAATATCTGATTCAAGTCCGTGCATTATATTTAAATTTTGAACTGCCTGCCCTGCTTGACCTTTTAAAAGATTATCTATAACACTCATTAGAACAATTCTTCCGCTGCGTTTATCAACTTCAACAGAAATCATAACTTTATTAGTATTTTTAACCCATTTAGTTGCTGGATAAGTTCCTACAGGCAGGATATCAATAAATGGTTGATCTTTATAAAATGCTTCAATTACAATTTTGCAGTCTTCAGCTGTTAATCCGGGATCTCTTAAACGAGCGTAAACTGTCGACAAAATTCCTCTAACCATTGGTACTAAATGAGGAGTGAATTGTAAATTGACTTCATGACCAGCAAAATAACTGGCAACGCTTTCTATTTCAGCCGTGTGCCTATGCCCAATAACTCCATAGGGTCTAATGGATTCAGAGCATTCAGACAATAAAAGTTGCTCACTTGGATTTCTCCCACCACCAGATGTCCCAGATTTTGCATCAATAATAATTCCCTCACTTTCTATTAAACCTTGTTTTAAAAATGGAATAAGTAAACTAAGTGAGGCAGTTGGATAGCAACCTGGACATGCAATTAATCTTGACTTTGAGATTTCGCTACTAAATTCTTCTGAAAAACCATAAATAGCCTCTTCACATAATTCGTAATCATATCTTGAATATTTTGCTGCTTCTTTTGTATAGACTTCTTTCCATTTATCTAGAGATTTAAATCTATAATCTGCCGACAAATCAAGGACCTTAACACCTTTTTTTAACAATAAAGGTGTTAACTGTGATGATAAACCATTAGGAAGACTTAATATTGCATAATCAGAATTATGAGCGATTTCATCAATATTGCTTTTAGTTATCTTTTTATCTCCTAAAATTTTCATAAAAGGATTGATTTCATTCCAGCTTTTACCCACTGATCGCTCACCATTTAAGGATGAAATCTCAAAATTAGGATGCTCATTGATCAACTTGACTAGTTGAAGTCCACCGTATCCAGATGCTCCAATAATTGCGATCCTCCCAGCTTTCGATGAACTAATTGCCATAACATCAATGTTATTTCGTAGAATGAGGAGATATTCATTTGAGAATAATTAGCAAAGAACCATTTCACCACAAACACGAGGAATAAGTTGAAATCAGAAGATTGTTATGAAATTGAATTTGATGATATTGCAGATGCACTAGCTGCTATAAGAAATGGTGAATGTGTTGTTGTGGTTGATGATGAAAAGAGAGAAAACGAAGGCGATTTAATATGTGCTGCTCAATTTGCGACTCCCCAGCAAATAAATTTCATGGCAACAGAGGCTAGAGGTTTGATATGTCTAGCAATGCAAGGGGAAAGATTAGACGAATTAGATCTTCCTTTAATGGTTGACAGAAATACCGATTCAAACCAAACAGCATTCACTGTAAGTATCGATGCAGGTCCTGAATTTGGAGTATCTACGGGTATTTCAGCTGAAGATAGAGCTAAAACAATTCAAGTTGCTCTTAATAGTCAAACAAAACCAATTGATTTAAGAAGACCAGGTCATATTTTCCCTTTAAGAGCAAAAATTGGAGGAGTATTAAAAAGGGCTGGACATACGGAAGCGGCAGTAGACCTATCTTTGTTAGCAGGCTTATCTGCTGCTGGTGTTATCTGTGAAATTCAAAATCTGGATGGCTCAATGGCAAGATTGCCTGAGTTAAAAAAATATGCGCAAGAAAGAAATTTAAAGTTGATCAGTATTGCAGATTTAATTCACTACAGACTTGAAAATGAGAGATTTGTGTACAGACAAGCAGTAGCAAAGTTGCCTAGCCTATTTGGAGATTTCAAGGCAATCGGTTACAAGAATGAATTGGATGGATCAGAACATGTCGCGATAATAAAAGGAAATCCAGAAAATTTAAAAGAGCCAGTATTGGTAAGAATGCACTCGGAGTGTCTTACAGGAGACGCATTTGGATCGTTAAGGTGCGATTGTAGGCCTCAATTAGAAGCTGCCTTGTCAAGAATTTCAGAAGAAGGAGAAGGAGTTGTTGTCTATCTAAGGCAGGAAGGGAGAGGTATAGGTTTAGTTAACAAATTAAAAGCTTATAATCTACAAGATGGAGGATTAGATACTGTTGAGGCCAATGAGAAGTTAGGTTTTCCTGCAGATTTGAGAAACTATGGAGTAGGGGCGCAAATATTGACAGATTTAGGAATAAATAGACTTAAATTACTAACAAATAATCCAAGAAAAATAGCAGGTCTTGGTGGATATGGTCTTCAGGTTGAATCTAGAGTTCCATTAGTTATTTGTCCCGGAGATCATAATGCGGCTTATCTTGAGGTGAAAAGAGAAAAACTTGGACACTTAATTGATAATAATATTCAGACAAATTTAACCAATGAAAGACAAAATATTGTTGTCTATTGGGATGGAAAAATTAACAACATTGAATTAAAACATTTTGAAGATAAAGCATGTAAGTGGTCAGAAAACCATTTTTTGAAAATTTCTATTCAAACAGCTCCAAGGTTGATAGCTCTATGTGAAAACCCATTATTTATTTGGAATGTTAGACATAGAGATATCAAAACACATTTAGAAGGTAACTTGATAGATAAAAGATTGCTTGAGTCACTACTTAAGGAGCTAAGCAATTGGGAAAATACAGAAAGAATTGGAATCATTAAAACTGATAATTATGAAAGACTTTTACATCCTTCTTCAAATATATCTATAGAGTCAAAAGAAATAAGCGAACTTTCAAATTTTGAAAATTCGCCATTATTTGATTGGAATTTAAAAGATAAGACCAGTACTATTGAATGGAAATAATAAAAGATTAGATAATAAATTTAAGTCTATTAAATTACGCTTACAGTATTAATTTTAGTACCATTAGTGATAGATAGAAGAATTTTAATATCATTGGTTTTACCAAAAACTGTATGTACTCCATCCAAATGTGGTTGTGGAGCATGAACTAAAAAGAATTGGCTCCCTCCAGTATCCTTTCCTGCGTGAGCCATAGAAAGAGAACCAGCTTCATGTTTGTTTGAATTAATTTCACAATTGATTGAATATCCAGGGCCTCCAGTCCCAGGCATCCCTCTTGATCCCTCTCTTGTATTTGGACATCCGCCTTGAGCCATAAACCCATTAATGACTCTGTGAAAAGAAAGGCCATTGTAAAAACCTTCTTTAACAAGCTTCAAAAAGTTTTCTACTGTTTTGGGTGCATCATTATCAAAGAGGTCAATAGTCAATTGGCCTTTATCTGTTTCCATCAATACTTTAGACATAACTCAAGTAAATTTTTCTCATAATAACTACCTTTAAAGCTTATTGCAGAAAGTATAATATGTATACTTAAAGTTTAATTGAACATAATTCAATTATCTTTAACTCTAATTAGTGCAGTTCTTAAATTACCCTTTGAATCATTAAGTAATTGCTTAGCATCTATAACATCCATACCAGACAAAGCAATTAATAAAGATAGTTTTACAGATCCATTTGTCTTCTTTAAAAGTCGAAAAGCAGTTTCTTTATCAACCGATCAATATCAAATAAAATACCGATTGCTATATTCAATAATTTATCTTTGGATACTGATAAATCAATCATTCTAATGCCATAAACATTACCTATTTTAATCAGCACAGATGTAGAAATTATTTTTATAGCCATCTTTGTAAGAGTTCCAGCTTTTAATCATGTGGAACCTGCAAGAATTTCAGGTCCAGTAATCAGCCTAATATCGATATCATTATCTAAAGTTGAATCTCTTTCGAAAAATTGATGAAATAGAAATAGTCAGTGCGCTTATACTTTTGGAATAGTTTAATGCCCACAAAACATAGGAGTTCTTCCACTTGCTGTTGTACCTATTAAGGCATCTCTATATGAGAAATTGCTATCTGTAAGATCAGCGATAGCAATCTCAGATACATCCTCAAGATGTTCTGAACTTCTTATTAGCGATGATATACCTCCATCAATTATGCCTTGTACCAAATCTGGATTCGTGCAAAAAGTTGGGGGACATTCAGAGGCACCAAGTACACCTAATCTTCCTGAAGTTCTAATACCACAGTAAAATAATCTACCATTTAATTTTAGTCTTGAAATGTTCTTATCAATAGCATTATTTAATTCTGGGATAACTCGCTCAACAGCTTTTTGAGGTTCTTCATCAGCTTCAGAAAAAATATTAACTATTTATTTTGTAGACTTTGTATAATTTTTATTAGAAGTTAAATTAATCTGCTCTGTTAGTATTCGAGGAATAAAATCTTTTGAATGATTATTTGTATCACTCATAAAAGATTTTCTAAACGCTTTTTTATATCTTGAAGTTGATCATTAGAGGATATTTGTTCATTTAAATTATCTTGATTTTGCCAATTTCCTACTTCTAAATTTGAAAGAGGTGGTGAAATCATAAGGCGCTCTTCATCGGTTCTTGGGATAAATCCTTTTTCTACAAAGCGGGGTTCATAACCAGCTTCAATACAAAATGCTTCAATATCTGTCCTCGTTAACTCCTCAACGGATGGTGTTGGAAAGTCTTGTGCTTCTAAAAGTCCACAATATCGTTCAGCATCGTCCTTATCCTCGAACATAAGGATTACTGTCGTTCCCTTAAGTTCGAGGGAGTGTATACCTTCACTTTCAGTCCCTGCTTCATACAAAAGGACATGAACTAACATAATAAATAAATAACCAATTTGATTATAAATCGATAAATTGAATAAACAATATATTTCTAATAATTCTCCATAGATATTTCATTTAGACGCTGATATAATGCTAGTTCAGAATCACTTAAATTATCTGGTAACACAATAATTATTTCAACGATTTGATCTCCACGATATTCTCCGTATTCCAATCCACGTCCTCTAAGTCTTAATAATCTCCCTGTAGATGAATTAGGAGGAACTTGTAATGTAACAGATCCATTTAAAGTTGGAATATCTACAGCACATCCCAATAAAGCATCATGTGGAAACAATTCAAGACGATATGTAACTCTTAATCCATCAATTCTTAGACCATCTTCTGTTTGTACTTTTAATTGTACAAAATGATCTCGACAACCTATTGCAGCACCTTCTATTCGTAATCTCCATCCATCCCCTGCAAATGGCGGAGTTAACACCTCAACAAGAGTGCCGTCTTGTAACTGGATTTCAACTGAAGATCCATAAAGAGCTTGATCTGGTGAGATTTCTACAATTGATTCTTGATCTTCATAAATTAAAGTTGGAGGTGGCGCTGGTTCACTAGTTGTAGGAACATATTCATTAAAAATAGTTTGTTCAAAGTTTTCGTATTCATCTTCAGAATGTTCTGAATATTGATCATCACTTTCACTTTTTAAATCTGTTTTAATTCCTAATACAAGATCTATATATTCCTCATAGGTTGGGAATCTATTATCAAAGATATCTTTATTTTTATTATTTTGTTTCTCCCATTCCCTTCTTTTATTTGGATCGCTAAGAATCGCATAGGCTTCATTAATTAATTTAAATCTTTCCTCTGCGTTGACATCATTTTTATTTAAATCGGGGTGCCACTTTCTTGCCTCTTTCCTAAAGGCGGATTTAAGCTCATTAGAATCACATTCTGGAGAGACTCCTAGTAGAGACCAATAATTAGGATCAACGATAGTAGTCATTATCCCAAGGATCTACATCCCTTCTCCCATAATTATTATCACCATTTCTATTTTGACGCCCTTGAGAATAATCCCAAGGATCATCATCCCAGTAGTCGTCAGAAAACAACTCATCCTTTAATGACCCAAAAGTATTTTTAATACCTTGTATGGGATTTGAATCTGTTTTTCTTTCTGCTGATAAACGACGATTCAAACCAAATAATGCTTCTTGTAGTGAACCGACTGCATATTCGAGTTCTTGCAAATCATTATCTTGCAGCAAATCTTCAACGTCCCTCATCGCAACCTCTACAGATCTTTGTTGTCTCTCAGCGCCATAGGGCCCCAACTCAAGTGAAGCGTCTCTTAGCCGCCTCTCAGCTTGAGCAACAAGTGTTAAAGCATTATTTTTCTGATCAATAGAAGCTCGCTTTTTTCTATCTTCAGATGCTTTTACTTTGGACTCCTCAATCAACTTATTAACTTCATTTTGATTCAAATTTGAGCCGCCAGTAACACTTACAGACTGTTTCCTCCCAGTAGTTCTATCAGTGGCACTGACTTCTAATAAACCATTGGCATCAATATCAAAAGCCACCTGAACTTGAGGAACACCTCGAGGGGCAGGTGGAATACCAGATAATCTGAATTTTCCCAGTGATTTGTTGTCTGAGGCCATTTGCCTCTCTCCTTGCCATATATGAATTTCAACTGATGATTGGTTGGAAGCAGATGTGCTAAACACATCGGATTGTCTAACTGGTATGGAGGTATTACGTGGAATTAGAACTTTCATTAATCCACCTACAGTTTCTAGTCCTAAAGAGAGAGGTGTGACATCATTCAATAAAAGGTCTCTCAACTCTCCTGAAAGAATCCCCCCTTGAATTGCCGCACCAATAGCAACAACTTCATCAGGGTTAACAGATTGACAAGGTGGATTTGGAACTAATGTTTTAACTAATTGCTTTACCATTGGCATACGTGTACTTCCACCTACAAGAACAACTTCATCAATATCCTCAGGATTCCACCCTGAATCATCAATAACAGTATTAACAGGATCAAATAATCTGTCTAAAAGGTCATTGCAAAGACTCTCGTACTTTTTTCTACTTAGGGTAGTTTCTATATGTAATGGACCATCTTTTCCTGTGGAAATAAAAGGGAGTGAGATAGGTGTGGCTTGAACACCAGAAAGTTCTTGTTTAGCTTTCTCAGCTGCTTCGGTAAGTCTTTGTAATGATTGCCTATCTCTTCTTAAGTCAAGTTTATTCTTTGCTAAAAAATCTTCAGCAAGCCAGTCAACAATTCTTTGATCAAAATCATTACCTCCCAATTGTGTATCACCTGAAGTTGCCTTTACATCAAAGACACCATTGGAAATGGACATTAAAGACACATCAAATGTTCCACCCCCTAAATCAAAAACCAAAACTTTTCTAGATGAGCTTTTATCAAATCCATAAGCAAGAGCGGCGGAGGTTGGTTCATTTAGAATCCTTTCAACAGATATGCCAGCCAAAATCGCAGCATCTCGGGTAGCTTGTCTTTGTGAATCGTTGAAATAAGCGGGAACAGTGATTACAGCAGCATCAACGTTTTCTCCTAAATATGTTTCAGCGTCATCTATCAACTTTCTAATAATATTGCCAATAAGTTCCTCAGGCGCATATTCCCGTTTTGTTATAGGAGATGTGATGCGAACATTTCCCTGATCATTTGAGCGGACGCTATAAGGAACTGAAAGGCTTGTTTCTTCAAGCTCATCCCATGCTCTGCCAACAAATCTTTTTAAATTGGAGAAAGTGTTTTTGGGATTAAGAACTAATTGCCGTCTAGCAAGTTGACCAACTAACAATTCAGATTCCTTCGTAAAGCCAACAACTGATGGCGTGGTTCTAGCACCTTCAGCACTAGCAATAACAACAGGCCTACCAGCCTCCAACACCGCTACAACGGAATTAGTCGTTCCCAAGTCAATGCCAACTATTCTCCCCATGGCAATACTTATTTAAGCCCCACAGTAACTAGCATTTAAGGGTATTCAATACTTATTATGTACCCTTCAACACTTAAAGCCAATCATTAACCCTCTCTTAGTGAAAAATTTCAAATTAGATATAGATTCATAATGTAAATTGCTTTTGCACGTGGACAAAGCAAGTACATCGAAATTTTCACTGAGAACAAGACCAACTTCAGAGAAGTTGGTAGATGTTGGTTTTAAAAATATTGTTGTTGCCATGGCTTCAATGGTAGCCATAGTGCTTTTTTCCATATTTGCAGTCGTTTACTATGAATCTAATGAATCAATTTCAAGATATGGACTGAGGTTTCTTTTTAGCTCAGCATGGAATCCAGTTACAGATGAGTACGGTGCATTCACAGCTATTTATGGAACCCTTTTCACATCGATTGCTTCATTATTAATTGCAGTTCCATTGGGCGTCGGCACTGCAATATTTATAACTGAAAATATAATTCCCGAATATATAAGAAATATAATTGGAATAATGGTTGAGCTTTTAGCCGCTATTCCATCAGTAGTGTTAGGTCTATGGGCTGTATTTATTATGGAACCGTTTATTAGACCATTTTTGAACATAATATACGAACTATTTGGATTTATACCATTTTTCAGCACCCAACCTTTGGGCGCTGGAATGATGCCAGCAATATTAATACTTGTGGTAATGATATTACCTATAATTACATCTATTTCAAAAGATTCTCTAAATCAAGTTCCATTAAAACTTAGGCAAGCTGCATATGGAATTGGAGCATCAAGGTGGACTACTATTTTTAAAGTTATTATTCCAGCCGCAATTTCTGGAATAACAGGAGGAGTTTTACTTGCTCTAGGAAGAGCTATGGGTGAGACAATGGCAGTCACAATGATTATTGGCAATTCAAATAACTTTAGTTGGTCAATGTTTGCTCCTTCATATACAATTTCAGCCATGCTTGCCAATCAATTTGGTGAAGCAGATGGAAGCCAAGTCTCATCTCTAATGTATGCAGCATTAATCCTAATGATATTAACCTTATTGGTTAATGTATTTGCTCAGTGGATTGTAAAAAGATTAAGCTTAAAATATCAATAAATGAATTATACTTCACAAAAATCACTAACTTATAATCCCTCTCTAACTAGAAATGTTGGGAACAAAGCCTTAACTTTAGCTGTTGCTCTTTTTGCCATCATTTCTGTACTTCCTTTAATATTAGTCATAAGCTATGTATTAATTAAAGGTGGAAGTTATATAAACTTAGATACCTTAATACTTGAACCCGAGCCACCCGGAGATGATCTTCTATCAGCTGGAGGAATAGGGCCAGCAATTACTGGGACTTTTATAATGTCAGTTATTGCTTCAATAATATCAATACCTGTTGGAGTAGGAGGTGGAATATATCTTGCCGAATATTCAAAATCAGGAAACTTTGCTAAATTTATAAGGTTTGGATCAAATGTTCTTGCTGGGGTTCCTTCTATAATTGCTGGTGTATTTATATACGCAATTATTGTCTCTACTAAGATACTATTTGGATCAATGTTTAGCGGTATCGCTGGCGGAATATCACTTTCAATTTTAATGGTTCCAACAATAATTAAAACAACTGATGAAGCACTTAAATTAGTTCCAAATGACATGAGAAGAGCTGCATTTGGAGTTGGTGCATCAAAATTCTTGATGATAACAAATATCACATTACCAGCTGCATTTAGTTCAATTTCTACAGGCGTATTATTAGCACTCGCTAGGGCAGCAGGAGAAACAGCTCCATTAATGTTTACAGCTCTTTTCTCCCGTTACTACATTACAAGTTTTGATGATCTTTTCTATGAAATGGGTTCATTGTCAGTGTTAATTTACAATTTTGCTCTTGAACCATATGAAGCCCAAAATCAACTAGCATGGGCAGCATCATTCATATTAGTTGTTGTACTTTTAAGTCTTAATATCCTTTCAAGATGGATAGGCACACTTGGTGCTTTTTCAAAAAATAAAGTATGATTATGATCAAAACTAATAAGAAAATAAGATAATGAATAAAAAAAATATAAAATCTACATCTTCAGTCTCACTAGACAATGTATCAATTAAATATGGAAATTCAGTTGCAGTTAAAAATGTGTTTTGTGATATTGAAAAGAATCAAGTTACATCTTTTATTGGTCCATCAGGATGTGGTAAATCTACTGTCATTAGAGCAATCAACCGAATGAACGATTTAATAGAAGGTTGCAAATTATCAGGTAGTGTTATTTTTGAAGGGATAGATATATATGCAGAGGATATAGATCCAGTTGAAGTTAGAAGAAGAATTGGAATGGTTTTTCAACAACCCAATCCTTTTCCTAAAAGTATTTACGAAAATATTGCCTTTGGTGCAAGAGTTAATGGATATAAAGGTAATATGGATCAATTAGTAGAAGAATCTCTTACAAAGGCAGCTGTTTGGGATGAGTGCAAGGATAAATTAAACGAAAGTGGTTATTCATTATCTGGCGGTCAACAACAAAGATTATGCATAGCAAGGACAATCGCTATTGAACCTGATGTGATCTTAATGGATGAGCCATGCTCAGCACTTGATCCATTATCTACATTAAAAATTGAAGAGACAATTCACGAATTAAAGAAGAATTTTACAATCATTATTGTTACGCACAATATGCAACAAGCCAATAGAGTCAGTGATTACACAGCTTTTTTCAACACAGAGAAAAAAGATAAAGATTTAGGTGGAAAAATTGGATTTTTAGTTGAGTTTGATAAAACAAAAAACATGTTCAATTCACCAAAGCAAAAATCAACTCAAGACTATATCTCTGGAAAATTTGGATAACACTAAAGCTTTTTTATTAAAAGTTAGCTTGCGATACGGAGAGAGAGGGATTCGAACCCTCGATAGGGTTGCCCCTATACAGCATTTCCAGTGCTGCGCCTTCAACCACTCGGCCACCTCTCCTTGGAATCAGCCATGAAATGTCTTTCAAATGCTGAATTTAAATATATACCACAACAGAGGTCTTATAAAAATTTAACTATCGGATTTATTTATTAAATACTTTTATACCAAACAAGTTCCTAGTAATCATTAATTTATTGATGAGAATAAATTGATTTAAAGATAAATAGAATCTTCCAATAGTAGACGATTAATATAAATAAAAAAAATAGTCATGGTAATACCATATTGTAAAACCGCTGCTTTGAATGCAGGTTTAGATAAAGATGAAATTAATAAATTATTAGAAATTGCCAAGCAGGCCGCAGAGAAAGGGGGAGCATCTCTAATGAATAATTATGGAAGGATTAAAACGATAAAATGTAAGGGAACTGCTGGAGATCTTGTTACTAATGCAGATATAGAATGTGAAAAATTAATAATAGAATATTTAGAAAAAGAGACTCCTTACATTTCTATTCTTGCTGAAGAAAGTGGATATAAGTCAAAGGATGGTGAATTAAAATGGTGTATAGACCCTCTTGATGGAACAACAAACTATGCCCATGGATATCCATTTTTCGCAACTTCAATAGGTTTAATTTGGGATAGCAATCCAATATTGGGAGCAATATCAGTACCTTCTTTGAATGAAATTTATTACGCTTCTCCAGAACATGGATCATATTGTAATGGCGAAAAAATAAATGTAACGAACACGAATTCCTTATCTGATTCACTCTTAGTTACAGGTTTCGCATATGACCGACGAGAAGTATTAGATAATAATTATTCAGAATTTTGTTGGCTAACCCATCTTACCCATGGGGTAAGAAGAGGAGGAGCAGCCGCTGTAGATCTAGCATTTGTAGCCTCAGGCAAAGTTGATGGTTTTTGGGAACGTGGACTTGCAAAATGGGATATGGCAGCAGGAGTACCACTTGTCGAAATGGCGGGTGGAATAGTTTCCAATTATCCTTCTGGAGATTTTGATCTCAATACCGGTAGAATTCTTGCTTGTAATCCAGAGATACAAAATGAGCTCATAAAAGAACTTGGAAAAATTAAACCATTAACCCCTAAGTCTTATGGTGGAAAATAGTCTTAATTTATGTGATCCTTAAGAAATAAAAAGATTCAAATAATGACATTGCAACCTGCCTCGGGTGCGCGCGACTTAAATCCTCAGCAAGTAAGAAAGAACCATCTCATTGCATCAAAACTTTCCTCTCTATATCAACTATGGGGATATGAGCGAATATCACCGCCGCACATAGAACGTCTAGACACATTGACGGCAGCTGGTGGGATTTCGAACAATGAAATACTAAAAATCGTTTCTGATGAGGCTCTTGGATTAAGACCTGAAATAACAGCGTCAATTGTTCGAGCTGCTTCAACTAGATTTTATGAATATGAAAGGCCACTTCGTTTTTGGTCAACAGGAACTTCATTCAAATGCAATCAAAGCATTGATGGTGGTATTGATATTGAAGAGTCATTTCAAAGCGGAGTTGAATTGATAGGAACAAAGGCAATTAATGCAGAAATAGAACTTCTATCTCTTCTCATCGAATCATTAGAAGTAATTGAAATTGATCAGAAATATAAAATGACATTGCTTATTGGAAATACATATCTATTGGAACTTATTTTAAGCTCATTTGATTCAACCAAGATAGACCAAATAAAAAAAATTCTCTGCGATCTTGATTACATAGCATTGACTACACTTGATGTAAAAGAAGAACAAAGAATGTTTATCAAAACCATCATGAATATGAGAGGAAAACCTGAAAAAGTGTTAACTAATCTAAAAAACATATATGGCTCAAATTCATACATTGATAAACTAAAGGAATTATTTACTATTATTGAGCCATTAGCTAAAGAGAAAGGAATAGAAGTACAACTAGACCCTACATTAGGAACCAAATATAAATTATATAGTGGATTAACATTTTCTCTTGTTTCATCATCAACAAGTGCTCCTATTACTATTGCTAAAGGTGGTAGATATGATGATTTAGTTAAAAAATTTAGTTCAAGCGCCCAAAATTGCTACGGAATTGGTTTTAGTATTAGCGTTGATAAAGTAAGAGAATTAGTCTCCACAAGCAATGATAAACTTGTTAATAGTGTAAAAATTTTAATCGCATATAAGCAAAGTGCAAATTTGTATAAAGCATTAAAAAAACAAAAGGAATTGCATAGAAAGGGGATTATTTCAGTAATTTCACATGAACCTTTAAAGACCAATAATGAAACAAATCAACTCTTAAAATCGAACAGATGTACAGAAATAGAATGGATAGATTGATATAAATTAGCTTTAGATTATCAATAATTGTCAGGGATCGAAAACTATTGAGCTTTATTCAATAACACTTTTGCGTTTAACGCCTAAATAGAAATTTGTATCGCTATGATGATAAAAATTTAGACAAGACATGCCCGTTAAAGAAGAAGGAACTATTCTTATTCACACAGAAAATATATTTCCAATAATTAAAAAAGCAGTTTACTCAGATCATGAAATATTTATTAGAGAGCTTATAAGTAACTCCGTAGATGCAATCAAGAAAAGGAAAATGGCGGCCTTTGCAGGAGATTGTGTCGCTGCTGACGATGAAAAAATAAAAATTTCGATTGACAGAGAACATAAGACATTGACCATTAGTGACAATGGAATAGGAATGACAAGTGATGAAATTAAGAAATATATTAATCAAGTAGCTTTCTCAAGCGCAGAAGAATTTCTTGAAAAATATAAGCAACCTGATGATGGTTTTATAGGTCATTTTGGACTCGGTTTTTACTCAAGTTTTATGGTTGCAGAAGAAGTTGAGATAATAACTAAATCAGCAAAGAATGACTCACAAGCTATTCAATGGAAATGTAATGGATCGCCTCAATATACACTTGATGAATCAGATAAAGAAGAGATAGGTACAGATATAATTTTACATTTAATGGAAGAAGAAATTGAATATATAGAACCAAGCAGAATTAAGACATTAATTAAAAAATATTGTGATTTCATGCCTATTGAAATCTCACTTGAAGAAGAAGTTATCAATAAAATGAATCCACCATGGAGAGAAAGCAAACAAAATCTTAAAGATGAAGATTATATTGAACTCTATAAATATCTCTATCCCTTTCAGGGAGATCCTCTCTTATGGGTTCACCTAAATACTGACTATCCATATAATTTGCAAGGTATATTATATTTTCCAAAGATAAGTGGAAGAGCAGATTGGGAAAGTGGTGAAATAAAACTTTTCTGTAATCAGGTCTTTGTTAGTGACTCAATTAAAGAAATAGTTCCAAGATACCTATTACCGTTGAGGGGGGTGATAGATTCGCCAGACATTCCCTTAAATGTTAGTAGAAGCGCATTACAATCAGACAGAAGAGTTAAATCCATAGGTAACTTTATTGCTAAGAAATTAGCCGATAAGCTTAAAACATTAAAGAAGGATGAAACCCAATTTTATGCTGACATATGGGACTCAATAGCCCCCTTTATAAAAATTGGAGCTATGGAAGATGAGAAATTTGCCGAGCAAGTAAAAGAAATAATTTTATATTCAACAACAAAAGTTCCTGTTGAAGATAATAAAGAGAATAACGAGTTGGTAAAATCTGGTTCAAAAACATTTACTACCCTAGACGGATATAAGAATAGGCTTACTGATGAGAACAAAAAGATTTTATATTCAACAGATGAAGTCTCTCAATCAACAGCACTCAATATGTGGACTTCGCAAGGTAAAGAGGTTTTAAAACTTGATACTGTTATTGATACTCAGTTTATTCCTTGGCTAGAGGAAAAAAACAAAGAAATAAATTTTGTAAGAGTCGATTCCGAACTAGACGAAAGTATTAAAGATGATTCGCCTGAGATTGCAGATAAAGACGGGAATACAAAGTCAGAAACACTTAAAAAAATTATTATTTCGGCTTTAAACAATGAAAAAGTCACAGTACAAATACAGAATCTAAAAGGTGATAATTCACCACCCTCATTAATATTGTTACCAGAACAAATGAGAAGAATAAATGATATAACAGCATTAATGGAACAGAAACTGCCTGGTCTTCCGGAATATCATAATTTAATAGTCAATTCAAATCACCCACTTATTCAAGGCTTACTCAAGCTAAATTCTAACCAAATAGTTATTGAAGGATCCAGTAAATCAGAAGAAGGTCAATTAGCTAGCGACATCGCCATACATGTTTATGAGATGGCAAAACTATCAATTGGAGGGCTTGAGAACAAAGATATAGGAGCTTTTCAAAATAGAAATGCTGAGCTGCTAGGGAAATTAATGAAAAATTTCGTATAAACTCAACTCATTTGATAGAATAAATAAACGAATAAGATTAAAAAATGTCTAGAGTTTGCCAACTTACAGGCACAAGGGCTAATAACGGAATGTCAGTCAGCCATTCCCATATCAGAACTAAAAAATTGCAGCAAGCAAATTTGCAGCAACGTAGATTGTGGTGGGAAGAAGAAAACAAATGGATTAATATAAGAGTTACGACAAGAGCACTAAAAACTATTCAGAAAAAAGGTTTAGGAAAATATGCCAAATCATTAGGGGTTGATTTAAACAAACTTTAAATTTGATTTTTTATCAAATGAAAAGAAGTGAATTTATAAAATCGTTTATTTTATTTTCTAGTATTTTATTTATTAAACCTTCGAGACTATTTGCAAATATAAATTCAGTTACCCTTGGCAAAAAGGCACCCGATTTTTTGTTGAATGGATATAACAAAAACATCCCAAATAAAAAGCAATGGTCATTGGATGATTTTTCAAAAAAATGGTTAGTTATATATTTTTATCCTAAAGATTTCTCAAGTGGTTGTACATTAGAGGCAAAAAATTTTCAAGATAATCTGTCTAAATATAATAAAATTAATGCCTCAATAGTTGGGATCAGTGCAGATAGTGAAGAAGAGCACGAATCATTTTGTACATCCGAAAAACTTGGATATACATTACTATCAGATGCAAATTCAGAAATTAGTAAGTCATACGATTCATGGTTAAATCCCTACTCAAAAAGAAATACATTTCTTATCAACCCAGAAGGTATAGTTGTATATAAATGGATAGGAGTAAGACCAATTGGGCATGCTCAAGAAGTTTTAGAAGAGCTAATTAAACAACAAAAAATATATGCATGAACTCTCATTAGGAACATGGTTTATCCATATTGCGACTCTATTTGAGTGGGCGATTGCAATAATAATAATTGACTATATTTCATCAATAACCAAGAACAAGGCTTTGGGTTATTTTGCTTTAGCAATGTTGCCAAATTTAGCTAGTGCAATGGCAGCAATCACATGGCATATATTCGACAACAGTATTGAATTAAAAGGATTAGTTGTTCTACAGGCAGCTCTTACAACTCTAGGAAATATATGTCTTGCGTTTGCAGCTTGGAATTTGTTTAGAGCTGAATCTTCGCAACCAAACCAATGAATATTTCAATTCTTAGTCTTGAATCAATTGCACGAGTTGATCCTAGTCCTTTTTTTATACTTTCACTAATTCCATATCTTGTATTTCTGAGATACGCTGGAAAAACAAAGTCAATACCCAAAATATCATTATTAGGATTTAAATTAACTCTGTTATTTGTTTTCATGACTATTGTTTTTGCAATAATCTCCCTAATTTATTTTGGAGAAGAATTAACAAATGTAGATGTCCTGCACGGACTTGCAGAATCCTTCTTAACGATAAGTGATGCTTTAGTTGTTTACGGTTTTGTTTTAATGTTGCAGTCGGCAAGAAAAAAAACAGAAGTAAATAACTCTTAAGAGGTGAGTAACAAATGACTCATTAGTATGCTTTGTGAACGATAATGAAAACAACTGATAGACATAAATGATGTTTACAACTTTGCTGGCAGCAGCTGATCCAGTGACATTCCAGTGGTCTCCGAAATGTGCCGTTGTAATGATCATTTGTAATCTGCTCGCGTATGCCATAGCTAGATCAAATATTGAAAAGCCCAATGAAGGTTTTCCAATGCCTAATGCTCAGTTTTATGGTGGTCTAAGTCATGGTGCTTTCGTTGGTGCAAATTGCTTAGGTCATGTTTTGGGAATAGGCTCAATATTGGGTCTTGCAGCGAGAGGAGTTTTATAGCTTTAAGTTTCAAATTAAAAAATAAAAAAAGGATTATTTATTCAATAATTCTTTTTTTATTTGAAGAATAATTAATTAAAATTGAATTTCTTTCTAATTTGATCAGACATCATTTCGGGAGTTAATCCAAGCGATTCTTTGCTTTGTTGCGGCGTTGCATGATCGACTAATTTGTCTGGTATTCCAATTCTTAATGTAGGGACAAAAATATCATTATCATTAAAAGATTCAACAACAGCAGATCCAAAGCCGCCCAATAGTGTTCCTTCTTCCATTGTTACTACTTTCCCAATTCTTTTTGCTGCCTCATGAATAGTATCCTCATCTAATGGTCTTATGAAGCGAGCGTTAATAACAGTACTATTCACTCCTAATTCTTTCAGTATTGCTGCTGTTTTAATTGCTGGGAAAACCATAGAGCCATAACCAATTATTAATAAGTTTTCGCCCTCTTCTATAGTCTCAGCTTTACCAATTTCTAGAGATTCCCATCCTTCCTCCATCAAAGCTGCACCTTCTCCAGAACCTCGAGGTATCCTTAGAGCTGATGGACCATTGTGATTAATACAGGTAACCAACATTTGCTGCAATTCAGACTCATCTTTTGGAGCCATAACAGTAAAGTTTGGAATACACCTTAAATAACTAATGTCATATTGCCCTTGATGAGTTGGGCCATCAGCACCAACAATTCCAGCTCTATCTAATACAAAAGTTACAGGTAAATTCTGTATTCCAATATCATGGATCAACTGATCATATGCACGTTGTAAAAAAGTACTGTAAATGGCAACAACTGGTTTTATGCCTTCGCAAGCCATACCACCAGCAAGAGTTACAGCATGTTGTTCTGCGATACCAACATCAACATATTGATCAGGAATAGCTTTCTGTAAAAGATTTAAAGCTGTACCTTCTGCCATTGCAGCAGTAATACCTACAATTTTGCTGTCTTGTTCGCAAAGTTTTACTAAAGTTTGTCCAAATACCTTGCTAAAACTTGGAGGTTTAGGAGTTTTAGAGGGAATAGATTTTCCTGTTGTTAGATCAAAGGAAGACTGAGCATGGTAACCAACCTGATCAGCTTCAGCATATGGATAACCTTTTCCCTTTGTAGTAGCGACATGGACCATTACAGGTCCACCAACTTTATGCGCAGCATTAAATGTTCTAGTCAATTCAACAATATCATGCCCATCTACAGGACCCATATAAGTAAAACCCAATTCCTCAAAAACAGCACCAACACTTGGAACTGCTAAACGTCTAACGCTTCCAGTAAGAGATTTAAATTCCTCTTGTATAGCATCTCCCATGAAAGGAAGATTTTTCACACTTTCTTGGACACTGTCAGATATGAATTGAACAGGCGGGCTATGACGCATACGATTTAAATAAGTCGATAATGCTCCAACAGGAGGAGAAATCGACATATCATTATCATTTAGGACAACCAAAAGAGGTGTTTTTGGAAGATGTCCTGCATGATTAATAGCCTCCAAAGCCATTCCACCGGTAAGTGCACCATCTCCAATTACTGCAACACATTTATAATCTTCCCCTTTTCGGTCTCTGGCAATAGCCATACCAAGAGCGGCAGAAATTGATGTGCTGGCATGTCCAGCTCCAAAATGATCAAATTTACTTTCTGTTCTTTTTAGATAACCAGCTACGCCTTTTTGCTGTCTGAGAGAATCAAATCGGTTATATCTTCCCGTAAGTAACTTGTGAGGATAAGCTTGATGTCCAACATCCCAAATAACTTTATCTACATCTAGATCTAAAGTCTGATAGAGAGCAATTGTTAACTCAACAACACCAAGACCTGGACCTAAGTGACCACCACTAGTAGAAACTACTTGAAGATGCCTTTCTCTAATTTGGCAAGCAACATCTTCCAAATCACTTATGGCTAAGCCATGAAGCTCATTAGGATGACTTAACTGGCTCAGACGCATATAACTCTGAGATTGAATCCTTCCAATCTACGAGGTCTACCGTACATTTTGATAAAACTTGAACAAGAACAAATGGAATGTAGAAAACACAAGAACAAAAAATCTTTAAAAAACTAGATATGGAGGACTATTTACAGAAAATCCTAAGAGCTCGCGTTTATGACGTTGCTGAAGAAACCCCACTAGAAAGCGCGGAAAACTTAAGCAAAAAATTAAAAAACAACATTTGGTTTAAGAGAGAAGACCTTCAACCTGTCTTCTCATTCAAGTTAAGAGGTGCATTTAATCGCATGTCTCAGCTAAGCAAGGAGGAGCTAGATAAAGGAGTAATTGCATCAAGCGCTGGAAACCATGCACAGGGAGTTGCATTAAGTGCATCATTCCTGAAATGCAGAGCAGTAATTGTTATGCCTCTTACAACTCCCGTGATGAAAGTAAGGGCTGTAGAGTCACACAATGCAGAAGTTATTCTTTTCGGTGAAACTTATGATGAATGCTATGAAAAGGCTCTAGAGATCTCTAATAGAGAAAATCTAACTTTCATACATCCATTTGATGATCCTGAAGTCATAGCAGGACAAGGAACAATAGGTCTAGAAATACTTAGGCAAAGTCTAACTCCGCCTGATGCTATTTACATCGCCGTGGGAGGAGGGGGACTTATTGCTGGAGTAAGTGCTTACGTAAAAGCAATATGGCCAGGGACAAAGATTATTGGCGTTGAACCAGAAGATGCTTGCGCAATGACACTTTCATTAAAAGCAAATCAACCTATTGAGCTTGAAAGTATTGGCCTTTTTGCAGATGGTGTTGCGGTAAGGAAGGTAGGAGAAAAGACGTTCTCGATTTGCAAAAAAAATGTTGATGAAATGGTTACTGTAAGTACTGACGAAATTTGCGCAGCGATAAAAGATGTTTTCGAGGATACAAGATCAATTCTTGAACCAGCAGGTGCATTATCTATTGCTGGTTTAAAAAAACATGTTGTAAATAATCAGTTAAAAAACAACAACCTTGTTGCAATAGCTTGTGGTGCAAATATGAATTTTGAACGGCTAAGATTTGTAGCAGAAAGGGCCGAATTAGGTGAAGAAAAAGAAGCTATGATTGCAGTAGGAATTCCAGAAAAAGCGGGTAGTTTAAAACTTTTATGTAAGACACTTGGGTCGCGAAGTCTAACTGAATTTAGTTATAGAATGTCAGAAGGGAAAACAGCTCAAATATTTATGGGTGTTGAAGTTTTGAATATTAATGATAGGGAATTATTAACAGCTGAGATCAAAAGTAAAGGTTTTGATTGTCATGATTTAAGTAATGATGAATTATCAAAAGTTCATCTCAGGCATATGGTTGGTGGCAGGCTACCAAGATCAATAAGTCAAATATCTAAAGGAGAATATACAGAATTACTATATAGATTTGAGTTTCCCGAAAGGCCAGGGGCCTTAATGAGATTTGTAAACTCAATGAGACCTGAGTGGACGATAAGCATATTCCATTATCGAAATCACGGAGCTGATATTGGAAGAATAGTCATAGGTGTGCTAGTAAGCGATTCCGAAATTCAAGCATGGAATGAATTTGTCAAAAAAATAGGTTATAAGAATTGGGATGAGACAGATAATCCAGCATATAAATTATTTTTAGGTGCATAGTTTAATTAGACGCGTTAATTTTGAGTATCTAGAAAAATAAAATTTTTTTTAAAGTTATGAGTGAGAGCATTCAAATTTCATTACCAGCAAAGATTGAGGCAATCTTATATCTCAAAGGAAGACCAACATCATCAAAAGAGATGGCTGAATTACTAGATAAAGATATTGATGAAATAGAAAAAGCACTTTGGGAACTAAAGGCTGGATACGCTCAGCGTGACACTTCTCTAGAAATAAACGAAAACAAAAGTCATTACAGCTTGGAATTAAGGCAAGGACTAGGAGAGTTGGTTCAAGATCTCCTTCCAGCAGATTTATCGATTGCGACATTAAGAACATTGGCGACTGTTGCACTCAAAAAGAAAATACTCCAATCAGAATTGGTTGATCTCAGAGGATCTGGCGCATACGATCACATTAAGGAACTTGTAGAAAAAAACTTCGTTGAAAGAAGGCGGCAAAAGGATGGACGTTCTTTCTGGTTAACTCTGTCAGAAAAATTTCATCAAACATTTTCTGTGTTACCTGAACCAGATAAGGCAGAAGACACAAAGGCAGCCTAATATAATACAAAAAATTAAAAGCTAATGGGTTACGAAATTATTCCAACAATTCTGCTTGTACTTTTAAAAACACTTGGAATTTATTCAACAATATTGATTATTAGGGTTTTGCTTACATGGTTCCCCAATCTTGATATGAGCAATCCCATACTTGTAAATTTGTGTGCTATTACTGATCCTTACCTAAATTTTTTCAGAGGAATTATACCTCCATTAGCAGGCTTAGATTTATCTCCTATTTTAGCTTTTGTTGTTATTAGAGTTGTTCAGGGAATTTTAGGAAATGCAGCAGCATTAGCGATGGGAGGATTTCAAATGTATGGATAATTGAAGATCATCGATCATCGCCACTACCTTGGATTTTTCCTCGAGATTTTCGACTGTTGAGCTTTTGTAGGTTTGCATGAGCGACCTCTTCCAATTCATATCCCAGCTCGCTAGAGAGCTGGGATATGTACCAAAGAACATCACCTAGTTCAAATTTAATTGCATCCTTACTATCTTTATCAAATAAACCTTTTTTGTCTCTTAGAATTTTCTTTACTTTGTCAGCAACCTCCCCTGCTTCACCAACAAGACCTAATGTTGGATAAATAGCATTACTTCCAACATCAGGATAAAGAGCTGTCTTACGAGATTCTCTTTGGTAATCATTTAATTCCATATTTATTCTCTTGAAAAAGTAAAGTTGACAAATAAAACGCAATAAGATGTTAGTTTTTTGTTATCACAAGTCAAATAAATGAAAATACTCGACCTAGCCAGAAGGACCAAGATTGTAGCTACTATAGGTCCCGCAACTGAGAGTGCGAGTCAAATAAGTAAGTTAGTAGAAGCTGGTGCGACTACTTTCCGTCTAAATTTTAGTCATGGTGACCATGAAGAACATGCACATAGAATAAAAACAATTAGAAAAGTTTCAGATGATCTAGGTATACACATAGGAATCCTTCAAGATCTTCAGGGACCTAAAATTAGACTTGGAAGATTTAAAAACGGCCCAGTTAATGTCAAGAATGGCGATAAATTTATTCTTACATCAAAAAACATTGACTGTAATAAGTACCAAGCCAATGTCACTTACGACAAACTAGCTGAAGAAGTAAGTATTGGAAATCGAATTCTGTTGGATGATGGAAGGGTAGAGATGAAAGTTGAAGAAGTGGATTTAAAAGAACAAAGATTAATTTGTTCAATAACTGTGGGTGGGGTTCTATCTAATAACAAAGGGGTTAATTTCCCTGATGTTCAACTCTCAATAAGGGCTTTAACAGACAAAGATAAAAAAGATCTGGCATTTGGTTTAAAACAAGGCGTTGATTGGGTAGCACTCAGTTTTGTAAGAAATCCTTCTGATTTAATAGAAATAAAAGATTTAATTAGAAATCATGGGTTTGACACCCCAGTAGTTGCGAAGATAGAAAAATTTGAAGCCATTGATCAAATAGACGCTGTCTTAAAATTATGTGATGGAGTAATGGTAGCTAGAGGTGATCTCGGTGTAGAGATGCCAGCAGAAGAAGTTCCATTATTACAAAAACAACTTATCAAAAAGGCAAACAGCCTTGGCATACCAATTATTACGGCCACACAAATGCTTGATTCAATGGCTTCAAGCCCAAGGCCTACAAGAGCAGAGGTGAGTGACGTGGCAAATGCAATACTCGATGGCACTGATGCTGTAATGCTCTCAAATGAGACTGCAGTGGGTGATTATCCAATTGAGGCTGTAGCAACTATGGCTACTATTGCGAAAAGAATCGAACGAGATTATCCACAAAAAGCATTAGAAAGTCATCTTCCAAGCACTATTCCAAATGCTATTAGCGCGGCTGTAAGCAGTATTGCCAGACAAATAAACGCTGCAGCCATAATACCTTTAACAAAAAGTGGTGCTACCGCTAAAAACGTAAGCAAGTTTAGACCTCCCACTCCAGTATTAGCAGTAACTAATGAAAAAAGTGTTGCCAGCACACTTCAACTTGTCTGGGGTGTAACGCCACTTCTAATAGAAAATCAAACAAGCACGTCAAAAACATTTAATGATGCTATGAATATGGCCAAAAAAATGAAAATCCTTAAGCAAGGAGATCTTGTTGTTGAGACAGCTGGAACACTATCAGGGGTAAGTGGGTCAACAGACTTGGTAAAGGTTGGGATAGTTAGCTCAGAAGATGACAATGAATCTTTATTTATCTAAAAACATATGAAAAGAAAACTCCCGCTTGCTGAAACCTCGGGAATGGCAATAAAGAATCTTAAATCTAATAAATTTAGAAGCTTATTAACAATGCTAGGAATAGTGATTGGGAATGCCTCTGTGATAACACTTGTAGGTGTAGGAAGAGGGGCACAAAATCTTGCGGAAAACCAACTAAGCAATCTTGGCGCAAATGTTTTATTTGTTGTTCCTGGGAATAACGACACAAGAAGAAGAGGAGTGGCTTTTCCCAAGAACCTAGTTCTTAAAGATGCAAAAGCAATAAGAGAACAAGTTCCTACTGTAAAAAGAGTAGCCCCACAAATATCATCGAATGAAGTCATCCAAACTGGTTCTAAAAGTACAAGTAGTTCTATTTCAGGGGTTACAAGTGATTTTTTAATTGTAAGAAGCTTTGAAATTGCTAAAGGTCGTTTTATCAATAATCAAGATACAAAAGGAGCTAAGAACGTAGTTGTAATTGGTCCCGATCTTGAAGAAAAACTTTTTAAAGATAAGGAAGGTTTGGGAGAGAGAATAAGAATAAAAGATCAGTCTTTTGAAATTGTTGGGGTAATGAAGCCTAAAGGTGCTGTAT
>QCHK01000007.1 GCA_003279635.1 Prochlorococcus sp. AG-402-B05 | reverse complement strand
CTTGCAATCAAGTTTGTCAAAAACAATCCGGATTGGAGATTAAGTATGCAAACTCACAAATGGCTAGGTGTACTCTAACCATCTATATAAATGAGATTTTGCTTCATTTGATTTAAAAATAAAAATAATGATTGAACAAACAACAGTTGCATTACTTTCCGGAGGAATTGATTCAGCTACAGCTGCTTGTATCGCTATGGAAGCTGGGCAAAAAGTAATTGGATTATCATTTGATTATGGTCAACGACATCTTAAGGAGTTACAAGCAGCAGCAGATTTAGCAAAAAATTTAAATCTTGAGGATCACATAACAATAAAGATTGATTTATCTTCTTGGGGTGGTTCCTCCTTGACCGACACGACACAAGCAATACCCACTAAAGGCATACAAAAAAATACTATTCCTAACACTTACGTTCCGGGTAGAAACACTATCTTTGTTGCTATTGGGTTGAGTCTTGCAGAAGCTCGTGGAGCCAATCGAATAGCATTAGGAATCAATGCAATGGATTATTCTGGATATCCAGACTGTAGACCGGATTATTTAGAGGCATATCAAGAATTAGCCAACTTATCCAGCAGAGTAGGACGCAAGGGGAAAGGTATAAAACTCTGGGCTCCACTACTAGATTGGGAAAAAACAAAAATCTTTAAAGAGGCTTTACGCTTAAAAATTCCTATAGAAAAAACATGGAGTTGCTATCAAGGTGAAAATAAACCGTGTGGTAGATGTGATAGTTGTCGTATTCGAGATAAAGCATTAAAAGAAATAGGTCGAGAAGATCTATGTAGCCAAAATATCTAGTGAATAACATTAAGCGACTGCTATGTCAGTGGGAATCACCTGAGCTAGTAGCTTATCAATTGATTAAAGAATGGGGAGAGGCAGGATTTATATGGCTTGATGGCGATGGGAGTGATTTAGGTCGATGGGTCACCTTAGGAATTAATCCTCTAGAACAGTTTTGTTCTAGAGGATTAGAAATTTCAAAAAAGGATACTAATCCTTTTAAAATTTTACGCGAATTACCGCCAGGGCACTGGACTGGTTGGTTAAATTATGAAGCTGCATCTTGGACAGAGCCACAAAATCCATGGCAAACAAGTTCTATGGCAACTTTATGGATAGCCTCTCATGACCCTATATTAAAATTTGATCTTCAAAATAAAGAGCTATGGCTAGAAGGCAAAGATGAAAAGCGCATCTCAATTATGGAAAATTTTCTACAAAGTACTTTTCATCAAAAGCTTTCCAAAGCTCACTCTGAAACGACAAAACAAACAGAACGCAAACATAGTATTCCCCTAGAATCTTGGAACTGGAGGTTAACAAATCAAGAATATTCTGAAAGAGTTGATGAGATTAAAGAATGGATTGCGAACGGTGATATTTTTCAGGCTAATCTAACTACCTCATGCCATGCCCCATTGCCAGAATCCATGCGTCCAATAGACGTATATTCAAAACTTAAAAAATGCTCCCCTGCTCCATTTGCTGGAGTAATTATCGGCGATCAGATGGCAAAAGGAGAAGCTATTATATCAACTTCACCAGAAAGATTTTTAAAAGCTTTACCCACGGGAGAGGTCGAAACAAGACCAATCAAGGGAACTAGACCCAGAGACAGAGATCCAGAAAAGGATGCTGATTGGGCAGCAGAGCTTATTTGTAGTCCAAAAGATCATGCTGAGAATGTAATGATTGTAGATCTACTAAGAAATGATCTTGGAAGAGTATGCCAGCCTGGTTCAATCAAAGTCCCTCATCTACTGGTTTTAGAAAGCTATTCACAAGTTCATCATCTCACTTCAGTAGTTAAAGGTAGACTTAATACCAATAAAACTTGGGTTGACTTGCTTGAAGCATGCTGGCCAGGAGGTTCAGTAACAGGAGCACCGAAGCTTAGAGCATGTAAAAGATTGTATGAACTTGAACCAACAGCGAGAGGTCCATATTGTGGATCAATATTAAATATAAATTGGGATGGGGTCCTTGATAGCAATATTTTAATCCGATCTTTAATGATTAAAGAATCCTCTATCAGTGCTCATGCTGGATGTGGAATTGTTGCAGATTCAGATAGTCAAAAGGAAGCTGAGGAAATGAATTGGAAATTGATGCCACTTTTAAACGCATTAACATGACTGAAAATAAGAACGAAAAATTAGGCTGGATTAATGGTGACTGGGGAGTCTTCGAAGATTTAAAAGTGCCAATTAATGATCGAGGTCTAAACTTTGCAGATGGAATCTTTGAAACGATTTTCATTTTGAATGGTGTTCCGCAGCTGCTTAATGAGCATTTAAATAGATGGGAAGAAAGTGCAAGTATTTTAGAAATGAATCCCCCGCCATCAAAAGAATGGTTGATTTCACTTATTGAAGATGGTATTAACCGATCACAATTAAATAATGTCAATGGAGTCATTCGTATTAATTGGACTCGAGGAGCGTCAAAACAACGTGGAATTGATATCAACAAGACAAGCCTTCATGGTTTTTGGTTGGAGATAGATTCTTATCAACTAAATTTTGAATCTATATCTACAATAATTAGTCAAACTGAAAGGAGAAATTCTTTTAGCCGATTGAGTTGTTGTAAAACATTTTCCTATAACCAAGGGATTCAAGCACGCATAGAGGCAAAGAATGCAGGCTTTAATGATGCACTATTATTAAATAATCGAGGTGAAATATGTTGCGCCACTACAGCAAATATATTAGTAAAAAGAGAAAATAATTGGTTGACTCCACCATCTAATAGTGGTTGTCTACCTGGCATAATGCGTCAACGAGGAATTGATTTGAATATAATAAAAGAGGCTCTCATTGAAGCCACACCAAAAGATAATGATGAATGGTTTTTAATTAATAGTTTGAGTTGTCACCCAATCCATAAAGTCAACCAAAAAGAATTAAACATATCAACTAATCCTAAAAAGTTTTGGTTAAGTTTATTAAAATCTAAAAATTAGTATCTTAAAAACTATCTATATAGGAATAGGAAATATCACTTCAGCTGGCTTTGGAGAGCAAGCTTCTACTTGAAAATCCACAACTGAACCTATTACAACAATCGCAGGAGACCTTAAATTTTCTTCTTGAACTCGGTCAAAAAGCTTTACCAAAGGGCTCTTAATATAACGTTGACCAATTACAGTCCCCTGCTCAATAACTGCCGCAGAAGTCTCAGGATTCATGCCACCAGCAATCAACTCTGCTGAGATAAATTTTAAATTATGAACACCCATATATATAACGATTCCATCACTGGATTTCGCTAAAGACCGCCAATTTACAGCTGGGCGTTTTTTATCAATCCCCTCATGTCCAGTCACAAAAGTGACTGAAGATCCAGCAAGTCTATGAGTAATAGGTATCCCAACATAAGCAGGAGCAGCTATACCTGATGTAACCCCAGGTACTACTTGTACCGGAACCCCTTTTTTATGAAGAAAAGAAGCTTCTTCCGCACCTCTACCAAACAAAAATGGATCACCACCTTTTAATCTAACAATACAAGAATAACTCTTTGCTAAATCAAACAAAATATCATTCGTTGTCCTCTGAGGAACCGAATGATGACCACGCCTCTTGCCTACTGACTGAAGTTGACAATTTGAAGAAACTAATTCAAGTAGCTCTATAGGAACTAAAGAGTCGTATACAAGCGCATCACATTTACTAATTAGTTTTTGCGCTTTAACTGTTAATAAATCGGGATCACCAGGACCTGCTCCGACAAGATGCACAGTACCAAACTGATTTGTATTCATGGCAAGTTACCCAAAATATTAACAAGACCACGATGAATAATATCAATCTCAAGCAAAGATTTAAGCTGCTCTCCTTTACTATCAATTTCTACATTTTTGTTTGGAGTCAAAAGATAGGGAATAGGAAGATAATTCTTCTCCTTTTTAACAGTATCTTGATTCCATCTAGACCATGAATACAGAGGAATATTTAGGAATTTTTCTAAGGACTTAAGAAAAACACTTGAAGTATCTGAAGAGACAGGATGATGAATCAATGCAGGTTTAACAAAAGGACTCTGACTAGTTATCAGATCATCTATTAATGATAGCCATGGCATAAAAGAACCTAGGAACGGAAACAATTTTAAATTTTGTCCATCTTCTTTCAAACGTTTAAAGATTTTTGGTACATCAATACAAACATGACTTCCAGGTAACAAAAAAAGAGGAACTAAAAACCCTGACCTATTACCTATATCAATTTGTTCTGGATTGTCATCAGTTAAAGCCTCTATTGAAACAGAGCGATTTTTAAGCGTTTTTAATTGGTCAACCAAAGAAAGAAGAGATGGATGTAACTCACCACCTCGAGACCCATGAACTAGTAAATGTAAATGATGAGGAGACTCACAATTAATTTTATTTGGTAACAAAGACAACTTTTGATGGACATCTGAAGATGTATTAGTACTTTCAACTAATTTATTAAAATTGAGATGATGAGAAATTATAGATACTCGAGAACAAATAATTTCAGGCGAGGAGAGGGGGTTGATCGAAGAAACACTCAATACAGAGGAAGAAGAAGATTCAAAAGTACTTTTCATAGAGACCTCTTTGCTATGAAAGAGGTTTGGGAAATGCTCAAAAGTGGAGCGATTAGAAGCCTCGGAGAAATTGGACGCCAATACTAAATGAGAAAGTTTGAGACCAATTAATCAATTAAATGGATAGATATGATGTATTGAATGATACCAAAAGAAATAAAAAATTTGGTAAAAACTGATACATCTGAAGTTTAGATTTTGAAGGTTAATTATCAATGTCAACTCTCAATACTAATGGTTCAATACTATCTAGAAGGCAAAAAACTAAATAAAGTTGAAAAAAATAAAGCTGCTAAGGATGGACTCGAAATCGGGAAGGATATAGACAAATTTGCTGAAATGGGATGGGAGCAAATGGATAAAACTGATTTAGAATTAAGATTGAAATGGTATGGGATGTTTTGGAGACCCAAAACCCCTGGACAGTTTATGTTAAGGCTAAGAATACCTAATGGAATAATCAATGCAGAACAATTAAAAGTAATTGCATCAATTGTTGCGAGATATGGAGAGAATGGAAGTTGTGATATAACAACTAGACAAAATATACAGCTTAGAGGTGTTTTGATTAGTGATTTGCCTGAGATATTAAATAGATTAAAAAAAGTAAAAATATCAACAACTCAATCTGGATTTGATAATCCAAGAAATGTTACTGGAAATCCCATCGCTGGAGTTGATCCAGAAGAGATTATAGACACAAGGATATATACATCAAAAATGCAAGATCATTTAACTAATGAAGGTAAAGGAAACTCAGAATTTTCAAATCTTCCAAGGAAATGGAATACAGCTATAGCAGGCTCTAAAGATAATTTTCTTTTACATAATGATTTAATTTTTCATCCAGTTAAAATTAATGGAGTTTTAGGTTTTAGTGTTTGGATTGGAGGTGTACTTTCATCAGTAATGAATGAATATGCAGTTCCATTGAATGCCTGGGTTGAAGAAGAAAAAATTTATGAATTAACATCAATTATTTTATCCCTCTGGAGAGATAATGGGGAACGTAATATAAGACCTAAAGGTAGGTTTAGATTTTATTTAGATAAAATTGGTATTGAACAATTTAGAGATCTTATCGAAAAGCAATATGGAGCATTAAAAGAAGATCCAGGTTCAATATTTTCAGATAAACCAAGGTCATTTTTTGGAATTCATTCTCAAAAACAAGAAGGTAAATATTTTGCAGGAATGCATGTGCCAGTAGGTCGTCTTTTGGCTGAAGATTTACAAGATCTAGCAAATATATGCGAGAATTTTGGTGATAAAGAAATAAGACTTACAGAAGACCAAAATATTATTATTACTGGTATAGATACAAATCTAATTGAAGAATTTAAGGAGCAATCTATCTTACAAAAGTTTCCATTAGAACCAGAAAATATTGCCGCAGGTACTGTTTCTTGTACTGGAAATACCTATTGTGGTTTCGCTCTGACAAATACAAAAGATCAAGCTTTAAAAATCTCGCATGAATTAGACAAAGAATTAGATTTGAAAGACGAATTAAAGATTCATTGGACCGGGTGTCCTAATAGTTGTGGGCAAGCCTACATGGGAGGAATTGGTTTAACGGGTAAAAAAGCTAAAGACAAAGAGGGAAAAACTGTTGAAGCTTATGATATAAGCATTGGTGGATCACAAGGGCCTAATTATAAATTAGGAGAATTAATAAAAAAATCTGTCCCTCAAGATGAATTAAAAGATGTACTAAAAGATTTACTTATTTCAAATTTTGACGCAAAAGAAAAAATATTTTTAAGTAAAAAATCTGGTTCATTATCTCGATTTATGAATTGGTTTAGTCCTCTTGGCAAAGATAAACCGCTGATTAATCGAGCTAATGGCAGCCCCGACATCTTTTCCAAATTTATGAATCGAATTAGTAATTAATTCGATTTTATAAAAAATTATTTTTCTTACTTTTTAAATTTATGACTCCAAGTACTTCTCAAATGGATTACGTCTTACCAAATGAATTGGTAGATGGAATGATTGCTGCAGGTGGAAAGAAATCATCTGTAAGCGTAAAAAACTTGCTAATAAGAGGCTTCTATTCAGGAGCAATTTTAGGTTTAGCTACATGTCTTGCCATTACGATAGGTATTCAATCTGGGATGCCTTGGTTAGGTTCTTTCATATTTCCTTTTGGTTTTGCAAGTATTGTTCTTTTTGGAATGGAGCTTGTTACTGGTAATTTTGCTTTACTGCCTATGGCTGTATGGGCAGGTAAAAGTTCTTGGACTGCAACTGTAAGAAATTGGCTATGGGTTTGGATCGGTAATTTTCTAGGTACAGCATTTGTTGCCGTACTACTTTCAATTAGTTTATCTAGTGCTGGAAATGTAGATCCTTTAGCTGCTGCTGAAGGTGGAAAAGGATGGGCAGTTGTAGCAGCAAAAATAATAGCTATACATAAAGCAAACACAGTTGTGAAATATGAAGCACTTGGAAGTACTGGTTTTTTCCTTGCATTTTTACGTGGGGTAATTGCAAACTGGCTTGTTTGTTTAGGTGTAACAATGGCACTTGTAAGTAAAAGTGTTCCAGGAAAGATACTTGCTTGCTGGCTACCTATAACTGCATTCCAAACAATGGGAATGGAGCACATAGTAGTTAATATGTTTTTGCATACAACTGGCCCTCTACTTGGTTCGGGTATTCCTTTTACAAAAGTAATTTTTTGGAATTTCTTACCAGTGACGATTGGCAATATTGTTGGAGGAATGGTATTTATTGGAATGCTTTTCTATAGCACCCACAAAACTCCTATCTCTAATGTTTTACCAGACGTAAAAGATGAAAAATTAGAACGAGAGCTCGAAGCACAACTTGGTGCAAGGTAAAATTAAAAGATTAACTCTAAAACAAAATCAAGAAAGCCTAGAATACATTTTTCTAGGCTTTCTTAATATGTCTACTCTTTAATAGCTATAAATAGAATTTGAAAAGACTTTCAATTAATCTCTAGACAAATCATATACTTGACTTGATTAATAGACAAAGAGTAACTTATAAAACTACTTTGATTAATTATTTTCAGATCCCATTCAATTTAAATTTTATGATTATTGAAGAAAGCAATATATGGGATACCATTAATAACGCAAAAAAAACCAAGCCTAGCGCTGAGTGGCTTAAAAATGCATACAATCCAAATATTAACTTTGAACTCAGGCAAGAAATCGCAATTCGCTTAGGACAATTATCAAAAGTAGGATGGATCAAAATCAAAGATCTAATTCATACATATGGCAATCAAGATGAACTAATCCTAGCTGCAGGACTTACTTATCAAGATGAAGCCAAAGCATGGCTGTTAAAACATCTTTATAGTGATGAGACTATGAATATAAAAGTCGTAGAAGCTTTGGCTTGTTGGGGAGGAACATTACCGATTGAGCTTATCAAAAAAATATTAGAAGAGAAAAGTGAAAAAATGAAAATAGCTGGTCTAGAATTACTAAAATTTAAAGCTCATTTACTTTCTGATTTTGATTTACTTGACATAGCAAAATCACCTTTAAATGATTTCAGAGAAGAGATAGTAATCAAAACACTGACAATCATTCAAAGACGTGAAAGCTTAGAAATCTGTATGGCTATAAGCGATGTAATACAAAAAGGCTCGGATAAATCTGCATACTATGGACTAATGGCTCTTGGTTCAATCGGAACTGACATTAGTAAAAATATCCTATTAGATTTAGTTAAAAATTTGAAGAATTCTCAGCACAAAGAACTTGCAAAAAAACAACTTAACTTGGGAATATAAACTCCAATGTAAAATAAATATGAATCATTTAATACCTATTTAAAGAAATTAGGTATTGGTAATTTTACCGGAAAAAGTCATGAACACTAAAAAAATAATATTTTTTATTAATTAATAGTATATATTTAAATATAAGTAAATTTATCAAAATGAAGATTTACTGAAATTAACTAAATTTTAAGCAAAAGCTAATTTAAAGCTTGCTAAAAATAAGATAAAAGAAATAATTTTTTTAATAAAATTATCATCAAATTTTCTACTACCAAGAGAACTGCCACAAAAAGCAAAAAACAATACAACAATTAAATGAAGAAAAATATTAGATGTGAAATTAATTTTTGAAAAATTATTTATTGTTTGCCATGTAATTATTCCAACTAAAGAATTAAAAAAAATAAAAACGGATGAAGCTGAAGCTGTAGTTTTAAGTGGCATCCACTTAAGTAAAATAGATAGAGGAGTTAAAAATATACCACCTCCTGTCCCAGTAATTCCAGATAGTAAGCCAAGTATTGAACCAGTAAAAAAAATAACAATTTTTGAGGGCAGCTTATAATCAGTTATAGTATTATTTTTTATGATTAACGATGTAATTAAAAATCTAATTCCGGAAAGAAACAGTATAAGAGATAAAAAATATCTAAGTAAGGTATCAGTAATATTCAAGTTACCTCCAACAATTGTAGAGGGAATTGAAACTAATAGAATTGGTATTAAAAAATTAAATAATGTATATTTTTTCAAATGGCCATCACCACAAAATCTTATTGAATTTAATGTTGATGCTGCCAGATTCAAAATTAAAGCTGTTGGCTTGATAAGTGGAACTGGCTTATCAAATATGACCATACACGCTATATAACCTGATGCACCAGCATGACCAACAATCGAATAAAGAAAAGCAATTAATGCTATCCCAATGAAATAAAGCACTTTTTTAATCCATATCTTTATTCCATCTATTTTTTTAATCTATTAATTAAATTTATCAAATTACATGGTTTAGTATCACTGTTTAGTTGATATTTTATTATTTGATTCCATGCAGTATTTACTGCATCTAAAGATCCTGGCAAACTAAAGATAAAAGTTCCATTTGCCACACCTGCAATACATCTACTTTGCAAGGTGCTCGTACCAATTTTCTTAAATGATGTATATCTAAAGATTTCCGCAAAACCTTCTATTTCTTTATCTAATAAGGGTTTTATTGCCTCCGGCGTAACATCAGTAAAAGTAAGCCCTGTGCCTCCAGTAGTGATAATAACATCAATCTCATCATCAGCTATCCAATCACTTATATACTTTCTAATAATATAAACATTATCCTTGCATATTATTCTATTACTTATATTATGTTTATCTATTTTTACTGAATCAACTAAAAATTGACCACTATCATCATTTTTTATGTCTCGAGTATCAGATACAGTTAACAATGCAATAGAAACCACTTAGTATAAAACAATTAAAATATATGAATTAACTATACATGAAAAATAATGCTAGCCAAATCAAAGTATTATTGTTTGCTGAATTAAGTGAAAAATATGGATGGGATGAAAAATATCTTTCTTTAGACCTAATAGAAGATAAAAAAGCAAAATCTATACTAAAATATATTAATATCAATGTAGCTCACCAATCAATAATTGTGGCTATTAATAAAGAAATTTCTAGTCTAGAAGCAACTGTTAAAGATAATGATGAGGTAGCATTCATGCCGATTTTTACAGGTGGATAAAATTAAGTACAAATTCAAAATAGCAACTGATCCTTTTAATCCATATCGAGAAATTGAAAAATGGGAAATTAATAATCAAATGGCTGCAATGTCAATTTTTATTGGACGAGTTAGAGAGATAAATCAATTTGGAAGTCAATTAAAACAATTAGAAATCCATCACTACAGTGGTTTAACTGAAAAGTTAATCGAAAAGCACTTATCAGAAATTACTAAAAAAATCGAATCTTTTTCTGCGTTAGTTATCCATCGAGTAGGCTTCATTGATCCACTAGAGCCAATAGTGCTCATAGCAGTTCGTGCTGATAAAAGAGGAATAGCTAATCAATACTGCTCTGAAATTTTAGAGGTAACAAAATTCAAAGTACCTTTCTGGAAAAAGGAGTGGACTGACACAGGTTCTTCCTGGGTCAAAAATAATACTGTACTTTCAACGTGAACTATAAAATTGTTTTTCTGAAAAGCTGTGCCCAAAGATATGTTCCTTTCTTAAGTAAATCCTGTTCAGGTGGTATCTCTATTAACAGATCAGAATCAATTAAAGAAGAAATTTGTGAGGATGATTGTGCAGGTGGAATATCCGCGTATAACTCACCTTGCTGATCTACTTTAAGTTTAGATCTAATCAATTCAGGTCTACCTTTTCTTCTTTTAAGATCAGAGTTAATTCTGATCTTAAATCTAAGGGGTGTTTCTATGTTCTTCACTCCACTAAAAACTTGAAATACGGGCCACAAAATTTGCAAACAAATTACTACTGCAGACACAGGATTACCAGGTAAGCCAAAAAATGGAATATCTTGACCAATAAAACCAAAGGCAAAGGGTCTACCAGGCTTTAAAAAAAGCTTCCAGAACTTTATTTCTCCAATTTCATTAATAATGTTTTTAATATAGTCTTTTTTTCCAACGGAAATTCCACCTATGGAAATTACAATTTGATTATTTTTTGCAAATTCAATAAGAGAATTCTTTAATTTGAATTTATCGTCTGCTTGAATTGATAGTTCATTGATATCATATCCAAGATTTTTTATAATACTTTTAATTAAAAAACTATTACTTTCCCAGATTAATCCAGTTGTTTTATCTATACCAGGTTTGATTAATTCATCGCCTGAAATAAGTAATCCTATTTTGAAAGATTTAAACACACTAATATAACTCATTCCACAACTAGCAAGTAATCCAATAATACTAGGAGTAATTTTTTGACCCTTCGCTAATACGATATCTCCTTCCGATAATTGATCATTAACAGGTCTAATCCAAGTACTATTGGTTAAGTCGTCTATGAGATGTATTTTCTCAAAAGAGCTATCTTTTATCATTTCTGTCTTTATCTGTTCTAAAGGAATAACCCAAGAGCATTCATCAGGAACTAATGAACCAGTGCTTATAGCAATGGCTTCACCTTCAGAAAGATTTTTAGTGTAAGGTTTACCAGCGGATGAATCTCCAACAACTTTCCAATATTGTCCTTTCTGAGGTTTGGCAGAATGACTAACCGCGTAACCATCCATTATGGAGGCTCTAAAGCCGGGAATATTCTGTTTTACAAAAATATCTGTTGAAGAAATTTTTTCTAAGGAATCTTCTAAAGGAATACTTACGAAAGGAATAGTAAAATTATCTAAAACGTTCTTGATTTCCTTTAAAATTTCTTTCCTAGCTTCTTCTACTTTTAATCCCTCCCTTAAAAAAGGCTCTTGAGTCATCAAAAAATTAATTAGTTTCTGTCCTCAGGATACCTTTCTTGCCTCCTTTTTTTTCTAAAAGTCGAATTGAATTTATTGTTAAAAAAGGATCGATAGCTTTAAGCATATCGTAAATAGTTAGTAATCCTATAGACACCGCCGTAAGTGCTTCCATCTCTACACCAGTTTGAGCATTAGTTTTACATAATGCAGTGATTTTTATCGCTCTTTTTTTATTACATAGATCTATATCAATCCTTATATTACTTAAACTTAATAAGTGGCAAAGTGGGATTAATTCCGAAGTTTTTTTAGATGCATTAATTGCAGCAAATCTTGCAGCAGCAAATAAATCTCCTTTTTTTATATTGCCGTCTTTAACGTTATCAAATGCTTCCACACTTAAATCAATATATCCTTCAGCGAGAGCTTCTCTAGGAGTGCTTATTTTCTCAGAAATATCAACTATAAACATATCGCCCTTCTCATTTAGATGAGTTAGGTTTGAATCCATTTTCTTATTTATGATTAGTTATAATGATAAAAAAAAAATAATGATTAATTATTATATGTTAGAGAATAGTAAAATTCAAAAATAAGTTATTATGGTTAAATTAAATCCGTAGGTTTTGACTTGGAACAATCAAGCCACTGTTTTGAATTTGAAGATGAATTTATTAGTGATCTAAGATGTATACCTTTATGCGTTCGTAGGAAACTTGATCTTATCGGTTTAAAACTAAAACTTCAACATTGGCAAGAGTTAAATCACGATGATAAAAGAAAAATAGTTTATTGGTCAGATTCGATTGACGACTTAGATGGATTGAAATCCTATTTGATTAGTAAAACTAATCGTAGTCGTATAGGTCAAGCAAAAGAAATTTTAATTTCAAAAGATGAGCCCTGGTTGTTATCGGCTACAGTCCCAGACTTTATTGATGTTGAAGCAAGCAAATATACACTTCAGATCTCTCAGAAAATATGGTCTAATTTGAGCGAACTTGAAAGGTTCGCTCTATGTAAACTTGCAAGACCTGGACATGAACACCGAAATCTTATTAAAGCTTTTAAAGAAATATTAATCAATAATGATTCTTAGAAATTATAGAGATTTCGAATAATGAAGATTAGATCAATTAAATTAATATATAGTTTATGTTTTCATGATAACAAAATAAATATTTATTCATGTTTTATGCTAGTTTCTAAATTAGAGAAAAATAAATTATCATTTTAGATAGTTCTACTAAGAAAGAACTCAAAGCTTGTATTCTCTCTGGGGGGCAAAGTACCAGAATGGGTAAAGATAAGGCACTATTAAAACATCATGAAGGCGATAGCTGGTTATCACATAAATTAAATATTCTGAAAAAACTGGACTTAGAAACTATCCTCTTAACTAATCATCAATCTCATATAAATGAAATTAGTGAATTTCATAAAGTAAATATATTATTTGATAAAAAACCTTTCCATGGACCACTAAATTGTATGGAGTTTTTATATTCAAAATTTTTAGGAAAATATGACTATATACTCTTAATGCCAGTAGATATGCCTTTCATTAATAGCAAGCATATTGAAGATTTTATAAAGTATTGGCAAAAAAATAGAGATATAGCTCTTATCGCACATAGTAATAAAATGGCTCAACCTCTACTTGGTATTTATCCTCTAAATCAAGCTAACTTAAATAAATTAAATGAAAGACTTCAATTAGGTAAAATAAACTTTCAGGGATGGACAAAATCAATTCCTTTTCATTATTATTTTGCCAAAGACAAAGAATTCATAAATGTCAACTCATTAAAAGAACTAAAATCACTAAATTATTATTAAAGTATGATGAAAGATATTCATGATAGAGAGTTAAAAGTTTTAAGGCTTTCATTAACTAATAAATGTAATTTTTCATGTCCATATTGTTTGCCAGAAAATAATAGCTGTTTGACTACATTAACTAATAAGCAATTCCTATCAATAATTAAGGTTGCTTGCAAATTAGGAGTAAACTCACTCAGATTAACTGGGGGAGAGCCATTAATAAGCAGTCAGTTGAATAAGCTGATGGAAGCAATTAATACATTAAAGAAAACAAGAAATCATCCTATTAATAATTTAAAAGACATTGCTATAACTACAAATGGATCATTATTAACAAAAGATAGATGTCAAGATTTATTTGCTTATGGACTCAACAGGATCACAGTTAGTCTAGATGCCCTAGATCCAAAAATATTTTCAATAATGACAGGAGATAATAATATGATTTCAGCTAAGAATAAGCTGAATCATGTTCTCCAAGGCATTGATAATGCTATCCAAGCAGGCTTTGATCCATTAGAGGGTCAGTTGAAAATAAACTGTGTCATCAAAAAGAACATAAATGATAATCAGATCATAAATCTTGTTCGCTTTGCTAAAGCTAAATCTATTGAAATTAGATTCATAGAATATATGGATGTAGGAAATAAGAATAATTGGCAAGCTAATGAGGTTCTAAAATCTCACGAATTGATAAGTATAATAAAACAACATTTTAAAATTAATGAGGCTGGAAGATTAAAAGGTAATACAGCCCATAAATGGTATATGAAAGATAGCAATAGCTTCATAAGTACTATATCTTCGATATCTAATCCTTTTTGTTCTGACTGCAATAGATTAAGGATTACTAGTGATGGTTTCGCACATACTTGCCTTTTTTCAAACAATGGTTCTGATTTAAAAAAATGGCTCAATCCATCAATTAATGAAAAAGGCTTAGAAGAATTTCTTGAGACAATATGGCTAATAAGAGATGATAAATATAGTGAAAATAGATTTAATAAATCTGAGAACTCGAAACCACAAAAACCTCATCCTTCAATGTCTTATTTAGGAGGTTAAAATCCATATGCACAAAAAAATGGTATTAACTAGTACATAAATTAAAAAATATTCTTTTGAAAATTTATTTTCGTATAAATAAAGACAACTGAAGTACTAAAAATCTATGAAATTCGCAATAGTCGTTTCAAAAAAGTGCGCTTTGCTATTAGTTTAGGAATGTTAATGGGTATGACTCATGGTTGGTATGTAAGTAAAGGTTATGCATCTACAAACCAATATAATGATACTTATTTTCAGTCTGAGGTTAACCAACTTCCCACCTACTCTTTTTTGAAATCTAAAAATACAGGATTGAGTTTTAATTGATTTAATTTAGAATTATAATAAGTAAAATTTATAAAAGTAACTACAGTCAATACAATTTACTTTTCTGTTCATTGATTTTTTGTATCAAGATGAACCACTTTTAAGAGCTTAAAGCATTATTATGTATTAACTAATACAAAATTCTTCTTTTTAGATCAGCTCGGTTCTTCTATAGAACTTTTGCATAGTTCATCACTCTATTATCATGGATCTCCTTACATACAGAGGTCAAAAATATCTACCTGAAGACATTAAAAATCTTCACTACTCAAACACGAGTTATCTAGATAGGCAAATCAAAGCCAAAATGACCATCAATGAGACTCTATTTTCTTATAGAGGCACAAATTATAAAAAATCAAAATATACAGAAAGGTAAAAGATGTAGCAGTCAAATATTTTGGAAGAATTTTTAAATACTTTTGTATTACGCTGAACAACACTGCTCTTAAAAGATAATCATAATAAATTTGTAGTCATTACTACAAAAACGTTCAACTCGCTTCAGCGAGCCGCAAACCGCCTTAAGCCAAGGAACGGGGGACTTAAGCTAAAACAATCCAAATTAAACATGCCTACAAGCTCCATACGAAGTACTGAAAAAAGTGCAATTACTGTTTCAGCAGGATTTTTAGGAGCATTCATTATTAGTTCTTTAGCTGTTCAGCTTTTTAGAAGCTATTCCCCTGCTGTTCAAAATAAATTAACTACTGTTGACCCAGTAATTGCTAGTCCTGCCACTCTTTGGTCTGAACTGGGGACACGAGATAACATTATTATTAAACAATTAAATACAAATAGTTCAAGTTCTATCAATATTGAACCTGTAATAACCTCTGAGGCAACTTTATGGTCTCCTCTTTTTGTTGATTGATTTTACTCATCTTCAATTGATTAATTGATGCAAGTATGATGAATGAGAATTTAGATTATCAGCAAAAATTTTAAACTGAATTCAAGAAAATCAATACATTCGATATCTAATATTTTGTATTTTTTGCCATATAGTATTCAAGATCTTGAAATTATCAAACAAATAATTCGTTTTAGTAGCAATAACTACTTAATTAAACAAATAGGTATAAAACTCTCATTTTTTGTATCGACTACTACTTAGTCGGAGTATGTCGGCTGATTTAATTTTTCAAAACGGTTAGATTTTTTACCGTTTTTAATAGGCGAACTTTTTAAGCCTTCTTTCTTACTATTTAATTTCAATGCTTGGCAATCTTTGGACATTTCAAGGGAGATATCGAACACTTCATCTCACTTGGTTTGCCTTCTTTCTAACTTTTGTTGTTTGGTTTAATTTGGCTCCCCTTGCTACGACTGTTAAGGCAGACTTGGGGCTCACTTTGGGTCAAATTCGAACTGTAGCTATCTGTAATGTTGCATTAACAATTCCAGCGAGGGTACTCATCGGAATGCTTCTAGATAAATTTGGACCACGTAAAACATACTCAAGCCTTCTCATTTTTTCGGTAGTTCCATGCTTACTTTTCGCCTCAGCAGAAACTTTTAATCAATTAGTTATCGCTCGCTTATTACTTTCAATAGTAGGTGCAGGATTTGTAATTGGTATTCGGATGGTGGCTGAATGGTTCCCACCTAAAGAAATCGGTCTAGCAGAAGGAATATATGGAGGTTGGGGTAATTTTGGCTCAGCTTTCTCGGCTCTGACAATGGTTGCCATTGCTGGGTTACTTTCTTTTTCAGGTGGATTTGAATTACCAACAGGTGCCGTTCTTAACTGGCGAGGTGCTATCGCTGGCAGTGGTGTGATTTCAGCATTGTATGGCATCTTTTATTTCTTTAATGTCAGAGATACTCCTCCTGGAAAAATTTATCAGCGTCCAACTAAAACAGCTGGTCTAGAAGTCACTTCTATGCGAGATTTTTGGGGGCTTTTGGGTATGAATGTGCCGTTTGTAGCCATACTTTCTGTTTTATGTTGGAGGTTAAAGAAAGTTGGTTTCCTTGATGAGGGAACATATCCATTAGCTCTTTTCGCTGTTTTAATTTGGTTCGCTTTTCAGACCTGGGGGATTATTCGTACAAACTCAGAGTTAATTGCAGGAACTAAAATTTATCCAAAAGAAGACCGTTATGAATTTAAACAAGTAGCCATTCTTGAACTCACATATATTGTTAATTTTGGTTCTGAGCTGGCAGTTGTTTCAATGTTACCTACTTTTTTTGAGACAACATTTGATTTACCAAAAGCAACAGCAGGTATTCTCGCCTCCTCCTTTGCTTTCGTTAACCTTGTTGCACGTCCAGCTGGAGGTCTAATTTCTGACAAGCTCGGAAGTAGAAAAAATACTATGAGTTTTCTAACCGGAGGACTTGGAATTGGATACCTTGTCATGAGTTGGATCAAACCTGGTACTTTTTCAGGTATAAGTGGAATTATCGTCGCATTGTTCATAACAATGCTTGCTTCCTTCTTTGTTCAAGCAGGGGAAGGCGCTACTTTTGCTCTAGTACCACTTGTTAAACGAAGAGTTACTGGACAGGTCGCTGGTCTTGTTGGTGCCTATGGCAACGTAGGAGCAGTAACTTATCTAACTATTTTTAGTCTTCTACCTATGTGGATGAGTGGAGATGGAGAAGCGACAGCAGAGATAATTGCTAATTCCAATAGTGCCTTTTTCCAAATCTTAGGAATAGCAGGGCTGATAGTTGCATTCATGTGCTTTTTCTTTCTTAAAGAACCAAAAGGATCCTTCGATGAATTACATGAAGGGGAAATTGCTTAAAATATTAATGAATTTCCAATCAAAACCTTGGGTAACTACCCAAGGTTTTATTTTCTTATCTCATTAAATTGAGATGACAGAGAAAATTGAAAATTTAACTACTCAATGTCCATATTGCGGCGTTGGATGTGGTCTAGAAATGCAACCACCAGCTGAAATCGGAAAAGCAGTCCGTAGAGATGCAGATGGTTATCCGATGTGGAGGTCTAGAGGCGATCGCAATCATCCATCCAACCTTGGACAAATATGTATTAAAGGTGCAACCGTAGGAGAAAGCTTGTCTCCAGGGAGATTAAAGCAACCTCTGTATCGAGATAATTTAAATGATAAATATCAACCGATTAGCTGGAATGAAGCTACAGATAAGATAGTTTCACAAATCAAAAAAAGTTTAATCAAAAAAGGTCCAAACTCTATAGCGATGTATGGTTCTGGACAATTTCATACTGAAGACTACTATATTGCTCAAAAATTACTCAAAGGAGCTTTAGGTACAAATAATTTTGATGCAAATTCAAGACTATGTATGAGCTCAGCAGTCGCTGGATATAATTTAAGTCTTGGATCAGATGGTCCTCCCTGTTGTTATGAAGATCTTGATCACTACACCGTTGCATTCCTCATTGGCACTAATACAGCGGAATGCCATCCAGTACTTTTTCAACGTCTACTCAAAAGGAAAAAACAATATCAAGATAAAGTAAAAATTATTGTTATAGATCCCAGATTAACAGACACTGCAAAAGCTGCTGACATTTATCTACCTATTGCTCCAGGTAGTGACTTAGCCCTGTTATATGGTATTGCCAATTTAGTTCTGAAAAAGAATGGACAAAATGCAGAATTTATTAAAAATCATACAGATAAATATTCAGAATTCTTAGCGATTATAAAAAATTGGACTCCTAGAAAAGTTGCTCGCTTTTGTGGTATCCCAGAAAAAAAATTAGAAGAAGTAGCTAATATGTTTAATCATCGCGAAAGGGTACTAAGTCTTTGGTCAATGGGTGTAAATCAACGCAGAGAAGGTACTGCAGTTGTTGGCGGACTTATCAATCTACATCTTCTCACGGGACAAATCGGGAAAGAGGGAGCTGGACCTTTTTCGCTTACTGGCCAACCAAATGCTATGGGAGGACGTGAAGCAGGAGGCCTATCTCATCTACTTCCTGGTTATCGAAATGTTGCCAATAAAAAACATAGACAAGTCGTCGAAAATCACTGGGATTTTCCGGCTGGAAGTATCTCTGAAGAACCAGGTTTAAACGCCTGGCAACAAATTGAAGCAATGGAAAAAGGAGAAATAGATCTTTGGTGGGTTGCTGCAACTAACCCACTTGTAAGCATGCCTGATCTAAATCGAGTAAAAGCCGCAATAAAAAACTGTTCACTAGTTGTTTTATCCGAAGCATATGAAGAGACTGAAACCTCTCATTATGCCCATCTATTATTGCCCGCTGCACAATGGAGTGAGAAAGCCGGTGTGATGACTAATTCAGAAAGGCGAATCACTTATTGCCCAGCTTTTCGTCCATGCTTTGGTCAAAGTCGTCCCGATTGGGAGATATTTGCTGAAGTAGGCCAAAAACTTGGATTTATTGATCAGTTTACTTATGATTCTTCTTCTGAGGTATATTCAGAGTTTACAGCTCTGACAAGTGGTCGTCTCTGTGATAGTTCGGGTCTTAATCATGAATTACTAACAAGTGTTGGTCCCCAACAATGGCCATTTTCAAAAGGAAGTAATCCTACGAAAAAAGCCAAGCGACTTTATGAAAATAAAAAGTTTGAGACACCTAATGGTCGAGCCCAGTTTTACACTAAACAACCTCTGGGAATCGCTGAGCCTCCATGCGATATGTACCCGTTAGTCTTAACTGTTGGGCGTTACCTCGGACAATGGCATACCATGACTCGTACTGGAAAAGTAAATCGACTTAAAAAAATGCACCCTGAACCATTACTTGAAATTCATCCTATGGATGCAAAAAATATGAATATTAAAAATGGTGAGTTATCTGCTGTTAATTCTCGTCGAGGACATCTTACAGTACGTGTAAAAGAAACTGATCGTATACGTCGAGGCACGGTTTTTCTCCCAATGCACTGGGGCTTCACTCAAACTAATCATTGTGAGACAAACAACTTGATGCATGAACAATCATGTCCCATATCTAATCAGCCTGAACTAAAAGCAAGCGCTGTAATTGTGGCTCCAGTGAATCCAGTCAATCAACCAATTGAAAACAATGAAAAAGGATTTGTTAAATACGTAAAAGAAATCGTAAATATGAAATAAAAAATAGAAAACAATACTTCCTATTGAGAAATAACTTCTATGTCGAATAATTACGAAGAATTTAAAACCTATTTAAAAAAAATAGGTAGTGGTGAGTTTACAGGAAAAAGTCTTACTCGCGAAGAAACTAAATCAGCTCTCAAGCTGATGCTAAAAGAAGAAGCAAGTGCAGCACAAATTGGTGGCTTTATGATTGCACATAGAATTAGACGTCCTATCCCTGAAGAATTAGCTGGGATGATTGATGCCTATATAGAACTAGGACCCAAAATTCAATCAACCAGCAATCAACGTCAACCTATATTTTTTGGGATGCCTTTTGATGGGCGAAAAAAAAACAGCGCCAATTTACCCTCTAACAACTTTACTATTACTAACTCAGAAACAGCCTGTTATTTTGCATGGTGGTTCTCGTATGCCAGTGAAATACGGCGTTACTCATCACGAACTCTTTCAAGCCTTAGGAATAAATTTAACTGGTCTATCCATAGAACAACTACAAAGTTTTTTCAACCATAACGACCTAGCTTTAATACATCAGCCAGATCATTTTTCGCTAGCTGAAAATTTAATTCCTTACAGAGATCAAATAGGTAAGCGACCACCTCTAGCAAGTATGGAATTAATCTGGACATGTCATCAAGGAAATCATCTACATATAAGTGGCTATGTTCATTCACCTACTGAAGAAAGACATTGGAAGACCTTAGAGCTTATGGGAGAACAAAATGTGATGACTATCAAAGGACTGGAAGGTGGAATAGATCTTTCAATTAGTCGTTCATCAACAATTGGACAGTACAAAAATCAACATGGAACTAGAACTGTTTTTCATCCCAAAGACTACGAATGTTCTGGAAAAGATATTGAATGGAACGACATCACAGAATGGAAGAGATTTGCTTTAAAAGCTCTTAATGGCGAGGGTCCTTTAATAAAAGCACTTGAATGGAATGCTGGTATTTACTTTTTTTATGCAGGCTTAAGCTCTGATATTAAAGAAGGAATTAATAAAGCAAAAGAAATAATCAATTCAGGACTTGCTATCAAGCACTTAGAAAAATTAATTGATTGGCGTGAGGAAAATATTGATTCCTAAGAATTTTTAAAAAATAAATTTAATACAAAGTTTTTTCCATCAAATAACGAGAAAAATGCACACCACCTATTTGAATTTCTTCAGGGGAAATAATTATCCATCCATGACGTAAAAGCAGTTGATAACTACATAAACTTGCCTCGGTTTTTAAAGTTATTGGTCTATCTTTAAGAGTATCTGCCTCAATTTGATTTAATAGAGCCGTAGCATGCCCCTGCCGTGACGAACGCCCTCGGCAATAAAGCAATGCCAAGCGATTATGGGGATATTTTAAAGCAAATGCTTCAATAGTTTTATCAACACAACTCACCCAGCCCACCCCTTGCTTCAGAGGTTTATCTAAAATCCCAGGAAGATACGCTAAAGCTGACCATGCTTCAATCTGTTCTTGGCTGTACAAGGATTTGTCGCAAGTTCGAATAGCATCTTCATAAACTTCTCGGAGGGCCATTTCATCAGAACCCTCACAAAGTCGCAAATATCGATTTAGACTGTTTTTACTAAATGAAGTCAAGTTCTCTGACAGTATGAGAAGGTGAATAAATTATGAGCTATTTGCATTGAGAAGGCTAAAAATTCCCACCCTTTTAGGAGCTTTCATAACACTTCTAGATGATCGTTTGGGCGAAACCATTGTTTTGCCTTTATTACCTTTTTTATTAGAACAATTCACGACAAGCGCGACGACTCTTGGTTTTTTGACTGGAACTTATGCAATATCTCAGTTTGCTGCAGCCCCACTAATTGGAGCTATGAGTGATCGTTTCGGTCGTAAGCCAATCATGATCACATGTGTATCTGGTTCAGTAATAGGAATATGTCTATTTGCATTAACTGTAAGCCTGAATTGGGATAATTATTTACCTTTATGGGCCTCAGCTTTACCTTTATCTTTACTATTTTTAGCCAGAATAATTGATGGCATAAGTGGCGGTACTGCAGCTACTGCTACTACAATACTTGCAGATATATCAACTCCCGAAAATCGCGCAAAAACCTTTGGATTAATTGGAGTAGCGTTTGGTTTAGGTTTTATTCTTGGTCCAGGATTAGGAACAGCTCTTGCTAAATTTAGTGTTACTTTACCGGTATGGGTAGCAAGCGGATTTGCAATATTTAATCTTATTTTTGTAATTTGGTTTCTACCAGAAACACTGCCCAAAAATAAAAGAAATTTACTACCAAGGAAAAGAGATTTGAATCCAATTAGTCAGCTACTAATTGTATTCAAAAACCCCTTAGCTAGAAGACTTTGCTTATCCTTTTTTGTTTTCTTTATGGCATTTAATGGCTTTACAGCTGTTTTAGTCCTTTATTTAAAAGAAAAATTTGGATGGAGTCCTGAATTATGTAGTGCTGCTTTTATTGTCGTTGGAGTTATCGCGATGATTGTTCAAGGAGGCCTAATTGGTCCTCTTGTAAAAAGATTTGGGGAGTCGAAATTAACTTTTACTGGTATTGGCTTTGTAATGACAGGATGTATTCTTTTAACGCTCGCAAATATAGATACGTCAATTCCTCTTGTATTTTCTGGCGTCGCAATACTTGCAATGGGAACTGGACTAGTAACTCCTAGTTTAAGAGCACTAATTTCAAGAAGACTAAGTTCTATAGGTCAAGGAGCAGTATTAGGAAATCTACAGGGTTTACAAAGTCTGGGAACTTTTCTTGGAGCAATAGCAGCAGGACGCTCATATGATCTTTTTGGTCCAAGAAGTCCATTCTTTGGCACAATATTGCTTCTACTATTTGTTATGTTTTTAATTTCAGGGAAAAGTCTTACCAAGCAAAAAGAAATCTCCTAGACTGATAGATGATCAAGATATTAAACTAATAATTAGAAATTGAATAAATTGGTTATAGATATGACTAGTCCAAAAATCAGTAATGAAACTTATATTAATCGTGAACTCAGCTGGATAGATTTTAATAAACGTGTTTTAGAACTTGCGATAGAAGAGGAAACGCCATTACTAGAAAAAATTAAATTCAGTTCAATTTTTAGCAATAATTTAGACGAATTTTTTATGGTTAGAGTTGCTTCATTAAAATCACAAGTAGAAGGTGGAATCTCAAAAAGAAGCCAAGATGGAAAATCTCCTGAAGAACAACTTATCGAAATTCGAAATTATTTAGACCCTATTTTAAAGACGCAGCAATATAAAACAAAACAATATATGGAAGATGACTTTAAAAAAGAGAATATATTTATTCTTGAATATAAAGAATTAAATGAAAGACAAAAAGTTTGGATAGATAATTATTTTACAACTGCAATCTTTCCGATACTAACTCCCTTAGCAGTTGACCCTTCTCATCCATTCCCGTTTATAAGTAATCTTAGTTTAAATTTAGCTGCAATTATCGTCGATAGTGAATCAGATAAAGAGCAATTTACCCGTATAAAAATTCCTGGAGAGAGTATTTCCAGATTTATAAGTATTCCAGTTGAACTACATGATAATGAATCAACAAAATACACAGGAATTGCGATTGAGCAAATCATTGCAAATAATCTGTCTATGCTTTTCCCTGGAATGAGTGTTAAAGAATATTCGTTCTTTCGCGTTACAAGAGATGCTGATCTAGAGCTTAGAGACCTTGAAGCTGATGATTTAATGAGTGCACTAGAAGAAGGTTTACGCAAGCGACGCAAAGGAGGTGAAGTAGTCAGGCTAGAAGTCTCTATAGATACGCCAAAAGTAATTCTTGATCTTTTACAAGAAGGGATGAATATTGACAAAGAAAATTTATATCAAATTAAGGGATTACTAGCATTAGATGAATTAATAGAATTAACTAATTTTAATCTTCCTAAATTAAAATTTAAAGAGCATCAAGGCGTTACTCATAACTCACTCAAAAATAGTCAATTACGAGAACAAGAAGAATTAGATACTAGACATAACAGCAATTTTAAAAGTATATTCTCCATTATTCGCCGTAGTGATTTACTAGTCCATCACCCATACAATCTATTCTCCACATCAATCGAAGAGTTTATTAATCAAGCTGCGGAGGATAAGCAAGTCATGGGTATCAAAATGACCTTGTATAGAATTTCCAAAGACTCCTTAATTATTAATGCCCTAATAAGAGCTGCTGAGAAAGGAAAGCAAGTCATGGCTCTAGTTGAACTAAAAGCAAGATTTGATGAAGATAATAATATCCAATGGGCAAAACAATTAGAGCAAGCTGGAGTGCATGTTGTCTATGGAGTCATTGGACTAAAAACTCATACAAAAATCGCTTTGATTATAAGAAAAGAAAAAAACAGATTAAGAACATACTTTCATATTGGGACTGGTAATTATAATTCGAAAACGTCTAAAACATATACAGATTTTGGCTTGCTGTCTTGTCAGCCTGAACTTGGTCAAGATCTTATTGAACTATTTAATTATCTGACTGGATTTGCTAAACAAAAATCCTACAGAAAATTATTAGTTGCACCGGTAACTCTTAGAAGTGGAATAGAAAAACTAATAAAAAGAGAAATCAATTATGCAAAAAATGGCTTACCAGCCAAGATAATAGCCAAAATGAACTCCCTAGTTGATCCAGAAATCATAAAATTACTTTATCTAGCATCACAGGAAGGAGTAAAAATTGAACTTATAATTAGAGGAATGTGCTGCCTATACCCTCAGAAAAAAGGCTTAAGCGAAAATATAAAAGTAACAAGCATTATTGGTAGATTTTTAGAACATTCAAGAATCTTTTGGTTTAATAACGATGGAAATGCAGAAGTATTTATTGGTAGTGCAGACTGGATGAGGCGTAATTTAGATAGAAGAGTTGAAGCAGTTACACCTATTGAAGACAATAAGATTAAAAAAGAAATTAAACATTTATTGGATTCTTATTTAGAAGCAAATAAAGACTCTTGGAACATGCAAAGTGATGGTAGCTATACCAAAAATCAAATTTTGAATGATAAGAAAAAATATATTCAAGAAAAAATTATTAAGCTGTACAAAAATGAAGAAAATTAAAAAAATTCAAAGATTTTTTTTTAACATTTAATCTATTTTTTTGATGCGCTTTATACCTAATTAGCCAAAAAATCATAAATTTTTCGTTTCAATTAGTCAACTTCTCCTTGTTAGTGCTAACTTCTTAATAAATCTAATTTCAAGAGGCCAGGGTGATGGGGATCCCGCTGGAATCTGCCAAGGAAATTTCTGATGTTTCATCAGTGAAATCTAATTCGGCAAGCACAAGTCAAAAACTATCTGCATCAACTGTAAGTAGTCAAAAATCTCGAAGTTCTAGAAGACAAAGTAATCGTCTCGCTACTGACGCGATAGGTTTCTATCTAACAAGTATCGGCAGAGTTCCACTTCTGACTCCTGCAGAAGAAATTGAGCTTGCTCATCATGTGCAACAAATGAAAGATTTGTTGAGCCTTCCTCTTGAACAACGGTCTACCCGTCAGAAACACAAAATAAAAATGGGTAAACGGGCAAGAGATCGCATGATGGCTGCAAATCTTAGACTCGTTGTAAGTGTTGCAAAAAAATATCAAAATCAAGGTCTCGAGTTACTCGATTTAGTTCAAGAAGGTGCCATTGGCTTAGAAAGAGCTGTTGATAAATTTGATCCTGCAATGGGTTATAAATTCTCAACCTATGCGTACTGGTGGATAAGGCAAGGGATGACTCGTGCCATTGATAACAGTGCTAGAACTATTCGACTGCCAATACATATCAGCGAAAAACTTTCAAAAATGCGCCGCATATCGCGTGAATTATCTCATCGATTTGGTAGACAGCCAAATCGACTCGAATTGGCAAACGCGATGGGAATTGAACCTCAAGATCTAGAAGATCTAGTGTCTCAAAGTGCGCCATGTGCCTCTCTTGATGCTCATGCAAGAGGCGAAGAAGATCGTAGTACTCTTGGAGAACTAATTCCAGACCCAAATTCTGATGAGCCCATGGAAGGGATGGATAGAAGTATTCAAAAAGAACACCTCGGAGGCTGGTTATCTCAATTAAATGAGAGAGAGCAAAAAATCATGAGACTTCGCTTTGGCCTTGATGGAGAAGAACCACTTACTCTTGCTGAAATTGGAAGACAAATAAATGTTTCTAGAGAACGTGTAAGACAACTTGAGGCTAAAGCAATTTTAAAATTGAGAATAATGACTACTCATCAAAACGCTGCCTAAACATTGCCCATTCAAATAGCTGTTTTTGTTATTGCGTTATGGATAATTATAATTTTATTGATTGCATTTTTATGTAAGAGATATTTTCCTAAAAAAGAAGAGTTAAGTAGAAAAATTATTCATATCGGAACAGGACCCGTAATTCTCTTAGCTTGGTTATTTGATATTCCAAAAAATATAGCTTTCTTATCTGCATTGTTTATCACTGTAGCCTTAGGTATTAATTATCAATTTCGTTTATTACCTGCCATTGAAGATATCGAGAGAAAAAGTTTTGGAACAATTGCATATGGCATCAGTATCACACTTTTACTTCTACTGTTCTGGCCTCGCTACGCATCTTCTATTTCCATAGGAGTCCTATCAATGGCTTTTGGTGATGGATTAGCAGGTTTAATAGGAAGATCTATTAACTCTCCAAAATGGTCAGTACTGGGTCAAACAAAATCGATTGCTGGAACATTAATAATGGCTTCAGTAGTAGCCATAACTACTTCAATTATCTCTTTAATTAATAATTTAGGCATGCAACCACTAGAAATTTTAGGTATATCACTCATAGCAACTTTTTTAGAACAAATCAGTCCTTGGGGAATTGACAATCTAACTGTTCCTATTGGAGTAACTTGTATTGGAATATGGTTAATAGGAATATAAACAACTAACTACATTTATTTGACCGATTCAGCTAGTTCCTCTAATAAAATTTCAGTTGTAGAAAAGTTTATGCATGCATCCGTAACACTTTGCCCATAGGTAAGTTTTGACAAATCTGAATTTAATTTCTGATTACCCTCAACAAGATGACTTTCTATCATTACGCCCATTACGTTCTTTGATCCACCTTTTATCTGTGATGCTACATCTCTTAAAACTTCTGATTGTCTACGAAAATCTTTATTGGAATTACCATGACTACAATCAACCATAACTTTTCCAGGCATCTTAAATTGTTCTAATTCATCTGCAATTAAATTAATTGCATCGAGATGGTAATTGGTACCATTCTTACCACCTCTTAAAACAAGATGACCATTTGGATTACCTGTAGTACTCACTATTGAAGCGTGACCATCATTATTAATTCCTAAAAAATGATGAGGTTTTGAAGCCGCTTGCATTGCATTAATCGCTATCGTGGCTGTCCCATCAGTACCATTCTTATAACCAACCGGCATTGATAATCCAGACGCCATTTCACGATGGGTCTGACTCTCTGTCGTTCTTGCTCCAATAGCAGTCCAACTAATTAAATCAGCAATATACTGAGGCACAACTGGATCAAGTAATTCAGTTGCAGCCGGCATTCCTGCTTTGGCTAAATCAAGTAATAGACCTCTTGCCTTTCTTAAACCACTATTGATATCGTAAGAATTGTCAAGATGAGGGTCATTAATAAGTCCTTTCCAACCAACAGTTGTGCGTGGTTTCTCAAAATAAACACGCATAACAATCTCAAGCTTTTGACTATATCTCTCCCTCAATGGAGCTAAACGGTTTGAATATTCAATAGCAGCATTAACATCATGAACCGAACACGGTCCAACAATCACCAAAATTCTTGGATCATTACCATGAAGAATTGATTGAATCTTGTTTCGAGTAGTAGAGACAACTCCAGAGGCTGCCTTATCTAAAGGCAAATCTCTATGAATTAATGCTGGTGACATTAATGGACGAGTTTCGACCACATGAAGGTCAGAGGTGCTATCCACCATTGAAAAATATGATGAGGTGGACATTTAAAGCGTGATCATAGTTATAAGATTAGAGAAGTATCAGTCATAGGGGGGAATAAGTTGCATTATCTGAATGTTTGTTCAAGAAACATGCGGTTGTAAACAATGAAAACAAAAGGCTCTCACTCAAATACATTCTCTGTTGAGATTTAACAATGCTCAAAGATTACTTATCACATGTTGCCGAAAGAGAAGCGTTGGGGATCCCTCCACTTCCTTTAGATGCAAAACAGACTCAAGTTTTAACAAAGTTATTGGAAAAACCAGATACAGAATTCAATCAAAAGTTCTTACTTGATCTTCTTGTTGATCGAATTCCTCCCGGAGTTGATCAAGCCTCTTATGTCAAAGCGACTTGGCTTAGCTCAATTGCTCAAGAAGAATCAAAAAGTCCTTTAGTAACTCCTCTAAAAGCAACTGAGCTTTTGGGTACAATGATTGGCGGATATAATGTAGCAGCATTAATTGAAATACTAAAATCTAATAATAAACAATTAGCAACTTCAGCCTGTCAAGCATTAAGCAATACTCTTTTAGTTTATGACGCTTTAAACGATATTTTAGAATTAGCAAAAACTAATATTTATGCAGAAAAAGTTATCAATAGCTGGTCCAATGGAGAATGGTTCACTAATAAACAACCCTTAGCTCAAGAAATAACTGTAACAGTATTTAAAGTTGAAGGGGAAACAAATACAGACGACCTCTCTCCAGCAACTCATGCCACAACAAGACCAGATATCCCTTTACATGCTCTAGCGATGCTAGAAACTAGAGATCCAAATGGTTTAAACACTATTGAAGAATTAAAAAAGAAAGGATATCCAATCGCATATGTTGGCGATGTCGTTGGAACAGGAAGCTCTAGAAAGTCAGCAATTAACTCAGTCCTTTGGCATACAGGACAAGATATACCTTACGTGCCAAATAAAAGAGGGAGTGGGGTTGTAATAGGAGGCAAAATTGCTCCTATTTTCTTTAATACTGCTGAAGATTCAGGTGCACTTCCAATTGAATGCGATGTAAGCAATCTCAAAACAGGTAATGTAATTACTATTTTTCCTTACAAAGGAGAAGTTAGAAGAAGTAAAAATGAGACAAACAGTGGAGAACTTCTATCAAAATTTGAATTAAAACCACAAACTATTACTGATGAAGTAAGAGCAGGTGGGCGAATTCCTTTAATGATTGGAAGAGCTTTGACAGACAAAGTTAGAACAAAATTAAAACTTCCTCCCTCTACTCTTTTTATTCGTCCTGGTCAGCCAGCTGCATCAAAGTATGGGTTTACACAAGCTCAAAAAATAGTTGGAAAAGCTTGCGGTTTAGAAGGTGTCCTCCCTGGTGCAAGTTGTGAGCCAATAATGACAACAGTTGGTAGTCAAGACACTACTGGTCCGATGACTAGAGATGAAATGAAAGAATTAGCGTGTTTAGGATTTTCTGCTGATTTAGTTATGCAGAGTTTCTGTCATACGGCAGCATATCCCAAGCCTGTTGATATCAAAACTCAAAAAGAACTCCCTGATTTTTTTGCTGAAAGAGGAGGAATAGCATTAAAACCCGGTGATGGAATTATTCACAGTTGGCTAAACAGGATGCTTTTGCCTGACACAGTTGGCACAGGTGGCGATAGTCATACACGATTCCCTTTGGGCATCTCATTTCCTGGAGGTTCGGGAGTAGTGGCATTTGCGGCAGCCATTGGTTCCATGCCTTTAGATATGCCGAAGTCAGTTCTTGTTCGTTTTAAAGGGTCTTTACAAACTGGCGTCACTTTAAGAGATGTAGTTAATGCCATTCCGTGGATGGCCATTCAGCAAGGTCTTCTGACCGTCGCAAAAGCAAACAAAGTTAATGTGTTCAATGGAAAGATATTAGAAATTGAAGGCCTACCAAACCTAAAATTAGAGCAAGCCTTTGAGTTAACTGATGCAAGTGCAGAAAGATCTTGTGCTGGATGTACTATTCAACTTTCTGAATCAACAATCAGTGAATATTTAAAAAGCAATATTGTTTTACTTAAAAATATGATTGCTAGGGGATATAAAGACGCACGAACAATAAGTAGAAGAATTAAAGAAATGGAAGATTGGTTAAAAAAACCAAATTTACTATCAGCCGACTCAAATGCTCAATACTCAGAAACCATCGAAATAGACTTGAATGAACTCAAAGAACCTGTTTTAGCTTGTCCTAATGATCCTGATAACGTCAAACTTTTAAGCGAAGTCGCAGGCACTCCCATTCAAGAGGTTTTTATTGGTTCGTGTATGACTAATATTGGTCATTATCGAGCCGCCGCAAAAATTCTCGAAGGAGAGGGGAAGATATCAGCACGATTATGGGTATGTCCGCCAACACGAATGGACGAAGAAATTTTGAAAAAAGAAGGATACTACGAGATTTTTGAAAAAGCTGGTAGCAGAATGGAAATGCCTGGTTGTTCTCTATGCATGGGCAATCAAGCTCGTGTAGAAGATAATTCAACTGTTTTCTCAACAAGTACAAGAAATTTCAACAATAGATTAGGGAAAGGAGCTCAAGTGTTCTTAGGAAGTGCAGAATTGGCTGCTGTTTGCGCTTTGTTAGGTCATATCCCTACAACTGAAGAATATCTTGCAATAGCTTCCAAAAAAGTTTCACCAATAACTGACGAAATCTACAGATATTTAAACTTTAATGAAATACCAAACTTTATTGAAGATGGTCGTGTAATAACAAAAGAAGAAGAAGCCTCTATTTTACAAACCTAAATTGAGTTATATGATCAAAAGTAAAAGTCAAAATGCTATACAAAGAAAATCAACTCAAAGCATAAAAAGACTTCTTCAGAGAAAATGGCTAAATGTAATTCTTGCTCTCATACTTACAGGTTTAGGAGCAGCATTAACGGGAATACTATTTAAAACTGGAATTCATGCATTAGAAGATTATCGATCACATCTGCTTGCATTTATTCCTAGGTGGATAGTTTTACCAATACTAGGAGCATTGGGTGGCTTGATTTCTGGATCACTCATTCAAAATTTTGCCCCTGCAGCAAAAGGAGCAGGCGTAAGTCACATCATTGCTTTCCTCCGCCATAAGCCAGTCCCCATGGGATTAAGAGTTGGAATAGTAAAACTGTTTGCTGGAATTATTGCTATTGGAAGTGGATTTCCGCTAGGCCCAGAAGGCCCAGCAGTACAAATGGGAGGATCTGTTGCTTGGAAAATGGCAAAATGGCTAAAAGCCCCTATTTCATTTCGCAGAGTTATAGTTGCAGCAGGCGGAGGAGCTGGAATTGCAGCGATTTTTAGTGCACCTATTGGAGGCTTTGTCTATGCAATTGAAGAACTTCTAAATTCAGCTAGACCAGTAGTCCTCTTGCTAGTAGTAGTAACAACTTTCTGGGCTGATAGTTGCGCTGATATTTTGCAAGCGATTGGACTAGATCAAAAAGCGGGTGGATTTGTTAATAATTTAGGTTTTCAATTAGAGAGAGCATACACACCAGTAATCGAATTCTTTCCAATAGATTTTTTATACCTAATATTTTTGGGAATTATATTAGGATTATTAGCAGAAATGTATTGCCGATATGTTTTAAAAATGCAAGTTCTAGGAAATCAATGGTTTAAAAATAAAACCATTGAAAGAATGAGTTTATCCGGTTTATTGCTTGGTACTATGTATTCAATTATTCCGGAAAATTTTCACAATATCGAAGGATTACAAAAAATTATTGTTAATGACAGTAGCAGCTTTACACTTGCAATAAGTATATTTTTTATTTTATTCTTTGCCTCTGGCCTTGCTGCTGCTTCAGGCGCACCAGGTGGTTTGTTTTATCCAATGCTTACCTTGGGCGGAGCGATAGGATTAGCAAGTGGTATTGGAGTAGAAACAATAACTGGCCATGTTCCAACAACCTATATTTTTGCAGGAATGGGGGGATTCGTAGCTGGATGCTCAAGAACACCCTTAACAGCTATGTTTTTAGCCTTCGCATTAACTAAAAATCTTTTAATCCTAAAGCCACTCTTAATTACATGTATAGCTAGCTTTTTAACTGCCAGAATATTGAATGAACACTCAATTTATGAAAGACAGATTACAATTGAAGAAGGAGAATTAATTTAATAAAGTATTAAATTATTTTAATGAATTATTATAGCTCATAGAATTATATATCATACATCTAAGACCTATCAATAATATCCAACCTAAGATATTTATTCTGCTATCAAATAGTGGAATATCTGTTGCATGAAAACAAATAAGAATTAAAGTAGAGGTCCACCAAGCTCGATCTACTATTATATTTTTTTGAAAATTTAAATTGTTAAATATTCTCTTGAAGGAAGAAATTAATAATAAGCTAAACACAAATATATTAATTAGAAAAGAAACTATTATGCCATGATTAATTGCTAATTCTAAAGGCAAATTATGAGAGTGGCCATGAGACAACCCTGTCCTTAAAGGATAAATAATTGAAAAAGCTGCTGCTCCCCAACCCAACCATGGTTTTTCAAAAATTAAGTTAAACGCTATTTTCCATTGACCAATACGCGTTGCTTCAAAAGGTCTAGTATCAACGAATTGCATATCATTTAGTCTCATCCAAATAGATTCAGGAACAATGCTTCTTGCAAATTGTTGAATCCCAAAATCAAAAAACGGTAAAACCGCAATAATCACCGGAAGAAAGCATATAAGAATTAAAGGAATCAACCAACTCCATGATGCTGAACCAAAAACTAATGGTAAGGCTAAAAAAATTGCACCCCATGCGTTTCGAGAGTCAGTCAAAATCATTCCTGAAATAAAAGCAATTAAAAGAGCACATGGAATAGCACGATTTCTTCCAAGAATAAAAGGATGCAAAACGGACGCCAAACAGAATGGCCATACGCCCGATAACCATGCAGCAGCAATATTCGCGTAATCAAACAACCCCGACAATCTGCCAAGCGGCTCTCCTCCTGGAGAAATAAACCAAATTATTAAACCATCGAAAATTTGCCAAGGCCCCTCCCATCCAAGCCATAACTGACCAAAGCCTGTTATTAGAACAGGAAGACTGCCGAAGACAAGCCAAGAGGCACATTTTTTTCTTCTTTCAGAAGTTAGCAAATATGGTTGTAAGCCCCAAAAACACAAAAAGAATGGCAACCAATTAAAAAGACCAAGCCAAGCTAGCCAACCGGTATGAGATCGAATTGAACCAATTATCATCAAAAAAGTTACAAGCACTAGAGGATAATTCCAATATTCCCTCCAATAGAGATCTCTTCTTTTAAGACCTCCTTCAAAAAGAGCTACAAGTAAAAATACACAAGAAATTAACGCGCTGGACGGCAAACAAAATACACCTAACTGAAAACAGGTCCAACCCAAATTGTCTGAAAAATTATTTTTTAAATTTAGGAAATAAGCATTATTAATCATGTAAATACAGCCGTTCTACCTCTATAAACAATAACTTGTCTTTTTAAATGCAATCTTAAAGCTCTTGCTAAAGCAACTCGCTCCAAATCTCTACCCTTTCTTATTAAATCTGATACTTCATCTCGATGACTCACGTTAGATATAGTCTGTTCAATTATGGGACCAGCATCAAGATCCTTAGTGACATAATGCGCTGTTGCACCAATTAATTTTACTCCTCTATCCCAAGCTTGATGATATGGTTGAGACCCTTTAAAAGCAGGAAGGAAAGAATGATGAATATTGATGAGATGTGGAAACTTCTCTAAAAATGAACTACTTAAAATTTGCATATATTTAGCCAAAACGCCTAAATCAATATTGTACTGATTTAATAAATCTAAAATTTTACTTTCGGAATCTGCTTTATTATTTTTATCTACTTCTATAAGCTTAAAAGGAATAGAAAAACTTGAGCAAATTTCATCTAAGTCTGAATGATTTGAGATAACTAAAGGTACATTCATACATAATTCGCCTGCCTTAACTCTCCATAAAAGATCAACTAAACAATGGCTCTGCTTACTAACAAAGATTGCAACATTAGGAAAATCATCAGAGAAGCTCAAGACCGCTTTTCCATTCAATCTTTGCTCCAGTAAATTTACCTCATAGGTAATTTCGTTTTTATCAAGCAAAAATCCATGTAAATCCCACTCAATGCGACTGAGAAACAGTTTTGCATCTGCATCTGTGTGGTGATCAGCATGTCTAATATTACCATTTTTACTTGCTATCCAACTTGCCAAATCACTTACAAGTCCTGGCTTATCAGGACAAATGAACTGCAAAATAACTGTTTTGAGGCTCACTATGGCTATATCCTTAAACTATTCTCTTTTTTAGACCACACATTGAAAATTAACAAGCAAACTTCATAGCATCTGTGCAAATGAATAGCCAAACAAGAGAAAAAAAACACACCGAAATCTCAATTGTTGGTGGTGGGATAGCAGGAATTACAACTGCCTTTCACTTAGCAAAAAAAGGTTATCAAATAAATTTAATCGACCCGACATTAAATTCAGAAATAAATAATTTAAACCCAAAAAATGGAACACAAGCTAGTTTGGGTATTCTCATGGGAAATATCTACAAAAGATCAAAAGGAAGAGCTTTTTTACTAAGAAATAAAAGTATGAAATTATGGAAAGAATGGCTTACTCAAATAAACAATTCTGAGACAGATTTTATTTTTAAAAAACCATTAATTAAATTAGCAAGTTCAGACAAAGAGTATCAATCAATGATTGAATTAAGTCATAATAAAAAAAAATATGGAATTGAACTTTTAGATAAAACTTCTTTAGATTTCTGGAATTCTATATTTGAGACAACATTAATAGGGGGATTAATATCTCATGAAGATGGGCGATTAAATCCGATAAAATTAATCAGGTCATTAATGCAAAGTCTTGATCAAATCCAGATAAATAAAATCGACAAAAGTGTTATTAGAATAAGTAGAAATAGTAATTTAAATAATAAAAGTTGGACTATCAATCTTGAAAATAATCAATCTATTAATCAAGATTATATCGTCATTTGTTCTGCATTAAATACTCAAAATTTATTAAAACCATTAGGTCATGAAATACTTTTAGAACCAATATTAGGACAAGTTATTGAATTAGAATTAAAAAAAGAAATTTCGAATTGGAAAAAATGGCCTGCAATATTAAATTATCAATCTATAAACTTTATACACGATTATCCAAATCGCATGCTTATAGGAGCAACTGTCGAAAGAGGAACTAAACCAAGCCAATTAGATAAACAAAGAATGTTAAACCTGAGAAACGGTGCTCCAAAATGGATGGTTAATGCAAAAGTCAGCCATGAATGGAAAGGAACAAGAGCGAGACCAATAAATGAGCCTGCTCCCTTATTAAAACAATTAGAACCCGGTCTATTAATTAATACAGGTCACTACAGGAACGGGGTTTTATTAGCTCCTGCTTGCGCCGAATGGATTGGACTTCAAATTGAGGGGGAGTAAATATTAATTAATCTATTTATTTTGTCTCTGTAAAGTCAGCATCAATGACATCATCTCCATCAACTTTACTGTCAGTATTAGAATCTGCCGCAGCTTGAGAAGCATCACTTGCTTGTTGATATACAGAAGCTCCTAAGGAATATAATTCTTGCTGTAGCTCCTCAACTAGCGGCTTCATGGTTTCATAATCATCTTTTTCGATGGCTTCTTTTAACTTAACGCGTTTCTCTTCAACTTTTGCTTTTGCTGCTTCATCAACTTTATCGCCAAGCTCACCGATTTGTTTCTCAGCCTGATAAACAAGTGTTTCGGCTTGATTTTTAATATCAATTTTTTCACGCTTTTCTTTATCAGCAGAAGCATTAGTTTCTGCATCTTTAACCATTTTATCAACTTCATTATCCGACAAAGTGGATGCTCCAGTAATAGAGATACTTTGTTCTTTACCACTACCTTTATCTTTTGCATTAACACTAAGAATTCCATTAGCATCAATATCAAAAGTAACTTCAATTTGCGGCACGCCCCTAGGAGCAGGAGGAATTCCATCTAAACGAAACGTTCCTAGACTTTTATTATCAGAAGCCATCTCACGCTCCCCTTGTAAGACGTGAATTTCTACATTTGTTTGACCATCAACTGCAGTTGAGTAAGTTTCAGCTTTTTTAGTGGGAACAGTAGTATTTCTTGCAATCATTTTTGTCATCACCCCACCCAAAGTTTCAACCCCAAGTGACAATGGAGTTACATCAAGTAGCAAAATATCTTTAACTTCTCCAGCAAGAACTCCACCTTGAATAGCTGCTCCAACCGCTACTACTTCATCTGGATTAACTGTTTGATTTGGATCCTTAGTAGTTACTCTTTTTACTAACTCTTTAACAGCTGGCATTCGGGTAGAGCCTCCAACCATAACAATCTCGTCTATTTCACCAGTAGATAATTTTGCATCTTTCAAGGCTTGCTCTACGGGGACCCTGCAGCGATCAATAAGGTTTGACGCCAACTCCTCAAACTTTCCTCTTGTAAGAGTCAAATCAAGATGCTTAGGACCTTCAGGTGTAGCAGTTATAAATGGAAGATTTATTTCGCTTTGAGTAGCGTTTGATAATTCTATTTTAGCTTTTTCAGCTGCTTCAGTTAAGCGTTGAAGTGCTTGCTTATCTTGGCGTAAATCAATGCCTTCATTACCTTTGAAAGTAGAAGCCAAATGATCAACAATTACTCTATCGAAATCATCTCCACCCAAATGAGTATCTCCAGATGTAGAGAGAACTTCGAAAACTCCATCTCCTACTTCTAAAACAGATACATCAAAGGTTCCTCCACCCAGATCGAAAACTAAAATTCTTTCATTACTCTTTTTATCTAAACCGTATGCTAGAGCAGCAGCAGTTGGCTCATTAATAATTCGAAGAACTTCTAAGCCTGCAATCTTTCCAGCATCTTTAGTTGCTTGTCTTTGTGAATCATTGAAGTAAGCAGGGACTGTAATAACTGCTTGAGTAACCGTTTCTCCTAAATATTTGCCTGCATCGTCAGAAAGTTTTCTTAAAACTTGAGCACTTACTTCTTCAGGAGAAAACTGCTTGTCAAGTATTGGGCATTTTATTTTGACGTTGGAGCCTGCTTTTTCAACTCCATAACTAACTTCCTTTGATTCATCATTTACTTCATCAACTCTACGACCAACAAACCTCTTTGAAGAATAAAAAGTATTTTCTGGATTCATCACCGCTTGGCGCTTAGCAATTTGCCCAACCAGTTGATCTTGATTTTTTGTATAAGCAACGACAGATGGAGTTGTTCTAAATCCTTCAGCATTTGCTATTACTGTAGGCTTACCGCCCTCCATAACGGCAACACAGCTATTTGTAGTTCCTAGATCGATTCCGACAACCTTCCCCATGGGTGAGTAGCTCCTAATTTCTTTCTTTAGGTGACATCCTCGTCAGAGAATCCTATTTGAGGCGAGGCGTGGTTCCCGAACAGTCTCTTAACAAACTTGAATCAACATCATCAAAAATGAGTACTATCACTGGAAAAACTAATCTGGTAGGACTTCTTGGACAACCAGTAAATCATTCACTGTCCCCAATTATGCATAATGCCGCATACAAAGAAATGGGACTTGACTGGTGTTATGTGGCAATGCCTTGCGTCAGTCAAGATTTAGAGAAAATCACAAAAGCATTAAGGTTTTTAGACTTCAAAGGCTTAAATATAACTATTCCCCATAAGCAAGAGGTATTAAAGGCTTGTAACAAATTAACTGAGATTGCAAATGAAATCCAAGCTGTTAATACACTTATACCTGAAAAAAATAATCAATGGATAGGCGCTAATACTGATGTTAAGGGATTCTTGACACCATTAAAAGATCATAATTTAAAGAATAAAAATGTAGTTGTAATAGGTTGCGGAGGCAGCGCTAGGGCAGTAGTAATGGGATTAAGCAGTTTAAATGTTAAAAAAATAACCATAATTGGTAGGAACGAAAATACTTTAAATATTTTTTTAAAAAGCACGAGTAATTTATTATCAAGAAAAAGTATTTCAATTGAAAGTATTAATAATAAAAAATTAAATGTTTCACCATACATAGAGGAAGCCGATTTAATTATCAATACAACTCCAATAGGTATGAATGGCAGTAAAGCTAAACAGGAAAGTGTTCCTCTTGGTCATGAAGTATGGGACTATCTCTCTAACAAAACTATTTTATACGATTTGATTTATACTCCAAGACCAACAAATTGGTTAAAAATTGGGCAACAAAAAAATTGTTTTACAATTGATGGGTTGGATATGCTTGTCGAACAAGGAGCTTTTTCAATAAGACTTTGGAGTGGTTTTCATGAGGTACCGGTTCAGACAATGAAATCATCTGCAGAAAAACATTTAATGGTTTAATCTAAAAGAAATATTATTGGTTATGCCTTCACTAGGAGCGAGATTATTAGGAGTTCTTCTGTATATGATTCCATGGTCTGATTCTCTTACCTTTGGCAATCATTTATATATGAAATATCCTTTTATTCAAATCATTCAAATACCTGCAATTCCAATAATATTAATTGAAAGATCAATACCTTTTGGTAGTTTATTATTATTTTTAGCTATCTTTTTTGGACTAGTAAGAAATAGTAAAGTATCTTATTTTTTACGTTTTAATGCACTTCAATCATTGTTAATAAATATTGGAATAATCATAGTTAGTTTTATTTTCGAAATTATTTTTAGTCCTTTTTCAAACTCATTAATTATCAGAACATTCTCAAGTTCTTTATTAATCGGTCTTTTATTAATGATGATTTATTCTGTTTGGTCCTGCATACAAGGAAATGAGCCCAATCTGCCAGGAATAAGCCAAGCAGCAAAAATGCAATTGTGAAAGTTACCACTTCAGTATAAGATTAATATTCCGTCGCTCTTAAAGAGCCATACAGTCCTAGTCGGAAATCTCAATTTATGTCTGAAACACCCTATTACGAAACCATGTACATTCTTCGTCCGGATATACCGGAAGAAGAAGTAGATAGCCATTTAAAAAAATATAGTGAGATTCTTGAGAAGTCTGAAACTGAAGTATTAGATAGTCAAATGAGAGGCAAAAGAAGACTTGCCTATCCAATTGCAAAACATAAAGAGGGAATATATGTGCAATTGAGTCACAAAGGCAACGGGCAACAAGTTGCAACCTTAGAGAGAGCTATGAGGTTAAGTGAGGATGTTATTCGCTACATCACAGTTAAACAAAATGGTCCTTTGCCAACTCCAAAAACCACTTCTAAAGAAGAAGAAACAGAAAAGGAAGAAGTAAAATCTACTGAAGACAAAACTGAATCACCTGCCAAAGAAGATAAGAAAGAAGACTCTCAAGAATAAAATTAAAAGTTCTTTTTTACTTGTTTATCCAAGACCAAATTCGACTTGGTAATCCCCATACATATATAAATCCTTCAGCGGATTTGTGATTGAACTTATCCTCGCTTCCATAAGTAGACATATCTGAAATATACAAACTATTTTCTTTTGACTTACGACCAATAACATCGACATTACCCTTAAAAAGCCTAACCCTGACTGTTCCATTAACTTGCTTTTGAGAATAATTAATAAATCCATCCAAAGCTTCTTTCAAAGGACTAAACCAAAAACCTTTATAAACTAAGTTTGCCCATTGTCGCTCAAGTCTAGATTTAGTATCTAATAAGTCAGCGGGTAAAGTTAAACTCTCGATTTCTTGATGAGCCTTAATTAATAAAAGCAATCCTGGGGTTTCATAAATTTCTCGACTTTTAATTCCCACTACTCTGTCTTCAATAATATCCAAACGCCCAAAACCATGCTTTCCTGCAAGGCTATTAGCTTTTTTGATAAGGGGTACTGGCTCCATTACTTCTCCATTAATAGCAACTGGATAACCATTTTCAAACAAAATATCTACAATCTCAGGCTCGTTAGGTGAATCAGCAATAGAGGAAGTGATTCCAAAAACTTCTTCTGATGGCATCTCAAATGGATCTTCAAGCGGACCGGCTTCAATACTTCTCCCCAAAAGATTCAAATCAATCGAGTAAGGATTTTTTTTACTTACAGGAGGAACTATTCCATATTTTTCTCCATACGCAATGGTTTCTTCACGACTCATACCCCATTCCCGCGCTGGTGTAAGCAATTGCAAATCAGGCGCTAAAGCTGCAATTGTCACATCAAAACGAACTTGATCGTTCCCTTTCCCCGTACACCCGTGAGCAACTCCATCAGCATTTAATTCCCTTGCAATTTCAACAAGTTTTTTTGCAATTAATGGTCTAGCTAATGCCGTTGAAAGAGGATATCTTCCTTGATACAAAGCATTAGATCTAATTGCTGGAAAGGCAAAATCTTCAATAAAAGGCTTTACTAAATTGCCAATTAGTGCTTGTGAAGCTCCTGCTAAGATAGCCTTTTTTTTGATTTCATCCAGCTCATCGCCTTGTCCAAGATCTGCTGCAAAAGCAATTACATGCTCTACTCCATACTCCTTCTTCAAGTAAGGAATACAAACGCTAGTATCTACCCCTCCTGAATAAGCCAAAACAACTTTGTTAGCCTTTCCCATATGGTTCTCTCCTTTAAGGAAATTCAATTCTCTTTAGTAAATATAGAGAACTATTGGACGATATTTCTGATTTCGATAATCAATCCTGATTCAAATATTTTCAAAGTCTAAAAATTGAAGAATAATTTAAAAAATCATTCCCATGGCTGCTTAATCGAATTTCCTGATTGGCTTTCAGCTAAAAATCCTATGAGCCATACGAAAACGAAAGCCAATGAAGTTAACCCAAAAAAAATCAGTACATAAATTAACCAACTTTCAATGTTATGACCAAAAATCAATAAATCTTGAACATCCTTATTACTAGTGAAAATAAAATATAGATGTAAAAGGGATAAAGTCACTTGAAAATCAAAATTAAATTAAAGGATTTGAAGAAAAAGATTTCTTAACCAAAAAATAAATTAAAAGAAAAAGAGAAGGACTAAAAACCAAAAACCATACTAAAAAATGGTTTATGTGAAAGGGATTAGGATGAACAATGCCTCCAGCACGAAGAGAAATACTTACCAAGAAAGCTATTACCCAAGTCAAAGACATCAATATCAGCTTTGAAGTCAGCATAAAGATTAGAAAATTAATCCATAATGCACTATGTTAATTCATTGATCATAATATTGATATGAGCGATCTAGAAAAAATCAATTTATCTGATTTAGACGGTATTAACCCCGCGCTAACTCGATATGGTAGACAAGAACCTGCTCCTGTTCTGCCACTAAGAGAAGAACCCGATTTATTATCTTGGCTAGAAACAAGTGGTAGATTAGTTTCTGATCAAGATTCAAATGATCAAGAAATAAGTACAGTTGAAGAAGAAGAGCTTTCAGCTTTAATGGGAGAAAAAGAAGACTATAAGGCTGAAGAAGAATCAACTGATGAAGAATGGGAAGATTAATTTACTAGTTTAAATTTTGAAAAAATCTAAAAAGCTTTTAGATATCAAAAAAGTATTATTTTACAATAGTATTAACAATCATATATTGATTTTATTTGTATTAATAGCAAGTGCTTGTGTATTTTCTGATTTTTATTTTAAAGCTAGTAATTTAACTATTCCTTTTATAATTACAACGACTGTATCATCAATTATTACTTTTATTGGTATACCTCAATTAAAAAAAATTAGGGCTAAACAAATAATTAGAGAAGAAGGGCCAAGAAAACATTTTCTTAAGCAAGGAACTCCAACAATGGGTGGAATTTTCTTTATCCCTATTGGAATAATAATAAGCAATATTTTATATTTTAACGAAGACAATTACGATATTATTTTGACTTTAAGTTTTGTTATTATATTTTTTATGTTTATTGGTTTTATAGATGATTTTCTTAGTTCAAAAAAAAACATAAATACTGGTCTAAGATCTAACCAAAAAATACTTTTACAATCTTTGATCAGTCTTATTTTTATTCTTATTTGTGCATCAAATAATTTAATACCTCAAAATATACAAATACCTAATAAAGTATTTAATATAGGAAATTTAATTTATCCTTTAGGGATATTTGTATTATTAGCCGAAAGTAATTCAACAAATTTGACGGATGGTTTAGATGGTTTATTGAGTGGCTGTAGCGTATTAATTTTCACAGGCCTAGCTATCAGTATTTTAATTGAAAATCCAAGCGATAATTTTACACTCGCTCCTCTTTGCATAGCAATGGCTGGAGCTTGTATGGGATTTCTTTTTCTAAACAAATATCCTGCAAAATTATTTATGGGAGATTCAGGTTCCTTAGCCATAGGAGCATCCCTAGGTGGTATAGCTTTAATATCAAATCATCTTTGGTCTCTTTTAATTATGGGGGGAATACTTGCCGCAGAATCTATCTCAGTAATAATTCAAGTAAGTATTTTTAAAATTTCTAAACGATTAAAGGGAAAGGGTCATAAATTATTTTTAATGACTCCGTTACATCACCATTTTGAACTTAAAGGTAACAATGAGAGTTTAATTGTAAGTAGCTTTTGGTTAATTACATTATTCTTAGTCATAGTAAATCTAATTTTTTTGATTAAGTCCTAACTCTTTAAATTGAAAAGATGACCTATTTTACTTGGAAAGAAGAAGGACTAACTAAAGACTGTGAAACATTAGATTCTATGGCCGCTCGATTTGAAGAATCTGCAAGACTTATGAGAAAAATGTCAGCAGAAGGTTTTAAAGTAGAAAAAAGAAATAAACGGCAAATAATCACCCATATCGATTCAAAAGTTTTTAATGATTGGGGGTTTGTTAGTGAGGAGGCACCATATCAACAACTTACAATGATACTTGAAGAAAAAATAGAATAAAATCTACTTCTTTCAAAATATAAATACTTACAAACCATGCCAATAGAATAATTAATGAGTTTTAAAAAATCGAAAATGCTTTAAACCATCTAAAACACCATCTTCAGCCTCAGAAAAGAAAACTCTTTGTTGAGATTTGAATCCATCTAATGACACATCATGATCAAGAGGAATAATACTTGTAGTTAATCCCCTTATCAACTCAGCATCTCCTTGCTGACTTGCTACTATAAGAACTTTTTCTAAAGATAAACCCCAACGTAAAATCAAGTATCTAATAGCTTCTGCTCGTGATGCTCGCAAAGGCACAACATCTAAGTACCAATGACATTTTAAATGAGGAGAAGCAGCAAGTCCGGATTGCCTAATTCTTTTTCGTACCAAAGATAAAATTGCATCACTAGGTTGTTTTAGTAAATAACTAACCTTATAAGGAGCTTGATGTTCAGATGATTGAAGCTCTAAGTAATCTTTTAAATCAAACAAAACCTTTTCTATATCTTTACGATTCCAATCAACAGTCATTGAATCTTGCCAAAAGATATCTGATTTATTTTCATCAGAATAATAAATTTCAGTACCAGCTTGACATATCCATACAGAAGGTTTGGGTAGCTGCGTTTCTGCATATCTAAAGCGAGCAGCTTTAATAGATCTTCCAGTTAAAATTCCCAATTGGATATCAGCAGTATTAAATGAATTATTCTCTAACTTATTTCTCAATTTTGATAAGGATTTTGATCGCTCAAGGTAATTATCTAAATCAAGAAATATTATTTTTTCACCGATAGGAGTGGTTTCTTTAATATTTCCAAGTGTCCAGTGTCGAGGTGCAAGAAATTTCAGACGCTTCTGCATCAATGCAATGTAATTACAAACATGAGCATCCCAACTAAAATGCCTGCTTACTCCCTCAACTCCATTGTTGCTCCAACTTTTCCATAAAGAAAAGCTTGAACCAGCTGTCTCTAAAGCATCTCTAAACGCTTCTAAATCAGTTACATCTACAAGTAGACCATTTTCACAACGAGCAATAATATCCCTTGGGCCGCCATCATCAGTAGTTACCATAGGCAAACCACTCGCAGCTGCTTCAAGTAATGTCAATCCAAATGGCTCAGTTAAAGCGGGATTAACAAATAGTCCCCTTTTATTTGCTGCCCAACGATAAATTGATGGGATTTGCTCTCTTTTATGTTGTTTTGGAAAAGCAACTTTTCCATATAAATTATATTTATCAACCAATTCAAAAACTTGCTGAAATACTTCTCTTTGCTGTTTCTCAAGCTGACGAGAATCTTCACGACAACCTAAAATTAAAATAAGATTATGTCTTTGCTGCAAAATTGACGAACGTCCAAAAGTCTCAATTAACGCGGGAATATTTTTTCTCCTTACTGCTCTTGATATAGCTAAAAGTGGTGGAAGATTTAAATCTCTCAAAAAAGGGTTAAAAAGTTTGTTTAATTCTTTTTCCTCATCCTTTGAATTAATATCTACTGAATGAAAGCGATTTAAATCAACACCAGGTGGAATTATTTCTACGTTTTTTGAACTAAATCGACCATAGCGAGCGTACTGCTCATCAGATTCGTTCTTAGTGCTTGTGACAAGTAAATTTGCATGTGCTAAAGCTAATTCCTCTGCATCAATTCTTTTGCTAATTGAATAAGTTTGCTCTATCTGATCATGATCAATTCCAGCAGCCAATAATCTTCTCAGTTTTTCACGGCCCAATGAATGGCCAGTAAAAACGAATGGTAATCCTAATCTTCGACTAACCAATGCTCCTACATAACCAGCATCGGCATAATGGGCATGAATCCAATCAGGAAATTTATTTTCTTTCTGCAATCTTTGAACTATGCGATCAGCTAAATCATCTAAGTAAGGCCATAACAACTCCTTCCTCACATAACGCTTAGGACCAAAAGGCAATCGAATAATTTCCGCACTACTTGATATCTTTTCAACAGGATTTGAATAATCAGCAGATACTCTCCTATCAATAATTAATCTTGTTATTAGTTCGACTTTTTCAACTTCTGGTCTTGCTGCAAGTCCTTTTACTAATTCTAAAACATATAAAGTTTGCCCTCCAGTATCTGAGTCTCTACCCAACTCAAGATCATGTGAACGGATTAGACCATGCAAATTTAAGTGTAAAAGTCTTAAGCCCAAGCAAAACCCTTAGTAAAGAGATTGTGGATACTTAACTGATTTATTGCTTTGTAAATCTAAAGAAAACATAGAAATTATTATTTTAGTAATCAAATTTTTTAAGATTCTTTCTATCACTTGATATTTAGAGTTTTACAAATCGTAAGCACACAAAACAAATCTTAAAGATTAAGGAATATATACAAAAATAAAAATTATCTAGAAGAGTGCGTTTCTAAAATTTTTTTTAAATAATGACCTGTATGACTATTTTTATTTGTTGCCACTTCTTCAGGAGTTCCCATAGCAATAATTTCGCCTCCTCGATTACCTCCTTCAGGTCCCATATCAATAATCCAATCTGAACACCGAATAACATCTAAATTATGCTCGATAACAAGAATTGAATTCCCTTTATCTACCAATCTCTGAATAACATCCATTAATTTATGAACATCATAAAAACTTAAACCAGTTGTGGGCTCATCAATTAAATAAAGAGTTTTACCAGTGGCTCTTCTAGACAACTCAGTGGCAAGTTTTACTCTTTGAGCTTCTCCTCCAGACAGTGTTGGAGCAGGTTGACCAAGTTTAATGTATCCAAGCCCAACATCAAGAAGCGTCCTTAATCGATCTGCGGCTTGAGGTATTGCAGAAAAAACATCGACAGCTTGCTCGACAGTCATTTCTAATACATCGGAAATAGAATAATTTTTATATTTGACTTGTAATGTCTCTCGATTAAATCGAGCTCCTTTACATACATCACATTGAACATAAACATCAGGAAGAAAATTCATTTCAATTACATTTACACCTTGACCACGACAAGCTTCGCATCTTCCACCTTTAACGTTAAAACTAAATTGACCTGCTTGATAACCTCTCGCTTTTGCTTCAACAGAGGTAGCAAAAAGTTGGCGTATAGGATCAAATGCACCTGTGTAAGTAGCAGTATTAGATCTTGGGGTTCTACCAATTGGAGATTGGTCAATAACAATGACTTTATCAATAGATTTAATACCTTTAAGTTCTTTTAAGCCTTTTGGAAAAGGAACTTTCAAGCCTAGAGAGTGATTTAAAGCAGGATGAAGTAATTCATTTATAAGAGTACTTTTACCACTTCCACTTACTCCAGTGACAGCAACCAATCTGCCTAATGGAAAATCAACTGAAACATTTTTTAAATTATTTTTATTACAATCAATCAAACGCAATTTTCTTTGTACAGAATCTCTCCTACTAGTAGGAGTAGGAATAGATGAGCGTCCGCTAAGATAAGCACCAGTCAATGATTTTTTTGCTGTTAACAAACTATCTAGAGTTCCTTGAGCAATAATTTCACCTCCATGCACTCCTGCACCGGGTCCTATATCTACCAAATAGTCAGCTGCTCTTATAGTATCTTCATCATGTTCAACAACAACCAAAGTATTACCTAGATCACGTAGCTTTTTTAATGTAGACAATAATCGATCATTATCTCTTTGATGTAGTCCAATACTAGGTTCATCTAACACATAAAGAACTCCTGTTAAACCAGCACCTATTTGCGTAGCAAGTCGTATTCTTTGAGCTTCCCCTCCAGATAGAGTCATTGCTGGCCTATCTAAAGTTAAATAATCAAGTCCAACATCCAACAGAAATTGAAGCCGTAATCGAATTTCTTTGAGGACTAATTCCCCAATCTTCTTTTGTTTATTAGAAAGTAATTGCTTTGAATTATTAGTTGTTTCTAAACCCATTAATTCTTCAACATTTTCAAGTGTGGTAGAAACACTTGATGAAGTGAGGTCAGTTATAGCAAAAGGTCCAAGTTTCACAGCGAGCGCTTCAGGACGTAACCTCTTTCCATGACAGCTTGCACAAGGAACTAATTCAAGGTATTTCTCTAACTTTTGGCGAACAGCTTCTCCATTTGCATCCTGTAACTGCCTTTCCAAAATAGGTAAAATACCTTCAAAAGGTCTTTTAAATCCAGAATCTTGCTTATATCTACTATCTACTTTTATTAAAATAGGTTCTTTACTACCATTTAACAAAATATTTTTTTGCTCCTCTTTTAAATCTTTCCAAGGAGTTTTTATTTCAAAACCAAATGCCTCGCCAACTGAAAATAATAATGAAAAATAATATGAATTATCTTTATCACTCCATGGTGCAACAGCAGCATAAACCGGTAACGATGGATCAGGTACAACTCTCTCACAAGTAAATTTTTTTAAATGACCTAAACCATGACAATCAGGACAAGCTCCATATGGACTGTTAAATGAAAATAATCTTGGAGATAATTCCTCAATCACCGCCCCATGAACTGGACAAGCAAAATTCTCAGAAAATAATCTTTCTCTTTCAATACCTTTAGGAAGTTCTTCGTTCTTTTTAGGGACTGCTTCGACGATTGCTAAACCATCTCCTCTTTTCAAAGCAGTGCTTAATGAATCAGTTAATCTCTCTTCAATACCCTCTCTCGCAATCAATCTGTCGACCACTACCTCAATAGAATGAAGTTGATTTTTATCTAATTCAATATTATCTGCCAACTCCCTAACTTCTTTATTAATTCTTACTCGAACAAACCCTTCTGCAGCAAGTCCAGATAATAGTTTCGAATGTGTTCCTTTTTTACCCCTGACAACTGGTGCAAGTAATTGATATCTAGTTCCTTCTGGAAGAGTCTTAATTTGATCAACCATCTCATCTATACTTTGGGGCTTAATTGGCCTAGAGCACTCAGGGCAATGAGGTTCACCAGCTCTTCCAAAAAGCAGACGAAAATAATCTTGTATCTCCGTAACCGTTCCAACTGTTGAACGAGGATTATGACTTGTTGATTTTTGATCAATGGAAATTGCTGGCGATAAACCTTCAATTGAATCAACATCTGGTTTATCAACCTGACCTAGGAATTGCCTTGCATAAGCAGACAAACTCTCAACATATCTTCTTTGTCCTTCAGCAAAAATAGTATCAAAAGCTAAAGAACTTTTACCACTTCCACTAACACCTGTAAAAACGACCAATTGATTTCTTGGAATAGATAAATCAACGTTTTTTAAATTGTGTTGTCTCGCACCACGAATAGTTATGACATCTTCACTAGAAGAAGCAATATTTAATTTATTTTTTTTTGAACTAGATTTCGAACTTCCCATTAGGGAAACACATTAATAGTTAATTGTATAAAAAAATATGCTCGTCATGCAGCCTTATGTTCCAGCAAGCTCGCCGCATAAGCATTAGCTTCTACAATTTCACCCCCCGCCAATAAAGCCAATTCTCTTTGTCTATCTGGGATTTCCTTTAAATTAGTAACAATAGACTTTGTGTGGCCAGCAGTAACACTCTTTTTAAAAGCGAAATGATTATCAGCAAATGCTGCAATTAAAGGTTGATGAGTCACGCAAAAAACCTGCCGATGCTTTGACAATTCACTCAGCAAATTTGCTACGTAACTACTAATTGATCCACTAACGCCTGAATCAATTTCATCGAAAATCAATAAATTACAATCTTCAAATGTAGAAAATATTGCCTTTATTGCAAGAAGAACTCTAGATTTCTCTCCACCAGAGGCTGTTTCTGAAAGAGGTGCTAAAGGTATACCCGGATTTGCTGAAAACATAAATTTAACTTTATCAATTCCATTAATTGTTGGTTCACATTCTTCAAATATGACCTTAAAACGAACATTAGGTATACCCAATTTTTTTAAACTCATAATCAATTTTTCTTCAAGTTTTGAAGCAATAATTTTTCTTATACTTGATAAATCTTTATTAGACTTGTCTCTTATAGTTCTTTTTTTGTTTTCAACAGAAGAAAGCTCATTAACGTTAGTAGAACTATCCTGCAGAGACAAAGAATTGTTTAATTCATTTTTATACCGCATGAGATCTGGTATATTTCTTTGATATTTTTTTTGATAGAATTTAAGAGTAGATAATCTAACTTGCAAATCATTTAAAAAAGATGGATCAATATCTAAAGTTTTTTCGTAATCATTAATTTGATAAATTAAGTCATTAAGATTATTAGTTATCATATAAAAACTCTCAAAAATAGGTTCTAAAGAAGAATCAATTTGAGACAAGCTTTTTAATTCGTTAATACAAAAATTAGCATGGTCTAAAATGGATGGATACTCATCTAAGCTTTCACTTAAACGAATTAATAATGATTTGACTCCTTCTTTTAATCTTAGAAGATTTGATAAACGATTCTGATCAATTTCTAACTTGACTTGTTCGTTTGGATCTTCTAATTCTAATTTATCTAAGTCTTGATATATATATTCCATTTCCTCAAACTCTTTTTTGTAATCATTAATTCTAACTCGCGCTTGCTCTAGTCTAAAATTAGAGTCATTCCATATATTCCAATCTTGCTTTACTTTGGTAATCGATTCCTTAATTTTCTTTAAACCTAAAGAATCCAATAGGCTTAATTGATGCAATGAATCATTTAAGATATATGTATCACCTTGTAAAGTAAAATCAAACAAAAGTGATCTCAATTCAGATATTTGGTCTCTGTTAACTAATACACCATTAATTCTAAATCTAGATTTATATTTATTTTCTTTTAAACGCCATTCCCTTGTAACAATTAATTCTTCATCAACACCAAATTCTTGATTTGTTAGCCAGTCTTTTGTGTTTTTCTGTACAGAAAAAACCCCTTCAATTGATGAAAAAGAAGACCCTTCGGCGACCAATCGATTATCTAGAAAAGTTTTTTTATTAGCTAATAAAGCATTTAACGTTTCAATAAATATTGATTTACCTGAGCCAGTTTCCCCCGTAAAAGCAGTAAATCCCTTATCAAAATCAATCTCTAAGTTACCAAATAAAGCTATATTTTTAAAATAAAGACTGTTTAGCATAACTCAAAGCAACCAAAAAGGCACAAAGCAAGCGTAAAATGGATTAGAAGGGACTTAGAACATTGCCATACTAAAATGGCCGAGGAATTAAGCGATTTCATTGAAGCCTCAGGTCTACTTTCGTATGACCCAGCTGCTATTGACTCAATCTACAAAAAAAATCCAATTCGTCTACTTCGAAGACTATGGCAGACGCTTTTACCAATTGGATTATTTTTAGTTGGCGTTGGATGGGAAAAGTTAATTGGCTCCTTAGAAAAAGATGAGAGAAAAACTTTTAGAGCCAAGGAATTTACAAAACTTCTTGTGGATTTAGGACCAGCATTCATAAAAGCTGGACAAGCGCTATCAACCAGGCCAGATATTGTTCCACCAAAGGTTTTAGAAGAATTAGCACAACTTCAAGATCAGCTGCCAGGATTTGAAAGTGAGCTTGCAATGGCCTGTATTGAAAAAGATTTAGAGGATAAAATAGAGAACATATTTCAAGAGATAGACAAAGAACCTATTTCAGCAGCATCTTTAGGACAAGTACATAAGGCAAAACTCAAGAGTGGGGAAAAAGTTGCTGTTAAAATTCAAAGACCAGGATTAAGAGAACAAATCACTTTAGATTTATACATAGTAAGAAATATAGCAATATGGTTTAAAAACAATATTGGGATTATTAGAAGTGACCTTGTTGCATTAATAGATGAACTAGGTAAGAGAATTTTTGAAGAAATGGATTATGTTAATGAAGCAAACAATGCAGAAAAGTTTAAAAATCTCCATAGCGGAAATGACAAAATTGCGGTTCCAAAAATTTATAGAAAGGCTACAAGCAGAAGAGTACTTACAATGGAATGGATAGATGGAACAAAATTAACAAATATAGAGGCTGTTAAAAATTTAGGAATTGATCCAAATGAAATGGTTGAAATTGGAGTAAGTTGTAGTCTTCAGCAACTTATCGAACACGGTTTTTTTCACGCCGATCCACATCCAGGAAATATCTTAGCCATGGAAGATGGACGATTATGTTATTTAGATTTTGGTATGATGAGTGATATTACACAACAATCTAGGGTTGGATTAATTAGAGCTGTTGTTCATCTTGTCAACAGGAGATTTGATAAACTTTCTAATGATTTTGTACAGTTAGGATTTCTATCTGAAGAAGTTGATTTAGCTCCCATTTCTCCTGCATTTGAAAGTGTTTTTACTAGCGCTTTGAAAATTGGCGTAAACAAGATGGACTTTAAAGCCGTTACAGATGATATGTCTGGTATTATGTATAAATTCCCTTTTAAATTACCACCTTATTATGCACTAATAATTAGATCTTTAATTACTTTAGAGGGAATAGCACTAAGTGTTGACCCTAATTTTAAAATACTAGGAGCTGCATATCCTTACTTCGCAAGAAGACTGATGGAAGACGAAAATCCAGAATTAAGAGATAGTTTAAAAGAAATGCTCTTTGATGAAGATAGTCTTAAATTGGAAAGATTAGATGATCTTCTAACAAGCGCTACAAAAGAAAAACAACTAGATGGAGAAAAAATTTTAGATCAAACAATTGATTTTTTATTTTCAACAAAAGGTATTGTTCTTAGAAATGAATTAGTAAATATCATAGCTTCAAAAATAGACTCTATTGGGTGGAAAACTGTAATTACATTAAATGAAAAATTACCGTCAAAAATTCGTTCAAAAACTATAGAAAAATCATCTAAAATAAAGAAACGAGCTATCAATATGTCTTCAATAAAGAAAATGTTTAAAATGTCAAATATGAAATCTGGTTTTAAAAGAAAAATATTTTTTAGAACATTACCGAAAATCTTGTCAACTAAAGATACCTATCGAATGGGTTTAGAATTAATGAAAAAAACTTCAGAAAAAGGAATAGTTAGGTTAGTTAAAGTTGCGGCTGGCGTAAGACAATAAATGAATTCAAAATATAAATATATTATACCATTAATATTATTTTTCAATCAAAGTGCCAAAGGAGCAGAAAACCTTTTTCTTTATAAAGGAACATTTAGTAGAAGTATTAAAATAGAAGAGCTGTCTCAATTTAAATTAACAAGAAAACCTAGCAATAAATTAAAAAATCTAATAAAAATTACCGGCCAAAATGAAAAAAATTTACATAAGATACTATCTATAAAAATAAAATTTCCAATCAAAACAAGTAGCAGATTGATGAACAGTCAAATAGGAGAAGTTTTTTTAGGCAGGTTATCTACAATAATTTATCCTAATAAAATATCTAATTTAAAATTAAGTTCTAAAGCTATAAGATCTGGACTCTTACTAAGTTCTTTTAATAACAATCAAAAAATTGATCTGATCGATTTTTTGAAGGCATATCCAAATAAAAATATTGCACTCGATCTGAACACATTAACTAAAACCCTTAAAAAAGTAGACTCATTAAAAGAGTTAATCGAATTCTACTCAGCTTCACCCTTTAAAAAGCTCAAAGATGGAAGGTCTAGCACTTAGATTGTTTGAAATTGATTAGGTAAGTAGTGTCATTTTCCAAGAAATTAAAACAACTATTGACTTATACCCCAGATAAAAATAATTGGGATGGACTTATAGAAACATACAAACCGTGGTTACCAGTAAGTAAAAAAACACCCATCATAACCTTAAAAGAAGGAGCAACGCCTCTTATTGAAGTCAAGTCCATTTCTAATCGAATTGGAAAGGGAACAACAGTATATGTCAAGTATGACGGCTTAAATCCAACTGGATCGTTTAAAGATAGAGGAATGACTATGGCAATCAGTAAAGCTAAAGAAGCTGGTTGTGAAGTTGTAATTTGCGCAAGCACAGGTAATACCTCAGCTTCTGCAGCTGCTTATGCAAGCAAAGGTGGGATGAAATCTTTTGTTATTATTCCAGATGGATATGTTGCTCAAGGGAAACTAGCTCAGGCTTTAGTTTACGGAGCTGAAGTATTAGCTATTAAAGGAAATTTTGATAAAGCATTAGATATTGTTAGAAAACTATCTGAAAAATATCCAATTACATTAGTTAACTCAGTTAATCCTTACAGGTTACAAGGACAAAAAACAGCCGCCTTTGAGATAATAGAAAATCTAGGAAATGCTCCTGATTGGTTATGCATTCCAATGGGAAATGCAGGAAATATAAGTGCTTACTGGATGGGCTTTCAAGAATTTTTTCACGCTGGAAAATCGAAACATCTCCCAAGAATGATGGGTTTTCAAGCAAGTGGCTCTGCACCTCTAGTTGAAGGTAAAAGTATCAGTAACCCAGAGACAATTGCTACTGCAATAAGAATTGGTAATCCTGTTAATAAAGAAAAAGCTCTCTTAGCAAAAAAAGAAAGCAATGGTAAATTTTCATCCGTATCAGATTCAGAAATAATCAACGCATACAAAATACTTGGTAAAGAAGAAGGCATTTTTTGTGAGCCTGCAAGCGCAGCTTCTGTCGCTGGTTTATTGAAAATTAAAGATGATGTCCCAAAAAATTCGACAATTGTATGTGTTTTGACTGGAAATGGTCTAAAAGATCCTGATTGCGCAATAAAGAATAATGATTCAATCTTTCATACGGGAATAGAACCAGAAGTAAGTTTAATATCAAAAAAAATGGGCTTTTAGAAACATTCTAATATCCAATAAAAAAACTGTCTGTTAATTTCAACGGTTCTTCGTCCTATTTACTGGGGAAAACGTATTAAAACTCATCAACAATTAATCTGGCTTTTTCCACAGGTGATAAAGTTAGTGGATAAGAATATTTTTGTCCTCTTTTTAAAAAACTTCTCCACAGATAAGATTTCAAAAATAATAGATGGTTACTACGTTTTTTCAATTACCCACAGAAACCACAGGAACTACTACTACTAATTCAATTTCATATTAGAAAAAAAGAAATTGAATAGAAGAGAAAGGTTTTGTTTTTATTAACGGTATTGCTTTTTGGAATTAGCTATGAAATTCTTATAGAAATAGATTTTATTTGAAATAACAGGATGAAATTAAATTGCTCTCAGTCTGAATTAAATATTGCTCTTCAATTGGTTAGTAGAGCTGTTTCTAACAGACCAACGCACCCTATATTAGCTAATGTTTTACTCGCTGCTGATGAGGTAACTGGAAAACTTCGTCTGACTGGTTTTGACTTGAGTTTAGGAATACAAACTTCAATATCTGCTTCTATAGAGAGAAGTGGTGCCATAACTTTACCTGCCAAGTTGTTTGGTGAAATTGTTTCGAAATTATCTAACGACTCACCTTTAATTTTGACATCAGATGAAAGTAGTCAAAAAGTCGAGTTAACTAGTAAAAGTGGAACGTATCAAGTCAGAGGAATGCTCTCTGATGATTTTCCTGATTTACCTTTGGTAGAGAGTGGTACTTCTCTTAAGTTGAATCCATTATTATTATCTAATGCCATTAAATCAACTTTATTTGCAAGCAGTACTGATGATGCTAAACAATTACTTACTGGCGTTAATCTTACTTTTGACGGTTATGGTATTGAATCTGCAGCTACTGATGGACATAGATTAGCTGTTCTTAATCTAAATAATATATTATCAGATTCAAAAGAGATAGATAATTCTAATAAATTTGAAAAATTTTCTATTACACTACCTTCTAAATCTTTAAGAGAAGTCGAAAAATTTTTAAGTACTTGTGATATTAGTCAGCCAATTAATTTTTTTGTCGATAAAGCACAAGTAGTGTTTATATCTGTCGATGATATTATTACTATAAGAGCTTTAGAAGGTTCTTATCCAAATTATTCGCAATTATTACCTGATACTTTTGAAAATGAATTAGAATTTGATCGGAAAGAATTTATATCTTCATTAGAAAGAATTGCTGTTTTGGCAGATCAGCATAATAATGTTATAAAAGTAACGACTGATGGTTCTGCAAAATTAATAAAAATTAGTACAGATGCTCAAGATATTGGAACAGGTTATGAGTCACTACCTATCTCTTATAAAGGTGAATCATTTCAAATAGCATTTAATGTTAGATATTTATTAGATGGACTTAAAGTCATAGATTCAAACCTGATTAAATTAAGTTGTAATTCTCCTACTACACCTGCAGTTTTCTCACCTATTAATAGTGACATTAATTTCACTTATCTAGTAATGCCCATACAAATACGAAATTAATTTTGGCTGTCCCTAAAAAATTATTACTTAGTGATTTATTAAAACATAACGTTCGTTGTGAAAATGGAATTGATCATGGTCCAGTTATTAGTCCATGGATGCATCCACCTTTTCATAGAATATTAGGATTTATAACTCGTCCTTCTAACCTGAGACTTGAAAGAGAGGTTTGGAGATTAGATCAACTTAAAGGAATAAATCAACAAGAAGTGTATGTAAAAGCGCCCTGTTCAGTCTCTGACCAACAAACCTTAGATCGTTTCCCTACTTTAATGAATTCAAGTGTTTTTAATAGAACTGGTCAAAAAATAGGTTTAATAGCTGATTTTCTTTTTGAGTCAAAAAAAGGAAATATACAATATTATTTAGTTAGTAGATCTAATCCATTAATTCCAGGAACTAGTAGATGGCGTTTATCCATAGCTCAAATTACTGATAAACAGCCAGGTTCTATCTCTTGCGATATTGATACATTTGAAGATCTACCAATACAAAAAGCTAGTTTAAAAGAAGAATTTCTTAGTAAGAGTAGAAAATGGAAAACTCAATTTCAAGATTTAACTTATAATGCTTCTGATAAGCTTGAGGGATGGATTGATGATCAAATTAGTGAAAGTGATAATGATTCTGTCGATCATTTTGATGAAATTTTGAATGGGGATGCTTCATATGATGACTGGATAGACAATTTAGACATAGATAGTTCCGAGGAATTTAATAGAATGAATAAACGTAAGAGAAATACAAATTTCACTAATGAAAGAGATCTTGATCCATGGATTTAATAAATGACAGTATTTTTTGAAAATAATGATTTTAGCCAATTCATTAATTCATCAAAATTTATTGTTGAATACGATGTTATGTCCGCTCTTGAGCAAGAAGGGTTAAAACAATCAGACTATGTAGAAATTTGTAGAAGACTCAATAGACCTCCCAATAGAAATGAATTAGGAATGTTTGGTGTTATGTGGTCTGAACATTGTTGCTATCGAAACTCTCGTTCTTTACTTAAAAACTTTCCTACAACAGGTAGTCGAATTCTTGTGGGCCCTGGAGAAAATGCTGGCGTAGTTGATATTGGTTTAGGTCAAAGATTAGTGTTTAAAATTGAAAGTCACAACCATCCTTCAGCTGTTGAGCCGTTTCAAGGAGCAGCAACTGGTGTAGGTGGAATTCTTAGAGATATTTTTACTATGGGAGCTAGGCCAATAGCCTTGTTGAATGCTTTAAGGTTTGGTCCATTAGATGATGAAAAAAATATTAGTTTATTGGAAGGAGTAGTTGCAGGTATTTCTCACTATGGAAATTGTGTAGGCGTTCCTACTATTGGAGGGGAAGTGGGATTTGATAGTAGTTACTCAGGTAACCCATTAGTTAATGCAATGGCGTTGGGTTTGATGGAAACAGAAGAAATAGTTTGCTCAGGTGCTAGTGGAATAGACTTTCCAGTTCTTTACGTAGGAAACACAACTGGTAGAGATGGTATGGGAGGAGCAAGCTTTGCTAGTTCTGAACTTTCTAAAACTTCAATAGATGATCGACCTGCCGTTCAGGTTGGGGATCCTTTTCTTGAAAAAGGATTAATAGAAGCTTGTCTAGAGGCATTTAAAACAGGTCATGTAATTGCTGCTCAGGATATGGGAGCGGCGGGGTTGACTTGTAGTTGTTCTGAAATGGCGTCAAAAGGTGAGGTAGGAATTGAATTGAATCTTGACCTTGTTCCTGCGAGAGAAAAGGGAATGACTGCATATGAGTTTTTGTTGTCAGAATCACAAGAACGAATGCTATTTGTTGTGAAACCTGGTTCAGAAGAAGAATTGAGACAATTATTTATAAGATGGGGATTGTATGTTGAAGTTGTTGGAAAAGTTTTAAAAGAAAAAGTTGTTAGAGTGATTCATAAAGGCGAAGTTGTAGCAAATCTGCCAGCATCTGCCCTTGCTGATGATACGCCTATAGAAGAACATATATTAATAAATTCAACACCTGAATATTTGCAAGAACATTGGAAATGGACTGAAGATTTATTACCTAAAACTTTAAAAGATGGAATTATTAATATAAAAAATAATTTATTTATTAGCTGGAATAATGTTCTATTAGATTTATTAAGTACGCCTTCAATAGCTTCAAAAAATTGGATTTATAAACAATACGACTATCAAGTGCAATCTAATACAGTTGTTTCTCCTGGAGAAGCTGATGCTGCTGTTATTAGGATTCGTTCTCAAAATGACTTTCTAGCCAAGCCAGAGAAAGATAGAGGAATAGCATCAGTTGTTGATTGTAATGATAGATGGGTTTATTTAGATCCTCAAAGAGGAAGTATGTCTGCTGTTGCAGAAGCGGCTAGGAATTTAAGTTCTGTGGGAGCTGAACCTATAGCAATTACAAATAATTTAAATTTTTCCTCTCCAGACAAAGCAGTCGGTTTTTGGCAATTATCAATGTCATGTGAAGGGATAACTAAAGCTTGTTTAGCATTGAATACTCCAGTTACAGGAGGAAATGTGTCATTATACAATGATACTAAATTGCCAAATAATACCGTTATCCCAATACATCCAACGCCAGTAATTGGTATGGTTGGATTAATAGAGGATATTAATAAAATTTGTAAAAAATCTTGGGTTAAAGCTGAAGATCAAATATGGATGATTGGATTATCTTTGGAAAATAATATAAATCAAGATCAAAGAATTTCATTATCTGCTTCATCTTTTTTAGAGTATATTCATGGATTAAAAACAGGAAGACCTCCAGAAATAGATTTAAATTTAGAAAAACAAGTTCATGCATTTTTAAGAGAAATAATAAAAAAAGGTATTATTAACTCTGCTCATGATTTAGGTGATGGTGGTCTGGCAGTAGCTATAGCTGAATGTTGTATTTCTTCTGGTTACGGAGCAAATATTATGCTCCCTCCTAGCGAATCAAGATTAGATAGACTCTTATTTGCTGAAGGAGGAGCAAGAGTTTTAGTTAGTTGTTCAAGTGAACAAAGCGTAGAATTAGAGAAATATTATAAAAATATTTCTTTGCAAGAATCTAATCTGTTTTCAATATCTCATTTAGGCATTGTAAATAATCAAAAAAAACTATTAGTGTCTCAATCGAATAATACAATTATAGATATTAATATTTTAGACTTGAAAGATATATACAAAGACACCATCTATAAAAAAATAACTAAATAATCTCATTTATGATTTATAATCTTAAAATTAAATTAAGTTTACTTAACCTAGGAATATAATTATGTGTGGAATTGTAGGTGTTGTCTCAACTGATCAATGTAATCAACAAATATACGATAGTTTGTTATTGCTACAGCATAGAGGTCAAGATTCTACGGGGATTGCAACAATGGACGGAAGTGTTTTTCATATTAATAAATCTAAAGGTCAAGTTAGAGAAGCTTATAGAACTAGAGATATGAGAGCTTTGATTGGAAGATTAGGCTTGGGACATGTACGTTATGCAACTAAAGGTGCTGCTCATAAAGAAGAAGAAGCACAACCTTTTTACGTAAATGCTCCTTATGGAATTATTCTTGTTCACAATGGAAACTTAACTAATACAAGAGAGCTAGAAAAAGAACTTTTTAAAGTTGATAAAAGACATACAAATACATCGAGCGATACTGAAATGTTATTGAATATTTTGGCAACAGAATTAAATAGTGAAATAAAAGGAAAAGATATAGATCCAGAGGATCTTTTTAATGCTGTTAAAAGACTTCACGCGAGAGTAGAGGGATCCTATGCTTCAATCGCTTTAATAGCTGGTCATGGTCTTTTAGCTTTCAGAGATCCTTTTGGAATTCGCCCTTTAGTTGTTGGAAGAAGGGTAAAAGAAAATAATAAACCTGAATGGATAATCGCTAGCGAATCTCTAGTTATTGAAAATAACGATTATGTAATTGTTAGAGATGTTGAACCAGGTGAGGCGATATTTATAACTTCAGATGGTGAGTTTTTTTCTAAACAATGCTCAGATAATCCTCAATTATTCCCCTGTTCATTTGAATATGTTTATTTAGCTAGACCTGACTCAATAATGAATGGCATATCTGTGTATGAGTCAAGGTTAAGAATGGGAGATTTATTAGCTGAAACTATAAAAAAGCAAATTTCTCTTGGTGATATAGATGTTGTAATGCCAATCCCTGATTCTTCTAGACCTGCAGCCATGCAGGTAGCAAGACAGTTAGGGATTGAATATAGGGAAGGCTTTTTCAAGAATCGTTATGTTGGTAGAACATTTATAATGCCTGGTCAATCTCTAAGAAAACGTTCAGTGCGTCAGAAGTTAAATGCAATGAGTACTGAATTTAAGAATAAAAACGTATTGATAGTTGATGATTCAGTGGTTAGAGGAACGACATCTCAGCAAATAGTTCAAATGGCAAGAAGTGCAGGGGCTAATAAAGTTACTTTTACATCTGCTGCACCACCAATTAGATATCCACATGTCTATGGAATTAATATGCCAAGCAAGAATGAATTGATTGCTTATAATAGAGATATAAATCAAATAGAAAATAATTTATTTATTGATAAAATGATTTATCAAGAAGTAGATGATCTTACTCAGGCTATTACGCAAGATTCTAAAATTGAGGATTTAGATTTATCTTGCTTCACAGGTAAATATGTTACTGGAACAGTCACTGATGAATATTTAGCTTGGCTTGAAGAAACATCTTTGTCTTAATTTTTTTCTGGTAATTTCATTGAAAAAGTAGATTTTAAAAACTCATTATTGTTTAAGTCTATCTTTAATTTGTTCTCTTTTTTATATGAACTAGTGTCAATTTGATCGGTTTTTAATTTTTGATATCTATCCTTATCAGTTTTAAGATAAACGTGTTTATTATTTATAAAACAATCAATTACTCTTTCTTTAATTGTTTTATTATTTTTAAAATTTATTCCCATTGATCCTAAGCCTCCTTTTTTTGATATAGTTATTTCTTTTGTCGAATGTTTTACGAAAGAAGCTTTATTAGTTATTAAAATTAAATCTTTATTTTGTTTTTCTTGAAAATTTAAAGCTTTAACTATATTTTCACCAGGGAATAATTTTATTATATTTGTTCCTTGAGCTAATTTACCCATAAATGGGAAATCATTTTCTGTTATTTTAATTTTAATAATTCTGCCAATATCACTAACTATATACAAATAGCTATTCTCTTTACAAAGAATGCAAGACTTAAGCTTTACACTGTCTTTTAATTTTAAAATCGATGTTGACCTATTAGAAATATCGCTAATCTCATTGATAGAAATTCTTTTAAACTTTCCATCAGTACTAAGTAATCCTAAACTTATATCTTTTATTTCTGTTAGTGGAATAAGATTAATTATTTTATCATTTTCTAAACCTGCTGGTAAAAATTGTTTTAGAGGGCCGGGCTTTTGTCCCGCAAATTCCCACTTAAGAAGACCTATTTTACCTTGTTGACTGATGGCTAATATTTTTGGTTCATCTTTAATTGGCCATATTAGCTTTGCAGGCAGAATATCCTTTCTTTCTTGAGCAAATTCCTTCAATTTTAATTTTTTTATTATTACTGAAGGAATTATTTTTATTTCATTATTTGATTGAATTATTATTTCAGAATCCGTTGATAATTCTTTTAGTGCATTTATTCTTTGAAGTTCTTTATTTGGTCTTTGATTTGCCATTTTTTCTGCAATAAGAGCATCTCCACCTTCTATTAATTTGGTTCTTCTTTCACTGCCAAATCTTTTTTTAAGCTCTTTTAGTTCTTTAATCATAACTTTCATTAACTTTGCTCTATCATTAATTATTAACTCGAGTTCTGCTCTTTTATTTTTTAAATCATTTATTTCATTCTTTAGAGAATCTTTTTCAAGACTTGTAATTTTCTTTAAAGGCATACCAAGAATTCCATCTGCTTGTTTCTCATTAATATTTAAGCTAATAATTAAATTATTTCTTGCTTCAGCTGTATCTTTTGATTTTTCAATCAAATCAATTATTTTTCTAAGATTATTTATGGCTTGAATTAGAGCCTCAACTATTTCTTGCCTATTTTTAATATTTTTTAGTAAATAGTTACTCCTTAGTAAAATAGTATTTTCTCTAAACTCTAAAAAATTATTTAATAATTTTCTTAATGTAAGTTGAACTGGTTGGCCATTTACTAACGCAAGTAAAATGGCACCAAAATTGCTTTGTAAAGCAGTTTTTTGATATAAAAAATCTAGAATTTTTTTTGGATCAGAATCTCTTTTAACTTCAACAAGAATTCGCATTCCATCCCTATCACTTTCATCTCTAATATCAGCTATTCCCGAAACTTTTCCATTATTTACAAGGTCAGCTAATTTTTCAATCCAGCCAGCTTTATTTAATTGATATGGTAGTTCTGAAATAATAATGCCACTTCTTTTGTGTTTACCTTTTCCAGGATTAATTTCTTCAATGTGCGCTATTCCTCTCATGGTTATACTTCCTCTCCCTTTCTTGTAAGTTTCTTTTATTCCGCTACTTACCAATATCTCTCCTCCCGTTGGAAAGTCGGGCCCAGGTATTAGTTCTAACAATTTTTCTTCGTTTAATGAGGGGTTTTTTATTATTGCTATTAAGGCCTCTACCACTTCGTTCAAATTATGTGGAGGAATGCTTGTTGCCATTCCAACAGCAATCCCTGTACTTCCATTTAAGATGAGGAAAGGTAATTGAGCTGGTAAAACATCTGGTTCTTGTTGTGAGCCATCAAAGTTTGGTGAAAAATCAACAGTTTCTTGATCTATTTCACTCAAAATTGCATCGTTAGATATTGGCGCTAGTCGAGTTTCTGTATATCTCATTGCAGCAGGAGGATCATCATCAATAGATCCAAAGTTTCCGTGGCCATCAAGAATTGGGTATCTTGAATTAAATATTTGAACTTGTCTTACAAGTGCATCGTAGACAGCTTGATCTCCATGTGGATGATATTTACCAAGAACATCTCCTACAACGCGAGCACATTTCCTGTAAGGCCTTTCGGGCGTAAGTCCTAACTCGTGCATTGCAAAAAGAATTCTTCTTTGCACTGGCTTCAATCCATCTCTCGCGTCTGGCAATGCTCTCCCAACGATTACGCTCATTGCGTACTCGAGATAAGAACGCTGCATTTCCTGATGCAACGAAATGGGTTTCAGGCGTTCCTTGGCCATCTTGGAGTATGAAAGAGGCCTAAATTTCTTTATTTAGGTTACTAACTAATTTGTTAAAAACCAGTTTTTTGTTAAACATTAACTCATTGAGTTTTTTGTCTAGCTTCTCTAACTACTTTTTTCATTTCTTTCGTTTTAAAAAAAAGTTTTGCTGAATGTTGTAACTTTCTTCCCCATAACTGTTCAGATTGATACTCAATATTAGCATATTTTGGATTATCTATTAAAGCATTTTTTGCTATGTTTAATAATTCAATAGATTTACCTTTCGTTGAATAGATTGTAATTGCTAATGCAAGCTTAGGTTCAGCATTATTACTTAATTTTGCGGCTAATTTAAATTTTGAGATAGCGTCTTTTTTTTTATTTATTTCATAAAGTATGAGACCTTGATTATTAATTACTTGCCAAAAATTAGGGTTTAATTTAGTGACTTTATTATAAGTATCTAAAGCTTTTGTATATTCTTTTAGCATAATATATGCATTTCCAAGTTGGAAGTAGCCTGTTTCATTTTTGTTATCTAATAATAATCCTTGATTAAGCATTAAAATTGCTTTCTCAAGATTTTTTGAATTCATATATATAGAACCTTTAGTAAAATATATTGAGGCATTTTTCGGATTTATTACTAAAACTTTATTCAATGATAATAATGCACTATCACTATCTTTTGATTTAAATTGCGCATCTGCAAGAGCTATCCAAAGAGTTTCTTCTTTAGGATTTAGTTTTAATGCGAGTTTTAAAATGTTAATTGCTTCTTTGTATTGACCAAATTGAATTAGCTGCATAGCAGCTTTTCCCATTTGCATTGAAGTAAATTCAAATTCTTCTTGATTTGGTTCGTTAATTCTTGGGAAAAATGCAATCGACGAATTAGGTATAAAAAAAGTTTCAATTAGACTTAGGCTAAGTAAATATTTAAAAATCTTTGAAGTTTTTATCATTATTTTTATTTATTCTTTGATATTGAATCTATATTCCTACGCCACATCCATGGCTTAATTCGTTTTAGTGCTGAATTTTTTAAATTTTCTTTCCATTTTGAATCATCCCATGACAATAGATTTTGTTTAGTTGTATTTAATATCCATTCAGATGGTTGAAGGTCTGCTTCAGTTGTGCTTGGAATATGTTTTTGGTTCCACGGACATACATCTTGGCAAATATCACAACCAGCAATCCAATTTCCCATTTTATTAATAATGTTTTCTGGTAATTCTTGATCTCTGTTTTCTAAGGTGTGATATGCCAAACATTTGTATGAGTTTATAATAAATGGTTCTTCTATTGCTTTGGTTGGGCATGCTTCAATACATTTTTCACACTCACCACATATTGGTTTGGAAGGCTTATCAGCCTCTAACTCTTCAGTAGATAAAAGATGGCCTAAAAACATCCATGAACCAATTTCAGAGTTAATTATGTTGCTGTGTTTTCCAATCCATCCAATACCAGCTTCTTCTGCCCAGGCCTTATCCAAAAATGCGCTTGTGTCAACACATATTTTCCATTTTGCATTTGGTCTTTCTGTCTCTAAAAATTCAGCAATTTTTTTTAATTTTTTTTTAATAATTTTATGATAATCCTTTCCCCATCCATATCTGGCAATTGATATATCTTTAGCTGGTCTATCAGTATCTACATAGTAATTAAGTCCAACAGCAAGAACACTTTTTACCCCTTTGAGCATGCTTTCTATATCTTTTCTTTTTGGGCTTTTCATCCATTCCATTTTTGCTTGATGGCCTGCTTGCAACCATCTTTCTAACGAAGCGGTTCGAAGTTTGATTCTTGAAGATCCTGGGACTTTTGCAATTCCTACTGCATCAAAGCCTTCTTCAAAGGCTTTTTCTTTGATTTTTTTTGTTAGATCAATAGAATTTTTCAAGATTGGAGCAAGCTTTTTATGAATAATGTTTTGCCTTTAATTAAGAGGTTTTTTAGTCAATTCCGACTTGATGAGGAGCTTTAAATTCTTTCTTTTGATGTTTTATTTCTATTAATAGCTTAAATTATTCAATTAAGGCACTTAATTTGGTTAGATTGTATATATATAAATTTTTTCGGACTCTCTTTATTTGGTGCAGTCCTCTCCCAAGGAAGATCTGACTCTTGGCTCAAGGCTTCAGCAGGATCTTAAAAATGACCTAATAGCTGGTCTATTGGTGGTTATTCCTTTAGCTACCACTATTTGGTTGTCTACAATTGTCAGCCGCTTTGTTTTGGCAATATTAACTTCAATACCAAAACAATTAAATCCCTTCATTACTCTTAATCCTTTACTGCAAGACCTTATTAACCTTGCTTTGGGTTTAACTGTGCCATTACTAGGTATTTTGTTGATAGGTCTTATGGCTAGAAATTTTGTAGGGAGATGGTTGCTTGAGTTCGGGGAAGGAACTCTATCTCGAATACCACTTGCGGGATCAGTTTATAAAACTCTTAAACAACTTCTAGAAACTTTTTTGAGAGACAATTCAACTAGATTTCGCAGAGTTGTATTAGTTGAATATCCGCGAGAGGGTTTATTCAGCGTTGGTTTTGTTACTGGTATTGTTGGACCATCTCTACAAACTGAACCAAATCAACCTTTGTTGAGTGTTTTTATACCTACTGCACCAAACCCTACAACTGGTTGGTATACATTAGTGCCAGAAGATTCTGTTAAAGATTTAGATATATCTGTGGAAGATGCTTTTAGAACTATTATTTCCGCCGGAATTGTAAATCCTGATGATAGGAGTAACTCTACAAACACATCTTTTTCTAGTTTATTTTCTCAGTTAAGAGCATCATCTTCTTAAAGCTTTTAGTCATAGTTATGCAATTAAAATCAATTTCCAGAGAGTTAGCTCTTTTACTTTTAGGACAAATTAAAAAAAAAGATATTAATAAATTAAATATTGAAAGTTTACTTAGTAAAGCAATTGAATCTTTAACTCAACATTGGCGAGAACAATTAGATTCATGTGCAGCGCAATTAGAAAAAGCCAATCAGGAATTATTGGATAGTGAATTGCAAGGAGATGCGGGATTGTTAATAAAATCTCAAAATCATTTGAAAACTTGTTTGATTGATTCAGAGAATATACTTAACTGCTTATCTGAAAGTATCGAATTACCAAGATTACTAGCGTTAGTTGATCAAAAAGAAATACGTGAGTTAGCTCTGAGGCGTGTTGATTTAGTAATTGAAAAGCAAGATGAGATTGATCATAAGCTTGATAGCGTTATGGAAGGTTGGCGTTTAAAAAGATTACCTAGAATTGATAGAGATATTTTGAGATTGGCATGGGTTGATTTAATAGACTTTAATACTCCTATGGCTGTTACTTGTAATGAAGCTGTAAATTTGGCTAATCGTTATAGCGACGAACAAGGACGAAGAATGATTAATGGAGTTTTAAGAAAACTTCAAAGTTCTGCTTTAATACTAAATTTGAAATGAAAGACGATTTTTCTCAGGATAAAAAGAATTTTTCTAAAATGAAGCCAAGCGAAAATTCCTCATCTGTTAATGATGAATCTTTAGATTGGGCAAAACAAGTTTATTTGCAACTCAAACAAAAACAAAAAGAAGAAAAAGAGTTATGTCAAAAAGAAATTGAAGAAAAAGAGATATTGAATACTAAAACAAATATCAACGAGGATTTTAAATCAGATATTACTGTTAAAAACAGACTGCAAGTTAGTCAAGAGACAGAAGGAGAAGATCAGCCTCAATTAGGAGATTTTGATGATACTTTTACATGGTCAGCGGAAGTTTTAGCTGCCCAAGGTAAAAAAATTGACCAATTTTCATTAGATGATATTGATTGGCTTAGCAGGCTAAAGGAAGGACTAGAAAAAACTCGTAAAGCCTTTGTTACTGATTTATTAGAAAAGTTAGGAGACGATCCACTTACTCCTGAAGTTCTTGATGATTTAGAGACACTTTTACTTAGAGCAGATGCGGGAGTTTCTGCTACTGATCAAATTTTAGAATCTTTAAGAACAAAGTTAAACGAGGAAGTTGTTGAAGCTTCTGAGGGCTTGCGTTTTTTAAAAGAACAATTAGTCAATGTTTTAGAAAAACCAATAAAAAATAGTGGCGCTGATTTACTTTCTCCACAAAAAGGTTGTTTAAATATTTGGATGCTAGTAGGTGTTAATGGTGTTGGAAAAACGACGACTCTTGGTAAATTGGCAAGTGTTGCAAAAAGAAGTGGTTTTTCAGCAATGATTGCTGCTGCAGACACTTTTAGAGCTGCAGCTGTTCAACAAGTAAAGGTATGGGGAGACAGAACAGGGGTTGAAGTTATCGCAAATGAATCTAAGAATGCTGATCCAGCATCGATAGTATTTGATGCTATTGGTGCAAGTAAATCAAAAAATATAGATTTACTATTGGTAGATACTGCAGGAAGATTACAAACGAAAAATAATTTAATGGAGGAATTGAAAAAAATTAGAAAAATTATCGATAAACTTGCTCCTAATGCAAACGTTGAATCTTTATTAGTGCTTGATTCTAGTCAAGGTCAAAATGGCTTAAGGCAGGCTCTAGCATTTGCTGATTCAGCAGAATTAACAGGTGTAATACTCACAAAACTTGATGGATCTTCTAAAGGAGGTGTTGCTATGGCTGTTGCATCAGAAGCAAAACTTCCTGTCAGATTCATCGGGGCTGGTGAGAAAATTAGGGACTTGCGACCATTTAATAGCTTTGAATTTGTTGAGGCACTTTTAACTGTTAGATGATTTTTAGATATTTTTTGTATATGTTTCTAAGTTTCAATTTCTTTATTGTCGGAGAATGGTGAAAGAAAATTGTCCAATTTCTGAACAACAAAAGCAAGATCCTACCAACCTCTTCTCAAGTGATGCTTCCAAGTCTCTAAGCGATTTGGTTCATAGTCTTTCTCAAGAGCAAATTGTTAATCAAGATTTATTGCTTTCATTAAGCTTTGCTTTGCGAAGTTTTACTAATTTACAGCGTTTTCTTGAACTTATTCCACTTCTTGTCACTCAATTAGTTGGCGTTAAAGGATCATTGTTAATTCCATTTCAAGATAATGGAAGTCTTTGGCGGGAGCAGTTACAAATGGTCCCTATCGATGAAGATCAGGAACTCTTTAGAAAATTATTTCTTTTAGAGAAAGGTAAGAAAACGGGTTTTGGCATGGAGGAAAAGAATATTGAAATGTTAGATCGTTTAGTTCAAAGACATTTTGATTCTTCTAATGTAATTGCTACATCGATAGTTTCTCGAGGAAGACAGCGAGGTCGATTATATGCATTTGATAAAAAAGAGATTGTTTTTGGAAGTAATGTACATCGAAAACATATTCAAATAGTTGCTGATCTTGCTGGAGTAGCTATAGAAAACGATGCAATATTTCAGGTGATTCGTAATCATGAGAAAGTTGATAGACAAATAAGTATTGGTGCTGAAATCCAATCACAATTACTACCTGATCAATGTCCAGTAATTGAGGGAGTTGAATTGGCTGCTTGCTGTAGGCCAGCTTTTCAAGTAGGTGGTGATTATTACGATTTTATGCCCACTCGCTCAGATTTAAATGAAACAGCAAAAGCTAGTGGGCGTTGGGCTTTTGTGATTGGTGATGTTATGGGTAAAGGTGTTCCTGCTGGATTGTTGATGACTATGTTACGAGGAATGCTTAGAGCGGAAGTTTTAACAGGATTACCTCCTGATTCTATTTTGCATGACCTGAATCAATTAGCTATTGAAGATCTGACTCAATCCCATAGGTTTGTAACTTTGTTTTATTCGGACTTTGACGCGCAATCAAGAAAATTACGTTTTGCCAATGCAGCACATAACCCTCCTTTGCTTTGGAGCGCCAAGTCAAAATCAATTAAAAGATTAGATACCCCTGGTTTATTAATCGGTCTTCAACCTGAAGCTGAATACGGATGTGGGGAGATTTTTCTTCAGCCAGGGGATGTACTTCTCTACTACACCGATGGAGTGACTGAGGCGCCTGGTATATCAGGTGAACGTTTTGATGAAAATCGTTTAATAACTTTTTTAGATAAATTTGCTAAGGAAGGCCTGGGAGCTAAAGAAATATTAAATAAACTTTTTGAAAGATTAGATGGTTTTGTTGGTGTTAGTGATCATCATCTTGAAGATGATGCATCAATGGTGGTTTTAAAAGTCAACGAAGAATCAACGGTTCCTAAATTAACTTAGTAATTGCCTGACAATTCCTAAGACTCTTGCTTTATTTGTATTAGTCATATGGAAAAAGCATTGAGCAAAACTTGGAGCGAGAGATTTGATAAAGGACTTAATCCTTTTATAGAAAAATTTAATGCTTCAATCGGGTTTGATATTTGTTTATTAGAAGAAGATTTAGATGGATCAATTGCCCATGCACGTATGCTTGGCATTCAAGAGATTATTACGAAGGAAGAGGCACTTAGATTAGAAAATGGTCTTCAACAGATTAGGAAAGAGGCCTCTGATGGTTTATTTCAGCCTGTCACTTCAGATGAAGATGTTCATTTTGCTGTAGAAAAAAAATTAATAGATTTGATAGGCCCGGTAGGAAAAAAATTACATACTGGTCGTAGTCGTAATGATCAAGTTGGCACAGATCTCAGATTATGGCTAAGAAAGCGTATTGATGAAATTGATATGGATTTGGAGCGTCTTCAGAAATCCCTTTTTTTATTAGCAGAAGAAAATCTTTATACGCTGATTCCTGGTTATACGCATTTACAAAGGGCACAACCTTTGTCTCTGGCGCATCACTTATTGGCATATATTGAGATGGCACAAAGAGATAGAAATAGATTAAAGGACGTAAGAAAACGAGTAAATATTTCCCCACTAGGAGCAGCAGCTTTAGCTGGAACATCTATTTCTATAAGCAGAAAAATTACTGCTTCAGAATTACACTTTCAAGATATTTATTCTAATAGTTTAGATGCTGTAAGTGATCGAGACTTTGTCGTAGAATTTTTAGGAGCCTCTTCGTTAATTATGGCTCATTTAAGTAGATTATCTGAAGAAGTAATTTTGTGGGCATCGGAAGAATTTGCATTTATTGAATTAACCGACCGATGTGCTACTGGAAGTAGTCTTATGCCTCAAAAAAAGAATCCTGATGTACCAGAGCTTGTTCGAGGTAAGACAGGAAGAGTATTTGGACATTTACAAGCTATGCTGACTATGATCAAAGGATTACCTTTGGCTTACAACAAAGATTTTCAAGAAGACAAAGAAGCTATCTTTGATAGCGTTAAAACAGTTAAGAATTCCTTGATTGCCATATCAATATTGTTTGAAGAAGGTTTAATTTTTAGAAAAGAAAGACTTAATCATGCTGTCTCATCAGACTTTTCAAATGCCACTGACGTTGCTGATTATTTAGTGGCTAAGGACATACCGTTTCGAGAGGCTTATCAATTAGTTGGGCGAATTGTAAAAACTTCTTTAGAGGAGGGAATTTTATTAAAAAATATTCCATTGGAAAGATGGAAAACATTTCATAAATTTTTTGAAAAAGATATTTATGAAAAGCTTTTACCGTCAAGTGTGGTTGAGTCTCGATTGAGTGCTGGTGGAACTGGATTTGAGAGAGTTCAAGAACAGCTTTTTTATTGGCGAGAAAAATTATTTAATTAAAATAATTGTTTTAGGTCTATTTTAGGGCTTTCGGTATTAAAGTATTTATTGATAACTCATTTTAGAGTTATTAATTTTGGCTATTTATAGCCGATTAGTTTCATTTTATTTTAAGTCAATTTTCAAGTGAGTATTTTTGTCGGCAACTTGCCCTTCCGCGCTGAGCAGGAAGATGTCATGGAATTGTTTTCTCCCTTTGGGGAGGTGTCAAATTGTTCTTTACCTTTAGAACGAGATACAGGACGCAAAAGAGGTTTTGCTTTTGTTGAGATGGCTGATGAGGCAGTTGAAGCTTCAGCAATTGAATCTTTACAAGGTGCTGAGCTCATGGGCCGTCCATTAAGAATCAACAAAGCTGAACCTAGAGGGAGTGCTCCCAGAAGGGGTGGCGGCGGCTACGGCGGCAGCTACGGTGGCGGTGGCCAAGGCGGCTACGGCGGCGGCTACGGTGGCGGTGGCCAAGGCGGCTACGGCGGCTACGGCGGCGGCGGCCAAGGTGGCTACGGCGGCGGCCAAGGTGGCTACGGTGGCGGTGGCGGTGGCCAAGGTGGCCAAGGTGGCTACGGTGGCGGTGGCCAAGGTGGCTACGGTGGCGGTGGCCAAGGCGGCTACGGCGGCTACGGCGGCGGCCAAGGTGGCTACGGCGGCGGCCAAGGTGGCTACGGTGGTGGTGGCCAAGCTGATCAATCAGCTCAAGATAGACCTTCTGGAGCCAAAGGCTGGGAAGATCGTAGTCATGGCAATGCTTCTCAAGATGTAAATGACTTTGATCAAGGTCGTAGCAGAAGAAGAAGAGGTGCTTCGCCTGAAGGGGGAGCCGACTCTACGGCAGATTATGGCGGCGCAGAATCTTAAAGATTTCGCTTATTGTTTTTATTGCCCAGCATCTTCAAGTTGTTGGGCAATTTTTTTTAAAATGGAAATATCATCTTTATTAGTTTGACATTTTTCACTTAATTCTTGTCTCAATATTTTTGCATTTGGAATATATTCTATCAGATTTAAAATGTGTCTAGAAATTTGCCAAAGACGTCCATCATTCTCTAAATGTTTTTGAGCAAAAGGAATAAGCTTTTTAATTATTTTTGATCTTGATAAATATTTTTCTTTTTGTCCAAAAATTAATGAATCAATTTTTGTCCAAAGAAATGGATGAGAGTATGCAGCTCTTCCTACCATTGCTCCATCAAATACTTTTAGAGCGTCAATAGAATCATTAATTGTATTTATTCCACCGTTCAGCTCAATAATTAATTCAGGCCTGTTATTTTTTAATTTTTGAACTCTGTCATATTGAAGTGGTGGAATTGTACGATTTTCTTTTGGATTTAATCCATTAAGCCAAGCTTTTCTTGCATGAATTATGAATCTGTCTGCTCCTGCAAGTGAACAAGTATCAACAAATTTCAGAAGATATTCATCACTGTCGAGATTATCAATACCAAGTCTGTGTTTCACTGTTATTGGTATGTTGCATGATTTCTTCATTTTCTCAATACAATTGGCCACTATCTTTGGTTTTCCCATAAGACAAGCTCCAAAGTTGCCAGATTTTACTCTCGGACTTGGGCATCCTATGTTTAAGTTAATTTCGTCATAGCCCCAATCTTCAGCCATTTGAGCTGCTTCAGCAATAAGATTTGGATTATCTCCACCAAGTTGTATGGAAATAGGATGTTCAATTTCATCAAAATCTAATAATTTATTCCTGTTTTTGCAGTAATGGAGCGCTTGGGCCACAATCATTTCAGTGTATAGAAGCGATTTTTTGGTGATCTGGCGCATGAGGACACGAAAATGCCTATCTGTGCAATCCATCATTGGAGCAATGCTTAACCTGTAGTTAGCTATTTCATTTGTTTTTAAAGAATTGGAAATCATTTTTTATGAATTAATTTTTTTCAACTTTTAGGGAGGAAATTTTATTAAGATTCATCGAACTGAGAAATTTCTTTGAAGCGTAGATTTTTTATGTTTGGACTCTTGAATACTCTTTTTGGTTTTACTATCAAACCAAAAAGGGCTTTTGCCTCCTCTAAACCTATGAAAAATTATAAAACTCTAACTAATGCAGACTGGGAAAATCGTTTACCCAAAGACGCTTTTTACGTTTTACGTAAGGAAGGAACAGAGAGACCGTTTTCAAGTCCATTAAATGATGAAAAAAGGAAAGGAGTTTTTCGTTGTGCAGGATGCGGGCTTGCTTTATTTTCTTCAAAAACAAAGTTTGACAGTGGAACAGGCTGGCCAAGTTTTTTCGATCATTTACCGGATGCAATAGAGACAAAAACAGACTTCAAATTAATTGTCCCTAGAACTGAATATCATTGTCGACGATGTGGTGGGCATCAAGGGCATGTTTTTAATGATGGTCCAAGGCCAACCGGTAAACGATACTGCAATAATGGTGTCGCACTTGCGTTCGAAGTTGATTCGTAAATGATTATCTTTTCTATTCAATAGGTGTGGGCTTCCGTAGCTTGTACAAAAAACCCTTTGCATTCAATATGTTTTAAAAGCCGATTGAATTATATGAATTCAGACGTTTCCTCTTCCGAACATGAATTATCACAAGATGGTTCATCACAAAATAATCCCAGTGAAAATTCTGTAAGTTCTCCTAGTAGTAATGAATCAGTTAATCAAGTTGAGCTTTCTGATAATCCCGAGATAGAGCCTCAAGTGAAGAATGATTCAGTAGATACAGAAAACGAACAATCTTCAACTAGTTGTGAGTCAAATATTAAAGGTTCAGATACTGAAGCAAGATTACAGCAATTAGAAAAAGAGCATGAAACTTTAAACAGCCAATATATGAGAATAGCTGCTGACTTTGATAATTTTCGAAAGCGACAGACCCGTGATCAAGATGATCTAAAAATTCAACTTACTTGCACAACCCTTAGTGAAATACTTCCTATTGTTGATAATTTTGAAAGAGCAAGGCAGCAGTTGAATCCTGAGGGTGAAGAAGCTCAAGCATTACACCGAAGTTACCAAGGACTTTACAAACAATTAGTTGAAGTTCTTAAGAATCTTGGCGTTGCTCCAATGCGAGTGGTTGATCAGGCTTTTGATCCATCTTTGCATGAGGCAGTTATGAGAGAGCCCAGCGATGCAAAGGCTGAGGATATTGTGATTGAAGAATTACAAAGGGGTTATCACCTTAATGGTCGTGTTTTAAGGCATGCCTTGGTTAAAGTTTCTATGGGACCAGGCCCGAAAGCCGTTAATGAAGAGATTCCTGATCATAGTGCTTCTAATCAAGAACTAAGTGAATCTTTAGATGGTTCAACCAAAGATGAGAATTAACTAAATGATGATCGAAACGGAATTGAATTTGTTTAAATGTACTAATGGCTGATTTTTACGATCTATTGGGTGTCAGCAGAGATGCGGATGCTGACACTTTAAAAAGAGCTTATAGACAACAAGCTCGGAAATATCACCCTGACGTCAATAAGGAAGCAGGTGCAGAGGATAAGTTCAAAGAAATAGGTAAAGCATATGAAGTTTTAAGCGACTCTCAAAAGCGAGCTCGTTACGACCAATTTGGAGAAGCTGGAATAGGTGGGGCCGCTGGCATGCCGGACATGGGAGATATGGGCGGCTTTGCAGATTTGTTTGATACCTTTTTTAATGGCTTTGGTGGTTCTAGTTCACCTGGAGGTTCTCGCCCTCAAAGACGCGGACCACAACAGGGAGACGATTTACGTTACGACCTAACGATTGATTTTGATAAAGCTATTTTTGGACAAGAAAAAGAGATTACGGTTCCTCATTTAGAAACTTGTGATGTTTGCAGAGGCACTGGGTCTAAGAAAGGCACTGCTCCTGTTACTTGTCCTACATGTAGTGGTGCAGGTCAAGTAAGAAGAGCGACTCGCACACCTTTTGGAAGTTTTACTCAAGTCGCTGAATGTCCAACCTGTGGTGGTACTGGACAAGTGATTAAAGACCCTTGCAGTGCTTGTGGGGGGAAAGGGGTTAAACAAGTAAGAAAAAAATTAAAAATTAATATTCCTGCTGGAGTTGATAGTGGAACACGATTAAGAGTTTCAGGAGAGGGTAATGCTGGATTAAAGGGCGGTCCATCTGGAGATCTATATGTCTTTTTAAAAGTTAAAAATCATCCTAATTTAAAGAGAGATGGATTGACAATTTTATCTGAAGTTAATATTAGTTATCTTCAGGCAATTTTAGGAGATACTATCGAAATAGAGACTGTAGATGGCCCTACTAAGTTACAAATTCCAGCAGGAACCCAACCTAACTCTATTTTGAATTTAGAAAATAAAGGGGTGCCGAAACTAGGCAATCCAGTTGCTAGAGGTAATCATCAAGTCTCAGTAAAGATTAAATTACCTACAAAATTATCAGATTCTGAAAGAAATTTATTAGAAGAATTAGCTGGACATTACTCTGCACGTGGACCTCAACATCATTATCATAAAAGTGGCTTATTTAGTAAGTTATTTGGCAAATAATAGTGGAGAAAAATATCTTCATTGATCATTATTTAGATTTGTGTGGCCTTGCTTGTCCAGTAAATTTTGTTAAATGCTGTTTGGTTTTGGAAAATTTATCTTCAAATCAAGTTTTAAAAGTAGACCTTGACATAGGCGAAGCTGAAACTAGTGTTATTGATGGTTTACAAGAGAAGGGTTATAAAGTAAAAATATTGAATAAAGATTCTAAAAAAGTAACTTTGATAATATCGAGTGAATAAAAATAAATCTAATAAATTAAAAGGTATTGTTGTTGCACTTAAGGCAAATTTTTTAATCGTAGAGATTGACTATAAAAATTTCAAAGATCATTCATTTGATGAATTTTACGAAAAAATTAGACTTTTATGTATACGAAAAGGTAAATTAAATTATCAAGGTTTATTTATAGATGTAGGTGATATAGTTTGCGTTGAGTCTATAGATTATAAAAACAAACGAGCTGTAGTTGCTGATGTAGAGCCTAGACAAAGTTTCTTAAAGCGTCCAGCTGTGGCAAATGTTACATTAGTTTCCATTTGCATATCAGCTGATGAGCCTTTATTTGATATGGAGCAAACAAGCCGTTTTTTATTAACAGCTGAATGTGCAAATATAGAGCCTTTGATAATTTTAACTAAAATAGATTTAATTACAAATAATGACTTGATTTTATATATAAATAAATTTAAATCTTGGGGGTATGATTGTATACCAGTATCTATACATAATTCTCAGGGTATTGATTCATTAATAGAACGATTTCGAAAAACAAAATTAACTGTACTTGCTGGTCCTTCTGGAGTAGGAAAGACAAGTTTAATTAATCATTTAATCCCAACTGTTTCACTACCTACTTCAGTTGTTTCAAAAAAATTAAAGAGAGGTACTCACACGACTAGGCATGTGGAACTTTTTGCTATTGGAAATGGATCACTTCTTGCTGATACACCGGGGTTTAATCGTCCGGAAATAGTATGTGAGCCATCTGATTTTGCTTTTTTGTTCCCAGAGTTTCGAACTCAGTTAATCAATTCACAATGCAAGTTCCGAAATTGTTTGCATAGAGATGAACCTGGTTGTGTAATTGATAAAGATCTTGAAAGATATCCTTTTTTTCGTGAGAACCTTGAAGAAATGATTAACTCTCCTCTCCCATACCAGGCAGGTTAAGTTTGAATCCGCCGGTCAAATCTTCCATTCGTTCTTTCATAGTCGAAGTTGAAACTTCGTGAGCAGATTTCATAGCATCTAGTATGGCCTCTTCGATTATTGCCTTTTCTTCAGAAAGAAGAGATTGTTCAATTTCTACCCGTAAAGGCTTTTGATTCCCTGACATCCATATCTTTGCCCTATTGTCATTATTTGTTCCCTCTATCTCCATAACCTCAAGCTCTTCTTGAAGTTTTTGGGCATTTTGCTGAATTTGTTGTGCTTTTTTAAAAGCTTCAGTGAGTTGTCCAAAATTTGGTAGTCCGAATCCAGCCATGAGAATTTCCTATTGATAATGAGTTTAGGGTTTAAATTTAAAAGCCACATTGTTTAACTTCTGTTTCTAACAAGATTCCATAAGAATCAAAAACATTTTTTTTGACATATTTAATCAATTCTCTGACGTCATAAGAAGAAGCTTGGTTTGCGTTAATTATAAAATTTGAATGTATTTTGGATATTTCAGCTCCACCAAAACGAAATCCTTTTAAACCAAGTTCTTCAATTAATTTTGCAGCTTTCCAAGGTTCTGGATTACGAAAAACACTGCCGCATGTTTGAGCTTGATAAGGTTGAGTTTTTAATCGATGATTTAAGTTTTCATTTGTGACCTGTCGAATTTTTTTTGCATGACCTGATGTCAGCTTGAGTCGAGCAGATACGACAATTAATTTTTCATTTTGAAGCAGACTGTGTCGGTATCCAAAGTTTAGATCTTTTCCTTTGATCTTTTTGTATTCACCTGTCAAAGATAGCGTTGTAATACTTTCGAGATAGTTAGATATGCAATGTTCTTGTGCTCCTGCATTCATTACTACTGCTCCACCAATTGTTCCGGGTATTCCTACAGCCCATTCGATGCCATGAAGTCCATTTTTAGCCGCTTTTCTGGCCAAAGTAGGCAGCATTTCACCGCTAAGGACTTCGATAATTCCATTCTTTTTATCAATATGAATTCCTTTGAAATTACGCATACATAGACTTAAACCTTTAATTCCTTTGTCATTTATTAAAAGATTTGATCCAGCACCAATAATACTACAAGGAATTTTTTTCTTATTTATCCAATTAATTATATATTGAAGTTCTTCAATATTTTTTGGTTGAGCAATCCATTCTGCAGGGCCACCTATTCCCCAAGTAGTGAAATTTGATAAGGAAATATTTTTCTCTAATTGAATGGAATTCACTTATTAAGCTGCTATATTATTGCTGATTAAGTTATTATTGATTAATTCAAAAAATAGATTTTCACATATTAGATTAATATCTCCTGCTCCCATAATTAAAATCAAGTCTTTTTCAAGTGTATGTTCTTTTATTAGTTTGATCAAATTTTGATTGTTATCTGGGGTATATATTTCTAGGTTAGGTTTAATTTTTTTTAATTCATGTCCAATATTCTTATTATTTATTCCTACGATTTTATCTTCTCCAGCAGAGTAAATTGGAGTTATAAATACTAAATCAGATTTACTTAGACTTTTTGCAAATTCCTCTTGAAACTTTTGAGTTCTACTATATCGATGCGGCTGAAATATCGTAACTATTCTTCTTGGTGTTATTTTTGAGAGGTTATGTGTTGTCTTAATAATAGTAGATGCAATTGATATTGCAGCATCAATTTCGCTCGGATGATGAGCATAATCCTCAACTATTAATCTGTTTTTCCATAATCCTTTAAATTCAAATCTTCTTGAAGGTAGATTTAAATTGTCAATTCCTTTTTTTATATCTTTGAAAAGAATACCAGCCAATCTACATGCTGCTATAGCAGCTGCTGCATTGCTTAAATTATGTATTCCAGGAACAGGTATTTTTATAACATCAATAAACTTTTCTTTTTCATAATATTCCGCAATAATTTCACATCCATTAGATTCTTTAGGAATCAGCGCAAAATCTATATTAATAATTTTTTTAATCGAAAACCATTTAGAATTTTGTATATTATTTTTAAGATTATTACAATCATAATTGGTAATCAAGCATTCACATTTTTGAGCAAACTGTTTCATTGTTTCTATTAAATCTTCTAGATCTAGATAATGATCAACATGTTCAAGTTCTAAATTCGTGATCAAGCCGATATTTGGATTAAACTTTACTAACGACCCATCTGATTCATCTGCCTCTGCAATTAAAAATTCGCTATTACCAAAATTGTAGTTGCTTTTGTAGAGAGGTACAATTCCTCCTATAATTGCTGTCGGATTCTTGTTTGCATAAGAAAATAATGTTGTAATGTAAGTACTAGTAGTTGTTTTACCATGAGATCCTGAGACGATGATTGATCTTTTTTGTTCAATTAAAAAGGCTAATATTTCAGAACGATGCTTGATTGTTAAATTATATTTTTTTGCTTTACATAATTCTAAATTATCTGGATGTATTGCTGAACTTTTAACAACTAATATATTTTTCCCATGGACTTTAACAATTTCATCAATATTCGATTCTTCTTGGGTTGGAAAGATATGGACTTTGTTTTCTTTTGATTTCTTTAAAGTTAGGTTTTTTTTCTGGTCAGAGCCAGATATTGAATATCCTTTTTGAGCGAGAATCATTGCCAGAGCAGACATACCAATACCTCCTATTCCAATAAAATGAATATGAGGTGGTAACTTTTTTGTCTTCTTCAATTTCGCTTCAGTGTCGTTAGAAAGATAACTCTTCATTGAAATAAAGGCACATTTTTTAAAGAATTAGACAGTTTTTGTACTTTTTATTTCCTTAACGCTTCAATTATTTTTCAAAATGCACAGAAAATGATCATCGTTCTGTATGATCAGCGGCCAGTAGCTTATGCGGTTTTACCGTTTTTGAAATGACTTTGCGTGTAGCGATTAATGGATTCGGAAGAATTGGACGCAATTTTATGCGTTGTTGGCTCAGTAGGGGTGCAAATACAAATATTGAGGTGGTGGGCATTAACGTCACTTCTGACCCAAAAACTTGTGCACATTTGCTCAAATATGATTCTATTTTAGGTGCTATAAAAGACGCCGAAATTTCACATTCAGACGATACATTTCAAATTAATGGCAAAACTATAAAATGTTATTCAGATAGAAACCCTTTAAATCTTCCTTGGAAAGAGTGGGGAATTGATTTAGTAATTGAGTCAACAGGTGTATTTAATACAGATGTTGGTGCTAGTAAGCATCTCCAAGTTGGGGCTAAGAAGGTCATTCTTACTGCACCTGGTAAGGGTGATGGTGTAGGTACTTATGTTGTTGGTGTTAACGCTGATTCATACTCTCATGAAGATTTTGATATCCTCAGCAATGCAAGTTGCACCACCAATTGTTTAGCTCCAATCGTAAAAGTTTTAGATCAAAAGTTGGGGATTAATAAAGGTTTAATGACCACGATTCATAGTTATACGGGAGATCAAAGAATTCTTGACAATGCTCATCGTGATTTACGTCGCGCAAGAGCAGCAGCAATGAATTTGGTCCCTACTTCAACTGGAGCCGCAAAGGCTGTTGCTCTTGTTTATCCACAAATGAAAGGGAAACTAACTGGTATTGCGATGCGAGTCCCTACTCCTAATGTTTCTGCAGTTGATTTGGTTTTTGAATCAAGTCGTAAAACTAGTGCAGAAGAGGTCAATAAATTACTAAAAACCGCTTCAGAGGGAGAAATGAAAGGAATCATTAAATATGGTGATTTGCCTCTAGTGTCTACTGACTATGCGGGAACTAATGAATCAACCATTGTTGATGAAGCTTTAACAATGTGCATCGATGACAATATGGTCAAAGTTTTAGCCTGGTATGACAATGAGTGGGGTTACAGTCAAAGGGTTGTTGATTTGGCTGAAATTGTTGCTCAGAAATGGAAGTAAATTTAAAATCCAGCGTTAAAAATGTTGAAATAGACTTGATTGGTCAATTTTAGTTTGTTCTAAATTATCCCAGAAAATATTGGGTTTACCTTCTTTGATAAACCCAATAATTTTGGCAGATTTTAATTTTTTTGATAATGACTTTGCCCATTCTCTTGGAAGACTAAGTATCAATTCATAGTCCTCACCTCCATTTAGGATCCATTCATCCCAAATATCATCTTCTGGCCAGTCGGGATGTTTGAGAATAGAAGTTTTTGATAAAACTGCTTGACAATTACTGGCTTGGCAAATTCCTTTAATTGATTCAATTAGTCCATCGCTGCTATCAGTTCCTGCGGCTCTCCAGCTCGTTGATTGAGGTTTACAAACTATTAATGCTTTTAGTGCTTTTAATGCAGGGTAGGGGCGTTTGTGTGCGTTGATAGCCCTATTAATCAGCTCAGGACTTACATGAGCTTCACTTGGCAGTTTCTCGGATGTTAAAAGGGCCAAACCTAGCCTACTTAATCCATGGAACCCAGTGCTAACAATGTAATCTCCAGGTAAAGCATTTCCTCTATGTAGTCTGGGTAGATTCATTTCTCCAATTGCTGTAATTGAAATCATTTTTGTTTCTCCGCACGAGCAATCTCCACCGATTATTTCTCCTCCAAATTCTTGCATCGCTTCCCACATTCCTTCATATAGATTTTCAACCCATTTCCAATGTGTGTTTGGCGGCAAAACAAGCCCAACAGTAAAAGAAATTATTTTTTCTGAGCCGCTGCAAATAAGATCAGAAATATTTGTGGTAATACATTTCCAGCCAATATCTTTAGCATTAGATATTTCATCAGAAAAATGAATTTTTTCTACAAGTAAATCAGTATTAATTAATAAACTTTTATTTATTGTGTTTATTTCTGCTACATCATCATCTATTTGTCCACAGCGCATAAATTTTTTTAAACGATTTAGTAATTCTATTTCACCTAAATCTTTAATAGTAGTTGTCACTTTATTTCAAATTTAAGCTTTAAGTTTAAGATTTTCTGAACCATTTAATACTGTAATCGAGATAATTTTATCATCTACTCCAAGTTTATTTAATATTTCTGAACCTTCTATTACGTAACCAAAAGCTGCGTTTCTTCCATCAATAAGATTACGTCCAGCTGGATTTAATTCAGCTTCGTATAAGAAGAAGAAAAACTGCGATGAACCATCATTTAAATCTGTATCAGAGTGAGCCCAGCCAAGTGTTCCTAAAGTTGCGAATGGAAGTTCTGGAGTCTCAGTGTAAAGACCAACGTCTTCAAAAGTTTCTCCATATAGTGTATCTTCTAAGCTAGATGTTCTTATTTCTAATGGAACTCTTCTCAACTCATTAGTATCAGGATCTATGTATCCCATCGCTTCTCCTTTAGGATCCCCAGTTTGAAGAATAAAAAACTCTTCAGCCCTATTGATTGGTAAACCATCGTAGAAACCTTTCATTGAAAGATCTATAAATGCACCAGCTGTCAGTGGAGCATTATAACCATCAATAATTGCATTCATATTTCCTTTTGATGTTTTTATTTCTACATTTGCTCTACCTAAAAGTCTTGGTAAATTATTATATTCAGTGGGTATTTTATTTGGAAAATTTTCTGTGATTAGAAGAGATTCTAAAGTATCAATTGTTTTTAAACTTTGACGCCTTACGTCTAGAAATGAGACTTTGTTTTTTTCGCTTGCTATTTGCCTTAATTCATCAAGCTGTTCTTTTAAATTAGAAAGTTGCTTAGCAGCATTTTCTTTATTTTCCTCTGGTATTGAGTCAAGAATTTGATTTTTTTTGTTATTGACTAAGAATTGACTTCTTGAAGTGGCTTTGCTGATAGCTGACCATCTACTTCCTCTAAGATCTTCACTGGTGTCTTCTAGTTTGTTTTGTAATTCACGTAATTCTTTTTGGTCAATTGGTAAAGAGTTTCTTAATATTGCGTATGGATCTTTTAATCGATTACCATTAGGAAGACTTGCCATAGCAGGGTTAATCCATGGAGAGCTTAAAGAAAATAGGATTGTTATCAGGGCAAGAATGCAAATCTTTTTCGCCATTTTAATTCTATGTTTTGCATGACTTTGGCACAGACTTATGATCGATTGGTATCTTTTGTGTGAATGATTTCAAGTAACGACTTTCGCACTGGCACTACGATTGAGTTAGACGGTGCAGTTTGGCGTGTTATTGAATTTCTACACGTCAAGCCAGGCAAGGGTTCTGCGTTTGTTAGGACCAAAATAAAGGCTGTTGTGAGCGGGAGTGTTGTCGAAAAGACTTTTAGAGCTGGGGAAATGGTTCAACAAGCTCTTTTGGAGAAATCAAAGTTGCAACACACATATATGGAGGGAGATGATTTTGTATTCATGGATATGACTTCTTATGAAGAAACGCGTCTAACAGCTAAACAAATTGGTGAAAGCAGGAAATATCTAAAAGAAGGGATGGAGGTTAATGTAGTGTCTTGGAATGAAAAACCTCTTGAAGTTGAATTGCCCAACTCAGTTGTTTTAGAAATAAAAGAAACTGATCCTGGTGTCAAAGGTGACACTGCTTCTGGAGGAACAAAGCCTGCAATCTTGGAAACAGGAGCCCAAGTAATGGTCCCATTATTTATTTCAATTGGTGAGAAAATTCGAGTAGATACTCGAAATGACAGTTATCTAGGCCGAGAAACACAATGACTATGAATCTTGATCATGAAGAGCTTCATCGCTTGTTGGCAACTTTAGCTGAGAGTGACATTCAAGAGTTTCGACTTGAGGGAGAAGACTTTTGCTTGGAAGTTAAACGTAATTTTGCGACTTCTTCAGAGTCAATAGCTTCAAATAAGAAAATCACTTCAGAAGATATTGATTCACCACCACCTCAATCTAAAATTGATACTTCTCCAGTACCGAGCACTCCTCCTCCTTCAGTCCCAGGTTCACGCTCTGACTTTGTTGAAGTAACTGCTCCTATGGTAGGGACCTTTTATCGCGCACCAGGTCCAGAAGAGCCCCCTTTCGTAGAGATTGGATCGAGAATCAGTGTGGGGCAGGCTGTTTGTATTCTTGAAGCAATGAAATTAATGAACGAATTAGAATCAGAGGTAAGTGGTGAAGTAATTGAAATTCTTGTAGAGAACGGAACACCAGTCGAGTTTGGTCAAGTTTTAATGAGATTAAAACCTGTGTAAAAGTTTTTACTTATTGAGAAAGAATCAAAGCATTATTCATTGCTGCAATCATACTTTTTTCTCTTGCCTTAAACATTCCTGCAATATCAAGAGCTGTCCCATGATCAGGTGATGTTCTTACAAAAGGCAAACCAAGAGTTGTGTTAACGGCTTCATCAAAGGCAATTAGCTTGACAGGGATCAGACCTTGATCGTGATACAAAGCAAGTATTCCATCAGGTGCATTATTTTTAATTGAAGCGCTATTCCATGCATTGACTGATGAAATCCAACAGGTATCTGGAGGTATGGGACCACAAATTTCGATGCCTGGATTATCTAATTTCCATTCATTTAAAATAGGAATAATTAAGTTTTGTTCCTCTATTCCAATTTTTCCTTGTTCTCCAGCATGTGGATTTAAACCGGCTATTTGTATTGATGGCTTCTGTTTGAACTTACGACAGAAATTCAATAAGGTATCTAATTTATGTCTAATCAATTCTTTGGTTAAAGTATCATTTACTTTATTAAGTGGTATATGTGTTGTCGCTAATAAAGTATTAAATCTCCATCCATTATTTGGTGAGATTGCTGTAAAAAGCATAGATGTTTTGTTATTAGTTAATTTACCTAATAATTCAGTTTGTCCTGCAAATTTATGACCAGCTTTATGCCATGCAATTTTAGAAATAGGTGCTGTTACAAGAGCATTAGCTTTTCCTTCTAAAAGTATATTAGTTGCATTCAAAAGCCATTTAAAGCTTGCTGATCCAGAATATTCGTCAACTATTCCTGGAATAACTTTATTTTCTAAAGGGATATCAATAATATCAAGCTGGTTAGGATCGGGAATATTATCTATTCCATGTTTAATTAACTTTGAATAAGTATCATGAATATTATTTTTGCATCCTACAAGCAAAGGCTTTATATTTTTATTTAGGCTTTTAGAGCCAAGAGCTTTTAATGTTATTTCTGTCCCTATTCCTGCAGGATCTCCTAATGAGATAATAAGAGTACTGCTTTTTTTTTTCGAAGTTTGAAATTTTTGCATGTTTCGATTTTTTCTTGGGAGTTTGATTTTTTAGCCAATTTTTGAGTAATAGTTGGCTTGGAATAGAGTGTAATAAATTTTTATAATATTGGATTTACTTCATTAGATTTTAATTATCCATTTAACTAAATTAAAGTGATTTTCTAAAATACATTGATTAATGATAATTTGAAAAATAAAGACTATTAATTTATTTTCAATTGCGAGAAACAATTTTTTAACCCAGATTTAAAATCTGGATAAATTAGAGAATACCCAAGTTTTTTACATAATAACTTGTTATCAACTTTTCTATTCTCCTGCCAAAAAGATATTGCCATTGGACTCATTGTTTTTTGTGCGATTTCAAAAGGCACTTTTGATGGTAGAGATTTCTTGGCTATTTTCGCTGCAAAATTAAGCACGTCAAGATTATTTGCTGGTAAGTTATCAGCCACATTAACTATGGATGGAGTTTTCCCTTGAAAATAGAGATTAATTAAGAACAAGACAGATCCAGCAATATCATCTACATGGATTCTTGAAAAAACTTGACCAGGCTTATCAATCATTTTTGTAGTTCCATTTAAAAGGCTTTCAAATGCAGATCTTCCAGGTCCATAAATTCCTGGCAACCTAAGTATCTGAATGGGAAGCTTTGTGTCTAACCATTGTTTTTCACAAGACAATCTACGAATACTTCTATCTTGCTGAGGGTTGGGAGAAGTATTTTCATTGACCCAGTTCCCTTTTGAGTCTCCGTATACGCCAGTAGTCGATAAATAACCAACCCATTGTATCTTTTTTGAATTTAGTAATTGAGTTTTAAGTTTAAGAAGGACAGGATCTTCTCCACTTAACAAAGGAGGTATACAACTTAAGACATGTGTTGCTCCCTCCAAAATCTCATCAGATAATTTTTGATAAGTGTTAAAAATAAAATCAGCTCCTTTGCTACTTTCTTTTCTCCTGCTGCATAAAACTTTTAATCCTAATTGCCTTCCTACACTTGCGATTCTTTGTCCACTAAATCCACCTCCAAATATGATTAATTTTGATTTAGGTGGTAGAGGCTTAGATCGCTTGACAATCTCTTGAATCATTAGTACAAATGTATTATGTTGATTATTTGGCAATGATTGCTTCCTATTTCAAGCCTAGTCTGAATTCCATTAATGGCGCTAGGAAATTAAGAAACGATAAAAGAATATTTGTGCCAGAGAAAGATCAAAACTTTGTAAAACCTTTACTTGCCTCAATTTGCTTTCTTTTTTGCATCATTCTTGTCCCTGAAAAACCCTCTAACTTGGCTTCTATTTGTGAAAAATATAATTCTTCTGTCGCCTGTCAAGTTTGGTAGTGCTTAAGCTGCTTGCCAAGAATAATCGTCATTAGATCTAGATTTTGAGTTTTTAAGACTCTCAATAGGTTTAGGTTGAGCCCATTTTAGAAGCCTTAGCGCTAAACGTATGTCTCCGTCAGTCCATGCTCTAATTGCCATAGAGCGCCTTGGGTCGTAAAAACGTTGTTTTCTGTACCATTCAAAAGCATCATAATCAGTTTTGCTTCCATTACATGAGAGGCAGGCAGGCACACAATTTTCTGTAATGCTTAATCCACCTCTACTCCTAGGTAAAACATGGTCAATCGATTCTGAACTTTTCCCACAATAAATACAACTATGACCTGTAAATTGATGTAATGATTTTCGCCATCTTCTGTTACGTAGCTTTGGGCAGAGATCTTCTAAGAAAACCGCATCCCTGTTGTGCATACGTATGATTTAGTTAGTTTAATTTTGCCTTGCCATACCGATAAGTCAATGTATCGAAAATAGCAGTTTCACATTTTATAAGATTTGTTTTTTTATTGTTTTGGAATTAGAAACAAATTTTTTTTATTTATATAAATAAGACTAATAACTATAACGATCTACATATGTCCCCTTAGGAGCTTTCTTTTTACTATCAGTTGAAGAAGTTACTTCATTTGTTAAATCTTGATCACTATTAACACTTAAAGAACTTGACTCACCTGTATACAGATCGCCTAAATAATTAATGCATTCTTCATATTTGACAGGATCTTGAACCACTTCTTCAACAATTAACGAAGCAGCTTGTTTGGGTGAAGTTTTGAATAAACCTTGTTTTTTATTTTTTATAAATTGATAGGCTGCTTGCCAGCTTGGTTCATGAGTGTTGCCCCCATTCCTCATAAAGCAATATATATCTGCTCCATTTGTGACTGCTGCACTAATTCTCAATCCTAAAGTGCTGCCGCAGACTAAACAAATTATTGAAATTGGTAAGAAGTTTCGCTTTATCCCTAATGACATGATTTAAAGAGAATTATCAAATTTAAATTATCTATTTTTCTTTCTTCTGTCTAGCTTTATTTAGGATTAGTTTTTTGTTTTCTTTGGCTAATTTTTACGATATAAAATATTGAACTCAATTTTTTACTTTTAAGTTCGATTTTTTTAGATGACTTAAATATCTATTTTTTGATATAGTTATTTAACAATTTTTTTGTGCTTACAAAAATAATAATGAATATATCTCAAGTAAAAAAACAGGCATTTTTAAAAGAGGCTTGCTTTTTCTTTAAGAATGCATCTCTGTATGCTGAAGAAGGAGATTTGAAATCATGTGCTGGCTTGATTTTGCAATCACTTGAAAAGGAGAGAAGAGCTCGTGAGATAGGACCTCAAGTGCTTCATCTAATTAAAACAATATAGTTATTTTTATTGATCTCTTAAATATTATTCGTTATTTAATACTGAAATTGTTTTTGCTATTCCTTGGCCAATGGGGACGTTTAGTTTGCCCATTTTATCAAGAGTGCTTTCTAAAGCTGATATGACACTAACAATGTCTCTATTATTGACAAATCCTAAATGTCCAATTCTAAAGATTTTTCCTTTTAAATGATCTTGACCTCCAGCAAGGAGTATGTCGAAGTCATTTTTTATTGCTTTTCTTATACTTTCAGCGTCGATATTCTCAGGCTTAACAGCTGTTATTGCTGGACTTCCAAAAATTTCTTTTGCAAATAAATTCAACCCCATAGCTTTTATTCCTTCTTGCGTAGCTTTTTGATGACGAGCATGACGGGCAAATATATTATTTAACCCTTCTTTTTGCATCATTGTTAGAGAAGCTTCTAAAGCAAAGTATAAATTTATTGCAGGTGTAAAAGGATTGCTATTTTGATTAACTGTCTTTAAATATTGTTTTAGATCTAAATAAAATTTAGGTAAATTTGATTGATTATTTGCTTCCCATGCTCTTTTGCTCATAGCAACAAAGCTAAGCCCAGGTGGAATCATATAACCTTTTTGAGAGCCTGAAGCTATTACATCGATCCCCCATTCATCCATTGGGATGTTACTTGCACCAAGACTTGTTACACAATCCGCAATTGTAATAGCTTTACCATGATTCTTTACTTCGTTATTAATCGATTGAAGATCATTAATCACTCCTGTTGAAGTTTCTGAATGAGTTAAAATAACTGCTTTAATTTTCTTGTTAGTGTCTTCTTCAAGAATTCTCTTAAATTGCTTTGGATCAAGAGGGTTGCCCCAATCAGCTTTTATAACTTTTACATCTAATCCATATGCTTGTGCTACTTTTACCCATCTTTCACCAAATTTTCCATTATCGCCGCAAATGACTTGATCACCTTTGCTTAATGTATTAATTATTCCTGCCTCCATTGCAGCTGTCCCACTTCCTGTAATTGTTAGGACGTCTGCAGTTGTTTGGTGAAGCCATTTGAGTTGCTCAGTTGTTTTTTGAACAATTTCTTGAAAATCTATACTTCTATGACCAATGGGGTGTTTACTCATAGAACTCAAAACATTTTCTGGCACCGGTGTTGGTCCAGGAATCATTAGATTGAGTTTGTCTTGCATTTACTTATTTAGTTCTAGATTAATATTATTTTAAAAAATTATTTAGGGAATTTCCTTTATCGTCAGCTCTTCCAATGATTTGAATCAATTTACTCTTCCCGTTTGGGTGGTTGCGGCCGCAAAGTCAGCAACAAACATTCTTATTGGCAATAGATTTAGGGATAACGAGAGAATTGATTTACCAAATAACGAAGAATCGATTTCGGTACCTATTTCTTCTTCTGCTTTACTTGACAACGGTGAGAGATCTTTAGCAGTAAGTCATTGTCAGTCTGGATTGCCTCTTGACATAACAAGAGGATTAGAAATCTGGGCTTATATTCAATTCAGTAATAGACGTTTTCAATCTAAAAGGAAAGTTCAAAATGGTTTTCCTGATTGGCTTGATTTTCATGCCGGTTATGGAGTTGGTAAATTTCAATCATCCGGTCAGCCATGTATATCTCAGTTTGCTCGTGATTTGCTATGTATTAACCTTTACCCCCTTTTACCCAAAGGTAGTTCAATAAAAGTTGAAATTATTTTACCTGAAGGGAAAGATCGTGCATCTAAGACAAGTAATGAAGCCTTTGGAGTTGTAGATGGATTGTCCCTAATTGGAACACAGGCTGAGGTTCAAATTAGTGCTTCTCCTAATCAGTTGAAAAACTGTAAAGAAATTTTGCACCACAAATGTACTAAAGCAACATTTGATGGATGTTTGACTTTTGTTATTGGTGAAAATGGAATGGATTTAGCTTTGAAACATGGACTTCCAGCTAATCAAATTATTAAAACTGGGAATTGGTTAGGTCCTCTTCTTGTTGCTGCTGCAGAAAATGGAGTCAAAAAACTTTTATTATTTGGATATCATGGAAAACTAATAAAACTTTCTGGTGGCGTTTTTCATACACATCATCACCTTGCCGATGGAAGGATTGAAATTCTCACTTCACTTGCATTTAGAGAAGGCATCTCATTTGATTTGATTAAGTTAATAAGTAAATCAACATCGGTGGAAAATGCTTTATTAACCCTTGAATTAAATAACCCAGAGGCTGTGTCTTTGATATGGAGCAGGATGGCTAAAGAAATTGAAATAAAAAGCAGAAGCTATGTGAATAGATACTTGTCTTCATCAATGGAAATAGGATCTGTATTATTTGATAGGAAAAGACAAATTCGATGGGCTGGTTTTGAGGGTTTAAAACAGATTAATTCTTTTGGGTTAATTCTTAAGCGATAGGCATATTTCTATTCTCTTAATTAGTCTATTTGATAAGAATGTTTTATAGGGATTCATCAGGTTGATATGGCTTCTATGATTTCAGCTGAAAAACGTAATCCAGCAATCGTAATTCTCGATTTTGGTTCTCAATATTCAGAATTAATTGCTCGAAGGATTCGAGAGACAGAGGTTTACTCATTAGTTATGAGTTACACAACATCTGCTGACCAATTACGTTCTCTCAAGCCTAAGGGAATTATTTTAAGCGGAGGTCCTGGATCTGTTTATGAAGAAGGTGCTCCATACTGTGATCCAGAAATTTTTAATTTAGGAATTCCTGTTCTTGGTGTTTGTTATGGAATGCAATTAATGGTTCATCAGCTAGGAGGATCTGTAAAACCTGCTACTGGGAAAGCCGAATATGGAAAGGCTCCTTTAGAAGTTGATGATCCAACAGCGTTATTAACGAATGTTATTAGTGGATCAACAATGTGGATGAGTCATGGTGATTCAGTTCAGAAATTACCCAATGGGTTTGTCAGATTAGCTCATACTTCAAATACTTCACAGGCAGCTATTGCTTTGCATGATAAGAGCTTTTATGGAGTGCAATTTCATCCCGAAGTTGTTCATTCCGCTAATGGAATGGTTGTAATAAGAAATTTTGTATATCATGTTTGTTCTTGTGACCCGGATTGGACAACAAATTTATTTATAGATGAAGCTGTTTCTCAAGTACAACAACAGGTAGGCGATAAAAAAGTTTTATTGGCTCTATCTGGTGGTGTTGATTCATCAACTCTTGCATTTTTATTAAACAAAGCAATAGGACCTCAATTGACGTGTATGTTTATTGATCAAGGTTTTATGAGAAAAGGTGAGCCAGAATTTTTAATGTCTTTTTTTGATGAAAAGTTTAAAATTAATGTTGAATACATCAATGCCAGAGAAAGATTTATTTCACAATTAAAAGGAGTAACTGATCCTGAGCAAAAGCGTAAAATTATAGGTAGAGAATTTATTCGGGTTTTTGAAGAAGAGAGTCTTCGATTGGGTCCTTTTGATTACTTGGCTCAAGGTACGCTTTATCCTGATGTAATTGAAAGTTCTGGCACAAATCTTGATCCAAAAACTGGTGAACGAATAGCAGTTAAAATCAAAAGTCATCATAATGTAGGAGGCTTGCCAAAAGATTTGCAATTTAAATTGGTAGAGCCCTTGAGACGTTTATTTAAAGATGAAGTTAGAAAAGTTGGTAAATCACTGGGATTGCCAGATGAGATTGTTCGAAGACATCCATTCCCAGGCCCAGGTTTGGCTATAAGAATTTTAGGAGAGGTAACTCATGAGAAACTAAATTGTTTAAGGGATGCAGATTTAATTGTTAGAGAGGAGGTTAATACTGCTGGCTTATATAACGACATTTGGCAGGCTTTCGCTGTTTTATTGCCTGTGTATTCAGTTGGAGTAATGGGTGACCAAAGAACTTATGCATGGCCAATTGTTGTTCGTTGTGTTTCTAGTGAGGATGGAATGACCGCTGATTGGTCTCGTTTACCGTATGAAGTCTTAGAGAAAATTTCTAACCGGATAGTTAATGAAGTTGAGGGGGTCAATAGAGTTGTTTTGGATATAACAAGTAAACCCCCAGGAACTATTGAGTGGGAATAGTTCAGGGCAGTAAAACGTAGTCAGTCACTCAAAGTAGTTGTTCCCCGTGAGTTCCCCGTGGGAATGAAGTGACGGAGTGACAAGGGTTTTCAAGTGCTCTGTTCCCCGTATGTTCCCCGTGTCACCTTGTCACCTTCTCTACAGAGAAATCGTAGATAGTTTGTTTTCTCTACACTTGTTGTTTCAATGTCTAGGATTTAGTTGCTAATAATCTATCAACGACTTCTCTACATATTTTGTGTACTTAGTATTTAAAAAGGCACAAAAAAACCGCCCAGTTCTGTTAGGGCGGTTTCTTTGTGAGATCAAACGCAAGTGTTTCCTTGTTTCCACTGCGGAGGATCTCAACTCCTCACAAATTCAACTTATTAGAAGCATTCATGGGACTCAAGACTTCGCAGATGAGTTTCCCAACTGGCACATGTGCCAATTTATAGATTAAACGCATTAAAAAAGCACTCCACTTAAAAAAAGAAGAGTGCTTTTTTGGTTTAAGAGAACGATTGTGTGAGGAGTTGTCCTCTTAATTAATTTGTACTCTGATTCAGACCGTTTGTCACTACAGAAAGAGAAAGTGTTGAGATTTTGCAAGATTTAGGAACATACAAAAACTATTTTTAACGGTTCACGCAAGATAATTGGTACCGCCACTAAAGATATCTGGTTCATATTGGTAAAAATTGATATCGCTTTCTGACCATGTTGCACCATTCATATCAAGGGTCATGACTGGATTTAATTGATTACTTGAACCTAAGACTTGATCGTATTGCCATTGGATATTGCCGTCTTCTGTTCGTATGATTTCTTCTGAATAAAAATCTCCCGATTTACTACTGAGATAAATCGTATCCACGCCTGTTTGGAAATCATGGAGGACATGAATGGGTGCAATATCATCTCCCAGATTTGTCTTTGCTGGATTGGCAAGAAAACTAAAGGTATCGTAACCATCTCCACCCCATACTTCTGTGTTGAAGTGAGACACAATTAAATCATCACCATTTCCTCCATAGACCTTGCCATCTGAATCAAGAATGACATCATCTCCCTCTCCTGCATAAAGAGCATTGATATTTTGATAGCGAGGAATATAGGAACGCCCAAAGGCATCGGTTTGTGTTTCTAAAGATTCGAAATGATCGCTGTAAGTATCTTGCAAGAAGTAAGCATCACCATTGCTTGAGTCTGTCAAGTAAATATTGAGTGTGGGTAGACGATTAGGATCACCCTCCTCCATGACATCGACAATGACATCTGTAAAACGGTTTTTACCAGTAATATCAAAGTATATATCTGAGACTTTTCCATTTTCAAATGCATAAACAGAACGATACCAAGAATCATAAACACCATCAGAGGTGCTACCCATCTTTAGATGACGTGCAATATAAGTTCCATCATCAGCACTCAAATCTAGATCATTGCTGAGTAAAATAGATCGTTCTTCCCTTCCATACGTTTGTAATCCATTGTTATTGCTTGTTGAACCAGAATCAAAATGGATATAGTCCGCACCGCCTTTTGGTTGAGCATAAATCGGTAAGTTGGTTGATGTTTCTGTTGGTTCACTTTCAGAAGTTCCACCAAACCATGTCTGTAATTGATTCATATTGATTTCTTCTGCCTGATTAGTTCCTTGCTCTAATTCTCGATAAATCTCTCCTGTTGTTGGATTGATTTGATTGTCACCAATATCATTTACATTTAAGGTGATTGATTTTTCATAAGAAAGACCATCACTATCAGTTGTTTTTAATCGAATATTGTAAGAAGATTGAGTTTCATAATCTGGTGATATATTAATTTTTAATTGATCATCATCAATCGAAAAATTTTCATTATCTATATCTCCCATTCCATCTACTAATGAATAAGCATGAGTGTTATCTGAATCTTTATCAGTTGATGAAATAGTTGCTATTACTGAATCTGAAATTATATTCTCGTTAATGCTATTTATAGATATGTTGATTTTTGATGGTGGGTAAAGTTCAGTTAATTTCATTATAAATGCATCGGTTTTACGATTAGATCCTTTATAACCAGTTAGAAATATTGAATTATCATCAGATATATTTATTGCTGTTGAACGATAACTAGTATCATCTTCTGTGCCAATTAATTCAGTCCATTGTTTGATTCCTTCTGCATTAAATTTAGTTAAAAATGAAGAATATTTCCAACCACCCATAGTTGGTTTATATCCTGTATATCCAGTTACAAATATAGATCCATCACTTGCAATAATTACATCTTGAGGTCGATATTCTCCATTCCTTTGATTCCATTCATCTTCACCATCATTCATTCCAAGATTGATATGCCATTGTTCTTCTCCAAGTGAATTTATTTTTTTTAAAAATCCATATATTGTTGGTGAACTTGGACTCTCTTTTATCTCTCCAACAAGAAAAATATTACCATGATTATCTATAGATATTGAATCAGGGTAGTCACCATCACTGTTTCCCCAAAGATTGGTCCATTGTTTAATACCTTCAGAGTCTAATTTGGTCAGGTATATATCATTACCTCCATTATTTTGTTGATCTTCTAAATCTCCTTCTGTAGATCCAGTTAAATATATAGATCCATCATTATCAATTAGAGAAGACTCAACCCATTCTGTTTCTTCCGTCCCAAGAAGCGTTGTCCATATTTTTTCTCCGCTTGAATTAAATTTTGAAATAAAAGTATCAAAACTACCATTGTTATTTTGCCCGTCTAAATCAGAACCAGTATCTCCGACAATGAATATGGATCCATCATTATCAATATTGATTGAGACACCCTGATCAATTCCGCTTACAGAAATTGATCCTATATGCCACCTCCCTCCAAATAATGATAATAATTCTTTTTCTCCTGAGGAATTGAATTTGATTAAAAAAGTATCATTGTCTCCACTGTTTATTTGGTCATCTAAATCTTCATCTGTCCATCCAGTTAAATATAAAATATTATCATTTACTTCTGATATGTCACTTGCTTTTAATTGTCCCCCCAAACCAAAAGTATAGACTGAAGCACCTATTAATTGAGTCCATTCCTCTATCCCTTCAGAATTATATTTACTAAGAAAAATATCACTACGATCATCTGAATTCTCATCGGTTGTACCTGTTATATATAGACTCCCATCCGTTGCAATTTCTACAGCATGTGCTGAGGCGCTTTCTGAAGAACTTATTATTTTAGTCCATTTAATATCTATAAATTTTGACATCAAGTTGTTCTTGATTGTATGTTCATTGCATTATTGAATACTTTTATATTTTATCTACTTGGACTAGATTTTGCCTTTGAAGTAATAAATTGCCAATTTTTCATGTTCTTAGAGGCATAAGTCATTTTTATATCTTCACTATTGCCAAATATTCGCTTTAAAAACGCTCCCCGTATGTTCCCCGTGCTATATTGCATTTAAGAAACCCAGTCACTCACTGCGTTTTTGCACCCCATATGTGGTAGGAACTATTGAATGGGAGTAACAGAAACGTCTACTTTCCAGTGATAACTTGATTTATATGGTTTTGTTTTAGTTTTGTGTGGGAAGAGTGATGACGATATAACTAGGGTTTTGAGGTGCTGGTTTTGTGCTGGTTTTGTGTGGGTTTTGTGTGCTATATATAAAGATGAAATGCGTCGCTATGACTGGTGTTTGAGGGTGCTCTTCTTGCGATATTCTATTGAGTGGGAATAGCACTACCTACTAAAAAGTAGTTATAAAGTCAAAGTTGTAGAGTTACGTGAGTCAAAAGTAAAAATTGACGAATCTAGTTGCAATGGCTTTGGGAGAGGTGTTCCACGTAACTTCTTCCCACCTTCTCCGTAAAGATATCGCAGAAATCTTTCTCTAAACTTATAAATTTAATTTTTAAGGATATGTCCTGAAGAATCTACTCACGACTTTGCGACGAAAAAATATTGTTTAATATTTATAAGGTTAAATTCCTGATCAGTTTTAAAGCGAGAAACTTAGTTTCTGCTCGTGCAATGCTCTCGCTTTTTGACTTGCTATGTTGAACTTTGTACTCCAATCAAGAATTAGTTATGGCGAGGCTTTAAAAAAGGCGTGATCATTTAAAGAAGAGATAGCTAGGGTCTGATGTCATTTGAAGTCACTTACAATGGGGATATTCAATACATTAAGGTTTTTTACTCAACTGAAAAAACGAGAGCGGGAAAATACTATGGCGAGTTTTATAAAAAAATGGATGCATTAGCGAGTGACTTAAAACGCTTTAAACAGGAACTTGATGAAGATAGTGAAAAGGCAGCGAAGATTGCTAAAGATGCTGCTAATAAGGCCCTTTCTGAAAGATTTGGTTCACTTCGATACATTATTGATGAGCATCTATGGGATGAAGACATGGTTATCAGCAAGATTCTTGACGAGAGAAAAGAAGAGATGTTGGCATTAGCACAGAAGACATTTAATAATGAAGTGCTTCTTGAAGAGGATGGGGCTGAGGAATATAAAATCCACTTAGCTGAAGGAGGGATAGAAGTTGATGGTGAAAGTTTAGAGACATCGCTAATAGATTTTTTTGATTCTGATGACTATCACAAATCGAACGAGGCAAAATTAGCAAAATTGGAAAAACTGGATTGGTTTATTATCTGGTCGAGAACCGAGGCGGGAGAGTTTAAGACAGAGGGGGGACAACACGAGGGAAATTATTCATCAAAGGAATTAAAGATGGAAAATTGTTTGCTTACTTACAGAGATTTACCCCTTATCACTCCCACTAATGGCACGGACATCTTCAGTAATGAACTTGAAATTCATTTTGTAGATGAAACTAGGGCATCCCTTGAGATTAGTGAAGCTTAAGCAGCATTCTCATGAATTTGATTCTCAACCAATTCCTAACTATTGAAAATTAGATCTCTTCGAGTTCTGTGGCATTCACTAAATCGATTTGACTTGTGTTTTGGATTTGGTTGGACTTCCTTCAATAGTGCAATAGCAGAGTTGACTCAAAACACTTGGATAATTCTAAAGATCCAAAAAGCACCTGCGCACTAGTACTTACCAAGGTGATTTTTGCGCAGTCATGATTCCGTGAGGAGTGCTTTAGTACAGAGATAGTATTTTCGGCATTTGGTGTCGTTAAGTGATTAGAGGAAAATTCAGCATGTTTTGCCTAACTTATATGCATTCCTATTTCAGTTTGCAGGCAGCTATGAATGAATTACGTCTAAGAATTTATAGGGAGATAATTAATGACTCACCAAGTGGGAAAACTTCTGTCTTCAATAAAATCTGTGGAGTTACTATTTTTATTTCGATTTTTTTCGCAGTTATCATTACTGAAAACTCAATTGATTATAAATTCGGAGATCAGATAGATTTTTTGGATTGGATTATTGGTGGTTTGTTTTGCATTGAATACCTTTGTCGTTTATGGGTCGCACCACTTAAAAAGAAATACGGCCAAGGTTGGAAAGGCGTTTTGCGTTATTTAGTCTCACCTATGGCAATTATTGATTTAATTGCAATCGTCCCATCCTTTATTGGTGTTCGTGCTGAATTAAAGATTCTTAGGATTGTCCGCCTTTTAAGAATATTGAAAATTGGAAGAAGTGAAAAATTTAAGCAAAGTATTTATCACTTTAATTATGCACTTCGATCAAAGAGTCAAGAACTACAAATTTCGATTTTTTATACAGTTTTACTTTTGTTGATTAGCAGTACTTTTATGTATTTTGCTGAATCATCGATTCAACCAGGATTGTTAGGTTCAATTCCAAGATGTCTTTGGTGGTCTATTACTACTGTTAGTGCGGTTGGTTATGGAGATTCCATACCCGTGACAGCAGTTGGAAAAATAATTGCATCGATTACTTCTCTTATGGGTATTGCTGCAATTGCAATACCTACTGGAATACTTGCATCTGGATTCAGCGAATCAATTGGCATACAAGATGAAAAAAAAAATGTTTCGAATGAAATTGAGTTTTCTAGGAACAGTGATGAAACATGATCTTCAAATTAAATAAAGAAAAATATTTTAGTGAAGAAGAAGCAATAAATCTAATGGTCTCATTGAGTGCAACTGAGGCTAATTCAGAAAAGAAATGGAGATGTTTTTATAACTCTTTATCAAAAACTGAATTAGAAGTAGAGTGGGATGAGTATTGGAAAGATTAATTCAATCAAATAAACTCTTAGTTGATTCAAAGACAATTAAAGATTATGGATGAAAATTGGTTGAAAGAACTCAATAAAAAAAATCTTGTCCTTCAAGGAGAAGATTATTCTAAATGGGATTTTGCAACCGTCATTTTATCTTCTTCGGTTTTAAAGAAATTAAGTCAGGAAGAGCAATCGAAATTTCAAATAACTGATTTTAAGCGAGCAACTAATGAAATTGAACACTGGGCTAGGGTTGAAGAAATATGCGATTTTTTTGGTGTTGAAGATCCAGATCTAGCTGGCGATATATATGAAAGAAAGTTTAAAAATTTAACTGTAGATGACGAGATTAAATGGATGGATTTAAAAGAAATTAGTGAAGATAAACCTGAGGGCTTTGGAGTTCAAGTTGCTTGGGCTTAGGGAAAAATAATCAAATGCAGAAACGATAGATTTGTGTGATGAAAACCTAGTGAAGTTAAGAGAGGAAAGAAATGAGTCATTCACTGTGATTGTCTCTAATACTATTTTTACCTATTAAAAATCTTTTATGGCTATCAAGGCAAGGTTAGTTTTTATATTATTTTAGCTATTCATTAGTATCTAGAAAATAACCTTGATTGAAATCTAATTTGCATTTCTAAGAATTAATTTATAAAAAAACACACCTGATCGATGACACCCAAAATTAATTTATCTCCATTGGGATCTTTCCACTCTGAATCGTTATTTTTGAACTCATTAAATTTGTTTGAACCAACTGCAATATCTCTGAAGACTTGATCCGAGCAGTTGATCTCCATCGTATACAGAATGTTTTGAGTAATGTCAGTGGTGTTTTTAGGAACAAATTTGCTTAAAACTCGTATACATCCATCTGGATTTTTCTGAATGCTATTTTGATCCCATACTTGCTCTCCATATTGATTCTTTGGACCTGCAATCCACTTATGATATAGAGCATCTATTTTTGACGGATAGCAAATAATAAGGAGTGCTAAAAACTGAGACAAATACTTTTAATAGTTTTAAGGTGCATTGGATCAGAAACAATATGGTTATAACTGTTGAAGAATTGACATCATTACGACATCGATTCATAAATTGTATGAACAGACTGCCCTAAGTTAAAACATCTAACTGATTTTAAAATTTAATAATGAAAAATATTTTTACTTAAAACGAAGCTATAGATTTAATGGTGTTATGGAATACAACTGACGCATATTCAGAAAAGAAATCAAGAGCTCTCAATGACTTTTTATCGCAGAGAGATTTATAGGGTTATTGGGTCGAATACTGGAAAAATTAAAGACATAGAAAATGAGGTGAAACTTAATTCACCCCATATTGTTATCGATTGATTATTTAAATAATCATTGACTTTATTGATTGATAACTACTTACCACCATTGCAGAAGCGAACTGCATCGGATGAACTCTTGCCAGTAGATTGAATCTCTTCAACACATTCATTGAACAGTTTAGATTCTTGCTTGAGGGAACAAAAACTAAGTGCGATTGCAGCAAGAGCAACAGCAGAAACGACACTAGAGCTTAGTTGAATGATGCCATAAGCAAACATTGCTTTGCTTTTCCCGCCGCACTTTTTTTTGTCTGTTTTATTCTCGTCGGTCATTTGTTAATAATTAAAATGTTTAATTTAATTGATTTATTTTAAAAATTGGCGTGAATACCCTTCTCATTACTTGTTTTTTATTTTACTTTTCTAAGTCAAAAGAAAAAACCGCCCGTTCTGAAAAAGGCGGTTTTTTTTTAAGATCAGGCGCAAGTGTTTCCTTGTTTCCACTGCGGAGGATCTCAACTCCTCACAATTGGATATTTGCGCATCTGATGAAAAAATCAAATTTGAGAAGGTTGGTTTATTGATTGTCACATCTTATACTTCGCAAAAACAATCATTAAAAAGCACCCGGCTTACAAGAAGTCGGGTGCTTTTTTTAACAGAACGATTGTGTGAGGAGTTGTCCTGTTATTTTATTTTTACTCCAATGAGGACTTTTTGTCACTACTAAAAAATAAAATGACTTAGATCACATGAGGCAAAATTGTTTTGTGGCTTTCAAGCTTAATTTAGTCTTCTGCGTTCTCAAACTGTTTTGCTAATCTAAATCCTTTTCGTAGAATTAAATATATTCCATATAAACCAGCAATTAACGGAAGAATTATTAGAGGGTTTGGACTATAATTAGAATAATCTTTTACACCATCAACGTATTCGATACCTGAGCATTTCAAATATAGAAAACTTGTGAATACAATTCCCCAGCCAATGATTGAGAGTATTCCTCCTTTTTTGTCACCTTCATAAAATCTATCTAAACCCCATCCCCAACCAATAGCAAGGATCAATCCTCTTGTGACAGCATTTTTTTCTTGCTTACGTAGCATTGCTTTTATTTGAGTATGTTCACAATGAACATAACTGAATAATCGTTATTTTGCATAAACTGATTCAAGAAGATACTTTTGCTTGTAAAAATTTTAATATCGTTTGCAGAGAAAGTTAGTATGAAATCATGCGAAGTAGCATCCCAGTTAAATAAAAAATAGAGAATTAGATTGGAATTGAGCAGAATAAATTCTATCTGTCCTCTTTGAAGTTAGATCAATTTGAGTATTATTAAGTGCAGTAATCTTATTCAGGGGGGGGTGGTCTACTTCAAAAAAAAAAGATAACTTAGTTCAATGGCCGATTACTTTTGACAGTTGCACATCAGACTGATTCGCATTTAAGCCAACGGCTTCAGAAGGATAGCATTACTATTTCAGGAAAGGTTATTTATATTAATCCTTTTCTCTATTGGAGACGCTTCGACAACAATACTGATAGATGGTTGAGAGAGCCTGGTCAGTTAGGAGAGGATCAGATTAATCTGAATAGATCTCGTTTTTATCCTGAAGTTGAGTGGACTTTGCTTAGAGACGAAGAGCTGGTTATCAAAGACGCAGCAGTTGAAATGTTTTTAAAAACGCTTGAATTAATAAGTACTTTTCACCCTCAGCTTACTGCAGGGCAATTATTAGAAGTAGAGAGAAAAATGGCAGTAACTAAAAAAAAGTCTTTTGAACGTTGGGTTGAAAAATCTTTTAGAAAAAAAATTAATCAAGCTTCAAAAGAGCGTAATAGGTTTGCTAGAGAACGTTTGATAAGAGGTTGGAAAGAATGGTTGACACTTGAAACTACCCATCAAGCTTTTTTGCCATTCGCAGCAATAATCGTGATGTCAATCTTTGCCGGTTGGTCCATAGGTATTTCTAATAATAGTTGTACACCTTACTTTCCAACGACAGAAACAGGTATTCTTAAGTAGCACTAGTACAGCCATTATGGCTAAAGCTCAATTAAGGGATTTTCATTTATTTGCAATGGAGTCCGCTTTGCCATTTGGTATGGGCATTATTAAAAATGCGAAAACTGGTGGGTTTCAAAAAATAATGGATGTAATTAAATCAAAAGATCCATTTTCAGAATTCCAGGTTGATGGCGAAACTTCGGCAAAGAAAGTGAGGGATAAGATTGATCAATTGATTCCTGGCTTAGGTTATCCAGTTGTTTCAGTTGATGTAACTGTTGAAGATAATTATCCTGATTATGAGAGTCATGATCAAGATTCCTTAGTTACAACTTTAAACAGAATTGATTGTGACCTAGATCAATTGAGACGTATGATCAGTAATGACTCGTTAAATAATACATGATTAGTAAATATTCTTGATTTTTAGAGATGAAGAAAAAAGAAAAATTACATCTTAGTTCTAAAAAGCACGTAGGTGCTTTTAATCAACCTCTAATTTTCTTTTTGTTTATTTGTTTAATTTTTTCAGTAACAGGTGCGCGTCTTTTTTGGATACAAATAATTAGGGGATCTTACTATAAAAAACTTTCAGAGGAGAATAGAGTCAAGCTAATAGCTAATCCACCAATCAGAGGAAGATTATTAGATCGTAATGGTGTAGTTCTTGCCGATAATAAACTCTTTTATTCTTTAGCTATTCAACCTAGACTTCTAACTAATAGTGAATGGATTGATCTAAGAAATTCTTTATCTGATTTGTTAAATGTTTCTACTGATCAATTAGAGATTGCATTTAATAGAAGTAATTCTGACACTCCTTATAAAAAAGTACTATTAACTGATTTATCGGTGGAGCAGGTTATTAGGTTTAAAGAACAGGAGAACAACTTGTATGGCGCTCAGATTGATATTGGTTTAATTAGAAACTATCCGTATAAGTCTTTAGCTGCACATTCTTTGGGTTATACGCAGTTGATAACTCAGAACGAGTTTTCTAAGCTTTCAGAAAGAGGATATAAACTATCTGATCGAATTGGACGGAAAGGTATAGAGGCTGCTTTTGAATCTCAATTGAGAGGTACATGGGGAGGGGAAATGCTTGAGATTGATTCAATAGGTACGGTTCAACGCAGTCTAGGTTTAAAATTGCCAAAAGCTGGTAGGGATATCAAATTAACTCTTGATCTAGAGCTACAACGTACGGCAGAAAAAGTTTTATCTGATAAAACTGGTGGAGCAATAGTAGCTATTGATCCCCATACGGGTGCAATAAGAGCAATTGCTAGTCAACCCACTTTCGACCTTAATTTTTTTTCTCAGCCTTTTACAGATAAACAATATAACAATCTTTTTTTGTCATCGAATACTCCTCTTTTGAGTAGAGCATTTAATGCATACGATCCAGGAAGTACGTGGAAGCCCGTAACTGCTATAGCAGGGATGGAAAGTGGCAAATTTCCTGCTAGTAAAAAATTAAATACGGTTCCTTGTATTACTTATGGGAGTCATTGTTTTCCAGAATATAATAAAAGAGGTTTTGGTTGGATTGGATATGAAGATGCATTTAGAGTCTCCAGTAATACTTTCTTTTATCAAGTTGGGGTTGGTTCTGGTTCGAAGGCTTTATATGATGCGGCAACTAAACTTGGCTTTGACAATTACACTGGCATAGAAACTTTTATAGATGAAAATAAAGGCTTAGTAGGGAACAAGAAATGGGCTGCTGAGGGTCGTGGGTGGGGAAATCCTGGAGAAACTCCATGGATCGTAGAGGATATGGCTAGTGCATCTATTGGTCAATCTGTTGTTTTAGTTACTCCATTGCAATTAGCACGAGCATATGCAGTTTTTGCAAATGGTGGCTATTTGATTACTCCTCATTTAGTTGATGCCAATATAAACTGGAGATCAGAGAAATATTTAAAAAAAGTTGACATAGAAGACAAAACACTTGAAACAATTCGTCGTGGGCTTCGTAAAGTTGTAACTAGTGGTACTGGTATGGGAATAAATCTAGATAATTCTATTCTTCCTCCCGTCGCTGGTAAAACTGGAACAGCAGAAGATAGTAGTGGAGGTGCTGATCATGCATGGTTTGCTGGATTTGCACCTTATGACGCAGGAGAAATAGTTATTGTTGCCTTTGCTCAGAATACCCCTGGTGGTGGTTCAGTTCATGCTTTACCTATGGCAAGAAAAGTGCTACGGGCTTGGTATGAGCAAAAATCTAAAAATGAGTTAATTAGAAGTAAAGATTAGATATTGAATTAATTAGGATGATTTAGTTGTAGTAGTTGATTTAGAATGGCGTTGATTGATTTATCCTCAGCAACTTTTGATTTATTCGTAGCTAATTGACGACCTAAGACTAAAGCCCCAAGGTGGGTTAATTGAATTCGCATCGAAAGTAATAACTCCATACATCCTCCGCCTGAAAAACTTGCAATTGCAATTGGGCGTTCGTTGAATAAACTTCGAAAATCTGTTCCTTGCACAGACAGCCAAGCTATTGCATTTGTAAGAATTGGAGGAATTGAGCCGTTATATTCTGGTGCACAAATGACCCAGTGTGAGTGGCTCTCCATTTCAGTATTGATTGACTTTAGATTTTCTGGTGCTTTGTCTTTTGAATTATGACGTGGATTAAATATAGGCAAATCATTTTTTGATTCTGTCAAATCAAGTAATTCGCATGAGTAATTAAGTTCTTTGCCTGCGACTAGAAATCTTTTCGCTAATTTGAGATTTTCACCATTACTAGCAGCTATAACAAGAAGCTTTTTATTAGACATTGTGAATTAACAGGGAAGTGTAAATGGATGATGTCATTTTTGTAATGGATCTAGTAGTTCGCTCCGGTTTTTCGATGATGAACTGCTGTTACTCCATCTTTTTTAATAACTTTTCCATATTTAATCTCAGCATATATCAGCCAATGATCCCCACACTCCATTCGTTGACTAACTGTACCCTCCAGCCAGGCTAAAGCTTCGTTTAATAATGGCTGATTGCTTGGACTTAATTTAATCTCAAGATCGGTAAATCTATTATCTCCAGGTTTGAATGATTGGAGAAATTGTTTAAGGAGGCTTTGGTGATTATTTTGCTCTAAAATGTTTAGAGCAAAGTTATCTCCTGTATGAAGTAAGTTTTCTACAGCTCTTTCTTTAGCGACTGCAATAGTAATACCAGGAGGAGAAAAGCTTGCTTGACTAACCCAACTTGCGACCATAGCTCCGCTAATCAGATTATCTTCATCTCCTTTTTGAGCAGTCAATATACATAGTGATCCGACGACCCTTCCTAGTGCATTAATTGTTGGATCACTTTTACTTGTATTTAAACCTACATTAGCCTTTCTTTGTTGACGTAATTTTGCATTAATTAATTGCTTACCAAATTGGATACCTGTTTCTTCAAGTTTTTTAATCATTAAAGGGTCAGGACTAAATTTAATTTTGATAGGTTCGAATCCAAATTTAAAGCCTCCATCTTTTAATTTTTTTTCAAGTAAATCAAGAGCTTCCCCACTCCATCCATAACTTCCAAATACTCCAGTCGGCTTTCTTCTGTCTCCCTCAGCCAAAAGCGAGCCAAGTGCTGAAACAATCGGGGTGGGTGCATGCCCTCCTAATGTTGGCGATCCAATTAAATATCCATCTGCTTTACGAATTTCAGTGACTAAGCTATCTGATGCGGTGAATTCACAATTAATAATCTTAACTTTGACCCCTGTTTTACTAATTCCTCTAGCAATGGCATCAGCAATAGCAGCAGTATTTCCATATGCACTTGCAAATAATAGAGCAACTCTTAAGTTACTGTATTTTTGGCTTTCTCCCCAGCTTTGGTAGTTGTTTAATAAACTCCTCCAACTACCGCTGATTGCAGGTCCATGTCCGGGTACTATCGTATCAATCTCAAAGTCTTCAAATTTTTCGATAATACTATTGACTTGGGTAGACATTGGCGCCATTAGACAATCGAAGTAATGTCTTCTCTCTTCTTCCGTGCTACTACTGTTTAATTCAGCCCATTTTTCTTCATAAACATGAGCACCGAATAATTTATCACTCATCAATAAACCAGTTTGCTTTTCAAAAACAATTAGTCCACCAGGCCAGCGAGCTGTTGGTGCGGGAATGAACGTAACCTCAAAATTACTGTTAAGTGTATGAGTTTCTAATTGTTTGATGATTTGTATATTTGGAAGAACTTCAACTGTCTCTAATGCTTCTTTAGGATTTGTATTTTGCGAAGGTTTTCGTAAATTCCAAATCTCTTTGAATAATTTTGCTCCTGGATTAGAACAAATAACCGTTAAATTTTTATATTTCAAATTCATTCTTTTCACAAAAGCTACTTTGTTGGGATTGATATGACCCATGACTAACTTTATTGCAGACGAATCACTGCTAATCAATGTCTCAAACTCGTCTAAAAATTCTTTTTCAAATGTTAAACCAGGAGGATGAATTAAAATATAGTCATGTAATTCAGAATGTTCATCTTGAGAAGACTTAAATAAAAAAGAATTAGTGCAACTACCTTTCTCAAGAGAATATTCAACTTCAAATCTTGTTCTTTTTGGGTTTAAGCTTCTTAAGCAAATGAAGTTATCCTCAATGGGAATCTGAATAGTTTTTTTTATTAAAGTGTTTAAATTTGTCGAAGAAATTTTCTCTATTGTCATTGTTAATAATTACTACCAACTCTTCTGTGATGAACTGCTGTTTTACTTTGAGTATTAGATAAATTACCTTTTTCAACTAATGAATAAATGATCCAATGATCTGTTGTCTCCATTCTTTGAATAACTTTACATGAAAGGAACGCTAACGCATCAGATAGAACTGGTCCCCCAGCTGCAAGATCATTCATTAATTCAACTCCTTCAAATCGATTAGCACCTGGTGGAAAACGTTTTAAAAAGTGTCTGAATAGGTGCAAATAGTTATTTTCTTGAAGGATATTCAGAACAAAACGATCATTGACTTGTAATAGTGATTCAATTGCTCTGTCTTTAGCTACCGCTACGGTTATTCCAGGGGGGTCAAAACTTGCTTGACTAACCCAACTTGCAACCATCGCACCGTCTCGACTATCAGCACCTTCATTGTCTTTTGCTGTAACAATGTAAAGTCCACCGCTTAGGCAACCTAGCGCTTTATTTAAGTCTCCATCAAGGCTCTTAGTAGCAGCTAAATTTTTCTTTCTAGTAAGAATTTGACCTAAATCTGTACCAGCCTCTTCAAATTGTTGGTAAACACTTTTGTTTGGTTCGTCACGAACTCGAAGTGGTTTAAATGCTTCTTTTTGTCCAAGCTTTCTTAATTGGTTAGTTATAAAGTCAATAGGCTCTTCATTTCCGCCATATGAGTCATAAGTGGCTACCCATTGCTTTTGTTTTAAGGATGCTAGAAGTGTTCCAATATTGCTTTGTAATTCTGAATCAGATTTGATAGGCCATGTAGGCACAACGACTGCACTCGCTTCACTAATTAGAGCACTTAACTCTTGAGTATCTGAAGCAATAAGATCAACTAATTGGACTTGGGCATTTGCCTTGCCTATTCCATGAGCAATTGCTTGGCTTAACCGGTCACAAAAACCATATTGACTGAGATAGCAAACCACAGCATAGTTTTCGCCCGTGCTTCTTTGCTTACTCCATTCTCTGTAATGATTCAGCCATAACTGCGTATTAAAATTCAGGATTGGTCCATGTCCAACACCAATAGTCTGGATAGTTGGCAATGAATCAATTTTTTTTAATGCCTGAACTACGCTGCGGGCATTCGGACCCATGAGGCAGTCATAATAAAATCGAAAATCTTCGTTTAATAGACTTGGATTTTCGTCATATAATTTTTCTGAACAGTAATGTAAACCAAATGCGTCACAGGTATATAAAACTTGTGTACCGTGATCAAAAGAAAAAATAGTATCTGGCCAGTGTAGATTTGGTGCACTGATAAATTCAATTCTATGCTCAATTTTGCTGATTGAATTAATA
>QCHK01000006.1 GCA_003279635.1 Prochlorococcus sp. AG-402-B05 | reverse complement strand
GTCTTCAGAAGGAAGATATAGAGAGGGGAATGGTTCTTGTTAAAAAAGGTTCCATTACGCCTCATACTAAGTTTGAAGGTGAAGTTTATGTATTAAAAAAAGAGGAAGGTGGTCGCCATACACCATTCTTTGCTGGTTATCGGCCACAGTTTTATATTCGTACTACAGATGTAACTGGTCAAATTACTGCATTCACATCTGATGACGGCAGCAATGTTGAAATGGTTATGCCTGGAGACAGAATAAAAATGACAGGAGAATTGATAGCCCCTGTTGCTATTGAACAAGGTATGCGATTCGCCATTCGCGAAGGTGGACGTACAATTGGAGCAGGAGTAGTTTCTAAAATTATTGAATAATGATTCATAGGATGACTTGTAATTTATTCAGGTCATCCTCTAAATTAATTAAACAAATGAACTAATTAGTTCACTCTTAAAAGAACCTCGAAAACTTAATTAGCTTTTGGTAATCCCATTATGTCAACTGCAATTGCACAGCAAAAAATACGCATTCGCCTAAAGGCTTTTGATAGAAGAATGCTAGATTTATCTTGCGATAAAATAATTGAGACTGCAGACACAACAGCTGCTTCAGCGATAGGTCCCATTCCTCTTCCTACAAAAAGAAAAATTTATTGTGTGCTTCGTTCACCTCATGTTGATAAAGATTCAAGAGAGCATTTTGAGACAAGAACACATAGAAGAATTATCGATATTTATAGTCCTTCCGCAAAGACAATAGACGCTTTAATGAAGTTAGATCTTCCTAGTGGAGTTGATATAGAAGTTAAGCTCTAGATCTTTTTCTCTCAAACCAGACATTGATTATCTAGGATATGTTTAATTAGGAATACCCATTTGAGCGAACTTTCAGTTAGGGAGCTACCACTTTTCCCATTGCCTGAGGTTGTGCTTTTTCCTCAGGAGTATTTGCCACTTCATATTTTTGAGACTCGTTACAGAGTTATGCTTCAATCTGCTTTGAAATCGGATAGCCGTTTTGGAGTTGTTAGATGGGATCCAATTGCAAAAAAAATGGCAGATGTAGGTTGTTGCGCTGAGATAATTAAGCATCAAACTTCTCAAGATGGTAGAAGTAATATTGTGACTATTGGACAGCAAAGATTTCGAATTCTTGAAATTATTAGTGAAACTCCTTTTATTAACGCACTAGTTAGTTGGGTCGATGATGAACAAATCTCAGATCAAACCAAACTATTGGAACTAAAAGACTCAGTATCAATTGCTCTAAAGGATGTAGTTTCACTTACCTCAAAATTAACTGAATCTGAGAAGGAACTCCCTGATTCTTTGCCTGATATTCCCAGAGAATTGTCTTTTTGGATAGCTGCTCATCTTGGCGGTCCAGTAGCAAGTGAACAGCAAAATTTATTAGAATTAACAAATACATTTCACCGTTTGGAAAGAGAATATGAACTTCTTGATCACACAAGAAAGCAACTAGCTGCCAGAACTGCTTTAAAAGATACTTTCTCAAACGCCGATCAAGCCAACAATTAATTATGCCAGGTATATTGAGTTTTATATTTGGTGCTTTCTGTTTCTTTACTTTAACTAATCAGTGGCTTATGAAAAGTCGTAGATATGAGTCTGTTAATAGCGTTGCATCCTCTTATGATTCATGGACTAATGATCGTTTATTAGAAAATCTATGGGGGGAACATATTCATCTTGGTTTTTACGAAAAACCAAGAATAAAAAAAGACTTTAGGAAGGCTAAGGTTGATTTTGTTCATGAATTAGTTCGCTGGAGCGGTTTAAATCAATTACCAAAAGGCTCAAGGGTGTTAGATGTAGGTTGTGGAATAGGCGGAAGTTCAAGAATATTATCTGATTATTATGGATTCAATGTCATTGGCATTTCAATAAGTCAAGAACAAATTAAAAGAGCGCGTGAATTAACAGCTAATCGTGATTTTTGTCGTTTTGAAGTGATGAATGCACTTGACTTAAAGTTTGAGAAAGGTAGCTTTGATGGGGTTTGGAGTGTTGAAGCTGGGCCTCATATCTTAGATAAACAAACTTTTGCAGATGAGATGCTCAGAGTCCTTAGGCCTGGTGGAGTTTTGGCAGTTGCAGATTGGAATCAAAGAGATTTAACTAAGCATCCTTTAAATTTTTTTGAAAAGTTCATTATGAATCAATTACTAATCCAATGGACCCATCCTGAATTTTCAAGTATTGAAGGATTTAAAAACAACTTATTAAGCAGCCCTTTCTGTGGAAGCCCTGTAGAGTCTGCCAATTGGACAAAATACACTATTCAGTCTTGGAATGAATCTATATATGAGGGGTTTAGAAGACCTTCATCTATTTTGAAATTAGGCATTAGATCGTTCCTAAAGGCATTTAGAGAAATCCCAACAATACTAATGATGAGATGGTCTTTTTCAATAGGTTTGATGGAATTTGGAGTATTCAAATCAAGAGGATAACTTACTCAACTTCTGATCCGAAATAGCATCCAAAATTAATTATTTGATTGCAAAAAGGAGATAACTCTTTAGTGATTTTTTCAAAGTCTTTATTATTATTATTGTTTAAATCAAGATCTATGAAAAAGATATACTCTCCAAGTTCTCTTTTAGAAGGACGTGATTCAATTCTACTCATATTCAAGCCAAGATTTGCTATGCAATCTAATGCTTTTAGTAATGCACCCGGACTATTTGACTTAAGAGAAAAAGCTATACTTGCCCTATTCCCATCTACTTTAATGTTGTTCTTACTTAGAAGAACGAATCTAGTGCAATTTCCTTCAATATCATTAATAGGATAAGCGAGAATATTCAGTTCTTCACTTGCATCTTTTGATCCTATTGCTGCTCTAAACGAGCTACCTCTTACCATTCTTATCGCTTCTGCCGTTGAATTAGTTGGTAAATGAACTGCATTTGGAATATTATCGTTCAACCACTGGCTGCATTGAGCTATTGCCTGAGGGTGGGAAAGGACTTCTGAAATCTTTGATATTGATCCGCTACTCATTAATGAGTGTTTAATAGGGAGTACTAGGGCTCTATGTATAAATAGATTTTCATGTCTCCATAGAGAATCTAATGTTGTGGTGACCCCACCTTCTACTGAATTTTCAATTGGTACTACGGCTGCTTCACATAGATTGTTTGCAAGATTATCCACCACAGACCTTAACCCTTTGCATGGGGAGAAAATTGGAGAGTCAAGCTTCTCAAGCTCTGCTAGAGCTTTCGCGGCTTTTTCTGCGTATGTTCCTTTAGGCCCTAGATAGGCCACTCGAGTTGACATTAGATAAAAAAAAGGAGTAAAAACCGATAAGATTAAACTGAGCAAGTTTTTGATAATGGCTCTTGCCTTTACAGCACGACAAAAAATTGATCTAGTTGTTCAAAATAATCAGGAGCAACTACCTGATTATCTCCTACAACAGGAAAGAGTTGTAGGAGCAATGCTTGATCCAAAAAAATTGACTCCTTTAGGGCCAGGAAGCTTTAAGTACGAAGTCACAAGTTTTAAGGTTTTTCAACTTCAAATAAATCCAATCGTATCAATCGGGGTGGAAAATTCTGAGAAAAAAATTAGAATGTATGTAACTGAAAGCCACTTAGATGGTTTGGGATTAGTTGATGATTTCGATTTAACTTTAGATGCAGTTTTGGAGGCAAAACCATCAGGTCTTGAAGGCGAAGCTCTTTTGGGTGTAACGGTCAGTCAGCCTCAGCTATTGAGATTAATTCCTCCCAAAATGCTTGAGAAAACTGGGCAATCAATATTGAATGGTATTTTGTTAGGAATTAAGGCAAGGGTTCAGAAGCAGCTAATTGTTGATTTTAATAATTGGTGTAAAGATAATTAGTTACAAAATAAATATCAATTTATTTCCAATCGTGAGATAAAACTTTTTCGGTGGAGTTTTGTTGCACCTTCTTTGATTAAGTTTGTTCTATGGATCTGAGTTCCATACCCCTTGTTTTTTTCTAGTCCATAACAATTATATTTGCGAGCTAGTCGTTTAATTAATTCATCCCTAGTTTCTTTCGCTAATACACTTGCAGCAGCAATTGAAGCGAAATGACTTTCACCTCGAACTTGTGTCTTTTGTTTCCCTAGCCACAATCGAATGGGTAAAATTCCGTCTACTATAATCAAGTCTGGTGGAGATGAAAATTTTTCTAAAGCTCTTAGCATAGCTTTCTCAGTAGCATCTCGTATGCCCATAACGTCTATTTCTCTTGCTGAACCTTGTCCAATTGCCCAAGCTATTGAGTTTGTTTTTATCAAAGGAACTAAGTTATTTCTTTGTCGATGACTTAATTTTTTACTGTCTTTCAAACCTTGATTTAAGAGCTCTATTTCATTCTCTTTGCTTAAGATAACTGCTGCTGCGAAAACAGGACCAAATAAACAACCTTTTCCCACTTCATCAACTCCAGCAATAAGAGATTTTTTATCTTCCATGTTTAAGAAGATGCTGAAGACCTTCTTCTTTTTCGTCTTGGATCCTCATTAACTTCTTGTGACTCGGTGGAGGTAAATTCATTCTTTTCGCTTATTGAATTATGATCAATATTTATTAATTCATTTGTTTCTTGATCTGAATCTACATCGAAAGTTTCTTCTTCAATATTCTCTTTTTTGTCAGAATTGGTTGATTCTTCTTCAATATTATTTTTGTTTTCAAGACGAATAATATCCTTATTATTATTTTGATGTTTTCCAATAGAATCATCAACTATTTTTTGTTGATTATCCTCAGATATTCTATTTTTTTCTTCCTTAGCATGCTCTTCTCCTGGTCTTATTATATTAATCTTATAGTTTTCAGATAGTGGAGGTTTATCTAAAAGTAAAATTGGATCTAATCCCATAAAACTATATACAATCTCTTCATTATAATTCATATTAATATTTATTATTGTTGGTTCTTTTCTTTTGTTATTATTATCTTTAGGAATATCTTCTGTGATTATATCAGTCGAGATAGATTTTGAGCTCTCTGTAGATGATTTGTGTTCTTCATTGATTAAGTTTGTTTCTATATCTCTTTCTTTATTTAGACGCTTTTTTTTGTTATTACTTTCATGTGAAGATTGTATATCTTCACATGAGATTAAATTTGAATTGATTACACCAACTTCAGATGGGGTTGTTGGATTTATGTCTTGAATAGTAATGCTTGGAAGATAACCTTGCCCTTGAGAATTAGGAGAAGCCTTTCCAAATAATTCATATATATTTTGACCTTGTCTTTTTCTAGTTAGCTCAACAAGTCCAAGTTCTGTAAGTGAAGCTATTTGTGGCCGAGCCGAGTCTCCATTAATAGCAGATGTGAAATGTTCTAATAATTGAAGTTGATCTCTTTTTGTATCCATATCAATAAAATCAATAATAATAACCCCGCCAATATTCCTTAATTTTAATTGTCTTGCTATCTCGATAGCGGCTTCACAATTAGTCCATAATACTGTTTCTCTGGAATTTGCAGATCGTGTAAATGAACCTGAGTTTACATCAATAACTGTTAAAGCTTCTGTTGGCTCTATTATTATATATCCACCCGAAGGTAGATCCACTCTGGGTTTTAATGCATCATTAATTGAAGATATAACTTTGTATTTTTCCAATATATTTTCAGAATCACTATGTAATTCTATTTTTAATTCATTGCTATCCTTGCCTAGGAAGTTTTTAACTCGACCAATTGCTTCAGTATTATCTACAACAATTTGAGTAATATTTTGACCTGTATGATCTCTAACAATTCTATGAATAAAGTCTTCATCTCTATTTAAAAGAATTGGCGGAGTGCAACTATCTGATGCTTGTTGAATAAGCTCCCATTGTTTAAGAAGATTTTCAAGATCATCAATTAAAAATTCTTCACAAATATCTTCCGCTTCTGTTCTTATTAAAATCCCAGTACTGGGAGGCTTGACTAATACTCCTAATGCTCTCAGTCGATTTCTTTCACTTTCAGTGCTTATTCTTCTCGAAATATTTACACCTTGTCCATAAGGTTGGAGTACTAGATATCTACCAGGAAGAGCTATGTTTCCAGTTAATCTAGGTCCTTTTGTCCCAGTGGGCTCTTTCATTACCTGAACCAAAACCTTTTGCCTTGGTTCGAGCAACTCTGTTATTCCTGCAGTTGCTTTTTTTAATCTAAGCGGACCTAAATCATTTACATGAATAAAGCCATTTTTTTCACTTTCACCGATATTGACAAAAGCAGCATCTATGCCTGGAAGAACATTTTCAACAGTTCCTAAGAAAATATCTCCGATTTGGTAACTACCTTGAGCGACGATTAACTCATCTATTCTCTCATCGGTGAGCAGAGCGGCAATTCGCAAATGCTCAGCAATGACAATTTGCTGGGGCATATACAATGTTGAGCGTTTTGAACTATGAAAAAATGATTAGCAGAAAAACTGCGAATAGAACTGCTGGAAATTTTTAACGTCTTAAAAACTTAAAGAGATTTTTGAATACTGTTCGGAATGGGAATTAAATATGATCCGGTTGAAATCGCCGGGTTTGCCAACGTTTAATCTAGGTATCCCTTTAAGAAAAAATGACGTTAATTAAGAACATTAGGGGATAAAACCCTTTTCTCAATTCTACACTCATATTAACACAGGATCACTTTTGTTTAATTATTTTGAGTAAGAGGTCATATTAAAGAATCAGTTCTTAATTATGGAATCATCAAAGTTTGGAGATTTAAAGTTGTTTAAGGGATTATCCTTAAGATAAATCTTGGCGATTTTTAAGTGGTACAAGTTAATGCTGATTACCTGAAATTAAAAGCAGGCTATCTTTTCCCTGAGATTTCTAGGAGAATTAAAGAATTTAGTTCTAAGAATCCTAATGCCGATTTGATCCGACTAGGGATCGGCGATGTTACTGAACCTCTACCTTTGGCTTGTCGTGAAGCAATGAAAGCGGCTATTGAGGAAATGGGAACAGAAGATGGCTTTAGAGGGTATGGCCCAGAGCAGGGGTATAAATGGCTTCGCGAAATTATCTCTGAGAATGATTATGTTTCTCATGGTTGTGAGATTTCAGCTGATGAAATCTTCGTTTCAGATGGCTCTAAATGCGATAGTAGTAATATTTTAGATATTCTTGGCAAGGAAAATAAAATTGCAGTAACGGATCCTGTTTATCCTGTATACGTTGACTCGAATGTGATGACGGGTAGGACTGGAGAAGCTAACTCAGTCGGAGAATATAAAGGTTTAAGTTACATCCCAATTAATTCAGAAAATGGATTTGAGGCATCCATTCCAAAAGAAAAATTTGATTTGATTTATCTTTGTTTTCCTAATAATCCTACTGGAGCAGTAGCAACTAAAGAACAATTGGTTTCTTGGGTAAAATATGCAAAAGAAAATAATTCTTTGATTCTTTTTGATGCAGCATACGAGGCTTTCATTAAAGATGAATCGATTCCTCATTCGATTTATGAAATTGAGGGATCTAGAGATTGTGCAATTGAGTTTCGCTCTTTTTCAAAAAATGCAGGCTTCACAGGAACAAGATGTGCCTTTACAGTAATTCCCAAGTCTTTAAAAGGTAAAGCAGGTATAGAAACAGTTGATTTGTGGTCCTTATGGAATAGGCGACAAAGTACTAAATTCAACGGTGTGAGCTACGTTATTCAGAGAGGGGCTGAAGCTATTTACTCAAAAGAGGGGAAAATACAAATCAAAAAATTAGTAAGTTTTTATATGGACAACGCTGCAATAATTAAAGCCAATTTGACTGCTGCAGGATTTGAAGTTTTTGGTGCGATAAATGCCCCTTATGCATGGATAAAAACACCGAAAAACATGAGCTCATGGGACTTCTTCGATTTCTTGCTTGAAAAAGCAAATGTTGTTGGTACACCAGGTAGTGGATTTGGGGCCGCAGGAGAAGGCTATTTTAGATTGTCTGCCTTCAACAGCAGGGAAAATGTTAAAAAAGCTATGCAAAGAATCGTAAAACTTAAATGAGTAATATCATGGTAAATTCCTTGTTGAAAAGTGCTATTCATTTTGGCAGTTTAATTATGGTTGATCCTGCAAATCAAACTGATAGAGATACAGCTGTTATCGATCGGGAAGTTCAGCGAGTTAGAAAAATATCTCCCAAATATAAGGTTTTACTTCATAATGATCCAGTCAATACGATGGATTATGTAGTAGATATATTAAGACAGGTAGTTCCACAATTAAGTGAACAGGATGCTTTGAATATTATGTTGGAAACGCATAATAATGGTGTTGGGCTTGTGATTACTTGTGACTTAGAACCTGCTGAATTTTACTCTGAATCTTTAAAGGCAAAAGGCTTGACAAGTACAATTGAATTAGAAAGCTGAAATTATCAATTAAAAGTTTATGGAATAGATGGTTGCATCAAAAGATGCAATGGATACCAACACTTACTCTATTTTTATTTTTATATCCAGCAGGATCAATTATTAGTCGTTTGTTTTACCTTTTTAATCGAGATATTAGTTCCAACAATTTGAGTATTATAGGTACAATAATATCATTCATACTGTTTTTATCTGTTCTACCAAGTTGGGGAAGTATTAGATGGAAAACTAATAATTTGTGGCTATCAATAGGTTTGGCTGTCAATAATAAATTCATAGCATTGAAAATATTTTTTAGTGGATTTATGTTTTCAGTTTTCCTGATATTTCTTCTTTGTATGTTTTGTTTTATATGCGGCTGGATTGATAGACTTGGCTATATCAAATTTACTGAATTATTAAACGCGATATTATTGATATTTGGCATTGTTTTTGCGGAAGAGATAGTTTTTCGAGGTTGGTTAATGGAGGAAATGGCTCTTTTATTTGGTGTGAGAAGAGGAATTATTTTGCAATCCACTATTTTTAGTCTTGCCCATTATCGATCTGATATTGGTTTATTAGCTTTAATTCCTTTCTTTACTGGTTTATTTCTTTTTGGATTAGTTTTAACTTTAAGAAGAACGCTTGATAGAGGGTCGTTATGGGGATGTATAGGATTGCATGGTGGATTGGTTGGTATTTGGTATCTATTTGATTCTGGAATGGTTGTTTTTTCAATTAATACTCCATATTTTTTGCTGGGACCAAGCAGAGATATGGTGAATCCCATAGGGAGCGTTATTGGAATAACAATTTTATTAGGTACGTTGCTTTTTCAACGAAGGCTTTTTGCAAGAACGGGACGATTTTTAGCCTCCACAGTTAATGCTTCGTTTAAGGATGAAATTCCGTAATCTCTCTCTAATAAGTTCATGACTGTTCTACCGAAATCATTTGGATTTGTATCAAAGGCCTCTAAGCAAATCCTTCCAAATTCCTTGCCCATCGGCTCTGGATTCCAGAGGAGTTTCCTTGCAGTCCAAGGCATTAAACTCATAGGGTTATAACCAGGTTTTAATAAACCTTTTTTCAGGCCATACTCTTCTAATAACGTATGAGGTTGAAGTCCAATAAAAAATATAGAAGGCTCAACAATATCAGCCCCAAAAATTTTCTCTAATTCTCTATGGTAGGCAACTGTCTGTCTTATTGTGTCTGGGCGCTCGTCTATAACATTGAATGAGTAATTCACCGAGACTTGGGCTTTAAAACCTGCTTTTGCTAGAAGTTCGCAATTTTTCAGTACTGTTTTTAAGTTATACCCCATTCTCATTTTTCTTACGAGTTCTTGGGATCCAGAAGTTATGCCAATTTCGAAATAACTCATACCTGTTCTAACCATTAATTCAGCTAATTCTTCATCTAAATTGTCAGCTCGTATGTATGCGGCCCAATGAATATCATGTAACCCTTCATCATAGATAGCTTGAAGGATGTCTTTTGCATTTTGAATGTGCCCTCTGGACGGTATGAATTGAGCATCTGTAAACCAAAAGCCACGAACACCAAGGTTATAGAGTTGTTTGATTTCTTTAATTACCTCACTTACAGGATTAATTCTTACTTTTTTACCTTCAATAACAGTGTAAATACAATAACAACAGTTGTGAGGGCAACCTCTTTTAGTTTGAACTCCAATATAAAAATCTCCTCCTTCTAAATACCATTTAAATTCAGGCCAGATAGATTGAATATAGGAATAATTACATGCAGTTTTGATTATATTATTTGGTTTCTCATGAATTAATTTTTCTCTAGGAGACTCACCAACCACAAAACATCTTTCATCGATAATTGATTCACCCCTTATTAATTTTTCTATTAATAATTCTCCTTCCCCGAGTGATATAATAGTACCTTTAGGAAGTGACTTTTTTAATTGATTATAAAAAACACTAACTGCACCTCCACCTAATATAACATTAGCATTTGGCTTGTATTTCTTTGCATACTTTAATCCCTTTTTAACTAATCTTTGGTTTCTCCATATTTCTCCATAATGGCTTTTTAGTAGTTGAAAACCACCTAAAGCACCTCGGATTTTTTTAAAGGGATTTCGAGCATAAAAAACTTCAAATGAATTTTGTAATGGATTTCCTCCTCTCCCATCTACAGGGGCATAAATTTGTATATCTCTCCATGAAAAAACTAATAGAGTAGGTTCAAAACTTTTTATACTGCTTATTAATATTCTTTCTACATCAAAAATAGGTAATGAAGCTAAATCTAGAATTAATTGTTGAATCTTTGGAAAGCATTTATGAACATGATCAGATAAATAAATTGGTCCAATTGGGAAAATAGGATTACAAGGCAGTCTGACGTACAAGATCTTAACCTCTGATTTAGATCCAATCAGTTTTAATTCAGAAGTCGAATTAGCTTTCATCAGAACATCTATTGATAACAAAAATAATCATTGAGAGATAAACACTAACAATATGTTGACCTTTTTGATTGAAAATTAGATTAATAGTTAAAAGGAAGAAAATTCAATTCCATTCCAAATCTTTTCAAAACTTAGGTGCAGAGGTCTTTTTCATGTTTTTTGAAAGGAAGAATTTAATAATTTAATTCAAAGGCAAAGTTTTTTGAGAGGCTTTTTAAATTGATATTGACCAATTCGTATAAAAAACAAAAAATAGATCAGACTGAAGATATAGATTTAATGCTTGGATCATGAATCCTTCGATGACTTTGATCATATACATTCTAAGTGGAGCTGCTCTAGGAAGTTTGATGCTGCTAAGCGGCATTCCTGCAGCTCCTCTTCTAGGCTCGATTTTGGCAGCAGGATGCTTAAGCATAAGTGGTCAATTCGAAACTGCTCAATGGCCTATCGGTACCAAAACTTTGCTTGGTATTGGCGTAGGGACTGTGATTGGCACTGGTATTAATAGAGATACTCTTACAGAGTTACAAACTCTTTGGAAGCCAGCCATCTTGATCACTATTACTTTAATTCTAACTGGTCTAATTGTGGGATTTTTAGTAGTTCGTCTATTTGGAATTGATCCTTTAATAGCTTTACTGGGATCTGCTCCTGGAGGAACACTCGGTATGAGCCTAGTTGGCGCAGAACTTGGAGTAGGAGCTGCAGTGGCAGCAATTCATGCATTTAGATTAGTAGCGGTTTTATTGATTACTCCAGCTGTTGTTAAGTATTTAGCTCCTATCGTTAAAGCTAATTAAAAATCCAGTAATCAAAGGAAAAATAATTATTCAGTAAACCTTATTAAATTCAGAAAATTTTCCATGATGAGTTTTCGGGTATTGTCGGTCCTTTATATTTATCCACTGGCTCAGTAGTACTTATGCGCCAATCGGGAACACGGCAATTTACATAAGCTGGGTTTTGAATAAGAACACCTGGATTCCCATCTTTTTTGTAAGAAAAACCACCCTTCCAAGATCCTCCTTCTTTCATTGATCCTTTAAACCAAACCCAACAGTTTTCTCTTTCCATTTGATCAAGTTAATAAAAATCTTGAAATTTGAGCTTTGAAATCTTTTTGATTTGTTTATCTTCTTCTGCTTCGGCGCCTTTGTTGCAGTTTACGTTTATATTTCTCTACAGGTGTTTCATGATGTCGCAGGCGCTTTAACTCTCCAAAGATGCCGGCTTTGGAAACTTGACGTTTAAAACGGCGAAGTGCTGATTCAATGCCTTCGTTTTCTCCAACAGTTACTTGAGTCAAAAAAATAAAAAAATGGTAAGAATATTTTACAGGACGATAAAGCAAATTTTTGTTTTGACCTTTTTTGGGGTAAAAAGATCTAATATATTTTCTGAATTATCCAAATAGCTTTCTTCAAGTTTTGCTTTTTAGCCAAATTATTGAGGTTTTCCCCTTTTCGGACCATTCATTATTACTTCTTAGGTCCGTTATCCAATGACTATTTACATAGGGAATCTCTCGTTTGATGCAGAGGTTGAAGATATTGTTGGTGTCTTTAGCAGTTATGGTGAAGTCACTAATTGCAAGCTGCCATTAGAAAGGGAAACTGGGAGAAAAAGAGGTTTCGCTTTTGTTGATATGGGCGACGATGCCCAAGAACAAAAAGCAATCGATGATCTTCAAGATGTGGAATGGATGGGTAGGGCTATTAGGGTTACAAAAGCTAGACCCAAAAACAATTAATTAATTTTAGATTTCAGTCTATTAGCGATTGAAGCATTTCCTTAAATTAATGCTGTAATGATTAAAGTTAAGAGCGATGCTTTTTTAATGATTTACTCAACAATCCCTTTCTCTACAATCACTTTTGGTGGATTTAATCCTTTAGCTGCAATTGCTGGTTTAGTGATCTTTTTTCAGATCTCTCAAATTTATTATTATGGATTACCTGAGAATGAACCATCAGTTGAGCTTTCGGAAACAGGTTCTTATAAGTACCTTCAAAAACAATTTATCGGTGTTCAAGTAGTTACTGCTCTTATTGCTGCTTCGGTAATGCTTGCAGGTCCTGATAAGATATTTTTTCCTTTTAAATATTTCTAAGCTCCAAACAAATAAAATTGACCTTATTTAGAAAAGCAGATCATTGAGCTGCTTTTTTAATGTATTAAAAAATTAACTTGAATTAATAATTCATTTTATATAGTTAATATTTTTTGAATTATTTCGTTTTGGAATCGTCACTATGTTCTTCATTGACATCAATCAATGAATTAGTTGTTTTCAATAGTAGATATTGGTTATTTACTGAGGAATCAAATTAACATAATTACAGATAATTTACAAGAAAGAGTTGATAGGTATGAAAAGGTTTCTTCAACTGAAAACCTTAATTATTTCTATCCCAATGGACATCGTATTACTCGTCAAATGAGATGGTTCAAAGGTAGTCGTGATAGATGTTTAAGATCTGATATCGCGGTATAAATAAAGAAAATAAAAATCAATTATTTATCTATTAATATAAAGAAAAGAAACCCAAACAAAATTATCAAAGTAGTTCAGATCCTTATGAATCTATCATTAGATTAAATAAACTTGACCCTTATGAAGGGATAATTAAATCAAATAATTTTCTAAAAGAAAATAATAAATTAAGTTAATAAAATTAATTTTTTTATTGGATAAAACTTTAAGCTTTAGAAGCTGAAATAGGTCTCAGCAACGAAACCAGTGTCATCATCACCAGTACTTGTATCTTCAACAGTGAAGAATCCAGCTTTTAATTAGACATAGTCATTAAGTCCATAGCTGTAAGAAACTTCAAATCCTGTTGAATCTAAAGAATCACTGCCATCAATATCAGTTGAATTGTAAGCAGCACTCAATGTTCCAGGCCCAACTTGGTAGTCAACTCCAACGAACAAATCAGTTACCTCTTCACCTGTTTCTGGATCTTGTGTGTCATAAGCAACGCTGATTGTCGCTGGGATTGACTTAGGGCTGTAGTAGATACCACCACCAAATGTGTCATAACCAGATGTTCCAGCTTCGCCGTCGTTAGAAGCGATCACAAGACCACCACCAAATCCGTCGCCGTTATAGCCAAGAGTGAATGTAGAAACATTATCACCATTGTCAGTACCGATTCCTACTGTTGAACTAGCACCATCAGTAGAAAAGAAGCTTATAGAAGCAACAACACCGTTGTCGTTAGAGTAAGCAACACCAACTCCAGGACCAGTTTCACCACCAGTTAATGAGTAGGGCATGCTGCCTAGTCTGAAAGCATCTGAATAAGCAGAAGTTGTTGCAGCAATAACATCATCCTGATCAAGTAACGGTCCAGCAGTTACTGAAAGATCGCCAACAGGGAAGGCATAGTACAAAGAAGCAATGTAATAGCACCAGTATCTCCCACTGAGCTGTCCATGCTTGCTAATGGTCCACTAGCATTACCAGTTTCCATGCCAATGTAGAGCATGTCTTCACCAGTAAAACTGGAAGTTACGTCAACTCCTTATCCATATTGCATATAGAGTTCTTCTTCTGTATCAGTTGTTCCTCCATCGACAATAGAACAGATAGTAAAAACAGCACCACCAGAAAGAGATGTGGTTGATGAAAATGCAGTATCTGCATTAACTGCAACTGGAGCCATTAGGCCCAATGCAGCAGGAGCTACCAGCAAACGCTGAAAAAATTCATTGTGTCCTCACACAAATTAAGAGCAATTTATTTTTATATTTGGTTAATAAATTCGGTATATTAGTTGTTACATTGATAGGAATTATTTTGTATGTTCAGATACATTCTGGAATTATTCCGAGTTATTGTTTTGATTAAATTGTCCTTGTTTAAATATATTTTGGTTAAGGATAGTTTTGATTGATTTTTAATTATCTTATTGGCAATTGAGTTTCCATGATTTTAATAACTATTCATTGTCTATAGAACTAGCCTCTGCACCTAATGCAGAGGCAACCCATCCCGATACCAAAGGAGAAATATTAGATAATTTACTAAGGAAAATTCTTTCTTCTAGGGTGACTAATTGATTATCTTCTAGTCGATTTAGTATGTTTTTTATTCTTATTCTTGTTGCTGTGGAGATCATGAATTTTTAAGTTTTTTATAACTAATGGGTCTTAAAGGAGACGTTCGATTTGGACATATTAAGAAAAATTTTATATTCTCAACTATATGATTTGTATAAAAAATTACAAATACTTTTTTATTTGTTTGTTTTAATTTCAACAAATAATTTTAGGTTATGGTCGATTTCTCATACAAAAATATCACTTCTAGCATGGTCATACTGAAATGCATTGGACCGGATAGATTTTTTCTAGAACGAGCTATTTTCCCCCAAGAAGTATTTTCATCTATGGCACCAGATGGTTCGCAGTTGGAAATTTGGGGAATAGAGTCATATGGACCAAATTTAGAACAACGTCTTCGAATAACGGCTTCTAATAAAGAAGATTCATTCGTAGCCTAAGATCGTTTGGAATTTAGTATCACTTAAAGCAATAGATATCTTTGCGCAAGTGGTAGTGATTCAGCTGGTTCACAAGTCAAAAGCTCTCCGTTTGCAAAAACTTCATATGTTTGGGGGTCTACTTCGATTTTGGGTCTTGCATCATTTAATTTCATTGATTGTTTAGATATTGTTCTTGTGTCTTTAACGGGCGCATAAGAGCGTTCCATTTTTAGTCGTTCAGGAACACCAGCGTCTATTGCACTCTCGCTTAAGAAAGTCAAGCATGTAGGATTTATCGCCTTCCCAAAGGAAGAAAACATTGGACGACCATGGACAGGTTGTGGAGTAGGAATTGAGGCATTTGCATCTCCCATTTGAGCCCATGCGATACATCCTCCTTTGACTACTAAGTCAGGTTTAATTCCAAAAAAGCCAGGCTTCCAAAGTACTAAGTCTGCTAGTTTTCCAACTTCTACCGAACCAACATGATCACTGATTCCATGGGCTATCGCTGGATTAATAGTTACCTTTGAGATATATCTTTTTAGACGATGATTATCATTCCTTTGATTATCCTCTGGTAAGGCCCCTCTTTGAACTTTCATTTTATGAGCAGTTTGAAAAGTCCGGCTAATAACCTCCCCAACTCTACCCATAGCCTGGGAGTCACTAGCAATAATAGAAAAGGCTCCTAAATCGTGGAGTATGTCTTCAGCGGCAATAGTTTCACGACGTATTCTTGACTCAGCAAATGCAACATCCTCTGGAATTTTGGGATCCAAATGATGACAAACCATCAACATGTCTAAATGCTCTTCAAGAGTATTTAGAGTGAAAGGCCTAGTTGGATTTGTACTGCTGGGAATCACATATGATTCTCCACAAATTTTGATAATGTCGGGAGCGTGACCACCTCCAGCTCCTTCTGTATGGAAGGTATGAATTGTTCTCCCTTTTATTGCCTGAATTGTATCTTCAACAAAACCAGCTTCGTTTAGGGTATCTGTATGAATACAAACTTGTACGTCTAGTTGATCTGCAACAGTTAGGCAGGAATCAATGCAGGCCGGTGTTGTTCCCCAGTCTTCATGAAGTTTTAACCCACAAGCACCAGCTCTTACTTGTTCCTCTAATGCTGCTTTGTTAGTTGCATTGCCTTTTCCAAAGAATCCCAGATTAACAGGAAATCCCTCTGCAGATTGCAGCATTCTTGAGATGTGAAATGCTCCTGGTGTACATGTCGTTGCATTAGTACCTGTTGCTGGACCTGTCCCTCCTCCGAGCATTGTGGTAACACCACTAGCTAAAGCAGTTTCTATTTGTTGTGGACAGATAAAATGAATATGACTATCAATAGCTCCTGCAGTAATAATGTTTCCTTCTCCTGCGATTGCTTCTGTACTGGCACCTACAACAATGTTGACACCTTCTTGAGTATCCGGATTTCCAGCTTTTCCAATACCTGAGATTTTTCCGTCTTTGATGCCAATATCAGCTTTAACAATTCCCCACCAATCCAAAATTAGTGCATTTGTTATAACTGTATCTACTACTCCATTGTCTCTGCTTTGTTGTGATTGTCCCATCCCATCACGAATAACTTTGCCTCCACCAAATTTAACTTCGTCTCCATAGTGAGTATGATCCTGTTCAACTTCGAGTATTAAGTCGGTATCTGCAAGTCTAATGCGATCCCCTTTCGTAGGACCATAAGTCTCTGCATAGGCTTGGCGAGAAATTTTGAAAGGCATTTTATTGTTGAAGTGAATCGTTTATAAGTCCGTTGAATCCAAAAATTTTACGGTCTCCACCATAAGGAACAAGATTAACTTCTCGTTGGTCACCTGGTTCAAATCTGATAGCAGTACCAGCTGGGATGTCTAACCTTTTGCCGAGAGAATTTTTGCGATCAAATTCTAGACCTTTATTGGACTCAAAGAAATGATAATGAGAGCCAATTTGTATAGGTCGATCAGAGGTGTTAGCTACTTTTAGAGTTGTGGTTTCTCTTCCTTTGTTTAGTTCAATAAAACCATCTTCGGGAATAAGTTCTCCAGGAATTAAATAAGACATAATTTTAGTTAGCTAATTGGATTGTGAAGTGTTACCAGCTTCGTTCCATCTGGAAAAACAGCTTCTATTTGAACTTCATGGATGAGTTCTGGCACGCCTTCCATAACTTGCTCTTTTGTTAACCATGTGGTTCCCTCGTTCATCAAGGTTGAGACACTCTTCCCATCTCTAGCACCTTCAAGTACTTGAAAGCTAAGCCAAGCAACGGCTTCAGGATGATTTAATTTCAAACCTCTATTTAATCTTCGTTCTGCCAAAAGAGCAGCAGTGACTACCAGTAATTTGTCTTTTTCTTGAGGGCTTAAGTACATTGTTTAATAGTTAGAACTAAATTTTACTAGCAAAAAAAAGCTTAAAAGTTCATGCTGTACATTTTGTATCTCTTGATGGATTTTCTTGTATCGGCCAAATCCTCATGTATTCAGGCATGCTTAATTTTCTTAAAATTCTAGTAAGACTCCAAATTCTATAAAACCAAAATCTAGCTGATTGTGTTGATGAGCCAGTGTATCTAGCTGATATGCCATTTTCAAGAAGACTACAAGTCATAAATCCCTCAAGTCCAGCTCTTTGTTGCCGACATTCGACTAGCAAATCAGACAAATCTTTTTGCTTTATTTGTTTAGGTGTTATCCAAGTTAAAGATCCAAATACTGGTTTCTGTTCTAAGCCATGAATGGATTTTAAAACTTCACCAGATAGTTCTAAGCGATCACTAAATTCATAATGTTTTCCTTGATTATTATCCCTAAAGATTTCCAAAGATGATCTCCATACTCCACTACCAAGTTGTTCCTCTGCAGCAGTTCGTCCCAAGCGAACCAAATCAACACATAAAAAGCTTGATGAAGGATCAATATTAACAGTCATATTTTGTTCAAAAAGACCTCCCTGATAAACAATTAATTCTTGAGGGATCCACTCAAAGTCAGAATTTTTTTTAATTTGAAAAAAACATTTTTGGTTTGCCCAGCTCCCTTGCGGATTTAATTTTGATCTGCCTCTACTTCCATAAACTTTTTGAGCTGCTACCGAAGAACATATAGCACTGCTATCTTCTTCGGCCTTTACATTTATTGTTAATTGATCACCTCCAACAACTCCTCCAGCACTATGGAGAATTGGTATTTCACATCTCCCATCTTTTTTATCATTAAATACTCTCATTACTTTTAATGGAGCAGTACATTTCGCTTGATGAATTGTTTTGACAATATCTTTATTATTAGACCTTGAGCTCTTGAAAAGCCTTAGATCACAAGTTCCATGCCATTGAGATTTCATTGAATAGCTGTATCGTTTTTGCTCATTTAGTTTTGAGAAAATAATAAATGTCTGATTTGGTGGACAAAACCTATAAAATTTATGCCTAGAAAGAATTTAAGCTTGTCACAGGAATTAATCTATCTCACCGAGAGAATTAGTGCTCCAGTGATAAAACATAGCCTTTTACTTTCCTTGTCTTCAAAAGAGAGGACTCAGCTTCGAGGAAAACGATCAACTTTAGAAGGAATTGATGTCATTTTAAATTTGCCCAGAGGAGGAGGTCGCTTGATCCCTGGAGAGGTATTGAAAAGTGAGAATCCAAAAGTCTTTGTAAGCATAGTGGCCGCTCACGAAGATGTAATAAGAATTAGCTCCGAAAATAGATTAAAATTGTTAAAAGCTGCGTATCATTTAGGTAATAGACATGTTGAGATTGAGTTGCACGATAAAGAGTTATATTTACTCAATGATGTAGTCATGAAGAAGATGTTAGAAGTCCATGGCTTTGAAATAGAAAGTTTACAAAGACCTTTTTCTCCTGAGATAGGGGCTTATGAGAAGGGATTTGATTGATTCCGTTTATGAAACTTGAGTTTTTACAATTAATCAGCCCATCATTACCAGTGGGTGCTTTTAGTTACTCCGAAGGATTGGAGTGGCTTGTTCAAAATAAAAAAGTATATGACGAGACAACACTTTTCAGTTGGATTGAAAGTGAACTCTCTCGAGGCCAGATAACAATTGAGGCAAGCTCAATTGCTCAAATCATGAGAGATTTAGTGAATTGGAGTGATTATAAAGATGTTCAACATAAATTAATTATTGAAGAGTGGAATTCTTGGCTTGGTTCATTAAGAGATTCGCCAGATATCAGATCTCAACAAATACAAATGGGTGAATCTCTATTACAGCTTCTCATTGATCTAGATCATCCTCTTCCCGGCAATGAAAAAAAATTTATATGGCCGATAGCTTGGTCTTGGGCAGGGGTTTGCTGGGAAATACCCCAAATTGATTTAGTGGAAGGATTTTTATATAGTTGGGTAGCTAATCAATTGAGTGCGGCTTTAAGACTCTTGCCATTAGGGCCAACAAAAGCTCAACAGCTTCAAAAGAAATCCCTAAGACTTATAAAGTCTCAAGCAAGTTACTTATTGCAGCAGAATCCTAAAGAAATTTGGGTCAGTGATGTCGGCGCGATTATGGCACAACAGTCGCATATTGAACTTTATTCAAGATTATTTCGAAGCTAATGGAAAGTAAATTAAGAGTTGGCATAGCCGGTCCAGTAGGATCTGGTAAAACGGCTATTATTCAGAGACTATGTGAAAACCTTAAAGATCGATTAGAGATTGCAGTAGTAACAAATGATATCTATACGCAAGAAGATGCAAAATTTTTAACAAATTCAAAGGTTTTAGCACCTGAACGTATCAAAGGAGTTGAAACTGGAGGTTGCCCACATACAGCGATAAGGGAAGATTGCTCAATTAATCGTATTGCGGTTGAAGAGTTGGAGCATAAATTTACAACTTTAGATTTAGTATTTGTTGAAAGTGGTGGCGATAATCTGGCTGCGAGTTTTAGCCCTGAGTTAGTAGATGTATGTATATACATAATTGATGTTGCAGCGGGAGATAAGATCCCTAGGAAAGGAGGGCCAGGAATAACACGTTCTGATTTATTAGTGATCAATAAGATTGACCTTGCTGAAATGGTTGGAGCAAGCCTAAAAATAATGGAGAGAGATACTCTGCTTATGAGGAAAAATCTTCCCTGGTGCTTTACTAATACCAAAACAGGGGAGGGGGTGAAAATAATTGAAGATTTTTTGTTTAATCAGATACCTTCTAAGCCGCTAATAGTATAAAAAGATACAAAAATGTATCTTCGTTTACTGAAATAGCAAAAATTGTTCGATTTAATACAATTGATGGGTGTTCAGTTGGATACTTTTCCTAAACCCCAAGGTGGGCAAACAACTAATTTAGTTAGTAATTCATGAAGCTTTCAAAGCGCATTTTTGCAGGTTTAGCTACTGCCTCTTTAGCCGTAACTGTTACTGCTTGTGGTGGATCAGACTCCTCTGGCAACTTTGACGACACCGTAACCGTTGGAATTCTCCATTCTCTATCAGGGACAATGGCAATCTCCGAATCAACTCTTGTTGATACAGAGAAAATGGCTATCGAGGAAATTAATGCAGCTGGCGGTGTAACAGTCGACGGTAAAAGCTATAAAATTGAATATATCGTTGAAGATGGTGCCTCAGATTGGCCTACCTTTGCAGAGAAATCCAAGAAGTTAATCGACCAAGATGGAGTACCAGTAGTCTTTGGCGGCTGGACTTCTGCAAGTCGAAAGGCAATGCTTCCAGTTTATGAATCAAAAGATGCATTCCTTTATTACCCAATTCAATATGAAGCACAAGAGTGCTCCAATAACATTTTCTATACAGGAGCAACTCCAAATCAGCAATCTGAGCCTGCTACTGATTTCATGTATAAGCGCTCACCAGCTGCTGGAGGAGATTTCTTCTTAGTTGGTTCTGACTATGTTTTCCCAAGAACTTCTAACACAATTACTAAAGCTCAAGTTAAACAACTTGGCGGTAAGGTTGTTGGAGAAGATTATCTTCCTTTAGGTAATACTGAGGTAGCACCTATTATCTCGAAGATAAAAGTTGCTCTTCCTGATGGTGGAATCATAGTTAACACTTTGAATGGCGACCAAAACGTTGCTTTCTTCAAACAAATCCAGGACGCAGGGATCACTCCTTCTAATGGTTATTACGTAATGAACTACTCCATTGCGGAAGAAGAGATTAGTACGATTGGACCTGAGTTCCTTGAGGGCCACTATGGTGCTTGGAACTACATGATGTCTATTGATACTCCAGCTTCTAAGCAATTTGCTAAGAACTTTAAGAAGAGATGGGGTAGTGATCGTGTTGTGGCTGACCCTCAAGAATCTGCTTATAACATGGTTTATCTTTGGAAGCAGGCAGTTGAAGATGCAGGTACATTTGATGACAATGCGGTTAGAGAAGCATTGGTTGGTCAGACATTCGATGCTCCTCAGGGGCCAGTAGAAGTCATGGCAAATCATCACCTATCTCAAACAGTGAGAATCGGTGAAATCAATGCAGAGGGTGGATTTACAATCCTTGAAGAAACTGGAGTAGTTGAGCCACAAGCATGGAACCAAAAACATCCAAGTTCAAAAGGTTACGCTTGTGATTGGACTGATCCTAAGAAAGGTGAAAAATATAGGATGTAATTCAATTTCTGACTTATAAATAGATTCTCATAAGGAGCCTTCGGGCTCCTTATTTCTTTAAAAAACAACCAAGCTAGTGCAACTTTTTCTTGAAAGCCTCTTTAATGGCGTTGCTATTGGCTCAGTTTTGCTTGTCGCAGCACTGGGACTAGCAATTGTCTTCGGTTTAATGGGTGTCATCAATCTTGCTCATGGCGAATTAATGATGCTTGGTGCTTATTCCACATACATAACTCAATTAATTTTTAAACAAGTTTCTTTTTTAAAACCTTTTTATGATTCGTATGTCATAGTTGCAATTGGGATTGCTTTTTTAGTTAGTGGAACAGTTGGGGTTCTTTTAGAACGAACAGTTATTAGACGTCTTTATGGAAGTCCTCTTGAAACACTTTTAGCTACATGGGGAGTTAGCCTCATCCTTCAACAATTTGTTAGAAGTGTTCCTCTGGCTTATGCAAGTGGTTTGGTTGTAGCACTTTTCTTAGGATTGTTTTCACCATTATTTATTTCTGATTACTTACTCTCTGGTGCAAAAGGTAAATTAATAAGGGCATGTACTTGGGGCTTTTCTGCCTTAGTAGGTGTCGCAACTGGGGGTATTTTATCTTCTTTAGTCAGTAAACTTAGTCGTGCAAGTGCAAGGAATGTTGATGTTACTGCCCCTTCTTGGATGAGAGGTGGTATAGATTTTGTAGGAATTACTTTTCCTAAAACACGTTTATTAATAATCCTTATCACCGTAATATCTGTTTTAGTAGTGATTTTCTTTCTCGATAAAACAGCATGGGGAATGAGAATTAGAGCAGTAACTCAAAATAGACCTATGAGTGATTGTTTAGGTATATCAACAGAAACAGTAGATATTATTACTTTTGGGATTGGCTCTGGTCTTGCTGGTGTTGCTGGAGTTGCAGTTTCACTTCTTGGGTCAGTAGGCCCAAATGTTGGCGGAAATTATATTGTGGGATGTTTTATGGTTGTCGTTCTTGGTGGCGTAGGTAATTTGCTAGGCACAATTCTTGCTTCTTTCTCTATAGGAATTATGACTGATTTAATTGGAGCAGGGAGACTCCTTACTATTTGGCCAGATATGCCTTCACCTATAGCATCAACAATAGACTTTTTTGCGACAACAAGTATGGCTAGAGTAATGATATTTGCACTAATAGTCATATTCTTGCAATTCCGACCAACTGGGATGTTCCCTCAAAAAGGAAGAATGGTGGAGTCTTAATTTATGAGTATTTTTTCTTCAAAAAAAAGTTGGATTCAGTTAACTATTTGGGTGCTAATCATTGCATTAATTATTGCTGCTCCTACATTACTTCCTGTCTTTAGATTAAATCTCTTAGGTAGATATTTATCTCTTGCAATAGTGGCCCTAGGAGTTGATTTGATTTGGGGATTCACAGGAATGTTGAGCTTAGGGCAAGGAATTTTCTTTGCTCTAGGTGGATATTGCACTGCAATGTTCCTCCAATTGAATAGTTCAGAAGAATTTCCAAATGGCATCCCTGAGTTTTTTGGTTTATATGGAGTCGAAAAACTTCCATTTTTCTGGGAACCTTTTAAGAGCTCAATTTTTACTCTTATTTCCATTTGGTTGCTACCAGCAATAATTTCTGCTCTTCTAGGTTATTTAGTTTTTAGAAATAGAATTAAAGGTGTTTATTTTTCAATCCTTACACAAGCGGCTCTTTTGGTTTTTTTCAATTTCTTTAATGGTCAACAGAAATTGATTAATGGAACAAATGGTTTGAAAACTGACGTGACTCAACTTTTTGGACAAATGGTAGGTTCAGAAATAATGCAAAGATGGTTCTTTTGGATATCAGCTGTTTTAGTGATACTTGCATGGTTTTTTGCGAGGTGGATTGTTCGAGATAGATTTGGAAATATCCTTATTGGAATTAGAGATGATGAAGCTCGAGTTCGTTTCACTGGATATAATCCAGTAATTTTTAAAACAATAATTTTCTCAATAGCAGGAGGCTTAGCTGGTATTTCAGGAGCTTTGTACACAGTTCAATCTGGAATAGTTTCTCCTCAATTTATGACTGTCCCGTTCTCTATCGAAATGGTTGTTTGGGTTGCAGTTGGGGGAAGAGGGACTTTACTAGGCGCAATTCTTGGAGCTGTTTTTATTAATTATGCAAAAAGTTTAGTTAGTGAAGCATTACCAGCAAGCTGGATGTTTATTCAAGGTGGATTATTTATTCTTGTTGTAACAGCTCTCCCAGAAGGCGTACTTGGATGGTTCAGAAAAGGAGGTCTAAAGAAATTACTCTTTTTAATTGGAATTAATAAAAAACTGGAGACATATCCAGGTCTTGAAGTTAATGAACAAGGTGAGGTGAAATCATGAGTTCTCCATTGCTAGAGCTAAAACAAATCTCAGTTAGTTTTGAAGGATTTCTTGCTCTTAGAGATCTTGATCTGGTTTTGAATAAAGGCGATCTTAGAGCAGTTATTGGTCCAAATGGCGCCGGTAAAACTACATTCTTAGATGTAATTACTGGAAAAGTATTACCGACAAAAGGTGATGTGATTTTTAAAGAAAAATCATTGCTTGGTCAAAAAGAGTTTCGTATAGCGCGTAAAGGGATTGGAAGAAAATTTCAAAGTCCTAGGATATTTGAAAATCTATCTGTCCAAGAAAATCTAGCTCTATCAGTTAGCAGGCCTAAAACTCCTTTTTCATTATTAATTGATAATTTAAAGGTTAAGCATTTAGATGAAATTCAACATTTGATGAGTATTGTCAACCTTCAATCAAAAGCCAATATCAGGGCGGGAGCTCTTTCTCATGGTCAAAAACAATGGCTTGAGATCGCTATGCTAGTAGGACAAGACCCTGACCTGTTACTTGTTGATGAACCTGTAGCTGGCTTGACTGATGAAGAAACAGATTTAACTGCTGATCTTCTTAAATCTCTAGCGGGTGATCATACTGTTTTAGTTATTGATCATGATATGGAATTTATTCGTAGACTTGATTGTCCTGTGAGTGTTTTACACCAAGGACATGTATTGAAGGAAGGCTCTATGAGCGAAATACAAAAAGATCCTTTGGTGATAGAGGTTTATCTAGGACAATCTGAGGAGGAAGAATAATGACTATGCTACAGATAAAAGGCTTGAATACATATTATGGCGAGAGTCATATTCTTCGAGATGTTGATATGAATATCAATCAAGGTGAGATGATTTGTCTTATAGGTCGAAATGGAGTAGGTAAAACAACTTTGCTTAAATCCTTAATAGGTTTATTAACTCCACGCCGTGGAGAGATTATTTTTAATGGAGATTTAGTAAATAGAAAGCCACCTCATCAAAGAGCTCGTTCAGGAATTGGGTATGTTCCTCAAGGACGAGAGATAATACCTTATCTAACTGTCGAGGAAAATCTTCAGCTTGGATTGGAAGCTTTGCCTGGAGGTTTAGCAAAGCATAAAAAGATTGATGAACTTGTATATGAACTATTCCCTGTCTTAAAACAATTTCTAGATCGTAAAGGGGGTGACTTAAGCGGTGGACAACAGCAACAACTTGCCATTGCGCGAGCACTGCTGGGAAAACCAAAGTTGCTTTTACTTGATGAACCCACTGAAGGAATACAACCGAATATCGTTCAAGATATCGAGTCAGCAGTTAAAAGGATTATTAGTGAGACTGGTGTTGGAGTTTTATTAGTTGAGCAACATCTGCATTTTGTGAGACAAGCTAATCGTTATTATGCAATGCAACGTGGAGGAATAGTGGCAAATGGGCCAACTAGTGAATTAAGTAAAGCGGTGGTAGAGAAATTCCTTAGTGTTTAAGTCTATTTTGTTTGAGTAAAAGCAGTTTCTTTCTCTATTTTGTCTTGGCAAGTAGAGCAAAGAATATGACCTTTCTTTTTCCAAAAAGTCTTTGTTGACCTTTCGATATTTTGTCCACAGCCAAGGCATTTAAAGAGTGGACTCATTTATTACTTAATCTTTTGTGTATGATTATTTATCATACTATTTTAGTCTGTCATAAGAGATACAATATCTTTTGACCGTAGTCTTTTGTTTTTATAAATAAAATTGAATAATTTAATTAACCGGAAAAAGCATTTTTTGATACTTACTCTATTTATTAAGTTTGTTATAAATTGACTAGATTGTTTTTAGTTCATGTCTTTCGAGAGACTAAGCAAAACTGAAATAGTTCATGGCAGGATTGCAATGTCAGGTGTATTATTTATTTTATTATTAGAAATTTTATTTAAGCTAAATATTTCTTAGATACTATATGTATTGAATTAATTTTTTTAGGAATAGAAAAGTTAAGCTACTTTCAGGAATAGAGAATCTTTTATTCTCTTGATTTCTCCCTCTTTCCATAACCAGATAATAGGTTCTTTAGATTTGGCTTTTTGTAGATCAATTCTATTTTCAATACTTATAGGATTAAATTCTGTTTTCGCCTCAAATTGTTTATCTCTGATTGCCTGATTGATAACAATACTTCCATCCTTTCCCGATATTGATCTATGAAAAGTACCTATAGGTATTTGTAGTGCACCCATGAATCTATTGAGATAAATTATGTGATGAGGTTCATTCCAAAGAGGATTTAATAGCGTGAAAATCCTATCTCCCTCAAGTACCAGATTATTATCTGTTTGATGATAGTGTACATAATATTGCTCGAATCTATTTAAATCAGGGGGGGAAGTTGCTCCTCCTCGATGAATAACGACGTCACTACCATTTGAACCTTCAACACTGGCATCTAAAAAAGTTACTTCAGGAGTCTCTCGAAAAATATTAACCGGTACAAAATTCAGTTTCATTAAAAATTTTATTTGTACAAAATATTACGTGAATAAATGTATCTAACTGTATTAATTGATTCACTTTGATCGAATTAATTATCTTTTAGGCAAGAGTAGTAGTATTGAAATATACTAAAAGTCATCAAATATGCTTTATTTTATTTAGCTCACAAAGCAATTAATGATACACAAGAGTATAAAGAATATTTATAAATTTAATCACATTAAGCTATTAGGTTATGAGTAAATCAGGCATTAAAAATAAAAAACTTTTGGTTGACTTGATGGTCAAAACCTTTAAATCTCTCCCTGAAACAGCGATTAGTTTTTCGAACATAAAAAAAAATTAAACTCATAACTTACGATACCTTTTTGAGATACTTTGCTAGCGGATTGTTTTTACTATCTCATGGCCTTCTGGTTTTAGATCATCTAGGAATAGGAGCAGCTCTCCATGGCCTTGGTGAAGTATTTTTTGCGCCTTGGGCTATTAAGCAGAAAGCATGGGACTTGGTTTTTATAGCTTTTTTATTTGGTGCATTTGATCTTTGGGGAACTTTGAACTTAGGATTTAATTAGTAAATTTATTGAATTAATAATTGTTTTTTTAAAAATAGAGGGAGGTCAAAACCCTTCCCAGTAGTGCTGACCTCCCTACAGAAAACTTTGGAACGGGTTTTCTGATAAACACAGTTATAAGTAATTCAGTTGAATAAGTTAAGACTTAATTGATACAGAATTAAAAATCTATAAAAAATTAAACTAAGTTTTGAATTTATTTGCTTAAAGCTTGATTAGTATAAATTTTTTTTCGCTTAACTTTCTTTAACTCATGCATACCTTCTATTTGTTGGTAAACAGATTGAAGTTGGTTGCAAATATGCTCAGTATTCTCTACTTTGTATAATCTAAGTAGCATCTTCTCTATTTGCTCTTTGCATTCTAGGAAGACATGGCAATCTATCGTCCCCGGCTCATATTGCATGTTTAATTTGAAAAGATTTTAATTTTAAAGCATTAATTAAATAAATCTGTATTGATTGATTCAATATTTTTATAAACTATTTTATTATTTAGTTTGTAAATAATAAAATAGAAATATATAATTAAAAACTATATTTAACTAATGGAAAGACTTTTTTGTAATTCTTTCTCAACCCATTTCAGCTTTCATGGCTTCATGGATTCTCTTACTCATGATTTCATGACCACAATATTGCAAGTGCACTTCTTGAGAGCTTTTAGTAGATTTATTTTGAGAGTACTTAAGTCCTCTGTAAGTTAGTTCAGCCATTAGAAAAATTGTCATTGTTCAAGTCCCCGTTCCATGGCTTGAATCTAACTGCGACTCGAATAGAGCTGAACGTTTGTTGATAATACACAATTCATTCTCAATCTGTTGAAGTTTCTTCAAAAATTATTATCAATTTAGATCAGAAACTTTTTTGTCTTTTCAAGCATAAAGTCTGATTGGGGGAAAAATTATTGCTTATGGACTCTATGGAGAGATGGAGCAATCTTGTCTCTACCTTGAAAAAATAATTGTGTAAGAATATTTTTCTATTAATTAACTTGCCAGTCTGGATATGTATGAGTCTCTTGAACCTGCATTTATCCAACCAGTTGCAATTGTTTTGGAATGAATTTTGTTAACTCTGCCTCTATGAATATGCGTCAATCCAGCAGGGAAAATAACTAATTTTCCTCGTTCAGCTGTCTCATGATATTCCTGCCAGTGGAATTCTGTACCTCCAGATTCGACATCATTGCAATAGAGAATCCAAGCTAAAACTCTATGAACCGGTTCGGTTTCTTCTTCGCTAATCGTCCAGTCACAATGCCATTTTTTAAATCCTTCTCCAGGGGCGTAACGTTGTATGTTGAAAATTGGATTGACAAATAATGATTGTTCTGGGGAGCACTCATTAAAGAGAGGACGATCTTGGACGTATTTTTGAAGCCCAGCATCGACTCCTCTTACAATGACTTCAGAGAGTGCAAATGCTTCTGGGTCACTACGATCTATGGCTACAAGGCTGATATCAGTAGAAATTTTTGCAGGATCTGAATCATTATTTGATCCATTGCTGAAGGCGATTCCATTGCGATGCAAGTCTGTGCGACGATCGAAAAATGACATCACACCATCTGCAACAGATTCAAAACCTTTATTTCTATAACTAGCTATTAAATTCATAGAATTTTTTTAAGGTTTTTTTGATCTTTCGATACTTTAAATCTCTTGAAAGTACCATTTCAATAAAAATCCTAAATGGACTTTTGCCCTCTTTTGGTTAGCTAGGGGTTGTTTTTGATTTAGATGAAGTTGTTTTATTAAAAGGCTATAAATTAAGCTACAGCTTTATCTTTGAGAGATCTTAAATATCTCTTTCTTTGACCGCTACCTTCAACTTCAAAATGCCAAGTAGGTTGTTTCTTGTTGGTTTTTTTTAAGTTAACGCCAGAATTGCTTGTGCTTAACTTCTTCTTAATCTGTGTGTTCATGGGCTTATTAAAGCACATTCTCTAATTCTTTATGGTTCGGTCGTTACTTTCTCTTCTCGTAAAAAGATAATAAAAAAGAGGCCCAGTTGAACCTCTCTTTGAAATTTAAAACAATTTTGACCTTGACCTATGCAATTCCTCGGTTCTTGTAAGGGTCATCTTTGAAAGGCTGTGCCTCAAAACTTGGAGGTGAGTTATCTTTATAAGGATGAAATAGAGCATTTCCCATTGAAATGAGTAATTCTTGAAGCCAAAGAATTGTTTTTTTCATTGAGTCCTCTGGTGGAATATAACCATATATAAGTTATGTGGAATATTTATACATCAGTAAAAATTCCTCTTGTTGAATTTTTAATTTTCTAGGCAATAGCAATCGAGCAGCCCTCGAGTATCTATTGCAAATAAGAAATTTTGACCTTATTCGAATCCTTGAGGTGACGTTTTCGTCCGAACCTTAAAATCCCAAACCGTAATTCCTCCGTTTGCATTTATTGCAGCCAAGGCAGTGTCATCAGGGTGCCAAGCGATTTGGCTTACAAGGTCACCTGAAAATGCACCACCAACTGGATCACCCTGACCATCTGCTTGGAGGAACCAAGAAAAAACTGAACCATCTCTCGCGCCAGAAGCTAAAAGCATCCCGCTATGTGAGAAAGCAAGGCATGAAATGGGTTCGGTATGAAGCATTAACTCTCCAGGTACAGTGCCCTCAGGACCATCGTCTTGAAAACTCCAAACCGTTACTCGATCACTACCCCCAGTAGCAAGAACTGTGCCAGTTTGATCAAAAGCTAGGTGGCTTGGTTTGCCTGGATATCCTGTCATCTCTGAATCTTCATCTGTTGAACGACGCCAGAAATGAACAGAATTATCCTGACTGCCGCATGCCACTATGTCTCCATCTGGACTAAGCACCATTGATACCAGTGAGCCTCGCCACTCCAACTTTTGATTGATCTTGTCGTTTACTACATCAAAAAAAGTTACTTGGCCATAGCCTGCTGTTGCTAATTCATTTGAATTAGACCAAGCAATCGCGCTGACAGTGCTGGGATGCTCCTCTGATCGCCAATGTTCTTGACCTTTATCATCAAAAACATAGACGTATTTAGTAAAAACTACTGCTAAAAATTTTCCGTCTGGGGACCACTTTAGGTGCTCAACCCATCCTTTCCCAAGTTCCAAAGCTTTAGTTGCCTTACCCTCTTTGCTTTCCCATATATTCACATGTCCATCTTGGCCAGCAGTTGCAAAAGTCTTTCCATTTGGATGTATAGACATTGCGAGTAAGCCACCTTTATGTATGTCTTTTATTTGCCAAATGAGTTTTCCAGATTTCCCCTCAAATGCGTAAAGCCCACCAGCGACATCACCTACTAAAAAAGTTTTACCTTCTAGTGCCCAGCCGCAGACAATCGCATAGTCGTCAACTTGCGTAGACCAACCTTCATGAAGCATTCCCTTGGGACTAAATGCTTCTATACCAGACATTTGTCAAACTCCCTACTCATTTCTGCTGCATCAAGATTTCTACCGATAAAGACGAGTTGGTTACGGCGAGGTTCATTGCCCCATTCTTTATCAGGTTGTGCTGTGAAGAGCATGTGTACTCCTTGAAAAACTATTCGCTTAGATTCACCCGCATAACTAATGAAACCTTTGGTGCGAAATATATCCACACCTTTCTCAGACAAAAGTCGACTTAGCCATCTATTGAGTTTCTCCGGATCTACATCACCCTCTCGCTCGATAGCGATTGAACCTACTTCGTCATCGTGTTCGTGTTCAGCTACCCAAACCCTCTCAGCTATTGGAGAAATTGTAGAGATGTTCTGATCATTATCTATCTCGTCTGTAGAAGGAGTATTTACTTTCGTTAATTTCATATTAAATTCTTCGGCTGTATGTTGAGTGAATAGACCTATATCCCTTGCCTTATCAACATCTATGAAGAAGGACTTAGTCCCTTCGGATTGCAGTTGAAGGCTCACATGCTTGCCGACTGGAACCATATCCCCTGGATTCATAAGTTGTTCTTGTTCGGCATATAGTCTTACGCATGATTCAGCCCCTGAGTTGAGTGATGTCTCATCCTTGCCTTGGTTTAATAACAGGACGAGAGACATTGTGGGGTCTGGACCTTCTTCGAGCGTTAGTTCATAGCGACCTTCTTCAAGTGAAAATACACCAGTCCACTCAAATGGGTATTCTGGTTCAAGAAAAGTTGGACGACGCTGAAGTACTTGATCTAAATCAAAAGCACTTAGATTTAGCACAGTATCAATTGAGACGTCTGCTTGTTTACTGCGTATGACACGAGCCATACGATTTATATCGCGTAGCCGTGACTCTAAGTTGTCGAGTGATTCATCTGAAACTAAATCAGTTTTATTTAAGACAAGGACGTCAGCAAAGGCAACTTGCTCCGAACTCTCTTCACTTCGACCAAGTTGTTGCTCTATATGGGCTGCATCAACAAGTGTGACTATTCCATCAAGTGAAAACTCCTCACGGATTTCATCGTCCATAAAGAATGTCTGAGCGACAGGGCCAGGATCAGCAAGGCCAGTAGTTTCAACTAATACATAGTCAAATTTGTCTCGCCTCTTCATGAGGTTTCCTAGTACACGAATTAAATCTCCACGTACGGTGCAGCAGATGCAACCATTGGACATCTCGAAGACCTCTTCGTCAGCATTGATTACTAATCCTTGATCAATACCAACTTCACCATATTCATTTTCAATAACAGCTATTTTTTTACCATGTTCTTCTCTCAGGATTCGATTAAGTAGAGTAGTTTTGCCAGATCCTAGGAAACCAGTCAATATGGTCACCGGTACTTTTTCCTTAATGCTCATTTCCTTTAACTAACAATGTGAACAATGAGAGTTGTCAAGAGAAATATCAGTTAGCCAATTCTCTTGTATTCCCAATAAATCTAGTGACTTTGATTCAAAATCATCTAGCTCAAAATAATTGTAAGGAACTTTTAATCTTACTGTATTTTTTCCATTTTCTTTCTTAAGCGAATGATTTGAAAATTGAAGTTCTTTTAAATTATCATCAAAGTCAGTTGAGATAGTAAGTTTTAAGATTTTATCTCTATCCCATGGCGCTTTATCCATAAAAGTTGCCTGATCTTCCCAGTGTTGTCTGTAGGCGTTAAACCCTTTAGTTGGAAACATTTTTGTTGTAATCCTGTCTGCATTTTATCAATGTAGACAGGATTGTATTTGTAAAAGTTAAGGGTTACTTAAATCATTCCATTTACTCTCAAGTTCATCACCCTCTTTCTCGTCACATTCTCCACCAAGCGAATCAACAATTGTACATGTGTTGTGTACTGCTACTGAAACAGTATTCCCTTCTAGCATTAGACCATCAACAAAGATCTGATTTCTTGCAATAGGGGTGGAAGTTTGTCTGCTCAGGTTTTTCAATAGCTTGGAAGGAGGCTTTTGCTCAGCGAATAATACTTTCACGTTTTCTTCTTTCAGCTCAGCTATTACCGTTGAAATAGTCTCTGGTCTAAGGCTTGAAGAATCACCAACGAAATCTAATAGACTCAAAGTCTTCAAGCCAAATGCATCTCCGTAATATTCCATCGCTTTGTGCTTAGAAACGATTGTCCTTCGATCAGCAGGAATTGTGGCAACTTGTTTTTGAGTCCATAAATCGAGATCTTCCAAAATAGAATTAACGGCTTGAGTCCTCTCTTTTAAAACTTTTTTTGTTTCTCTGTCAAAGAAGGAAATTTTCTTATTGATATTTTTAGAAATAACATTTCCCATCTTGATGATGTTATGAGGGTCATGCCAGATGTGAGGATCTAGCCCACCATGGTCATGGTGATGATGGTGATCGCCTTCATCTGGGACTTGAGCAATCGGTTCAACATCGTCGCCTGAAATATCCTTAAAGAAATGTTCGTCGGCTTCAAATTCAAAAGGCATATGCTCAGTAAAGAATGCATATTTACCAGATTTTTTGATTTCTACAGTAAATGTTGTGATGTCTTTCTTCTCATTAAATGAGAGAAAATATGCTTTTTCCTGCGCAACAAGTTTGTCATTATTGCGTTTAGTTTCTGAATTCTGAGACCCTAATAATTCTTTAGCAAGCTCTTCTGATGCTTCTATATCACCAGAGTTGAGAATAACCATTTTCATTGCAGGATCAGCATAGTCTCCATCGACTTTGGCAAAAGACCATTTGTATGTTCCTGCTGAAAGATCAAAAACACCAGCCCATTCAAAAGCTCCCTCTCCATGGGCATCGCCATGGTCGCCATGGTCGTCATGGTCGTCATGGTCGTCATGGTCGTCATCCTTAGCAGCTGAATGATCATCGTGATCGTCATGATGATCGTCTATCTCTATTGCACTTACGCCTACAACAACAGTTAAAGGATTATCTAACCATTTTTTCATTGCAGGGGTCATCTCTGAACCAAGAGTAAATACTTGGTTTGCACTTTTTAGTGTTTGAGCTTGCCTTGGAGTGATTTTGACATCATGAACATCTTGTTTTCTATCAATTAAGCAGGTTATAGGTGTTGAAGGTGGTGCAATCGCAGAAACGACATCGCACACTAATGGCTCTACGGCAACAATTGGTTTTGAATTTGCCTGTGCACTCTGATTAATTCCAGAAAATAAAAATGCTCCAGCAACAAGAGAACTTTTGAGAACTGTTTTATTGATTACGGGTTTAGCCTTTTTGGACTGATTAGAAAAATTCGACATCAAGAATATTTAGCGTATCTAAAACGATAATCATTTTCATTTGGTCTTGGCAAGTATATTATGTTTCTTGTCAGCAAATCCTCTAATTGATGTCTAGTTTGATTGCTGAAAACGTGACATATTCCTATTCGAGTAATATCAAACCTGCTTTAAGCAAGGTTTCTCTAAAGCTTGAGCAAGGTACTTTGACTGCTCTTGTTGGTCCGAATGGCGCAGGTAAGTCTACATTATTAAGCTTGCTTCAAGGGAGTAGCAAGCCGGATCAAGGAGAAATTACTGTTGATGGAAAACCATTGAGAAATAATCGATCTCAAGTGGCTTTAATGCCTCAGAGGGGAAAGCTGAATTGGAATTTTCCAATTACTGTTGAAGGATTAGTTTCTTTAGGTCGAGTCAATCATTCGAAATCAACTTGTTGTGAATTAGAAGCGGCTCTTCAACGTGTTGGAATATCTCATTTAGCAAAAAGGCGACTTGATGCTTTATCAGGTGGACAGCAACAAAGAGCATTACTCGCAAAAACCTTGATGAATCCTGCCAAAATATTTCTACTTGATGAACCTTGTTCTGCATTTGACCCTCCTGCAAAAGAAGATTTCCTATTAATCATTCGTCAGTTAGCAGATTCGGGATTGACGGTGTTCGTTAGTAGTCACGATTGGGGGACGTCCTTAAATGCTTATGACAAGGTTGTCGTTCTTGATAAGATTATTTTGGCTTCTGGCAACCCTGAAGAGGTGCAGGAAAAACTTAGTTCAATTAATTATCTGAGATGGAAAATATAGTTCTGATGTATCTTTATGCATTTCAATTAAGCATTCAATTCTTGGGAACAATTTTGGCAGAGGCCAAAGTATTCAAGAGTATGAAACAACAGCTCAAATTTTTTAGAGGCTTTTTGGGGTACGTGCATTGTTTTGACGGGGCATCCCTGCAATTGAGTGGTTTCTCCACAGCTTACGCAAGTTAAATGATGAATATCTCTTTCAACTGGGGCATAAAGGACCTCGCCATTCGGGAGGTGCCTCGAGCGTATCAAGCCTTGCTTTACTAACGCTTGCAAGTTCCTGTATACAGTCGTTAAACCCATTGCCTTTTCACCATTATGAAGTTGTCTATGCAGTTCTTGTCCACTCAACTCATCAGTACATTTTTTGAGTTCATTGAGAAGCTGTTGCTGTCTCTTAGTGATGTCAGGCTTGCTTGTATTCATTAGCAAGATCTTAATTTGATCTCTTTACTGAACATACTGAATCATTTGCTTAATGTCTTTTATCAATACAAATTGGTGGATAATTCCTCTTCTGATAACTTCCTTTTCAGGAGTGCTTTGCCCTGCCATGGGGACTGTATTGATAACTCATAAAAGGCTTCTTCAAGTCAATTTAATTTCACATTGTGTTTTGCCAGGACTTGCCTTGGCTATGGCGCTTGGGATTGACCCATCTATTGGAGGAGTCTTAAGCGGATTAGTGGGAGCTATTGCAGCAGAGAGTTTGACAAATAAGAAAAATCAAAATTATGAAGTTGTAATGAATACAATTCTTGCTGGTTCGATGGGACTTGGTGTTTTGCTTGTACCTTTACTTGGAATCAGGATTGATTTAGAGGCTGTTTTGTTTGGAGATTTATTAACTGCAAATTTGAGCGATTTATTAAGAACTTTGATTGCGTTCTCGGCATTCATTTGCCTAATGCTATTTGGGTACGACAAGCTTGTTCATATTGGTTTAGACCCAGAAGGAGCTGCCTCAAGTGGCGTTAATGTGTCTTTTTTTAATTTAGCTCTGGGATTTACCACTGCACTTGTCATCGTGAGCTCAATGTCAGCAGTCGGGGTCATCCTTGTGATTGCGTTACTCTCAACTCCAACTTTGTTGGGTTTACAGAAAGCTAGCTCTCTATGGGTTGCGATGGTTCGATCTTCCATATTTGGATTAGTTTTATCGATCATTGGTTTTTCGTTCGCTATGTTTATGAATTTGCCTCCAGGCCCACTTATTAGTGTTCTTTGTGTAATTTCATTGATCTTGCTTCCAAGGAGTAATTAGAATTGAATTTAAAATCTCCATAATTTTTTTGGTTATATTTGATCAGACTCTAAAAAGATAGGATTAGATCAAGAAATCTGAAAATAACAACGATTTGATTTTAGTTTGAATAAAATAAACAAGGTGATTTCTAATTCCTCCTTGTATTGATTGAATCATGAAGAGAGCGCAACTCAATGTAAGTATTGATCCAAAACTCTTAGAAAAGATCAAAGAGAGTGCAAGGATTTCGGGAAAGTCATTGGTTGGTTATGTCTCTGATTGTTTTGTTAATCAAATAGAGAACCTTCCTGTTGAGTCGATAGATTCTAGATTTCAAACAATTGAACAAAGGCTTCAATTAATTGAAAATAATCTTCAATTGCCAGCACTTAAAGCGCAAAGAACTCAACCTTTTACATCTCAAGAAGTAGAAAATTTTAATGAATTTATCAAAGCTGTTTTTAGAAAAGAATTAAAAAGAAAGGGATATAGATCAATAAAAGAGGCATGGAATGATTTTATAAACCATATAAATTGTTTTGAACAATGGGATGAGACATGTTCTTTTAGACTTAAAGAGTCTCTTTTTATTGAACATGCTGATCCTTTAACAAGCGAAGAAATTAATCACCTCAAAGAAGGAGATGTATGTCCTCAACCAATTCGAACAGGGATCATTAATTGGATAAACAATTCTGATAGAGGAGAATGTTGTTGTTCCGATAAAAAGTTCCCTTCACAGCAGCAAATTTGCGAAAAGGGTTCAATATTAGTTGAAGATATATATTCTTAGAACAATTAAGATCACTTTTCGAAAGTTAATTAAATCCTAATTTGTTAAAAAACAGGGGGATGATTTATGTCTTTTTTAGATATATTGCCAAGAACTTTATACAACAACTTTAAATTCTTAATTACCTCAAGATTAGTTAGGGTTTATATGGATTGCACAAGGCATCCATAATTTACCCATCTTATGGACACCATTGCATCCGATCTTTTTGGCTTCGATCTCTGCCTGAGCTTTAGTTGGATATGCATATATATTTTTTGAAGACGAAGAATTAGAACGATTGATTGACTCCTGAATAGCATTGTTTTCTGGACTCCATACCTTAAGACCCATGGTTGTTATTCCGGCAGAAAATATTCCCATTCCTACTATTGAGGCATTTAATACTCCCATGGCTACAGCGCCAATAGAAACGACGCCCATGGGAACAATCCCAATGCTTACAATCCCCATGGGAACAATACCAATGGAAATGAATCCAAGTGGTGCTATGCCAAATGCAATATTTTTTGGTTTGCTTCCACAATGCGAAGGACCTTCGATCTCTTTTTGATTAGTACTATTATTGTTTGTCATTTATTGTTCGAAAATCTAGTGATGATGATGGTGATGTTCATTGCTTGACTTGTTGTTTTCTTTATCTTCATGAGCAGAATGACTTTTACAAGGCATCCATTTGTCACCCATTTTATGAGCTCCAGTGCAATTGAAATCCTTTGCTGCTTTTTCGGCTTCTATTTTTGTCTCAAAAAGAGAGGGAGTACCTTTTGTTTGAGTATTATCTGAACATCCTATTAGTGAAAATGATAAAGAAAGAATAATTGTGGAGAGAATAGGCTTAAGTTTGTCCATTTATCTAGTTTTGGCTAGTACACCTAGTATGTAGACTACTTTGGCCTCGAGCTTTGTCATTGAGTATTTCATAAAAATTAGAACAGAAAACTAATCAAATCATCCAACTATTCTTTATCTCTTCTTGTTGAGACTATATTTTGATGGAAATTGGTTCTCAGTTTTTTTCTGGCAAAGACTAAAAACAAAATCTTTTGTATCTAAAAGCACATATTTTATGCATTTAACAAGTTTGAGAAGCTAGTTTCGTGAGATATGACTAGTTTTGCTAATTTTGCTAGTGCTTTAAGACTTATGAAACTCTTTGCTCAACTGCTCTCAATCCCTGCTGCCTTAGCTTTCATGGCTCCAATGGCTGTTGAAGCAGGAGGTGATAACAAGCACAAAGGTCATCATGATCACCATAGTAGTCATATGAATATGGGAAATTCATACCCTTCAACTATGTTTATGGGTAAAACAACTTTTATTTTAGGTGGGGTAGATGGAGTTAGCGATTCTGGAATGAGTGGAATGAGTGGAATGGGTGGAATGTCTAGTTCTGAGGAGAAGGATGGAACAGTTTTTCATTATGATACAAAGCTAATGTTTATGACCAGTTTTACGGGTCAAGACATGCTTAAAACTGCTGTTCGTATTGGCAATTTTGGCATGATGGAACCCTTTGGAATGATGGGTGAGGCAAGATTAGATACTGCTTTCAGTAGTAGTGATTCGTTACAACTTCATAAGGCTTATTATCAGTTACCTGTTGGAGATGATATTCAAGTAACTTTTGGTCCCAAGCTTCGTCAAGATGATTTGCTTGGAGTGTGGCCTAGTACTTATCCAGGTGATGGAGTTTTATTTGTACTAAACCAGGCGGGAGCAAATGATACTTATTCCAAAAAGATGGGAGTTGGAGCTGGAATTACTTGGTCACATGAAAAGTTGGTTGCTTCTGCACTTTTCGTTTCAGAAGATGCATCAAATCCTTCGATTGGCTTCTTGTCTGATCAAGGAAAAGATCATATAACAACTCAGTTGGCATGGGTTGATGAGAAATTTACTCTTGCAGCTGCCTATACCCAAGCGGATAATGGGAATACAGATGATTCTCCTGATGTTAATGATTACTCTTCTTATGGAATTAGTGGTAGCTATAAATTTGGAGACGACTATAGCTTGAGTGCTGGTATTGGTTGGAAGAATCCTGAAAACGAAGATAGTCCTGATACTGCAATGAATAAGGTTGAGGATGGCAATACATGGTCTGTTGGCTTCATATGGAATAATGCGTGGATTGAAGGTAATAAGTTTGGATTTGGTATTGGGACAGCCGAAACTCATAGAGATGACAGTGGCTATGAGGATCCTTTAGCTTGGGAATCTTTTTACGATTTTAGAGTGAACGATAGTGTCACAGTCACCCCAGTTATCTTTGTCGTCGAGAAAGATGGTAAAGAGGACGTTAATGGAGCTTTGGTTAAAACTACTTTTAATTTCTAGTTTTAAAGTCTCGTGAGTATTGCGGTTACTCTTTTAGATCAGTTTATAGTTTTTTAAAACTTTCTAATAATTTTTACCGAAATTGGACTGTTGCTTAACAAGCTCAAAGAACTCCTGCTTCAAGCTTGCGTCATGACGAAAATCACCCCTAACAATTGAATTGATCATGCTGGTTTCTGGCTCTTTTACTCCTCTCCATTTCATACAATAATGTTGAGCTTTAACAAGAATTGCTAGGCCTTTAGGTTCACACAAACGTTCTATTTCATCGGCAAGAATCATTACGGCTTCTTCTTGAATATGTGGTCTAGAAAAAACCCAATCAGCTACTCTTGCAAACTTAGAAATTCCAATAACTTTTTCTCCAGGTTTTATTCCTATCCAGCAATCTCCAAGAATTGGGACAAAGTGATGAGAACATGCAGATCGAACAGTAATTGGACCAAGTGTATAAATCTCATCTAAATTTCTATCATTAGGGAAATTGGTTACTTTAGGTTGAGGGTGGTATCTGCCTTTGAATACTTCATTTAGATACATTCTGGAAACTCGTTCTGCAGTCTCTTGAGTGTTGTGGTCATTATCAACATCAATCAATAAAGTTTTCAGCAAATCTCTAACTCTCGTTGCAACTTCTCTCTCAAGAGTTTCTAATTCTCCAGGTTGAATGAAATCAGAAATATTATCATTTGCATGGAATCTGGCTCCATTAGCTTGAATGCGCTCACGAATTATTTCTGAGACTAATTTGCAAGAAATTTGATCTTTTAAATTATCCTTAACATTCTCGTTAGGAGCAGTAGAAGTCATAACCTTTGTTTGTAAGGGTAAAAACCGATGACATACATTTAGAGCGCTAAGACCCTAACATATCGAGATCATTTTCGTTATGAGCAGAATACCTAGGCGCTTTTCTTCAAATCATTAGTCAAAGTTTTTTTCGAAGAGAAGGTCTTAGTCATTTCGGGAGTAATTACAGTTTTCATAAAAGAAGAAATATTTAAATAAGTGCTTTATTTAGATCACCTTCTTTCAGGAAAATTCTCTGCAAAGTTATTTAAAAACTTTATGCCGATGAGTGGAATTGAACCACCGACCTACTGGTTACGAATCAGTTGCTCTACCCCTGAGCTACACCGGCACTAGAATAAACTTATCATCTTTAATTTTATTTTTGAGCAACTCTAGTAAGCCTGATTCCAATCTGGATCCGAATTTAAGAGCTCGACTGTTGAAGGAGACTAAAAATCCTTATCGGGGCTTGAGAAGAGCTGTTTGGATAGCACTCTTTGGGTCAGCGGCCTTAGGCTTATTTATTATGATTACCAATATTATTGCAGGGGATACTGTATCTATCAATGATCTTGCAATACAAACCTCAGCATTAGTAATTTTGGGTTTTTTGTTGTTTAAAGATAGGAGTAAAGAGGAATCAAATTAGTGGTCGAGCTTTTATTAATTATCTAGTCAGGTTTAGGGTCTAACTAATAAGCGAAGCTAATTAGTCAATTTTCTTCTTTGAGTAACAAGCTTGAAGGCTTCGATTTGATCTCCCTCTTCCCAGTTCGCGAAGCGATCACAGCCTATTCCGCATTCGAAGCCTGTTGATACATCTTTGACGTCATCTTTATTCCTTTTTAGTGAATCTAGATCGCCTTCAAAAACGATTTGCTTTCCTCTTTTGACTCTGGCTCTACAATTCCGTTGTATTTTTCCATTTGTTACATAGCAACCAGCAACGGCACTTTTGCCAATTGAAAATATTGCTCTAACCTCAGCAACACCAAGAGCTTCCTCTACCATTTCTGGTTCTAGAAGACCCTCCATTGCTAATTGGATATCTTCTAAAAGTTTATAAATAACCTCGTAATCTCTTACGTCAACACCATTAGCATCAGCTGCGCGCTTAGCACCCGATGCCATTGAAGTGTTAAATCCAACTATGACTGCACCAGAGGCCGCTGCTAAATCAATATCAGTTTCAGTGATTTCTCCTGGAGCTGATAGTAATACTCTTACTTGGACCTCGTCTTTAGGAAGCTGTTCTAGAGAACCAAGTATTGCTTCTAAACTTCCTTGCACGTCAGCTTTGAGGATGATATTTAATTCTTTAAGTTCACCCTCACTTGCTTGTCCAGACATCGAGGAAAGAGAAACTCGTCTGGAAGCCATTTGCTGAGCTAGTTTTGCGGCTCTAGCATCTGTGGCGCGTTCTCCCACAACTGCTCTTGCAGCCTTCTCATCCGGGTAAACTTCAAACTCATCTCCAGCTGTTGGTACTTCACTGAATCCAAGAGCTTCCACTGGACAAGATGGACCTGCTTCTTTAATCCTAGATCCATTTTCATCTACCATCGCTCTTACTTTCCCAAGCACTGGACCAGCTGCGACTACATCTCCTGATTTAAGGGTACCGTTTTGAATTAGTAATGTTGCAACAGGCCCTTTCGCTTTGTCTAAGTGGGCTTCAATTACTGTACCTTTAGCCAATCTGTCTGGGTTAGCTTGTAAATCCTCTACCTCAGTTACGAGTAAAACCATCTCTAAAAGTTTATCAATGTTTTCGCCTTTAATGGCACTAACGGGAACCATAACCACGTCTCCTCCCCATTCTTCTGACAATAAATCCTGCTCTGATAACTCTTGTTTTACGCGGTCAGGAGAAGATCCTTCTTTATCAATTTTGTTGATTGCTACGACAATGGGAACTTTTGCGGCTCTTGCATGGCTAATAGCTTCGAGGGTTTGAGGCCTAACGCCATCATCAGCAGCTACAACTAAAATCGCTACATCTGTGACCCTAGTGCCTCTAGCTCTCATCGCTGTAAAAGCTTCATGTCCAGGGGTATCAAGAAAAGTTAGTTTCTTAGTAGATCCATCATGTTCAGTCTCAATTTGATAAGCACCAATGTGCTGAGTAATCCCTCCAGCTTCCCCTGCTGCAACCCTTGCTTTTCTAATAGCGTCTAGTAAAGATGTTTTCCCATGATCAACGTGCCCCATCACCGTAACGACAGGAGGTCTTCTTATTAAGTATTTTAAATCTCCCTCCTCAATCATTTCAACTGTCTTCTTCGCTGCTTCTTCAACATCATCTTGAAGAACAGGTACGCCAAATTCCTCAGCAACTGTTTCGATTGTTGCTAGATCTAGTGATTGCGTAACAGTTGCAATAATTCCTTTAAAAAATAATGATTTAATTATTTCGGAACTCTCAACACTCAACATGTCAGCAAGCTCTTGAACTGTGAGATTGTCTTCTGGAACAACAATCATTTCCGGTCTTATGAGTTTTGCTTCTCTAGCGGCTCTTAATTCCATCGCACGTCTTCGTTGCCTTTGGCGAGTTGTTTCTTTTTTACGTTTTCTCAGAGCAGTTAAAGGCTTCCCATTGTTTCTCTTCCCAGCTTTGGGCTTAGATGGTCGTGCCAAGCTTGCTGAGAGAACAACAGCTTGTTGTTCCCCTGCGAATCCACCTCTTTCTGCAGTTAGTGCATCATCATTTTCTCCAATGATGTGGACCTTTTGACGCTGTTTTTGAGGGGATTTATTTCTTAAAGCATCAAGCTTTGCACTGTCATCCCAATCAGGTCTTCCTGTCCTTCTTGGAGCTGTAGCGGTACCACCAGGTCTATGAGCTGGCTTTTTAGGAGCTGCTGGAGTTGGTCTGTTTACCGGTGGCCTTGCTCCAGTTGAGTTTTCTCTTTTAGGTCTAGGGCTAGTTGGGGAATCAGTTTTTCTTTGTGGAGCATTTGGTCTGGCTTGTGGCTTTTGCAGTTGCATCAATTCACTAGGTGCAACTGGTTTTCTCATTCCAGACGGAACCCCTGGTCGATTATTAGAACGGTTTGGCCCACCTAATGACCTGGTAGGAACTCCAGGTCTATTTTGCATCCCACCTCGATTTGGAGATCCATTACGAACTGGCGCTCCTGCTCGATTGTTGGCTCCGGGACGGTTTTGACCTTGAGTAGTTCTATTGACTACTCCACCTCGATTAGGACCTTGTCGATTTGGGGAACTAGGTCGACCTGGACCTCCCATTCTGTTATTAAGACCTTGTCGATTTGATAATCCTTGACGATTAGCTGAGACTGGAGGTTTTGGTGCGCCAGGCCTTGATGGCATTGGTGGCTTGTTTCTTATTTCGTTCGTCGGAGGTTTCTTTACAGGTTTTTCTCTTCGTATTGGGGCACCTACAAGTTCAAGAGTATTTCCTTTAGCTGGAGGCTGAGGCGTCCTTGATGGTGAATTCTGTTTATTTTGACTTTTAATTTTTTGGATATTACCTTGACCAACTTTCTGAGGAGAAAGATCACCTTGATTAATTCTTGTTTTTGCCTTTTGGTTATTAGGTTGTAAATGTTTTTTATCTTGAATATTTATTTTTGGTCTGCTTGGTGGTGCCAACGGTCTCTTTGGTCCCTGAGAATTAATTTGCTGTGGTTGACCAATTGGTTTTTTAGCTAATTCAGATCTATTTGGTTGGTTTCTGAATTGGCCATCTTTTTTTTGTTCGGAATGTTGAGTCGCCCTCTCGGCTTGAGTGAAGGGCTTAGAAATAGGAGGTTTTACCTCTTCTCTTGGCTTTGGTGGTAATGGTTTGTTTGGTTTAGAGGGTGCCGTTATTTGCTGTTGTGCAGGAAATTTATTTTTTAAAGTTTCTTGGTTATTAGCTTGAGAGGATCCTTGGTTTTTAATTAAAGTTTGACTTGGTTTTAAAGGGGTATTTAACTTTGCTTGTGAAAACTCTGATTGATCTGGTTTTTTTTGCTTAGGTTCGGTCTTCTGATCCTTTTGAGTTTTGATATGACTTTTTTTAACGGAGAGAATTTGTTTGTCTAATTTCTTGCTGGGTTTACTGGTCGTTTTTAAAGTATTGCTTTTTTTTAGAAAATCTTTGATTTGATTTGCCTCAAGACTGCTTATCGAGCTGCTGTGGCTTTTTGCTGCTATTGCAAGTTTTCGGGCTGCGTCTAGCACATCTTTATTGTCAAGGCTTAAATCCTTGGACAATTCATAAATTCTGATTTTGCCGCTGCTGGTCATTAATGTTGTGCTTGAACTTTAGATTTGGTTTTTGAGTTGACTGAGTTCTCTTAATGAACATCATGCCTCAGTATCTGAATCAATGCAGGTATTAAGTTGTTTTTGGAGCATATTGAAAACGCTTGAGTGAATATCACATCTCAAAGCCTTTTGTAATCTTTTACGCTTCAAAGCTTCTTCAAAACATGACTCAGTTGGACAGAGATAGGCTGATCTTCCCATCCCGCCTGCGAAAACCACTCCATTCTGAAAATCTCTAGTAACTTTTAAAAAATACTTGCGATCAAGAACTTTTTTGCAAGCTACACACCTACGCAGAATGGGGGTTTGACTCACCGGGTTCCTTCCTCTTCTGTGATTATTTTATCTTCAGCAGTAACCGTTTCTTTGATTGTTTCCTCTGCATCACTTTCTTCAGCTTCCGTTTCATTAGTATCGAAATTTGAATCACTTTCAGAAGATTCAAAATCAGATTCAGATTCATTGCTATCGATGTCTGACAATTGATCATCTTGAAAGTCTTCTTCGTCTTCTGGTAGGGGGTAAAGCTCTCTTAAGCGTGCATCTTCTTCAGCTCTAGCTGTCTGTTCTGCCTCTAATCTCTTCTCAGCTTCTCTCTGTAAAGATTCTTCTTCTTCTCTTTGAGAAATTAATTCCGCAACCTCCGAATCTTCAGTGGCTTGATCATATTCTTGTGAATTTTTGATATCTATTTTCCATCCTGTAAGCCTTGCCGCAAGTCTTACATTTTGCCCTTCTCTACCGATTGCGAGGCTAAGTTGATCTGGAGGAACTAAGACATGAGCATGCTGACCTTCTGGATCAACAAGTCTAACCACTTCAACTTTTGCAGGACTTAATGAATTGCAGATGTATTGAACAGGATCTGAAGACCAACGAATTACATCTATTTTTTCTCCACGAAGTTCATTTACTACTTGTTGAATTCGAGCCCCTCTAGCACCAATACATGCTCCAACGGGGTCCACCTCTCTTTCAATACTGTCAACAGCTACTTTTGTTCTGGGACCTACTGCTCTAGAAGGTGGATTTGCTTCACGAGCAACAGCAACTATACGCACTGAACCTTCTTGAATTTCAGGAACTTCATTCTCAAATAAATAAACAACCAATCCAGCGTTTGACCTGCTAACAAAAAGTTGAGGTCCTCTCCTAGGAATTTCACTGACTTCTTTGAGAAATACTTTAAACGTTGCGTTTGCTCGATAATTATCATTTGGCAATTGATCTCGTCTTGGAAGCTCTGCCTCTACTTCTGGCCTACCTAAACCAGAGCTTACTGCCATAATTACTGACTGCCTTTCAAATCTAATGACCCTGGCAGTTAGCACTGGATCTTCTAGGTCAGCAAACTCCTCTTGAATCATTCTTCTTTGCTGATCTCTCAATTTTTGGGCTAAAACTTGCTTAGTTGTAGCTGCAGCCATTCTTCCAAAATCTTCTTTCTCTGGAGTTACGTCTAGTACAACAGTATCACCAACTTGAGCATCATCAGCAACTTGCATAACCTCTGCAATTGCTATTTGATGATCATCACTCTCAACCTCCTCAACTATTATTTTACTGGCTAAAACTCTATACCCCTCCTCTTCTAGATCTAAACCAACATCAAAGTTACTAAAATAATCTTCTTCAAAAGGATCTTCGCTGATGCCTAAATAAAGAGTTCTTCGATAGCGTTCATAACCTTTTAGAAGTGCTTCTCTCAAAGCAGCTTCGACGACTTGTGATGGAAGCTTTTTTTCCTCACTAATGTCTTCAATTAAGTTATTTAAGCCTGGGAGTAGAACAAGAGCCATCGATGATGGGATATAAAGATGAGAATGATTGGGTTAGATAATTACTATCTAGATTTTAACCAGAGGGTGTTGTTAGTCGGACTTGAATAACGTCTTCGAACGGTATTCGTTGAGTTTTCCCCTTTTGATTTATATGGAGTTCATTATTTGTCCTTTTTAGAAGCAAACCATTTGTTTGTTGTTCAATTTTTTTTAAATCCTGATAACTAACTTCAACAGGAAAACCTTTGAAAGTTTGAAAATCTTTTGCCTCTGTTAAGAAATCACCAATTCCCTCGCTGCTGATTTCAAGATTGAAAGGTTGATCAAGTATTGAAGAATCTTGGATAGCTTCATCAATATATTGATTGAGGATAGAACAGTCATCAATAGTGACGTTCTTGTCAGGATTTTTGTGTCGGATATTTATCTGAATTGATAATGGGTTTAGATGAGTAAACATCTGAAAATCAGTTACCTCAAAGCCATAATTACTAGCTGACTTTACTGAAAGAATCTTCAATTCTGAAACGGTTTGATTAGACAAAAGGCAGTGTCGAAGTCGGGCAGGATGCCCGAGCGGTTTAAGTTTTGACCCGCCCCTATTTAAAGAGGTACCGTCAGGCAACCAAATATTACTAGATAAAGGTTTCGGTTACCTCTAAAATCAAGTTCTATTTATTTTGGATTGTTCTACTTTATTCTTTTAATAAGGAAATTTTAGTTATGCTGAATTTTATAAAGTTAGAAATTAAGAGGATATTTAGGATTAAATTATTTCTTTTCTCGATCCTTTTTTGCTTTTTGTTGGGGCCAAAATCTGTGTTTGCTTTAGAAGATTTTCAAGCAAGTGAATCGCATAATTTTGTTGCTAACGTGGCCAGTCGGGTTTCACCATCTGTAGTACGGATTGATATTGAAAGAGAGATTCAAACAGATGAATTTGAATCTGATTTGTTAGACCCTTTGCTAAGAGATCTTCTAGGCGATTTGGGGACGCTCCCAAAAAAAGAAAGGGGGCAAGGTTCTGGCGTGATCATTGATAGTTCTGGATTAGTTCTCACTAATGCACATGTCGTGGAAAGAGTTGATCGTGTGATTATCACTCTTCAAAATGGAAATCAAGTAGATGGGAAAGTTGTTGGAACCGATCAAGTTACTGATTTAGCTTTGGTCAAAATCAAAGAATTTCCAGGCCTAGCAAGTGCAAAACTTGGAGATTCAGAAGGTGTTCAGGTTGGAGACTGGGCAATTGCTCTTGGGACTCCTTATGGCCTTGAAAGCACTGTTACACTTGGTATTGTCAGTAGTCTTCATAGAGACATTAATACTCTTGGTTTTTCTGACAAGAGATTGGATTTAATTCAAACTGATGCAGCAATTAACCCCGGGAATTCTGGTGGACCATTAATAAATTCAAATGGAGAAGTTATTGGAATAAATACTTTGGTCAGATCAGGCCCAGGGGCTGGATTGGGATTCGCAATTCCAATTAATCTTGCTTCAAAAGTTACGAATCAAATCCTCGCTAATGGTGAAGTTATTCATCCTTACTTAGGAGCTCAGTTGGTTTTATTAAATGAGAGAATAGCTAAAGAGCACAATCAAGATCCGAACGCATTGATTCTTTTGCCTGAACGATCAGGAGCACTTGTGCAGTCTGTTATTCCTCAAAGTCCCGCAGAGGAGGGAGGCTTAAGACGGGGTGATCTTGTGATTAATGCAGGGGGGACTGAAATTAATGATCCTAGGTCTTTACTTATCCAAGTTGAGAATGCTCAAATAGGAAAGCCATTTGACTTGGAAGTCGTTCGAAATAATAAAGAGATTAATCTTTCTATTAAGCCTGCTGCTTTACCTGGATTTAGCTAAAAATCTTGCTACTGTCTTTGGAAAAGATATGACTAAATGGATCTCCAAAATCAAATGAAACAAGCAGTTGCTCTAGCTGCTGTAGATCAAATTGAAAACGGTATGATTCTTGGCCTTGGCTCTGGGTCTACAGCAGCTTTAATGATTGAAGCTCTGGCTGTGAAAATAAAATCAGGAGCAATAAAAGATGTTGTTGGAGTCACTACATCTTTTCAGGGTGAAGTTCTTGCTTCTGAATTAGGAATTCCACTGAAGTCTCTTTCCTCGGTTTCAGGAATTGATCTTGCAATTGATGGCGCAGATGAAGTTGATCCGAAATTTCAATTAATTAAAGGAGGAGGAGCTTGTCATGTACAGGAAAAACTCGTTGCTGCTTTGGCTAAGAAATTTATAGTTGTGGTTGACTCCACAAAACTTGTTGAAAAATTAAACCTTGATTTCAAATTGCCTGTAGAGGTTCTTCCTTCTGCTTGGAAACAAGTACAAAAAACATTACAAGATCTTGGAGGAAAAGGAACACTAAGAATGGCCCAGAAGAAGGCTGGACCTATAGTTACTGATCAGGGGAATTTGATACTTGATTTATCTTTTAGGAATGGTATAGATCAACCTGAACTTTTGGAGAGTCAAATTAACAACATTCCAGGTGTCCTTGAAAATGGACTTTTTGTCAATCTGACAAATCAAGTATTAGTTGGGAAAGTAGAAAATGACGAAGTGGGTGTTGAATCATTTAATAATATTTAGAATCTCTAATTCGTATAGATTCTGCGTGACTATGTAACCCCTCGCTATTAGCTAAATGCACAACTGCATTTTTATTCTCATTAAAGGCTTCTCTTGAAAAGTCTATAATTGAAGTATTTTTCATAAAAGTTTCTACTCCAAGAGCACCAGCAAATCTTGCAGTCCCTGAAGTAGGAAGAGTGTGATTTGGCCCCCCAAGATAATCTCCAATAGCTTCTGGGCTCCATGGCCCCATAAATATTGCACCAGCATTTTTGATGCTTTTTGATAATTCTTTTGGGTCCTCTACAAGTAATTCAAGATGTTCTGGAGCAAACGAATTACTTAATTTTGCGCAATTTTCTAAATTATCACAAAGGACTATTAAACCCCATTTAGAAATTGATTCTTGGCATATATCAAATCTTGGATGATTAATTAATTGGCGTTCTATTTCTGCAGGTAACTTTTCTGCTAATTTTTTATTAGTAGTTATTAGTATTGCCGAAGCTAAAGGGTCATGTTCAGATTGAGCTAACATATCGGATGCAACATGTTCCAATTTTGCCGATTGATCAGCGATTATTAGGATCTCACTTGGACCAGCGAGAGAATCAATTCCTACCTTTCCATAAACTTTTTTCTTTGCCAAAGTTACATAAATATTTCCTGGTCCAGTAATTACATCTACTTTTGGGATTGATTGAGTGCCAATAGCAAGCGCTCCAATGGCTTGAGCACCTCCTACACGAAAGACTTTATTGATACCAGTAATATGTGCTGCAGCTAGAACGGTTTGGTTTAAGTCTCCTTGAGAGTTGGCCGGCGAGACCATGATGGTTTGATTTACTCCTGCCACATAAGCAGGAATAGCATTCATCAAAACGGTGCTTGGATAGGCGGCCCTTCCGCCAGGAATATATATACCCGCTTTTTCAACAGGACTCCATCTACGTCCTAATGTTTCACCATGGAGACCAGTATAAGTAATATTTTTTGGTACTTGAAGACTATGAAATTTTTCAATTCTTTTTTTTGCCAATAAAAGTGAACTTTGTAACTCCTTGGGAGTCTCTTCCCAAGCCTTAAGAATTAAATCTGATGGAACTTGAAATTTTTCCGCTAGAAATCCATCAAAGCGAGAGGTGTATTCTTTAAGGGCCTCATCCCCTCTTTCACTAACGCTTTTAAGAATATCGTCAACTACTTTTATAGCTTTATTTTGAATGATTCCAGATGTTCTGTCAGTAATTGCCTTGAGTTCAAGCTGAGCCTGATCAATATTGTTAGCCGTTTTTATAGTCAGTTTTTTTGAAGGGGTTTCTTGAACCTCACCTTTATTAATTATTTGCGTCATGAACTTTTGGCTATGGGTTCAATTTGCTTATCTTATGCCTTAATTTTGATTTATGTAGATCTTCTTCATGGTCTTGAGGTAGTGTGGATTGAAATAAGACTAAAACACTAAGCCTCCGTGGCAAATACCAAATCAGCTAAAAAGCGAATTCAAATTGCGGAACGCAACCGCATTGAAAACAAAAATTACAGATCTACAGTGCGCACGTTAATGAAGCGATGCTTTGTGGCTTGTGGAATATTTGAAAAAGAGCCTGGCGATGAATCCAAAGCAGATCTTCAAAAAACATTTAATTTAGCCTTTAGCAAAATTGATAAAGCAGTTAAAAAAGGCGTTTTGCATAAAAACACTGGAGCTAATCAGAAATCCAGACTTAGCGTTGCGCTTAAGAAAGTCTTGAAATAAGTTTTTTGAGAAAAAATAAACTAACCTCTATTATTGTAAAAATATTTTATTTTGCATCTTGAGGAATTCCGAAAGTTCAATAATAGATAGTCACTGTCATATCGTATTTTCTAACTTCAATGAAGATAGAGAAAAAGTTGCTGAAAGATGGAGGCAACAAGGAGTTAAAGCTCTATTGCATGCTTGCGTAGAGCCCTCTGAAATCCCTGCTATTAAATTAATGGCTGATCAATTTCAGGAGATGAGATATTCCGTAGGAGTACATCCTTTAGATGTACATCACTGGGGACCTGATACCGCAAGTGTTTTAAAAAATGCAGCGCTTGATGACAGTCGAGTTGTTGCAATAGGAGAATTGGGACTTGATCTTTTTAAAGCAGAGAACTTGAACGAGCAGCTTTCAGTTTTAATGCCGCAATTAAACTTGGCTTTTGAATTGGATTTGCCAGTCATTGTTCATTGTAGAGATGCCGCAAAAGCAATGTTAGAAGTATTTTCTAAGCTTTCTAAAGCTGGTTGCTGTCCAAAAGGGGTGATGCATTGCTGGAGCGGCAATGTCAAAGAAATGAGAGATTTTCTTGATCTTGGCTTTCATATAAGCTTCAGTGGAAATGTAACTTTCAAAAACGCTTTTGATATTCATGAATGCGCTAAAGAAGTTCCGAAAAGTAGATTTCTAGTAGAAACCGATAGTCCTTTCTTGTCACCCGTCCCTCATAGAGGAAAAAGGAATGAACCGTCTTTCGTAAAGCACGTGGTGGATAAAATTGCAGAGATTAGGGGTGAAAGCTTTTCTGAAATTGCTCAAAAAACCACTCAAAACGCAAGGGAATTGTTTGCGTTGCCTTAAATATCATTATTTTCTCTAGTTTATTATCTGATTTGAGTGTAAAATTAACTATTGTCTTGCATATGCGTGGTATCTGCGCTTGAACCTTTAAGGTTCTACCTTTAGTCAGTTTGTTCGTTGATTAAGTAAATTCAATTTCAAAACTCAGTCTTCTAGTAGATTGTTTTTTGTTTTTTCTTACTAAAGATCATTATTTTTCGAACTAAAGGACAAGACATAAACACCGTTCTCTACATATAAACCCAGGTTCTCGAATGAGCAGAAGCGCGATTCAGGTAGCCAAAGCAGCTACATATCTGCCTGATCTGGTTGAGGTGCAAAGATCAAGTTTTAAGTGGTTTTTGGATAAAGGCTTGATAGAGGAATTAGACAATTTTTCTCCCATTACAGACTATACAGGCAAGCTTGAACTCCACTTTATAGGCTCAGAATATAAGCTTAAGCGTCCTAGGCATGATGTAGAAGAAGCAAAAAGAAGAGATGCAACGTTTGCTTCTCAAATGTATGTCACTTGTCGTTTAGTTAATAAAGAAACCGGAGAAATTAAAGAACAAGAAGTTTTCATAGGTGAACTGCCTTTAATGACTGAACGTGGAACTTTTATCATTAATGGTGCTGAGAGAGTAATAGTCAATCAAATCGTTCGAAGTCCAGGAGTTTATTTTAAAGATGAGCAAGATAAAAATGGTAGAAGAACTTACAATGCAAGCGTTATTCCTAATCGTGGAGCTTGGTTAAAGTTTGAAACTGATAAAAACGATTTGCTGCATGTTCGTGTAGATAAAACACGAAAAATAAATGCTCACGTCTTAATGAGGGCAATGGGCTTATCAGATAATGATGTTATAGATAAATTACGACATCCTGAGTTTTATAAAAAGTCAATAGATGCAGCAAATGAAGAAGGTATAAGTTCAGAAGACCAAGCATTGTTAGAGCTTTATAAAAAGTTAAGGCCAGGCGAGCCACCGTCAGTAAGTGGTGGTCAACAGTTACTCCAAACAAGATTTTTTGATCCAAAACGATATGATTTAGGAAGGGTTGGTAGATATAAAATAAATAAGAAATTACGCTTAACTATTCCTGACAATGTAAGAACACTTACTAACGAAGATGTTCTTTCTACTTTAGATTATTTAATCAATTTAGAATTAGACGTTGGTGGAGCAACTTTGGATGATATTGATCATTTAGGTAATAGAAGAGTTAGGTCAGTTGGTGAACTTCTACAGAATCAAGTTAGAGTTGGCTTAAATAGACTTGAAAGGATAATTAAAGAGAGGATGACTGTTGGGGAGACAGATTCACTGACTCCTGCGCAATTGGTAAATCCAAAACCTTTAGTAGCAGCAATAAAAGAATTTTTTGGTTCAAGTCAATTAAGTCAATTTATGGATCAAACCAATCCATTAGCTGAATTAACCCATAAAAGACGTATCTCTGCTTTGGGACCAGGAGGTTTAACGCGTGAAAGAGCTGGCTTTGCCGTTCGTGATATTCATCCATCTCACTATGGAAGACTTTGTCCGATTGAAACACCTGAAGGACCAAATGCAGGTCTGATTAATTCTTTAGCAACTCACGCACGAGTAAATGAATACGGTTTTATCGAAACACCATTTTGGAAGGTTGAAAATGGTCGATTAATTAAGGAAGGTGATCCTATTTATCTTTCTGCAGATCTAGAAGATGAATGTAGGGTTGCACCAGGTGATGTGGCTACAAACGAAGAGGGGAAAATAATTGCAGAACTTGTTCCAGTTAGGTATCGACAAGATTTTGAAACGGTTTCTCCTGAACAAGTTGATTTTGTCCAACTATCGCCTGTTCAGGTTATTTCTGTAGCTGCATCTTTAATTCCATTTTTGGAACACGATGATGCTAATAGAGCTTTGATGGGTTCAAATATGCAAAGACAAGCAGTTCCTCTTTTGCGTCCAGAAAGGCCTTTAGTTGGGACTGGTTTAGAGACCCAAGTTGCTAGAGACTCTGGCATGGTTCCAATTTCAAAAGTAAATGGAACAGTGACTTATGTTGACGCTAATGCAATTGTCGTTACTGATGATGAGGGTAATGATCACACTCATTACTTGCAAAAATATCAGAGATCTAATCAAGATACTTGTTTAAATCATAGGCCTATAGTTTTTAATGGTGACCCAGTAATTGTCGGGCAAGTTTTAGCTGATGGTTCGGCATGTGAAGGAGGGGAAATAGCTCTTGGTCAAAATGTATTAATTGCATACATGCCATGGGAAGGTTACAACTATGAAGATGCAATCCTTGTGAGTGAAAGGTTAGTTAAAGATGATCTATATACTTCTGTCCATATAGAAAAATATGAAATAGAAGCTCGACAAACAAAGCTTGGTCCGGAAGAAATAACAAGAGAAATCCCAAATGTTTCTGAAGAAAACCTTGGGAATTTGGATGAAATGGGAATAATACGAATAGGGGCTTATGTTGAGAGTGGTGACATACTTGTTGGGAAAGTGACCCCTAAAGGAGAATCAGATCAGCCGCCTGAGGAAAAACTTTTAAGAGCTATTTTTGGGGAAAAAGCTAGAGATGTAAGAGATAACTCTCTCCGAGTTCCCTCAACTGAGAGAGGACGAGTAGTTGATGTAAGAATCTATACAAGAGAGCAAGGTGACGAGTTGCCACCTGGCGCAAATATGGTTGTAAGAGTCTATGTAGCGCAACGCAGGAAGATCCAAGTTGGCGATAAAATGGCTGGAAGGCATGGTAATAAAGGGATTATAAGCAGAATACTGCCAAGAGAGGATATGCCTTATCTTCCTGATGGTACTCCTGTGGACATATGCCTCAACCCACTTGGGGTCCCAAGCAGAATGAATGTAGGGCAAGTCTTTGAGCTCCTTATGGGTTGGGCTGCCTCAAACTTGGATTGCCGAGTTAAAATTGTCCCATTTGATGAGATGTATGGACCAGAAATGTCTAACCATACTGTACAAGCCTATTTAAAAGAGGCTGCAAAGCAACCAGGTAAATCATGGGTATTCAACCCCAATGATCCTGGGAAGTTACTCCTGAAGGATGGTCGAACCGGTGAACCTTTTGATCAACCAGTTGCCGTTGGCTACGCTCACTTCCTAAAACTTGTCCACCTGGTCGATGATAAAATTCATGCTCGATCAACAGGTCCGTATTCTTTAGTTACTCAACAACCTTTAGGTGGAAAGGCTCAACAAGGTGGACAGAGACTAGGGGAAATGGAGGTATGGGCACTTGAGGCTTATGGGGCAGCATACACTTTGCAAGAACTTTTAACTGTAAAGTCTGACGACATGCAAGGTCGGAATGAGGCTCTCAATTCAATTGTTAAAGGTAAGCCAATTCCAAGGCCTGGGACTCCAGAATCTTTCAAAGTTTTAATGAGAGAGCTTCAGTCATTGGGATTAGATATTGGAGTTTATACAGATGATGGAAAAGAAGTTGATCTAATGCAAGATGTCAATCCTCGTAGAAGTACGCCAAGTAGACCTACTTATGAATCATTAGGTAAAGAATACGAGGAGTAATCGACTCAACTTAAACAAATCATCTAATCACACTAATTTCTCATGACTAATAGCAATCTACGTACGGAAAATCATTTTGATTATGTAAAAATAAAATTAGCTTCGCCTGAAAGAGTAATGGAGTGGGGGCAAAGGACTTTGCCTAATGGTCAGGTCGTAGGGGAAGTAACTAAGCCAGAAACAATAAATTATCGAACACTGAAGCCTGAAATGGATGGGTTATTTTGTGAAAAGATTTTTGGTCCTTCAAAGGATTGGGAATGTCATTGTGGGAAATATAAGAGGGTTAGGCATCGTGGAATTGTTTGTGAGAGGTGCGGTGTTGAAGTAACAGAAAGTCGGGTAAGGAGACATAGAATGGGGTTTATTAAATTAGCCGCTCCTGTCTCCCATGTTTGGTATCTAAAAGGTATTCCTAGCTATGTAGCTATTTTGTTAGACATGCCTCTTAGAGATGTTGAGCAAATTGTTTACTTTAATTGTTATGTGGTGTTAGATATTGGAGATAGTAAAGATCTAAAATATAAGCAGCTATTAACAGAAGATGAATGGCTTGAGATTGAAGACGAGATTTATGCTGAGGATTCAACTATTGAGAATGAACCCATCGTTGGCATAGGTGCAGAGGCCTTAAAACAATTACTTGAAGATTTAAATTTAAAAGAAGTTGCTGAACAATTACGAGAAGATATTGCAACAAGTAAAGGTCAAAAAAGGGCTAAGCTTATAAAAAGACTAAGGGTAATAGATAACTTTATTGCTACAAGTGCAAGTCCAGAATGGATGGTTTTAGATGCGATACCTGTAATACCTCCTGATTTGAGGCCTATGGTGCAATTAGATGGAGGTAGATTCGCTACCTCAGATTTAAATGACTTATATCGAAGAGTTATTAACAGGAACAACCGTCTTGCTCGTCTTCAGGAAATACTAGCTCCAGAAATAATAGTCAGAAATGAAAAAAGGATGCTACAAGAGGCTGTAGATGCACTTATTGATAATGGTAGAAGGGGAAGAACTGTTGTTGGCGCAAATAATCGCCCCTTGAAATCATTAAGCGATATTATCGAGGGTAAGCAAGGTAGATTTAGACAGAATTTGCTTGGAAAAAGAGTTGATTATTCAGGTCGCTCGGTAATAGTAGTTGGCCCCAAGTTGAAAATGCATCAATGTGGATTGCCAAAGGAAATGGCTATAGAACTTTTTCAGCCTTTTGTAATTCATCGATTGATTCGCCAGAACATCGTCAATAACATCAAAGCTGCAAAGAAATTGATACAGAAAGCAGACGATGAAGTAATGCAGGTATTACAGGAAGTCATAGAGGGTCATCCTATCTTGCTCAACCGTGCTCCTACTTTGCACCGATTAGGTATTCAAGCTTTTGAACCTAAATTAGTTGCTGGACGAGCCATACAGCTACATCCATTGGTATGTCCAGCTTTTAATGCTGATTTTGATGGAGATCAAATGGCTGTTCATGTACCTTTGGCAATTGAGGCGCAAACGGAGGCAAGGATGTTAATGCTAGCGAGTAACAACATACTTTCCCCTGCAACTGGTGATCCAATAGTTACCCCATCTCAAGATATGGTTTTAGGGTCTTACTACTTAACCGCAATTCAGCCTCAAGCAAATCAGCCGAAGTTTGGAGATTATTCAAATACCTATGCATCACTTGAAGACGTTTTACAAGCTCTTGAAGATAAAAGAATAGATTTACATGATTGGGTTTGGGTTCGATTTTCTGGTGAAATTGAGGATGAGGATGAGCTTCAGAAACCGCTTAAGTCAGAAACTTTGAAAGATGGTACACGTGTTGAGGAATGGACATATCGACGTGACCGATTAGATGAAGATGGAAGTTTAATTAGCCGTTATATATTGACTACAGTTGGCCGAGTCGTAATGAACCATACGATTATTGATGCGGTAGCAGCTACCTCATAAACCTTAGAACAAATCCACTTTTTTTGAATAGCATTTTGTCATGACTTCCTCCTCTCCTAAAACTCGTAAATCCTCTACTAAATCAAAAGCAAAAAGAGGCTCTAAAGCCAAGAAAGCAGCAGAGATGGAAGCTGTTCAAAGACTTTCTAAAACTCCTCCTCCCTTTAGAAATAAAGTAGTTGATAAGAAATGTTTGAAAAATCTAGTTGCATGGGCATTCAAGCATCATGGAACAGCTGCAACTGCTGCTATGGCAGATAACTTGAAAGATCTTGGCTTTAGATATGCAACGCAAGCAGCAGTTTCAATTTCTGTTGATGATTTAAAGGTTCCAGAGGCAAAACAGGATTTACTCGGTCAGGCCGAAGAACTAATCACCGCTACAGAGGAATGTTATAGATTGGGAGAAATTACTGAGGTTGAGAGGCATACAAAAGTTATAGATACTTGGACTGAGACTAATGAAAGATTAGTTGATGCAGTTAAAAAGAATTTTACTCAAAACGATCCATTAAATTCAGTATGGATGATGGCTAATTCAGGGGCCAGAGGAAATATGTCTCAGGTCCGTCAACTTGTTGGTATGAGAGGATTAATGGCTAATCCTCAAGGAGAGATCATTGACTTGCCAATACGAACTAATTTTAGAGAGGGTCTAACGGTAACTGAATATGTTATTTCCTCTTATGGAGCTCGTAAAGGTCTTGTTGATACTGCTTTAAGAACTGCTGACTCTGGATATTTAACTAGACGCTTGGTTGATGTCGCTCAAGACGTAATTGTTCGAGAAGAGGATTGTGGTACTACGAGATCAATTTTAATAAGTGCAGAAGATGGAAAGTTTGGTAATAGGCTTGTCGGACGCTTGACCTCTGAACAAGTAGTTAATGCAGACGGGGAAGTTTTAGCTGAAAGAGATACTCCAATTGATCCTCAGCTATCTAAGAAATTTGAAGAATTAAATATTCAAGGTGTGAGAATTAGATCTCCTCTTACATGTGAGGCGACCAGATCAGTCTGTCGTAAATGTTATGGTTGGGCGCTGGCTCATAATCAACTCGTTGATTTAGGGGAAGCGGTAGGTATCGTTGCTGCTCAATCTATTGGGGAGCCAGGCACCCAATTAACTATGAGAACTTTCCATACTGGTGGGGTGTCAACAGCAGAAACTGGTGTTGTACGTTCCACTATTTCAGGGAAAGTTGAATTTGGTTCCAAGGCACGAGTAAGAGGCTACAGAACACCACATGGCGTTGAAGCTCAGCAAGCAGAGGTTGATTTTAATCTAATTATTGTCCCGACAAGTGGTGACAAACTTCAAAAAATTGATATACCAATTGGGTCTCTACTTTTTGTAGACAATGGTCAGAATATTGATATGGATGTGACTGTCGCGCAGATTGCTAGTGGAACTGTCCAAAAAAGTGTTGAAAAGGCTACTAAAGATGTTATCTGTGATTTAGCTGGACAAGTAAGGTATGAAACAATTATCCAGCCCAGAGAGGTCACAGATAGGCAAGGTAATATCACTCTTAAAGCTCAACGCCTTGGCCGACTTTGGGTGCTAGCTGGAGACGTATACAATTTACCTCCTAATGCATTGCCAGTTGTATCTGGCAATGTTTCTGTAAAGGAAGGACAAGTTTTAGCTGAAGCGAGCCAAGCAAGTGAATTTGGAGGTGAAGTAAGACTCAGAGATTCTATTGGTGACTCTAGAGAAGTTCAAATAGTCACAACTTCGATGACTTTAAATGATTTTAAATTACTTGAAGAGTCCTCACACTCAGGCGAAATATGGCATCTTGAAGCTCAAGATAATACACGTTATAGATTGAATACTATCCCTGGAAGTAAAATTGGGAATAATGAGGTAATAGCTGAGTTATCAGATGATCGCTTTAAAACTGAAACAGGTGGACTAGTTAAATATGCTCCTGGGTTGACAATTAAGAAAGCTCGTTCCGCAAAGAACGGTTATGAAGTAAGTAAAGGTGGAACTCTGTTATGGATCCCTCAAGAGACGCATGAAATAAATAAGGATATTTCATTGTTAATGATTAAAGATCGCCAATGGATAGAGGCAGGGACAGAAGTTGTTAAAGATATTTTTAGTCAAACTGCCGGAATAGTTACCGTTACTCAAAAAAATGATATTCTTAGAGAAATAATAGTGAGAAGCGGTACTTTTAAACTTTGTAAAGAAAGTAAAGCACTTGATAGATTTGAAGGAGATGGGCAAATAGTGAATCCCGGAGAAACTATTGCAAAAGGGATTAAGACTGATTCAATGGTAATGGTTCAATCAGTTGAGACACCAGAAGGTAAGGGCCTTTTATTAAGACCTGTAGAGGAATTTACTATTCCTGATCAGGCACAATTACCTAAATTAAAGCATGTTAAACAACCCAAAGGCCCATCACTGGGAATAAAAGCCACTCAAAGACTTGCTTTTAAGGATGGTGAACTTATTAAATCTGTTGAAGGTATTGAGTTACTTAAAACTCAACTGATGCTTGAGACGTTTGACACTACGCCACAGATGACAGTAGACGTAGAAGTAACACAAGACTTGAATTCAAAGAGTATTGATAGACTGAAATTAGTAATTCTTGAAAGTATTTTAGTCAGAAGAGATACTACATCTGATTCTAGCCATGGATCAACACATACTGAATTACAGATAGAAAATGCTCAAGTTGTTGCAGCCGGAGACGTTATTGCTACAACCCAGATCTTGTGTAAGCAGGAAGGTGTTCTTCAACTCCCTGATGCTGTAGACGGTGATCCAGTTCGTCGACTTATCGTTGAAAGGGATGAAGATACAACAACAATTGATTCTAAAGGAACTATTCTTTTGAAACTAGGACAAAGAGTAGTAGATGGGGACTTCGTTTCAAAAGACCAATCAATTGGTGCTTGTGGTGAAGTAGAAAAAATAGATGGCAAGAAAGTTAAGTTGCGTCTTGGTAGACCTTATATGGTCTCACCAGATTCAGTCCTTCATGTTCGTGATGGTGATTTGGTCCAAAGAGGAGATGGTTTAGCTTTGTTGGTTTTTGAAAGACAAAAAACAGGTGATATTGTTCAAGGTTTACCAAGAATTGAAGAATTACTCGAAGCACGAAGGCCTAGGGATTCAGCTATTTTATGCAAAAAATCCGGAACAGTAGATATAAAAAAAGGAGATGACGATGACTCAGTAGTTGTATCTATTATTGAGGACAATGATGTCATCACTGAGTATCCAATTTTGTTAGGTCGTAACGTAATGGTTAGAAATAGCCAACAAGTTTTAGCTGGTGAATTCTTGACTGATGGTCCAGTAAATCCACATGAACTTTTGGAATGTTTCTTTACAGACTTGTGCGATAAAAAACCTCTGATGGATGCAGCTCAGGAGGCTATAGCTAAGCTTCAGCATAGGTTGGTAAGTGAAGTCCAGAATGTTTATAAATCTCAGGGGGTAGCCATAGATGATAAACACATAGAAGTTATAGTTCGGCAGATGACTAGTAAAGTGCGAATAGAAGATGGGGGAGATACTACATTTTTACCAGGAGAGCTGATAGATCTCAGGCAAGTTGAAGATACAAATCAGGCAATATCAATTACTGGAGGTGCTCCATCGGAATTCACTCCGGTATTACTTGGTATTACAAAAGCATCACTTAATACCGATAGTTTCATATCAGCGGCTTCATTCCAAGAAACAACCCGAGTTCTAACAGAGGCGGCTATAGAAGGTAAGTCTGATTGGCTTCGTGGACTTAAAGAAAATGTCATTATTGGTCGTCTGATACCTGCAGGTACTGGTTTTAGTGGCTTTGTTGAAGAGTTAAATGCTGAGGCAGGTCCTCATCCAGATATTCTTGCAGAAGACCCAGCTGGTTATAGAAGGATACAAAACCTTAGACCTGATTATACTGTTGACATGCCTTCTTCCCCAGTTGCTAAGAATACCTCTGTTTTGGATGATCCCAGCGAAGAGGACTTAGAGGCAACTAGAAGTAGACACGGAATCGATCCAACAACCAGTAATTTTGCGGCATTTGCCCGCCCAACAGGCGATGATGAATTATCTGAAGAACAAATGCCAGATCAGGCTGCGTTGGAGGGCTTGCAAGAAGAAGGCTTGCTTTCAGATGAATAAATGAATTTTTCTACATTATTCTTTTAAACTTTCTAATATTTAATTCTTCCACTTATAAAGTCTATCGATGATTGATCCACCTGTAGTTCCTAAGCGTAAATTACCTCGTTATGGCTTTCATACACACACTGAAAGAGTTAATGGCAGATGGGCAATGATTGGTTTTATTGCGTTAGTTCTTTTGGAATTTAAATTGGGACATGGCTTAATGAATTGGTGACAAAACTTCCTAAACTATCAAGTAATTCATCCTTGCTTGGCTTAAGTTCGGAAGATCTTGAAGAATTTGCTTGTCATGAAGGTGAGAAGGCTTTTCGTGGTAGGCAGATTCATGAATGGATGTATCAAAGAGGGGCAAAAAGCTTAGATTCAATAAGTGTTCTTCCAAAAAAATGGCGAGATTCATTAGTAAGCAAAGGAATTGAGATTGGTAGGCTGGACGAAATCAATAGAGTTGTAGCCGAAGACGAGACAATAAAATTATTAATGGGTACTTTTGATGGCGAGATTGTAGAAACAGTAGGAATACCAACAGATAAAAGACTTACTGTTTGTGTCTCAAGTCAAATTGGCTGTCCTATGGGTTGCAAATTTTGTGCGACTGGGAAGGGAGGGCTTAATAGATCTCTTAATGTCAATGAGATGGTTGACCAAGTTATTAGTGTTAGAGAAACAATGAATAGGAGGCCCACTCATGTCGTGTTTATGGGCATGGGCGAGCCACTCCTAAATATTCGGAATGTTCTAGGCTCTATTGAATGTCTCACAAATGATATTGGTATTGGTCAAAGGAAGATAACTGTTAGTACTGTTGGAATACCGAATACTCTTCCAGATTTAGCAAAATTAGCTCAAGACCGTTTAGGAAGAGTTAAATTCACTCTTGCAGTGAGCCTTCATGCACCTAATCAGACGTTGCGTGAATTGATAATCCCCTCGGCGAGTTCATATCCAATTGATTCATTATTGAAAGACTGTAAAAAATATATAGAACTCACTGGTAGACGAGTAAGTTTCGAGTATATACTTCTAGGTGATATGAATGACAAAGATATTCATGCAGAGCAGTTAGCTAATTTGATGAGAGGCTTTCAGAGCCATGTTAATTTGATAGCTTATAATCCAATTGCTGAAGAGAACTTTAAACGACCAAGCCACTCAAGAGTTAATGCCTTTAGAGAGCTATTAGAAAATAGGGGAGTTGCTGTAAGTGTTCGTGCAAGTAGAGGTAGAGATAAAGATGCGGCATGTGGACAATTAAGAAGGCAAACAATCGATAAAATAAAAATCAATTAAGAAGGAAATATATATGTCTTGTGGAATCTTATGACATTCATTGATTGGTTTATTTTATTTGTTTATTTGATCTTTTCCTTAGTATTAGGAATTTATATCTCTCTAAAAAATCATAATGAAGCAGATTATTTTGTTGCTGGTCGTCGTCTGAATGGATTACTTGCAGGTATGTCTATGGCTGCAACAACGTTTTCGATTGACACACCTCTTTATGTTGCCGGTATTGTTGGGACTAGAGGCTTAGCGGGAAACTGGGAGTGGTGGAGTTTTGGCCTTGCACATGTTGCCATGACAGTTATATTCGCTCCATTGTGGAGGCGTAGTGGAGTATTGACTGACGCAGCCTTCACTGAATTACGTTATGGGGGGCGAGCAGCAGCTTACTTAAGAGGTATAAAAGCTTTCTTACTCTCAGTTCCAATCAATTGTATTGGGATTGGTTATGCTTTCTTGGCAATGCGTAAAGTGTCTGAAACATTAGGTGTAGTAGATGGACATATTGTATTTGGATCCTTTACTGACACGATACTTTTAATGATTTTTGTTGCTTTGTTTTTGCTTGTTTACACTGTAATAGGGGGGCTTTGGGCAGTAGTGGTTAATGATTTTGTACAACTAGTATTAGCTATTTTAGGCGCATTTGCTGTTTGCTTTGTTGCACTTGATGCCTCAGGTGGTATGACGGATTTGTTGACAAGGCTAGAGGCATTAGATCGACCTGAGCTGCTTTCTTTATTTCCATGGACATTAAATAAAAATGGGTTCAATTGGTTGGATAGCTCAGGAATAAGTATTACTACTTTTTTCGCTTTTATTTCTTTGCAGTGGTGGAGTTTTAGACGTAGTGATGGTGGTGGGGAATTTATTCAACGTTTATTGGCTACAAAAGATGAAAAACAAGCAACTTTGGCAGGAATAGTTTTTTTAATTGTTAATTATCTTGTTCGCAGTTGGCTTTGGATTTTAGTTGGCTTAGCTGGTTTAGTCCTCTTGCCTCAACAAACTGACTGGGAATTAAGTTATCCAAACCTCGCTGTTACATACTTACCACCTGTTGGACTTGGATTAGTCCTGGTTTCATTGGTTGCTGCATTTATGAGTACCGTAAGCACGTCACTTAATTGGGGGGCAAGTTATCTTGCTCATGATCTGTATAAAAGATTTTTGAGGCCATCGGCTGGCCCCAGAGAAATGATTCTTATGGGTCAGCTTGCAAGTATTTTTTTGCTTCTAATTGGAGTCGTAACAGCTTTATTTAATAACAGTATTGGTTCAATGTTTAGACTTGTTATTGCGATAGGTACAGGCCCAGGCGCTGTTCTTGTGCTTAGGTGGTTTTGGTGGCGAGTTAATGCTCTGGCAGAACTTTCGGCGATGTTAAGTGGTTTCTTTATGGGTTTAATTACCTCCGTTTCTCCTTCGTTTACAATTGAAGATTTCGGAAAAAGACTTTTATTCACAACTTCATTTACAGCCGTGATTTGGTTGCTTACTTTATTTTTTACTGAGCCAGAGTCTGAGGAGACACTCAATAAATTTGTAATGCAGGTAAAACCCCCAGGCCCTGGTTGGAGCAAAATAAGGAAAAAATTGAATATTGATCCAGTTGATTCTTTTTTATTGCTCGGATGTCGCTTCATTTTAGGTTCAGGAATTCTCTATGGTGGGTTACTCAGCATTGGAGCTTTCTTATTACATCAACAAATGAGTGCTTGGATTGCACTCTCTATTGCGGTCAGTTGTGTGTTTTTAATGAAAAAAACAAGACTAATAACTCAATAAGTTGACCATCCATAGCCAAATGGTCAAAATTTAGAGCAAAATGAAATTCTAATTCACTTGCAACCTTGGGTTTCTTACGGACAACTCTTTTCCCTATCTTGATTGTTGCTCTTTTTGGTATCGCTTTGTTTGCAGTCAGTGCTCGAATATGGCTGCCTGGGGATATGCTTGCACCAGCACCAATTAATTAAGCTTGCTCTTCTTCAGTCAGAGCTATGAGTGATGTAAATCAAAATTTAAGTAAAGAAGGGTTGGCTAATTTGGCTATAGACCCTGATCTCTTGGCTAGAGAATTAGCTGCTCAGTTAGCTGGGGATCCTTTAGATGAAATTGAACTAGATAAAACTGATGAAGATCTAGTGAATTCATCAAAAGAGTGTGATATTGCATTGAAATGGCTTCAATCTGGCAATGAAGAAAGACTTCAAGGTCTAAGAGTCTTTTGTGAACATAGGGATTCTAGAGCTCTTCCATTTTTATTACCTCTACTTGACGAACCTTCTCCAGTTGTGAGGATGAGTGCTGTTTATGCTTTAGGTAGAAATCCTTGTCCGCAAGCTGTCGACATTTTATTGAATTTATTGAGGTTCGATAGTAATGCTTATGTGCGAAAAGCTACTGCTTGGAGTCTTGGAAATTACTCAAATGCCCCCGTTCTAGAACCTCTGATCAAGGCATTAAAACAAGATGTTGCGGCAGTTCGACTTTGGGCATCCAGTTCTTTAGCAGAGGTTGGCCTTAATTCATTAGAAAGCTCTTTACCAGCAGCAAATCAATTGCTTGAAAGTTTGCAAATTGATGGTGAACCAATCGTTAGGAGTAACTGTATTTGGTCTCTTGGTCGCCTTTACAGCCATTTGAGTGAGGAAATCAAAATTCACACAGTAGAGGCTTTTATTTCTGTTCTATTGAATGACCGTGAGCCTTCTGTCAGGTATGAAGCAAGGACAGCTTTGGAGCAATTGGACAATCAAGAGGTACAAAAAAAATTAAAATCATTAATTGATGATGGTCAATTGGTTTAATTTTTGGTACAAAAACAATTCGTTGTAATTAATAATTCGCGTTTCTAGAGTTTTTTTCTATATCATGCATCACTTAGGGCCTCTCTCTTTCATGCCACAACGAACATTGCGTTTTAAAATTCGACAAGATGGGCGGGTTGAAGAAACCGTTGAAGGTCTTGTTGGTGAAGCATGTATCGATTTAACTGAGAAGCTTGAGGATGCCTTAGGCACCGTTGAGAGAAGAGAGCCAACCTCTGATACCTTTCTTCGTGAAAAGGTTCAAAAACAGACTATTTCTGCAGAAATCCACTGATGTCACATTTCAGCACAGTAAAAACCCAACTTCGTAAAAAAGAGTTTCTAAAACAAGCTCTTATTGATTTAGGTTATGTACCTAACGAAGGTGAAAATTTGGTTAGAGGTTATAGAGGTCAAACAGTTAAAGCTCAAATGACTGTTGAAATGAGTAAGGGGGCTGATATTGGATTTCGTTGGAATGAAGGGTCAAAATCATATGAACTAGTAACTGACCTTGATCTCTGGAAACAATCAATACCAATCGAAAGATTCTTAGCTCAAGTCACCCAGCGCTATGCTCTCAATACTGTTCTTAATTCAACAGTTCAAGAGGGATTTCAAGTGTCTGAGCAAAAACAAAATTTAGATGGATCAATAGAACTAGTTGTTACTCGCTGGGATTCCTAAGATTGTTTTTGAAAATTGACTTTTGATCCTAGAGCTGCTTTTGAAACTAGGTCTATTGAATATCAGCCCTTAAATGATATTTATGATCCAAATCTTGCATTCGAAGCAGCTAATAATGAAGATTTTGAGCTTAGTGGTCGAGATCCAGTCCTAGGAGGGAAGTTAAGGGAAAAAGCTGTTTGGGTTGATGAGAGAAAATGTATTGGCTGTACATACTGCAGCTCAGTTGCGACTAACACTTTTGCAATGGAGCCAGAAGAAGGCAGAGCAAGAGCTTTTAGGCAAGATGGAGATAGTGATGAATTAATACAAGAAGCCATAGATACCTGTCCAGTTGATTGCATAGATTGGGTTTCTTTTGAAGATTTAATTAAATTGGAGGAAGTTATAAAAAATCATAATTTTAGGAATTTAGGCTTACCACCTGTTACTTGATTTTAAAAAAAATAAGTGGAAATAATTAAAGATAGTAAAAACAATTCAATTCCTAGAAGAAGGTTTGGGCGAACAGATATTCAGATCCCAGTTTTATCTCTGGGAGGGATGCGCTTTCAGCAAAGCTGGAAGGATCTAGATCCTAAAGAGATCAATAATCAACAACAAGACATATTGCAAAAAACTATTAGCTATGCCGCTCAAAAAGGTATGCATCATATAGAAACTGCTCGTCATTATGGAACATCAGAACGCCAGATAGGCTGGGCCTTCGATCAAATCGATGACCCAAACAGAATATTGCAAACGAAAGTCCCACCAAATAATGATCCTTCGATATTCGAGCAAGAACTTGAGTTAAGCATGAGTAGATTAGGTTCCAAAAAAATTGATTTATTAGCTATTCATGGTATCAACCTTCCTGAACACTTAGATATGACTATTCGTCCTAATGGATGTCTACAAATTGTTCGTCGTTGGCAAAAAGATGGTCTCATTGGTCATGTTGGCTTCTCAACTCATGCAAACGTTGACCTGATAATTAAGACAATTGAAACAGGTTTTTTTGATTATGTTAATTTGCATTGGTATTTTATTCGTCAGGAAAACGAAAAAGCTTTGCAAGCAGCGGATGCTAATGATTTGGGGGTTTTTATTATAAGTCCTACTGATAAGGGAGGTCATTTACATACACCGTCATTAAAACTTTTAGATTTATGTAGTCCTTTGCATCCAATAGAATTTAACGATCTGTTTTGTTTGAGGGATAAAAGAATTCATACATTAAGTGTTGGAGCCTCTATCCCTGAAGATCTGGATATTCATTTAAGTGCGATTTCTAAAATTGACACCATGCATGGGGTAATTAATACCATAGAAAAGCGACTAATAAATGCCTCGTATAAGTCGCTTGGAGAGTCATGGTTGACTACTTGGAATATAGGTCTACCTCGCTGGGATCAGACTCCAGGAGAGATAAATATACCTACTTTATTATGGCTAAACAATTTATTAGAGGCTTGGGATATGGAAAGCTTTGTTAAAGATCGTTATGGTCTTTTAGGGAGAGGCGGACATTGGTTCCCAGGGGCAAACGCAGATTGCTTGGATTGTGAAGTGAGTGAGGATGACTTGAAAAAAGTTTTGATTAATAGCCCTTGGAGCTCTGAAATACCTTCTGTACTTAGAAAATTGAAAGATAGATTGGGAGGGGAAAGAAGAGATAGATTATGGGGGATTTAGTAGCCTAAAGGCTGTTTTTTGGGTTTACCAATTGATCTTGGGTATTGATGGGGACATTTATTAATAGAATTAATCCTAATAATATTTCTAATACCGCGATTGTTAGGGAGTATGAATTCATGTGTTCTTTGGATCTCTGCATTCAGTTCAGCTAAAGCTTTTTTTAGTATTTGTTTCTCTGTTTCACTCCAGCTTCCTTTGAATATGAGCGCCTGACCTGTTGAATTTAAAAAAGGCACGAGATATTCTGCTACTACATTTGCAGAAGCAACTGCTCTTGCAATTGCATAGTCAAAATTACTTCGAAAGATTGGATTCCTGCCTGCTTTCTCAGCACGTTCGGTTACGACTTTTATCCGAGAATCCAATCCAAGCTCTTTAGAAACTTCTTTCAGAAAAGTTGTTTTTTTACTTGAAGAATCTAAAAGAGTAATATCTGAATTTGGCATTGCTATTGCTATGGCTATGCCAGGAAATCCACAGCCAGAACCAATGTCAATATATTTATGAGAAACTTCTGGATATTGGAGTTCTTCATAGAGTGGCAACAAGCTATCACAGACTTGTGCAGTCCAGAAATCATCCCCATCGACTAAACGAGTAAGGTTGGTCTTCTTATTCCATTCTTTAAGTAATTCTTGCAAGTGGATGAATTGAGCTAATTGTTTTTCACTTGGCGCCCATTTAAGCTCATTCCATATCATGAGATGACTTGCTGTTCTGTTTTTTTTATCAGTAGACATTGTTAATTGTTTTTGAATTAGTCAGTCCTGAGATATTTAGATAAAATCTATACATTATTAGATCATATTTTCTTTAGTTGGCCCCTTCTTCCAATTGTTACGAACTGCTTGGTGTTTCTCCCTCTGCTAATAATGCAGAGCTTAGAAAAGCTTTCCGTGAATTAAGTAAGCGGCTTCATCCGGATACGACATCTTTACCAAGTGATGAAGCAACAAGGCAATTTCAAAATGTCTGTGAGGCTTATGATTTATTAAGCGATCCTGTTCTTAGGGCTAACTATGACTTGTCTGTAGAAAAAAATAATAATCTTATAAGTCAGAACAAGGAACCTTATTTAACAAATATAAAACCTGTACAGTTTTCTAAATCGATAGGAGTAAGGCGACCATTATCAGGTGGAGAATTGTTTTCACTTCTTCTTTTAATTACTTCTATTTTCTTGAGCTTGGCTTTAGGAGTATTTATTGCTTTATTAAGAGGTGGAAACTTTGGTTTTACTCCAAGTTGGTTGATGTAGGGTTGAATTTTCAGAAATAATTATATAGCTAAGTGCTTAGAGTCTTTATAAGAAAAAACCTTAGGATAGAGAATTTAAGCCCTCTTGGATTCCAAAATAGCATTTCTCTAATTCTTTGTCTGTGATACATAGTGGTGGCATTAGATAAACTACATCTCCTAATGGCCTAATGAAAACACCAACCCTCAATGCACTTGCTTTCATGATTTTTCCAACTGAACTTAAATACCCTTTGTTAGCTTTCACTTTAATATTAAAAGCAGCAATGGTTCCTGTAACTCTAGGACATTCAATTCTTGGATCTTTGACTATTTTTTGTAGATGTGGTAGGTGACGTGATTCGAAATCTAAATATTTGTGAGGGGATTTTTCTAAAAGATCTAAGCTAGCATTAGCAGCTGCGCAGCCTAATGGATTCGCTGTGAAACTATGACCGTGCCAAAAGGTTTGCTTGGGATCTTCCCCAAGGAAACCCTCAGAAATCCTTTTGCTGGACATCGTTACTCCCATCGGAAGGAATCCACCGGTTAATCCTTTTGAGAGTGATATGAGGTCTGGCTTTAATCCTGCTCTTTGAAAAGCAAATAGTTCTCCACACCTTCCAAACCCAGTTAATACTTCATCTGTAATAAGTAAAGTATTTGCATGGCGAATTCTTTTTTCGACTTCTACTAAAAATTCTGAACGAACCATTCGCATTCCTCCAGCCCCTTGCACTAATGGCTCAAGAATTACAGCAATAGTGGGTGTCTTTAAGAGTTGATCAAGAGTTTCCAAAACCTCCTTTTCTCGTCTTTCAAAGTCTTCATCTCCCCACCATGTTTCAGGCCAAGGGACTCGGCTAACAGGAAATAGCATTTGATCAAAAGGCTCGCTAAATATATTTCTTTCGCCTACTGCCATAGCTCCGAATGTATCTCCATGGTAGGCACCTTCGAATGCAATGATTTGAGATCTATTATCCCCTTTGTTTTTCCACCATTGACGAGCCATTTTTAAAGCTACTTCTACTGCTGTAGAGCCATTATCTGAAAAGAATAACTTTTCTAGACCTGTTAATTTACTTAGTCGATTAGCTAATAGCTCAGCTTGAGGATGAGTGAAATCAGCAAAGATAATTTGTTCTAATTTCTCTGCTTGAGTTGCGATAGCCTTAGCAATATATTCATTTGCATGACCATGAAGAGTGACCCACCAGCTACTTATGCCATCGATTATTGGAGATCTGTCTTTAGGAAGTAAAAGAGCACCTTTGGCTTTTTCAACCAATAATTGAGGCTTAGAGGTTGTAAGTTGTGTGAATGGTGGCCATATATGAGGATTCTGAATAGTTTGATTTGAATTTTCTTTCTCATTCATCAAATTTAGTTTTCCCTCTTGTTTCATTTAACTTGATTGAAGTCAAAATAATCTTTTGATTAAGAAAAAAATAAAATTTTAATTTCGAATGTATTTTTTAAGCTTTTGATCTAATTGCTGTTTGCTCCATTCTTGTGAAAGTACTTTTGCGTTGACTTTGTCAAAGATAGGAAGACTTGCAAGAATTTTAGTATCTCCAAATTGCTCTAGAGTCTTCGGATTATCTTTGTGGGGAGGACCATTTAACACTATTCCTAATACATCTAAATTCCTATATTTCAAGGCTTCTAGACTTAATAGGGTGTGATTGAGAGTGCCAAGCCCGGTTCTGGCTACAAGAATTATTGGAGCTCCCCAAACCTTTAATTGGTCTATTTGTAGCCAATCTCTATTTAAAGGAACCATTAAACCACCTGCAGTCTCTATGATTATTAATTCATCTAAGTCAGGTAATTTTAAATTGCTTGGTTCAATAAAACCAGACTCTTGTTCGGCTGCCCAATGTGGAGAGACAGGAGCCTTGAATTTATATCTTTCAGAAAGATAGCGGTTAGGTTCAAGGCCCAAGAGATTGCAAACAGTTTTGGTATCTGTCCCCTCCTCTGTTCCACTTTGAATGGGTTTCCAGTAGATACCTTTAAGACCTTGGACAAAAAAACTACTAACTATCGTTTTACCTACATCTGTGTCTGTACCACAAATAATAATTCTTTTTGAGAAAACACTCATCGCTTTATTAATAAAAACTGAATTGACCAACTAAGACTTACTTGTTGATCATTATTGGAAATTGGCCAAAAAGACAATAGATGTCGCCAATCTGAAATACTTAATTGTTCCTTCTTACTACTTTGTGCCCCGACCTTGATCATCGGTTTTAATAAAGAAGTCGCTTTCTTAGCTGTTTGTTTAATAACTTCATTTTTATCATATAAAATACTTTTTTTCGGAATGACTCTAATCAGTGAGTCGTATGATGGTAAATCAAGAGCCGTACATGTTGAATTTGCCTCTTCTGCAGCTTCGTACCATTCTGGAAAACTTCCTTGAATTGGGATTGCTAAAGCAATCCATCCATCTAAGCTTAGAGAATTGAACCATCCCTTAAGTTTCTTTTGTGGATTATCAAGCCAATGTAAAACAAAACTTGAGGCTAATAAATTTGGTTTTTTAGACCACTTAGGTAACCCATTATTTAGATCCCAAAGTTGTTTAGCACTCTTTTCTGAATGTTGATCAATCATCTTTTTAGAATTATCCAATCTCACAACATGTTGGTTCGGATGAAGATCTTCTAATGATTTAGCGAGTAATCCAGTGCCAGAACCAAGGTCAACCCATAGTCCATGTTTAATTGAATGATGAGAACATATTTTTGCAAGTTTTAAAGCAGTACTTTTTTGAATTGATGCTGATTTGTCATAACTTAATGCAGCTTCATTAAAGTTCTTATTAACTTGGCTAGACCATGTTTTTTGCATGATCAAATTCTAGCCAGTGTTTTATTTTTTTGATATTTTCTATTTTTGTAATGGAATGCCCCTCGTCTTGAAGGTTGATTATTTTCGGTAAGTACTCTAGGTGCTTTCTTAAATCTTCAGCTAGCTTTGATTTCGTTTGATTAGCCAATATATAATCTTCTTCACTGTTAACAATAAGTACTTTGGCATGAGTATTTAATCCAGTTGGTAGAGAATCAGAATTAATCAGAAGTTTTAAATCATTTTCTAGTCTCACCCTTCCTGGATCTGAGATGTTAATGAGATTGGATTCGATTGACTCAGAATCTATGTAATTCGGTTTATAAGCTTTTACATGAAATTTTCTTAACATAGGTGCTTCATTGGGTGTGTTAATTGCATCCATCATCCAATTTAGGGCCAGTTTTATAGTGCGATTCTCTTTACCACTTGGAATAAAGCGACTAAAACTATTGATTAATATAACGTGTGTAGCTGAGTGTAAAACTTGTTTATCTAATAAATGTAGACCAAGAGAATGACATATCGCAACTCTTTTTATTTTGATTTTATTTGAGTTGTGATTCCATTTTGGTGTGTGTGGACTTATATCTTTGTATCCGCGTTCAGTAGCTTGCCATTCCCATTCACAACACTTAAAAATCTTTTCCCAACTTGACCATTGATTGCTATCACCGGCCCATCCATGCATAGCTATTATTTCTCTCATTTGTTTTTAAGAACTTCGATAAGTCTTTCTAAGGTCTGAGTGGGAGTGTTTCGCCTGATCACTAATCTGAGTCTCGATTGACCCTCGGGTACAGTTGGTGGACGGATCGCAACAGTTAGAAGGCCTTGTGCCTCAAGTCTTTCTTGATAATCCATGGCTAATCTGTCTGAACCAAGAATTATTGAGATTATTGGGCCTTCACCAGCAGGTCTTTGCCAACCAACTTGAGACAATCTGTCTCTTAAAGCTTTTGATTTCTCTTTCAGTTCGCTACCCCAGCTAGGGTTGCTTTCAATTAGATTTAATGCAGCTAAAGCACTTGCACAGAGTGGAGGAGCTAATGCTGTTGTATAGCGAAATGCTCCACAGTTTTGTATGAGATTTTCTCCTGTTATCTTATCTGTTGCTAGAAATGCTCCTCCACTTCCAAACGCCTTGCCGAAAGTCCCACTGATAATTGAAATTGGTTCTTTGAGTCCAAATGACTCACCTCTTCCTGCTGAACCCATGACGCCAAAAGCGTGAGCCTCATCTATCAATAACTTTGAATCGTATTCAATGCATAGCTTTGAAATTTCTTTTATGGGAGCTGTTGTACCCTCCATACTAAAAAGGCTTTCAGTAATTACTAAAGGTTGTTTTCGAGGATTGTTTTGTCTAGATTTTTTTAAAAGCTTTTCTAGTTCAGATAAATTGTTATGTTTGAATCTAAAGAGCTTTGCTCCACTCGCTTTGACTCCAACGAGTAGAGAATGGTGTATCAGACGATCACAAATAACAGGAGTATGACGATCAGTAAGTGCTAAAACTGCAGCCAGATTCGCTTGGAATCCACTCGGGTAAATTAAGACAATCTCACGATCAAGCCATTCAGCAAGCTTCGTTTCAAGTTTTTGATGAATATTTCTACTGCCGGTAATAAATCTTGATCCTCCAGCGCCCACTCCATCAGTTTCTAAGATATGTCTGGCTGCCTCAATTAATACTGGATGTCTTGCTAGGTCTAGATAGTCATTACTTGCTAGGTCAATTAGTGTGATTTGATTTTTACTTTCATCTTCCCCAATCAATTCTGATGATCTTTTTCCAGGAGCCCAAGTCCTGATTTTACGAATTCTAGAATTAGGGATGTCAGGCATATTTTTATTTTCTCCTCTGGGGTTGAAGACTTGAGTGTTGGCTTAACATTTTTTCTTGAGTTTCTTGATTTCATTATTTATCCACGTCAAAAATCATGTGGACATAGAATCTTTCACTAAGATTTAGTAATGACTTCATCAGAAAGAGATACGTCTGAAAACGAAATCCTCCAAAACAATTTAAATCCAGAGCAGATCTTTCCTTTTGCATTGGATGAATTTCAACTTAAAGCAATTGATTCACTCAATCAAGGGCACTCTTTAGTTGTAAGTGCCCCTACGGGATCAGGAAAAACGCTTATAGGTGAGTATGCGATTTATAGAGCGATTTCTCATGGAAGTAAGGTGTTTTATACAACGCCTTTAAAAGCTTTATCTAACCAAAAGCTAAGAGACTTTAGAAATCAATTTGGTTCAAGCAATGTGGGTCTTTTAACAGGTGATTTGAGCCTGAATAGAGAGGCTTCAATTCTTGTAATGACTACTGAAATTTTTAGAAATATGCTTTATGCAGCAGCAGATAGAAATGATGACCCTTTGCTTGATATAGAAACTGTTGTTCTTGATGAATGTCATTACATGAATGATGCTCATAGAGGGACAGTGTGGGAGGAATCAATTATTCATTGTCCTAAATCAGTTCAGTTCGTTGCTCTATCGGCAACTGTTGCCAATGCAGGTCAATTAACTGATTGGATTGAGCAAGTTCATGGACCTACAGATTTGATATCTAGTGATTTAAGACCAGTTCCACTGGAATTCAATTTTTGTAGTGCCAAAGGACTTCATCCATTGCTCAATGATAAAGGAACTGGATTACATCCAAATTGTAAAATTTGGCGCCCAACAAAATCACGTAAGAAGAGAGGACACTTATCCAAGCCTACTCAACCTGAATCTCCTTCGCTGGGCTTTGTGATATCAAAGTTGGCAGAAAGAAACATGTTACCCGCTATTTATTTCATATTTAGTCGTCGTGGTTGTGACAAGGCTGTGAAAACAATAGCTAGCACTTGTTTAGTGAACAAAGAAGAAAGAAAATCAATTCAAAATCGCTTTGAAAAATATATAATTTTAAATTCAGAAGGTTTGAGGGATGATTTACATATAAAAGCTTTATTTAATGGGATCGCATCTCATCACGCAGGAGTTCTTCCAGCATGGAAAGAATTTATTGAGGAATTATTTCAAGAAGGATTGATAAAGGTTGTTTTTGCAACTGAAACCTTAGCGGCAGGAATCAATATGCCGGCGAGAACTACAATTATATCTACTTTGTCGAAGAGATCAGATAATGGACATCGTCAATTAATGGGGAGTGAATTCTTACAAATGGCTGGTAGGGCTGGAAGAAGAGGTCTTGACTCTAGAGGCTATGTGGTCACTTTACAAACTCGATTCGAAGGGGTTCGAGAAGCTGGTCAATTAGCCATAAGTCCAGCCGATCCACTCATTAGTCAATTCACACCCAGCTATGGCATGGTACTTAATCTATTACAGCGTTATGAGTTAGATAAATCAAAAGAATTGATAGAGAGAAGCTTTAGTAGATACTTGGCGAGCCTGGATTTAGTTGAAGAAGAAGAAGAGTTATCCAGATTAAAAGAAGAGTTTAAAGAGTATAAAACTTTTTCAGAAGACATACCATGGTCAGATTTTGAAAGATATGAAAAAATAAAAAGTCATCTCAAGGAAGAAAGAAGACTATTAAAAATTCTCCAAAAACAATCAGCAGATACCTTATCTAATGAATTGATCTCAGCCTTAGAATTTGCAAATAATGGAACCCTCATAAGTCTGAAGACATCACGATTACGAGGAAAAGTTACACCTGCAGTCATTATTCAAAAAATACAAAAAGGAGATAGACAAACTCAATTGTTATGCTTAACAGATGAAAATATTTGGATACTTATTGCTTGTAAGGAGGTTGTTAGTCTTTATGCTGACTTGACTTGTTTAGACGTATCACATCTTACGACTCCTGAAATTAGTAGATCAGGTGAAATACATCATGGAGATTTACTAAGTAATGAAATGGCTTCAATAATCTCAAATTTGGCTCAGAAGAATGATATGAGAACAGCTCAATATGATCTTGCTAGTGAGGTTTTATCTCAAGCTAAATTAGTTAAATCTCTGGATGATGAATTATTGATGCAGCCAGCTCATCGATGGGGTGATAAGAAAAAATTAAAGAAACATAGACGAAAAATGGACGAACTGGGTATTGAAATACATGAACGTGAAGAGATGCTCTACGACAGGTCCAATCGTCACTGGGATACTTTCTTATCGCTAATTAAAGTACTAAACCATTTCGGATGCTTGGACGATTTAAAACCTACTGGGATCGGCAGGGGGATTGGATCTCTGAGAGGTGAAAATGAGTTATGGTTAGGTTTGGCTTTGATGAGTGGACATCTTGATGAACTAACACCAACAGAATTAGCTGGAGTTGTTCAGTCAATTGCGACAGAAGTCAATCGCCCTGATCTATGGTCTGGATTTATTTCAAGTTCAGTTGCGGACGAAGCGTTTAATGATTTATCAAATATTCGAAGAGAATTGTTTAGAGTTCAAGAACGATTTGGTATAGAAATCCCAATCTTATGGAGTTCAGAGTTAATGGGTTTAGTAGAGGCATGGGCCAGAGGAAGTTCTTGGACGGATCTAATTTCAAATACTTCCTTAGATGAGGGAGATGTTGTAAGGATTCTAAGAAGGACAAATGATTTACTTTCACAAATTCCCTATTGCGAGGCTGTGAGTCGACAACTTAGAAATAATGCTAAGGCAGCTATGAAATTAATGGATAGATTTCCAGTTAGTGAAGCTGAAGATATTAATCAAGCAAAAGCAAAAAATCATGAACCTACTAATCCAGCTACTGAAAGACATAATTGAGATTAAAAAAACTTTATTTAATCACTTCCAATCATTGATTTTGGACTAATTATTTTATCAAATTCTTCTTGATCAAGATAATTTAATTGACTGGAAGCTTGTCTTAAACTTAGATTCTTTTCATGGGCTAATTGGGCTATTTTACTTGCTTTTTCGTATCCTATTGATGGAGATAAGGCGGTTACCAACATCAAAGAATTGTCTAGATATTGTTTGATTTTTGCTTTATTAGGTTGAATACCTTCAATCATATTCTCTCTGCAACTCTTACATGCATTTTTAATAAGGTTGATACTTGTTATAATATTGTAGCCAATCAGTGGTTTATAGACATTCATTTGTAGATGTCCTCCACTTCCCGCGATCGATACTGAGGTGTCCATCCCAATTATTTGCGTACACACCATTGCCATAGCTTCGCATTGAGTAGGATTTATTTTTCCTGGCATTATTGAGCTACCAGGTTCATTAGCTGGAAGCTGTAGTTCTGATAATCCAGCTCTTGGTCCACAAGATAAAAGTCGAAGATCATTAACAATTTTGAGAAAAGTGACGGCTAGTAATTTTAGTTGAGACATTATATTTACAAGACCATCATGACTAGCCATGATGGCAAATTTGTTAGCTGCAGTTTCAAAAGGTAAATTTGTTTTTTTAGCTATATCAAGAGCAATTAAATTATCAAAATTCTTAGGAGTATTAAGCCCTGTACCAATCGCGGTTCCTCCCAGTGGAAGTGGATAAAGTTCCTCGATGTTGATTTCAATACGTCTTAAAGCAGTCTCTAATTGAGCAGCCCAAGCAGAGACTTCTTGTCCAAGTGTTAGAGGTACTGCATCTTGAAGATGGGTACGTCCTATTTTTATAATATCTTTCCATTCTTTACTTTGTTGATGGAATACATCAATGAGTTTGGTTAATTCAGGTATTAATGTGTCTTTTAAGGTGACTATTGTGGCTATTTGGATTGCCGCTGGAAAAACATCGTTTGTTGATTGAGAGCAATTGACATGATCATTGGGATGTATTGGATAATGACTACCTAACGTATTATTTGATCGTTTTGAAGCTATATTGCATATCACCTCATTGACGTTCATATTGGTTTGAGTACCACTGCCTGTTTGCCAAACTTTCACTGGGAATTGATCATTATGTTTCCCTTCTATAATTTCTAAACTTGCTTCGGTAATAAATTGAGCAGTTTCTTTAGTTATTAAACCTAGATGATTGTTTACATGAGCAGCAGAGGCTTTTATTTGGGCAATTGCAACAATAATTTCGAGTGGTATGACCTCATTCCCGATAGCAAAATTTAATATTGAGCGTTGAGTTTGAGCTCCCCATAGCGCTTCCTTTGGAACATCAATTGAACCTAGGCTATCTTTCTCAAGTCGTTTCATATTGGACATTGAATCTTGGTTTGAGAATTTTTAAGTTTCCTAAGGAATAGAAAATTATAAATACAGATTTTAGTTAAATATAGTTCTATTGCCTTTTGAGAGTGTATTCACTGATATTAAATGATTCAGATTTTAAAGTTATATGCCAAGTCTTTTCCAAATAACTCTTAAATTTGACTGATGTAATTCGGTTGAGAAGCAATCAGAGAGTTTTTCAGTAGAGAGAATATTCATTACCTCTGGGTCATTCTCAAGGTTCTTTTTGAAATTTCCTTCGGGTTGATTCCAGGCTGAATGAGCATTTTTTTGTACTAATCGATAAGAATCTTCTCTACTCAATCCATTCTCAACTAAAGCCAAAAGTACTCTTTGACTAAACACTACTCCTCCATAAATGTTCATATTTTTCAGCATATTATTTGGATAAACTCCAAGACCTTTAATTATTGCGGTCATTTCTGTGATCATGAAATGAAGAGTAATAGATGTGTCTGGCAGCATTAATCTTTCATTGGAGCTGTGGCTTATATCTCTTTCGTGCCATAGGGCTACATTTTCAAGAGCTGCAACTACATAACTTCTTAAAACTCTGGAAAGCCCACTTACCCGTTCACTTCGTATGGGATTTCTTTTATGAGGCATTGCAGAGCTTCCTTTTTGGCCTTTAGCAAAGTTTTCCTCTACTTCAAGAACATCCGTTCTTTGAAGGTTTCTAATTTCTGTAGAAAAACGATCTAGTGAAGATCCAATCAAAGCAAGAATCTGAACATAATTAGCATGCCTATCTCTTGAGATAACTTGAGTGCTAGCAGTGTCACACTCAAGGTCCAAAAGTTCGCAAGTTATTCTTTCTATCTCTGGATCAGTATTGGCATAAGTGCCCATAGCTCCGCTGATTTGCCCAACAGAAATATCTTTCTCAAGACTGTTTAGCCTGTCTTTGTTCCTGAGGGTTTCCGCTAGCCATCCCGCCAACTTGAATCCAAAGGTAATAGGTTCTCCATGAATCGCATGAGAACGTCCAATCATTACGGTTTTTTTATGCTGACTTGCTAAATTTCTAATAGCTTCTTCAAGTAATAAAAGCTCTTTTCTTAAAAGCTTGACAGATGACTTTAATTGAAGAGCAAGTCCAGTATCAAGTACATCGCTACTGGTCATTCCAACGTGAATGTAACGGCCAGAATCCCCAACATATTCATTTACATTTGTTAGAAAGGCAATTACGTCATGGCGAACTTCCTCTTCTATTTCGAGAATGCGTTCTGGCTTGAATCTTGCCTTTGTTCGGATTATTTCCATTGCACTCTGAGGGATTTTCCCTAATTTGCAATTAGCCTCACATGAGGCAATTTCAACATCAAGCCATGTCTGGTATTTGGCTTGATCAGACCAAATATTTCCCATCTCTGGGTTTGTGTAACGCTCAATCAAAGTGCTACAAAGTTAAAGGTTGATATTAATTTAGATCCTCAAGGTCAAGCTGACTTAAGTCTATTGTGTTCAACTTCCCAATGGACATATCTTCCCCATGCTTGCTGTCTTACCCTGCATCTTCCTCCTTTGCAATCAATTACTTGAAAGGGAGGCAAATCATTTGGTTGATTTGCAAATATTACAAAACTCCCTGGAGGTAGAAGTTCAAGCACTTCTCCTGTTTGTTTTTTTGAGGTTAGATTAAAGTGACCATGGCTAAATAGCTCATTTTCATTGGTTGGATGCCTGAGCTTTTTAGACAAAACCTTAATGGTCAGTTGAATAGATTCTCTATGAAAAAAGAGGATAAGCACGAGTTCTGCGGTTTTTGTTCCGTTTCCTGTTTGTTTTTGTAAACAAATGACTAAAAAATCGCGATTAGATCTTCACTTGCTGACCAAAGGGTTTGTGAAAACACGTCAAGAGGCTCAGAAGCTTATTAGAGCTGGCAAAGTTAAAACAATCAACGGTCAAATTCTTGATAAGCCAGGCCAAGAAGTTTTAAAAGATCTTGAGATAAAAGTTACGCAGCCCTTGAGATATGTATCTAGAGGGGGTGAAAAGTTGGCTGAAGCGTTTAATCAATTTCCTCTAGATATTGAGAATAGGATTTGTTTAGATGCTGGGATTTCAACTGGGGGCTTTACAGATTGTCTTTTGCAGCTAGGAGCGGCAAAGGTTTATGGCGTTGATGTTGGGTATGGCCAGGCTGCATGGAGTATTAGAAATGACCCAAGAGTGGTTCTTGTGGAACGTACTAATATTAGGCATTTAACACCTGAAAAATTATTCAATGATGGAGACCCAATACCAGATTTCGCAGTAGCAGACTTATCTTTTATCTCTCTTAAAATTGTTTTGCCGAGTATTAAATCCCTTCTTCAATCTGACCGATCTGAGTTGCTGGTATTAGTGAAACCTCAATTTGAGGTTGGCAAAGAAAAAGTGGGCAAAGGTGGAGTGGTTCGTGATCAATCCCTACATGCTGAGGCTGTAGAAGGTGTGGTTGACGAATCTAAAAAATATGGATGGTATCCAAAAGGATTAATTGCATCGCCTTTAAAAGGTCCTGCTGGTAATCAAGAATATCTTCTTTGGATGGGTGATGAGGAAAAAGGAAATATTGAACTCGAAAAATTATTTAATATTTTTTGCGTTTAAAGAGCTGTTTCGTTCCTGTCGCCCGTTCTGATTCGAACAACGGAATCAATTGGGCTAACAAAAATTTTTCCATCTCCGATCTCTCCTGTCTTGGCTGCATCAGCGATAGCTTTTAAAACAATTTCAGATTTTTCATCAGGAACTACTACTTCAACTTTGAGCTTTTGTAGAAACTCAACGGTGAATTCAGATCCTCTATATCTCTCAACTTGTCCTTTTTGTCTCCCAAACCCTCTTACCTCGCTTACGGTCATACCAACTATACCTGCATTTACTAATGCAATTTTTACATCCTCCAGCTTAAAAGGGCGGATTATTGCCTCTATCTTTTTCATATCGATGTAGGTAACTCCAAGAATCTTATATAGTTTTTATTAGATTTTGTCTATTTGGCTCAGAGAATTGATGAAATTTACATTTATACCAGCATTTAGTGCATCATCACAAAGAGTCTCTGCATCCTGTCTAGGAATGATTACTTGTCCGTGACTGATTGACTCCCAGTGTTCAGATTCAAAATGAGTTTGTAGCCAAAGGATTCCATGAACACTTTTGGGTTTAATTTGAGTTCCATTTCGTTTATCAGAAAGACTTATGTCCATGTAAAACCTTTAGTTAATATCCATTAAGAGGGATATCGATGATTCGTTTTGTACTCGATGATACAAATCAGCTTTTTAGGATCATTGCACTACTGTTTGATTAAAAGAATTTATTTAAAGTTTGAATTTTCAATCAAGCTTTTATGTAGTGTAAGTTTTATATGCAATTAAAATGTGATTAGACAAGAAAAAGACATCACAGATGAAATTATGTATGGGGAAAGGGAAATAGAGGTCGGGAGCTTAATTTGTTTCCCAAATCCAAATATTAATAGAGATTATGAAATCTCAATAGATTTCCCTGAATTCACATGTAAGTGTCCTTTCTCGGGATATCCAGATTTTGCAACTTTGAGAATTAAATATCAACCAAATACTAAGGTTATAGAATTAAAGGCAATTAAAATTTACTTAAATAGCTTTCGAGAAAAGAAAATATCTCATGAAGAAGTTGCGAATAAAATTATCGATAAATTTGTTGAAGTTTCTGATCCCAAGTGGATGCAATTAGAAGCTGATTTCAATCCTAGAGGTAATGTTCATACAATAATTAGAGTCTGTCATGGCAAAAGAAATAATTTAGAGCTAATTCTCTAAAAAACTAATAAGGTTTGGCAATTCTTTTGAAAGACCAGAGAGATTTCTGTTGCTTAATCCACCTATATAAATCATAGATTTTTCCTTTTCATGTAAGACCCAGATTTTCTTAGTGGAAATAATACTAAGTGAACCACCAATAAGTATTATCGCAAAACTTAAATATACAATAGGTACTCCGGGGTCGTGCTTTAAGAGTAATCCACTGCTTGGGATTATATTTATAATCTTTATTAAAGATTCTTTGACTTTTTCCTCCTTATTTGTATTTAAGTTTGTCAGTAGTGTTCCATCATTATCATAAATATTTACTGGTCCTAGTTCACTATCTACGGTTAATAGAATTGGGTTTTTACCATCTTTATTTGTCGGTATAATTGTCCCCCAAACTTGTTCGCCCAGCTCAGGAATAGGTTCTATTGGGATTTGTAATCTTGGACTATTATCAATTTGAATAGTTATTGCTGCTAAAGACCAGTCGGCTTGATATAATGTTATACCTTTGTATCTTAATGGATAATTAACACTAATTTCTTTTGATTGATTATTACCATTTGGCTCAATAACATTGACTATAGATCTATATTGCTCAGCTCTGCCTTGAGGGTCTCTTTCTATTTGAAACTTTTGTAGTTCAATGGTTAACCCTTTCTCTTTATTATTGTTCAATAAATCTATTGATCTACCAGGAGCCAAAAATTTTTCTATGGTTTTTCCATTTAATGATCCGTATGTTGCCCCTATCATTAATAGGATCATGCCTATATGAATCAATATAGGTCCTAATCTACCTATTACTCCTTGGCGAGCAGCTAGCCTTCCATCTGTTTCTTTTACGTTCCAACCTTGTTTCTTTAAATTAAGTTTAATTTTCTCTAAGCTCTTCGAGTAATTATTAGTCACTATTGTTTGAGCAACAGAAAGTTTTACTATTTGACGAGGTGATTTGTAATCTATCCAGTTTAACGCTGATTTAAGTATCGGTAATTGTCTTCTGAAGCTACAAACTGAAAGCGCTAAACCCAGCCAAATAAGTAAGAATAAAAACCAAAAACTTGTATAAACATGATCGAATTCAAAAAGTAGTAATATTTTTGCATTAATTATTCCAAGAAAAGGATTTTTATTGAAATTTTCGTAATAGAATTGATTTGATTCTTGTTGTGGTATTAAAGTCCCAGCTGCGCATGATACCGCTATTACTAATAATAGTAATGTCGCAATTTTTAAGCTAGAAAGCCATTTTAAAACTTGGCTGATTTTTTTCATCTATTTTATATCCAAATAGAAAGAAGGCTTATGAGACCTATGGTTAACAAAATGACTCCACTAATTGGTGGCACCCATTTCCCAATAGGTCGCAGCGATAATAATTTTGGAATACTTGCTGCAAAGGTACCTGCTACAAATAAAGGAACAATTTGTCCAATCGCAAAACTTCCAAGAAAAATTGTGCCGCTTAGAGGATTTCCTTGTTTGGCAACCCAAGCTAGAAGAACTGCAAGAACAGGAGTAGTGCAAGGCGATGAGGCTAATCCAAAAGCAAAACCTGCTGAAACTGGAGCGAAAGCAGATGGAACTTTATTTTTCCAAATTTCAGGGTCAGGACCAGATGGAAGTGATAATTTCAAAATCCCAAGCAGATTAAGACCCATAATTATTGCTAAAAAACTAATGAATATTGAAAAGAAACCTGGTAATTGACCATAAATTTTCCCTAAAAACCCGCTTAGACTTCCTAATACCACTAGTGAAAAAACTATACCGCTGCAGAAACTAATCGTTTTTTGTAGAGGGTTTTGGTTATTTTTAAATCCAGCTAAATATGCAACTGTGATTGGTAAAAGTGACAATGAACAAGGCCCCAAGCTAGTCAAAAGTCCTCCAATGAAAACTATCAGAATTGTTAGGGGAGTTGGATTATTGAGCCCATTATTAATTAACTGCTCGCCATGACGAGTCAAATCAGAGAAAATTAAACTTATAGAAGAAATGTTCAAAAAGAGACTTTCCACTCTAATTTCATCTCCTAGATTATCTAGCTAAAAGTCTATTTGAGGGATTTTTAATTAATAATTCTGAAGATTCAATAGAGGATCTGACCAATAGGGCAGCTATTAGTAAGCTTGAAATCAATGAGTTTCCCCCATAGCTAATCATAGGGAAGGGAAGGCCAGTTGTAGGCATTGCTCCTGATGAAACTGCGATATGCATAATTGATTGGCCAACAAGAATAGTACCTGATCCAATAGAGATTAGTTTAGAATAATTGTTTCTACAATTAAGAGATATTTTCAAGGTTAAGTATGCAACAACAAGCAGAAATGATAAAAGTAAAATTGATCCAAAGAATCCAAATTCTTCAGCAAAAACAGCAAAAATAAAATCAGTACTCCTGTAGGGCAAGTATTGTAATTTCTGCATTGAAAGACCATAACCTTCTCCAAATAGACCACCTGAACCAATAGCATAAAGACTCTGAATTAATTGATATCCACTTCCTTGTGGATCTTTCCAAGGGTCGATAAATGACATGACGCGATTTTGTTGATAGGTATTAAAAAAAATGCTTGTTGCACCAATGAAAAAACCAAATATGGCGGTGTTAAAAAGATATCGGAAGTTAATACCTGATGCTAAAGCAATCATCCAAAGTAATATCCCTATTAATGCAGCTGTGCTTAAATTTGGCTGCTTTATGATTAATACAACAATAGATGCGAAAATAGTTAACCAAAAAATTTTTTTTTCTGAATTTATTCTTTCCCATTGACCAAAAAGCTTTGCACTTTGGAGAATGATGAAAGGTTTTATTAACTCAGATGGTTGAATCTGGACTGGGCCAATAATCAACCATCGAGTGGACCCATTAACGGTGCTACCGAAAAAGCTTGTTGATGCAATTAGAACCATACCTATAAAAAGGCACGGTCCTGATAGCTTAAGCCAATTTTTTAGATTGATATTTATAGCTAGGTAGAAAATGCTCCAACTTGCGACCAGCCAAATTAGTTGTCTTTTTATGTAATAAGCACCTTCACCCATTTCTCTAGTTGCTACCCACCAACTAGCTGATCCAAGGATAAAAATTCCTGATATGCTCCAAAAGGCAATTAATCCCATGATCAAGCGCCCCTCCTTTGGCCAAAAAGACCAAGGCAATGGAAGTATTGTGTTGCTTAATAAATTACCAAGATAATCTTTTGATTCATAAGTATTTTTCCTTCTGGTTTGTGAATGAATTTTTTTATTAGAAATATTACTCAAAGGATCTTTTGCTTATAAACCATTGAGCCGCTTAATTGCCATTTTGCCAAGTCTCTAAATGTAGTTAGTGAGGTTTTTTATGGAATTGCAGAAAATTCAAGAAGATTTTTATTATTTTAAATTTAATAGTAAGTTCATAGAGAGAAATTAAAAAAAACAGATGAATTAGATGAATTTTTAATTATTAAATTTCATATCATCAGGAATAAAGTTTATACAGATTATTTATTGATTTAAATAGGACAACTAAAATTGTGATTAAAATTCCTGCTCAAGTTATTAAATTAACCAACTTTTCAATTTATTGATAAATTTTTTTTGTTTTGATGCAAGTCTCGTGATAGATTTCGCGGGCCTTTGCAGAGAGCTTAGGTGTCTTGTTTGCAAAACAACCTCTCACTATCACTAAGGAACTCCAAAAGGAGGAATTTCTGTGGCATCTGAGACTGTTGAAAATTGCTCAAGTCATGATCCTCTTCTGGATATTGATTCATCGGACTCATCGTCCGGAGTCAAATCAGACGAATATCTTGAACTTCAATTTCGAGTATTCCGTCTGGCATTTTTATTGACTATTTTTTCTGTTGGCATAGCAGGTTTCTTTTGGGGAATCCAAGCTGGCGCAAGCCTATTTATTGGTGCTTTATCAGGAATTTTTTATTTTCGCTTGCTTGCTCGCGGAATTGGAAGGTTAGGTACTTCATCAAAAATCGTCGGTAAAGTCCAGTTGTTAGTTCCGGTCCTTTTGGTTTTGGTGTCTTCTAGATTTCCTCAGCTTGATTTGATTCCGGCTCTATTAGGATTTTTGCTTTATAAACCAGCGTTAATTATTCAGTTTCTATCTATGCCATAGGGCTTATTTAGAAATCAAATTTTTAAGTTTTGTTTGTTTGGCTTTTATTTTCTACGCAACCTAAACTTCCAGATAATGGGTTTTTTGCCATTTGTTTTTCCTTTCGCTGAATTAGAAGTTGGTCAACAACTTTATTGGCAAATTGGAAATTTTAGAATTCACGGTCAAGTCTTTATGACTTCATGGCTTCTTATAGGCGCTTTGCTTGCCTTAGTAGTCATTGGGACTAAAAAAATGGAACGTGATCCAAGGGGTGTTCAGAACCTTTTGGAATTTCTTTGGGATTACATACGTGATCTTGCAAGAACACAAATTGGTGAAAAGGTTTATAGAGATTGGATGCCTTTCATCGGAACCCTCTTTCTGTTCATTTTTGTGAGCAATTGGGGCGGTGCATTAGTTCCTTGGAAGCTGATCAAACTCCCAAGTGGTGAGCTTGGGGCACCTACAGCTGACATAAATACAACTGTTGCATTAGCACTACTGGTATCTCTCTCATATTTCTATGCGGGTTTGAGCAATAAAGGTTTGCGTTACTTCGAGTATTACGTTCACCCAACGCCAATAATGCTCCCATTCAAAATTGTAGAAGATTTTACAAAGCCTCTCTCTCTCTCTTTCCGTTTATTTGGAAACATTTTGGCGGATGAACTTGTTGTAGCGGTGCTCGTTTTTCTAGTGCCTCTTGTTCTTCCAGTTCCAGTTATGTTTTTAGGCTTGTTTACTAGTGCTATTCAAGCTCTGATTTTTGCAACTCTTGCTGCTTACTACATCGGGGAAGCAGTTGAAGAGCATCATTAATCATAACTTTTTGCTATTGAATTAACTTTTTAATGGCAAATTTCCTGCTTTTAGGCCTGAAATTCTTTCAGTATCATCTCAAGAACTATGAGATGCACCCCTCGCAGGTATAAACTCCCGGTCACAACTCTATAAGCGTTTAAAGCGCTACACATCTTTAGCAGAATTATGGATTCCATTACCACCGCCGCATCAGTTGTTGCAGCTGGTTTAGCTGTAGGCCTTGGCGCAATAGGCCCTGGTATCGGTCAGGGTAGTGCTGCACAAGGAGCAGTAGAAGGTATAGCCCGCCAACCAGAAGCTGAGGGAAAAATCAGAGGTACTTTGCTTCTTTCTTTCGCTTTCATGGAATCACTTACCATTTATGGCCTTGTGGTTGCATTGGTGCTTCTTTTCGCTAACCCTTTTGCTGGCTGAATATTTCAAAAAAGGGCTGATTGCAGAAATCAATCAATTTGATTAACTTTCAGCCCCAATATTTGAAAATTCTTTAGCAAATTTCAATTGCCTTTATCTGGCTCGTTTAAATTCTTGCACCCCTAGCTAATGCCAACTTTGTTTTTGTTTGGTGCCTCTGAGGGAGGTCTGTTTGATTTCGATGCAACTCTTCCGCTTATGGCGGTTCAAGTTGTATTGCTTACTTTCATACTTAATGCTCTTTTCTTCAAACCTGTTGGACGGGTAGTTGAAGAAAGAGAGGATTATGTAAATACAAGTAGGGCAGAAGCAAAGAAAAAAATCGCTGAGGTTGAACTACTTGAGACTGAACTCAAAGATCAGCTCAAAGAGGCTCGTCTTGAAGCACAAAAGGTGATTCTTGAGGCAGAGCAAGATTCTGAGAATCTTTATAAAGAAGCACTTGCTCTTGCGACTTCAGAGGCAAATGCATCGAGAGAGAAAGCTAGGCGTGAGATTGATTCACAAAGAGATGAAGCTCTTAATCAACTCAAAAGCGAGGCTGACAATCTTGGTGATTTGATTATTGAAAGACTCTTGGCAAAAAAATGACTCCTTTAATTTTCGCTTCCGAAGGCTTTGGCCTAAATTTAAATATTTTTGAGACCAACATTATCAACTTAGCCGTTGTTGTTTTTGGCCTCTACAAGTTCTTACCAGGCTTTTTAGGGAAAATCCTTGAAAAGAGAAGAACTACAATTCTTTCTGACTTGAAAGAAGCAGAAGAGCGTTTAGCTCAAGCACAAGATTCTCTTTCACAAGCAAAAGATGATCTTTCATCAGCTAAGCAAAAAGCTGACAAAATCAGATATGATTGTAAAGTTAGAGCAGAAGCAATTCGTCTTGAGAGTGAAAAAAGAACTGTTGAAGAAATGGCAAGAATTAAACAAGGAGCTGCTTCTGACTTAAGTGCTGAAGCTGCAAGGGTGACTTCCCAATTAAGAAAAGAGGCTGCAGAACTTGCTATTGAAAAAGCATTAGCAATGCTTCCGAAAAAGTTAGATTCAAATACTCAAGATAATTTTCTTAAACAGTCAATTAAAAGTATTGGAGACAACTAATGCCACTACTTAATACAATTACTACTCCATATGCTGAAGCGTTCCTTCAAGTAGCAGAGAGCCGCAACGAGGTGGATGAAGTAGTTACTCAAGCTAAGTCTATTTTAGAACTTTGGAATGCTTGCCCTGAATTTAGTGATGCGATGTCATCACCAGTTTTAGAGGTTAATCAAAAGAAAGCCGCTTTAGAAAAGCTTTTCTCTAGTCAAGTTACTCCATCTTTCTTAAATCTTTTAAAACTTTTGGCAGATCGACAAAGAATCGGATTGTTGAATTCTGTTCTTGAAAGATTATTAGAAATCTATCGAGAACAAAGAAATATTGCTCTAGCAACTATTACTTCTGCTTCAGCGCTAAATGAAGATCAACAATCTGAGCTACTCAAGAAAGTACAATATATAGCTGGTACAGATAATTTGGAAATCGATCTCAAAGTCGACTCCGAATTACTTGGTGGCTTTGTGGTCAATGTTGGATCAAAGGTAATTGATGCCAGCATCGCAGGGCAAGTCAGAAGACTTGGTCTTGCTTTGGCCAAAGTCAGCTAATTCTCTCCTGACTTTCTCCCCTTCTTCCTCCTTTTCTCTTCCCCAACTTTTAAGTTAATCCCATGGTTTCTATACGTCCCGACGAGATCAGTTCAATCCTTAAACAGCAGATTGCTGATTACGATAAGTCAGTGTCTGTAAGCAATGTAGGTACTGTTTTACAAATTGGTGATGGTATCGCAAGAGTTTATGGCCTCGAAAAGGTTATGGCAGGTGAACTAGTTGAATTCGAAGATGGAACAGAAGGGATTGCTTTAAACCTTGAAGATGACAATGTTGGTGTCGTTTTGATGGGTGAAGCTTTAGGAGTACAAGAGGGAAGTACAGTTAAAGCAACTGGAAAGATTGCTTCAGTTCCAGTTGGTGAGGCAATGCTCGGAAGAGTTGTTAATCCTCTTGGACAGCAAATCGATGGAAAAGGAGAGATGGCTACAACTGACTCAAGATTAATTGAGTCAATAGCACCTGGAATTATTAAGAGAAAGTCGGTACATGAGCCTATGCAAACTGGGATCACATCTATTGATGCGATGATCCCTATTGGAAGAGGTCAGAGAGAGTTGATTATTGGAGATCGACAAACAGGGAAGACTGCAATAGCAATCGATACAATTATCAACCAAAAAGGTCAAGATGTTATTTGTGTTTATGTAGCGGTTGGCCAAAAACAAGCATCAGTGGCAAATGTGGTTGAAGTTCTTAAAGAAAAAGGAGCTTTGGATTACACAATTATTGTTAATGCCGGAGCATCTGAAGCTGCAGCTTTGCAATATCTAGCTCCCTATACAGGTGCCGCAATTGCTGAGCATTTTATGTATCAAGGCAAGGCGACACTAGTTATATATGACGATTTAACGAAGCAAGCTCAGGCTTACAGGCAAATGTCATTACTCTTACGTCGTCCACCAGGTCGTGAAGCATATCCAGGAGATGTTTTCTATTGCCATAGCCGTTTGCTTGAGAGGGCTGCAAAACTTTCTGATTCTATGGGTGCAGGATCAATGACATCCTTGCCTATTATTGAAACGCAGGCTGGTGATGTTTCGGCTTATATCCCAACTAACGTCATATCAATTACTGATGGTCAGATTTTCTTGAGCTCAGATTTATTCAACTCTGGATTAAGACCTGCAATTAACGTTGGTATATCGGTTAGTCGTGTAGGAGGAGCTGCGCAAACAAAAGCTATTAAGAAAATTGCCGGTACGTTAAAACTTGAACTGGCTCAATTTGATGAGCTTGCGGCATTCTCCCAATTTGCTTCAGATCTTGATGAGGCGACTCAAAAGCAATTAGGTAGAGGGAAAAGGCTCAGAGAACTTCTCAAGCAACCTCAATTTGATCCTCTTAACTTAGCCGAACAAGTAGCTATTGTTTATGCAGGTGTAAAAGGATTGATTGATGAGGTTCCTGAGGAGGACGTGACAAAGTTTGCTCGTGAATTGCGTGATTATCTAAAAACAAATAAGGCTGATTTCATTAAGAACGTTCTCTCCGAAAAAGTCTTAAGTGAAGGATCTGAATCAATGCTTAAAGACGCTATTAACGAGGTTAAATCCTCCATGCTTGCAGCTTAAAACAAACGGCTATTTAAGAGAGACATTTACCTATGGCTAACCTCAAGGACATAAGAGACAGAATAGTATCTGTCAAAAACACCAGGAAAATAACAGAAGCGATGCGACTAGTCGCTGCTGCGAAAGTTAGAAGAGCTCAGGATCAGGTCCTAAGGAGTAGACCTTTTGCTGATCGATTGGCAAGGGTTTTAGAAAATATACAATCAAGAATGCAGTTTGAAGCTGCTGACTCTCCTCTGTTAAATAAGCGTGAAGTTAAGACAATTACTCTTTTGGCTGTTACTGGGGACAGAGGATTATGTGGGGGTTACAATGCAAATATTATTAAACGAACAGAGAAACGTTATGCCGAATTAAAAGGTCAAGGATATAGTCCCGATCTAGTTTTAATTGGTAAGAAAGCAATAGGATATTTTGAGAATAGATCCAGTCTTTATAAAATAAGAGCTACTTTTAAAGAACTAGAACAAGTTCCTACTTCCGATGATGCTAGTTCTATTACTAGTGAAGTATTAGCAGAATTTCTTTCTGAAAGTACTGATAGAGTAGAGGTGATTTTTACTAAGTTTGTAAGCTTGGTTAGTTGTAATCCAACAATACAAACTCTTCTACCTTTAGATCCTCAAGGAATAGCGGATTCAGAAGATGAAATTTTTAGACTAACTACAAAAGATAGTCAATTAATTATTGAGAAAGATGCTGCTCCTTCTAATGAAGAGCCTAAATTACCATCGGATATTGTTTTTGAACAAAGTCCCGATCAACTTTTGAATGCTCTTTTACCTCTTTATTTACAGAATCAATTATTACGTGCATTACAGGAGTCTGCTGCTTCAGAATTGGCGAGTCGAATGACGGCAATGAATAATGCTAGTGATAATGCTAAGGAATTGGCTAAAAACCTTACTATTGATTACAACAAGGCTCGACAAGCAGCAATTACGCAAGAGATTTTAGAAGTTGTTGGTGGTGCCGCAGCGTAGTTTTTTATCTGTCTCTAATTTTGCTAAATATCGACGTATAAGTAATCAATAAATGAATCTTGAATTTATTGAATTAGACCTTGATTGGCCTTCTGAATTAAGCGTATTTGATTTGAAAGAATATATTTTGTCAAAGTTGGTGAAATATGGTGAACCACTTAGGTGGGCCATAACTTCAGTGACTACTCATTCTGAAAAAAAAGGCCAGATAATATCACTCGAAGTTGTATTGATTATTAAGCAAAAGAAGGTAAAAGCATCAATCCTGCATTGATTACTTCATGACTAACATTGATCCTTTTCCAACATTATTGATTATTCCTACTGGTATAGGTTGCAGTGTCGGTGGATATGCAGGAGATGCAATCCCTGCTGCAAGATTACTGGCTTCTGCTAGTGAATGTTTAATAACGCATCCCAATGTAATGAATGGTGGATCTTTATATTGGTCAGATACAAGTATCCAATATGTAGAAGGATATAGTTTAAATCTTTTTGCAGCTGGAGAAGTGTTTCTTAAACCAGTAAGACAACAAAAAGTAGGCCTATTATTAGATGCTGGCTTAGAGTCTGATTTAAAAAAAAGACATTTACAAGTTGCTGATGGCTGTGTCGCAAGTTTGGGGTTAAATATTGGCCCTGTAATTACCACTGAAAGACCTATACGAATTAATCTAAAAAAAGGTTTAAGTGGCTCAAGTTGGGGGGATATAGAAGAATCAGATGTTCTTTTAAGAGCTGCTGAAAAACTTAAGAAAGCTGGTGCAACAGCAATTGCTGTTGTAACTCGCTTCCCTGATGATAGTTATGAATTAGAAACTAAACTTTATCGACAAGGTAATGGTGTAGATATTATTGCTGGGCTCGAAGCTGTAATAAGTCATTTTCTAGTAAAACATTTATTGATTCCATGTGCACATGCTCCGGGGTTAGCCCCCTTACCAATTGATTATGAACTAGATCCTCGAATCTCTGGAGAGGAGATAGGATATACATTTTTGCAAAGTGTTTTAGTTGGTCTTAGTCGTGCGCCCGACCTAATCTGTAAGACAGCAATGAAAAACAAAGCAAATGCTTTTTTACAGGTGAAAAATTTATTAAGGAATAAGGATTTAGGAGCCGTTGTTGTGCCACAGGGCGCATTAGGTGGCGAGGCAGTTTTATCTTGTATAGAAAGATTTATTCCTTTAATAGTAGTTTCTAATCAAGGAGTATTAAATGTTAGCTCCACAAAGATGAGGCTAGATAACTTAAGTGGTGAAAAAAATAATAGTATTTTGTATGCTGAAAACTATGTAGAGGCTGCAGGACTAATAACAGCTTTACGTCACGGGATTAATATTAAGTCTCTGCGAAGACCAATTAATTGCTTAAAGGAATTGAATGAAGAATAGAAGTGACTCTAAGGATTTATCTAGATGCTATTGGCTTTTTCCACCCACTTCCAAAAGCTTGATTACTAATTTTCAATAAAGGAGGTGCTTGATAACGTTTGAATTCGGCGTTTTTTAATAAGTTGGCTACTTTATGAACAATTTTTTTTTCAAATCCTTTTTCTATTAAAGCTTCAGTTGGCAAGTGCTGTTCAATTAAACCTTTTAGTATTTCATCAAGAATGAAATAATCCGGCAAAGAGTCACTATCTAATTGTTCTGGTCGTAATTCAGCACTAGGAGGCTTGTTTCTTATTGCAGAGCCTATGATTTCTCCTTTTTTAGGGAGACAGAAATCATTTCTACAACTGGATGACGACTCACTATCTATCCAATCACATAAATCAAATACACTTGTTTTATAAAGATCTCCAATTACAGACAAGCCTCCGTTCATGTCTCCGTAAAGGGTGCAATATCCTACGGCAAGTTCTGACTTGTTCCCTGTAGATAGAAGCAAATGTTTTTTTTGATTTGCTAGAGCCATCAATATCGTTCCTCTAATACGAGATTGTAAATTTTCAGCTGTGATATCGGTTGGCATGCCCCATGTTGAATTGGATAAAACATCGTTAAAGCTATTCATTACTTCTGAGATCGGAATTTTTTGATGATGTATTCCAAGTCGATTAGCTAATTCCGTTGCGTCTTTTACAGATCCTGTTGAACTCCATGGAGATGGCATTAAGATCGCATGAACTTTAGAGATGCCTAAAGCTGCTACTGCAATAGTTACTACTAGAGCTGAGTCGATACCCCCACTTAATCCAATAACGGCACTGTTGAAATTACATTTTCTTGCATAATCTTTAACTCCAAGAACTAAAGCTCTGAAAAGGATTTCTTCTGATGTTGGATATTCACTTGATCTCGAAAGTTGTTGTTCGAGGGAAGAAATGTCACAAAGACCAACTGACTCTTTAAAGGAAGGAAGTTCTTGTTGTAAATTGCCTTTCTTATTAAGAGTAAAACTAGAACCGTCAAAGATTAATTCATCATTCCCTCCTACTTGATTGACATAGATCACCGGACATGAAAGACGAATAGCTGCTTTAGCTGCTATTCGTTGGCGTAATAAACTTTTCGATTCAATAAATGGAGAAGCTGAAAGATTTAAAAGTAAGTCTAAATTTTCTTTTTCTAGGAAGCTTATAGGATCTTTCCCTAGGATTTTTTTATTTTGTAAGTTCTGCTCAACCCATATATCTTCACAAATAGTTATTCCGATCTTCCAAATTTTTTCTTGGTAATTCAAATTTAAAATACTACTATTTTCTGCGGCACGAAAATAACGTTTTTCATCAAAAACATCGTAAGTGGGAAGGAGTTGCTTCCTCGCGACGATTCTCCAACTATCTTTTTCTAAAATAACAACTGAATTATACAGGTTAGGAATTTCTATATCAGGAGTTGGTTCCGCAATACCAATTAGTACAGAAAAGTTTCGAGTAAGATTACTTAATCTTCGGCTTAATTGGTTTAGGACATGTTTTTGTTCTTCAAAAAGTCTTGGATTAAATAATAAGTCTTTTGGAGGGTAGCCGATTAAAGAAAGCTCTGGTGTTATTACTAGAGCCACATCCTCATCTTTGATCTCTTTGCACATTGCAAATATTTTCTCGGAATTACCCTCGAGATCCCCAATAACTGGATTTAGTTGGGCAAGTGCTAATTTCATTATCTGCTATCTGCTAGACCGTATAAATTCTCTTCAAGCAGTAATGGGACAATCTCTTGAGGAATAAGTACTTTTTGAGGCCTCTCTCTAAATTTTGAACTTGATGATTCAGGTATTTTAAAAGGTAATATCTCAATTTCGCCGCCAAGATTTTTAATCTCTTCTAACTGTATTTCGCTAATTGGCCAACCATCTCTCATTGCGATAGCTATTCTTACTTTGCTGAGAATAGACTTGGCATTAAGCCATTTTGGAACTTGCAAAGCTAAATCACTACCAATTACAAAACTAAAACTTGATTCAGGCCATAGTTGGAAAGCTTTTTTTAGAGTATGAATTGTCCGAGGGCTACTCAATTCTTGAACTAGTTCTAATTTAGGATGCGAGATTTTTTTTACCAGAAGTCTTAAAAGCTGAGTCCTTTTCAAAAGTGGAATTTGATGCTTTTTATCAGGGTTATCACTTGCCCAAGTTATAACTTTTGGGAAGATTTGTGTTAATTCAGTCAATAAGGCCTCGTGACCAAGAGTAGGTGGATCAGCACTTGTCCCAAATAAAGCTATTGAATTATTTTTGACTTTCATGGCAACAAATAATTTTTATTTTTTTCCGTACTTGATGTAAGAAATTTCAGGTCACGAATCATTATTCTTGAGTCTGAGTTGTTTTCGAGAAGATAGTTCAACATTAATCGAGGTCTGCCATAATTCCTACTTGTCCCCATTAGGAATTTATAAGCTGCGAAACGACCTATAAGTTTTGTCGTATGAATAGCAAGAGCTGCTTGCGCAATGGCTATAGGAGCAGTGGGCGCAAGGCTTAATCCTCCAGTAAGAGGTGCTGCAAATATCAGTATTTGCTTGAGAATATTTAAAGTAATTTGTATTCCTATCTGTGCACCCCCTAGTAATGAATTTTGGAAACCGAGCTTTTTTACTAATTGTCTGGCGGTGGGACCACCTACTTCTAAGCCATATAATTTACTTAATTGAATAATAAGAGAACTATCAAAAGCTAGACCGCTAATAAGATCAATCATTAAGAAGGGATTAATTGCTACACCTGAGGCTTTTAAAGTTGCATATCTGCCGATTAAACTTTGTGCTTCTTTTTTCTTTTTCAGTAGTCGATTCTCTTTGAGTAAGTTGTAGAATCGGTCTGCAATTCTTAAACTATTTATACAAAGAAAAAAGTCACCACTTTGGTCGATAATATCTTTAAGTTCATTCTTGAGAATATCAACTTTAGGGATTGTTTGCTCACTTCTAACAGTTCCATCTGGTTTTATTTTTGCTTTCCTTGGAGATGAAGATACCAGAGCAATTTTAACCTTTTGTTTGCAAAATGATAATTTTCTGTGAACACTTGAGAGTATTAGTTTCGTTTCTCTTCTATTCCATTGATCACAACGATTTAAGACTATTAGTATTGGTTTGTTATTCCTTAATAGATCTTCAATGGAGTGCAAGTCTACTCTCGTTATGTCACTATCAATTACATAAAGAATTAAATCTGTATTTAGGATATTATTGAAATTTATACCTTCTTTATTAGTATTATTTATTTCATCTATACCTGGGGAGTCGATTAACTCAACCTTATTTAAGCCTTGAAAATTTTCGCTCCATTTATAAGACTTGCTAGTTTTTGTATTACCGTTAATTATATCAGTTGGAAATATTTGCTTTTTAACTAATGCATTTAATAAGCTTGATTTGCCAACTCCTACTTTACCATGCACTGATATCTGTAGTTCTTTTTTATCTAATTTATTTATTTGAAAATCAAGTTGATTTAAAGTGTCTTTAAATTTTGTTCTTTCGTAATTAGTGAGATTTAAGTTGTCTTTCCATTGACCAAGTAAAAACTTGCATTTTGTAGCTATCTCTCTTTTGTTAATCATTTATTTGACTTCCTCCACCAACCAGCTAACACTGCCAATACAGCTTCTGCTCCTACTAAACCAACAAATCCACCAAACTCATCTACCACAACTCTAACTCCATTTTTGTCTTCATTAAAACCAAGAAGTAATCTATCTACTCGAATCATTTCGGGTACAAACTCTACATTCTCGCTTAGATCATAAGGAGTTAAATGAGAGTCTCCTTGAAGTAAAGAGGCTAATAACTTTTCACGGTTAGCAACTCCAACAACCTTGTCTACTTCTTCACCTAATACTACCCACCATGTTGCATTATTTTCTAATAAGTTCGATTTAACAGATTGCAAAGAAACTCTTCCTAGAAGTGTTGGAGCAGCAACCCGTGGAGTCATCAAATCTTTAGCAGTAAGATCATTTAACTGGAAAACTTTGGATATCATTGCAGCCTCATCAGCTTCTATTTGACCTATTTGAGATCCAAGTCTGGCCATCTGTCTTATTTCTTCTTCGTCTGTTGTTAGCTCGCTCTTGGCAGTGATAATTGGTAGTAGACGTTCAAGAACTATCAGCAATGGACGCATGACTATGCTTAAGAAATCAAGAACAGGAGCGCTTGTTAAACTAATTTGCAATGCAAGTCTTGTGCCAAGAGCTTTGGGGACAATTTCTCCAAGAAGTAAAACAAGAATAGTTAGGCCAACAAAAAATATGGGTTTTACATTTCCGATTCGATCTTGAAATATGTAAGTTGCGTAGCTACCCACCATCAAACTTCCAAAAATATTGAAACTGTTATTTGCAATTGTTACTACAGTTAAAGTCCTTCCAATTCTGTGGCGTAATTTTTCTAATCTTATGGCTCCAGGTACTTTGGGCTTTCTCCTCGCGAGCTCATGCACGCGTAGTGGGTTGACTGCTAACAATGCTGCTTCTATCCCTGAGCACATTGCAGAACCCATTAAAATAACAGCAACAAGAGCAGTTAAAAGCAGAATATCTTGGCTCATCCTCTAAAGATTTTTTAAAGAGTAAGGATCTTTTGCTTTTATTTTTCCACTAAGTTAGATCTCTTGCCATCCTTAAGTGTAAATAGGAGTATTTTTGTGGCTGATTCAAGTGTTTTTCATCGCCGTAGAGACTTGTTTTTGTCAGGTCTAGGTTCGTTTGCGGCTATTGTTCCAGCTGGAGAGTTAGTTACTCATCATGCAGATTGCGAATATCCTTTCAGGCAAAATAGCGACTTTTGGTATTTAACTGGTTTTGATGAGCCAAATGCAGTGGCTTTATTTTTGCCTCATAAACCCAAGGGAGAACAATATGTATTATTCGTCTTACCTAAAGAGTCTGCGGCTGAGGTTTGGACAGGCTTTAGATGGGGAACAAAAGGAGTTTTAGATAATTTTGATGTTGATATAGCCCACTCTTTGAATGAATTGCCAAGCCTTTTATCTCATTATTTAGAGGGGGCAGAGGGAATTGCTTTTCGAATTGGGAAACATCCACACATAGAGCCTTTGGTTTTAAAAACTTGGTCGGAGCATTTACAAAAACTTCCAAGAAGTGGCTTGGCCCCATTATCAATGATTGCGCCTTGTCCAATACTTCACGAAATGAGACTTCGTAAGGACGATTTTGAAATAGAAAGGATGCGTATTGCATCACAAATTTCAGCAGAGGCTCATGAATTAGTTAGGGAATTTGCTCGTCCGGGAATGAATGAGAGAGATTTACAAGCTCAGATAGAAAAATACTTTCTTGAGAAGGGGACGCGAGGACCTGCATATGGCTCAATAGTTGCTTCAGGTGATAATGCATGCGTGCTTCATTACACGGAAAACAATGCACTTATAAGGAATGGAGACCTTGTTTTGATAGATGCAGGTTGCTCTTTAGATGACTATTACAATGGTGACATAACAAGAACCTTTCCAGTTAATGGAAGGTTTTCTGGAGAGCAAAAAGCTTTATATGAAATTGTTCTTATTGCTCAAAAAGCTGCAATTGAGTGTGTTCGCCCTGGTGATAATGCTGAGAACGTACATATGACTGCCTTGAAATATCTAGTTGGGGGCTTAGTCGATATTGGCTTACTCGTTGGCGATGTGGATTCTATTATTGAACAACAAGCTTACTCGCATTTGTACATGCATCGAACAGGGCATTGGTTAGGTCTTGATGTCCATGATGTAGGTGCATATAGACTTGGTGACTATCATTTAAATCTTGAACCTGGGATGGTATTGACGGTTGAACCTGGCATTTATATAAGTGATCGGTTAGTGGTTCCCAAAGGACAGCCTGAGATAGACAAAAGATGGAAAGGTATTGGAATTCGTATCGAGGACGATGTTTTGGTTACACAAGATTCTTTAGAAGTATTAAGTTGTAAAGCAGCTAAGAGTTTGAAAGATATGGAATATTAGTTGAAACTCTTTTAATGATTTTTTGAATGAATTTATCCATATATTTTGCCTCTTTAATAATTCCATCATTATCGAATAGTAGAAAAGCTTTTGGATTCCGACCTTAGTAATTCAAATAGGTCCTAGTTCCTGTTAAGTTAGTATTTTGTTAGTTAGTTGAAAATTAGAAATGATGGTTTCTGAAGAGACCAGTACTGTTCAAGAAGATGTAACAAGTACTGAGGCAAGCATGCAAACTGAAAATCAAGAGAAAGTAAATTCGGGTGAGACTAAATCAGGTCGACCAAGTGCACTTGGTGGTGCTGCAGCTTTAGCAACAGCAACAATAGATGCAGATGGTGTACCTTCTGGGTATACACCAAAGGCAGATGAGGGAAGATTCTTGCTTAAAATTCTTTGGTTGCCAGATAACGTGGCTTTGGCTGTTGATCAAATTGTTGGAGGAGGTCCTAGCCCACTTACAGCCTATTTCTTTTGGCCAAGGGAAGATGCATGGGAAACATTAAAGTCTCAATTAGAAGAAAAAAGTTGGATTACTGATAATGAACGAGTAGAAGTGCTAAACAAAGCGACAGAGGTGATTAATTATTGGCAAGAGGAAGGCAAAGGAAAGACCTTAGAACAAGCCAAAGTTAAATTCCCTGATGTCACTTTCTGTGGTACGGCATAAAAAACATTGAACAAAAATTTTTGTTCAATGGAAAAATTCTTTTAAAAATCTTAGTCTGATTTTGAGGCTTGAAACCAAGCTTTTGCTTTGCTCAATGTTTCTTGTGCTTTGATTTTTTCAGGAGAATTCGCCTGATCATTGTTTTGGCTTAGTTGATTTTTAGCTTGCTCTAATTCAGCTTCAGCTTTGCCCGAGTCAATGTTTTTTCCCATTTCAGCTTTATTTACTAAAACGGTAACTTCGTTAGATTCAACTTCTGCAAAACCACCAGTTAGGGCAATTGAGTCCCAATTACCATTTTTTAAAACCCTTAATACACCAAAATCAATAGCAGTAACCATTGAAATATGACCAGGTAATACTCCCAAAAGCCCTGTAGTGCTTGGAAGTATTATTTCATCAGCAGTATCGTCAAATACGCTTTGATCAGGAGCAAGAACTCGTAGAGTTAGAGTCATTTCTTCAGGAATTTAAAAAACGTTGAGTTGAGGTAATTAAACAAAACAAATTTATTTAAGCTTTTGCTTCAGATGCAATTTTTTCTGCTTTAGCTTTCACTTCATCAATGCTTCCAACAAGATAGAAAGCTTGCTCAGGGAGCTGGTCAAGTTCACCTGAAAGAATCATATTAAAACCTTTGATAGTATCTTCTAATTTGACGTATTTACCTGACATGCCTGTAAATATTTCAGCAACAAAGAATGGTTGAGATAAGAATTTCTCAATTTTGCGAGCACGATCAACTGTCTTCCTATCTTCTTCTGATAGTTCGTCCAATCCCAAAATTGCAATAATATCCTGCAATTCCTTATATCTCTGAAGTGTTGATTGAACAGCTCTGGCCGTGCGGTAATGCTCATCTCCCACAACAGACGGCTGTAGCATTGTGCTTGTGGAGTCAAGTGGATCAACAGCCGGATAAATTCCCTTGGCTGCAAGAGCTCTTGCTAAAACTGTAGTTGCGTCTAAGTGAGCAAATGTAGTAGCAGGTGCAGGGTCCGTTAAGTCGTCAGCAGGTACATAAACAGCTTGAATTGAGGTGATAGATCCTTCAAGGGTAGATGTAATCCTTTCTTGAAGCTCTCCCACGTCAGTTCCTAAAGTTGGCTGATATCCAACCGCAGATGGCATACGCCCTAGCAAAGCAGACACTTCTGATCCAGCCTGAACAAATCTGAAGATATTATCGATGAACAAAAGAACATCTTGCTTATTTACATCACGGAAATGCTCAGCCATAGTCAAGGCAGATAGGCCCACCCTCATCCTTGCACCTGGGGGCTCATTCATTTGGCCAAAGCACAAAGCTACTTTTGACTTGGTTAGATCTTCAGAATTAATCACACCAGATTCTTTAAATTCTTCATATAAGTCGTTTCCTTCTCTAGTTCTTTCTCCAACCCCACCAAAAACTGATACTCCACCATGCTCTTTGGCAATATTGTTTATGAGCTCTTGAATTAGAACTGTTTTACCTACTCCAGCCCCACCAAATAATCCAACTTTTCCACCCTGACGGTATGGAGCAAGCAAATCGATTACTTTAATACCAGTCTCAAATACTTTTGGTTTTGTTTCTAAATCTGTAAGGCTTGGGGCTGATCGGTGTATTGGAGAGGTAGTTACGTTATTAAGGTCGCCTTGCTCATCTACTGGTTCTCCAAGGACGTTGAAAATTCTTCCAAGGGTGGCTTCACCAACAGGTACAGAAATAGGAGCTCCTGTGTCTAAAGCTTCCATACCTCTAACTAATCCATCAGTTCCGCTCATGGCAACGGCTCTAACCCGATGATCACCTAGTAATTGTTGAACTTCAGCAGTCAGTGCAACATCTTGCCCGGCAGGATTTTTACCTTCAATCCTTAATGCATTAAGAATAGAAGGCAGTTTGCCAGCTGGAAATTCAACATCTAAAACAGGACCAATTACTTGGCGAACAATACCCTTAGTTCCAACAGTAGAGGTAGCAGAAGCGGCCATAAGATAACTAGAAACTTTGTGAGCATGCTCTGATTTGCATACCCTTGTCAGCGGCTTAGACTACCACTCCACAGGCATTTTTTTTTAGTGTTCGGTCAACCGCACAGAATATATGTGGTCTAGAGCGTACTTAGATGCATAAATTAATACCGTTGGTAATGAGTAATACTCTTTATCGAGTCTGCGCTAAGCGCTTTTGTTTTTTTTGCTACTGCACTAATCTATGGCAGCTGTATCTCTCAGCGTCTCCACTGTCAAGCCACTTGGAGATCGTGTATTTGTAAAAGTTTCTGAATCAGAAGAGAAGACTGCGGGAGGTATTTTGCTTCCTGACACTGCTAAAGAGAAACCTCAAGTCGGTGAAGTTGCTCAGGTTGGTCCTGGAAAACGTAACGAGGATGGTTCACGTCAATCTCCTGAAGTAAGTGTTGGAGACAAGGTTCTCTACAGTAAGTACGCAGGTACTGATATCAAACTTGGCAGCGATGAATACGTACTTCTCTCTGAGAAAGACATTCTTGCTGTCGTCAACTAATACTCAGCTTTTGCTGAAGTCCAAACCAAAAAACTTTTCGAAATTAAAGGAAATCGCCTCTTATGGCTAAGCGCATCATTTACAACGAGCAAGCCCGCCGAGCACTCGAGCGTGGTATTGACATTTTGGCTGAATCAGTCGCAGTCACTTTAGGGCCGAAAGGTCGTAATGTTGTTCTCGAGAAAAAGTTTGGTGCACCTCAAATAATCAATGATGGTGTAACAATCGCTAAAGAAATAGAACTCGAAGATCACATTGAAAACACTGGAGTTGCTCTCATTCGTCAAGCTGCATCAAAAACAAATGATGCAGCTGGAGATGGCACAACCACTGCAACTGTTCTTGCTCATGCAATGGTCAAAGCTGGCTTGAAAAATGTTGCAGCAGGAGCAAATGCAATCACTTTGAAAAAAGGAATTGATAAGGCTACTGAGTTTTTGGTTGAAAAAATAAAAGATCATTCCAAGCCAATTAGCGACAGTAATGCAATTGCTCAATGTGGCACGATTGCTGCTGGTAATGATGAAGAAGTTGGCAAAATGATTGCTGATGCAATGGATAAAGTTGGGAAAGAAGGTGTTATCTCTTTAGAAGAAGGTAAGTCAATGACCACTGAGCTTGAGGTCACTGAAGGAATGCGTTTTGATAAAGGATATATCTCTCCTTACTTCGCAACTGATACTGAGAGAATGGAAGCAGTGTTGGACGATCCTTATATACTTCTTACTGACAAAAAAATTGGTCTAGTTCAAGATCTTGTCCCTGTCTTAGAACAAGTTGCTAAAACTGGTAAACCTCTTCTGATAATTGCTGAAGACATAGAAAAAGAAGCTTTGGCGACTTTAGTTGTTAATAGGCTTAGAGGTGTTTTAAACGTTGCAGCTGTTAAAGCACCTGGCTTTGGAGATCGGAGAAAAGCAATGCTTGAAGATATGGCTGTTCTAACAAATGGCCAGCTCATAACTGAGGATGCTGGATTAAAACTTGAGAATGCCACTCTTGATATGCTTGGTACTTCTAGAAGAGTCACAATTAACAAGGACACATCTACAATTGTTGCTGAAGGTAATGAGGTAGCTGTAAATGCTAGATGTGAACAGATAAAGAAGCAGATGGATGAGACAGACTCAACCTATGACAAAGAAAAACTTCAAGAAAGATTAGCTAAGCTATCTGGTGGCGTAGCTGTGGTGAAGGTTGGAGCTGCTACTGAGACTGAAATGAAAGATAAGAAACTTCGTTTAGAGGATGCAATTAACGCAACTAAAGCTGCAGTTGAAGAAGGCATTGTTCCTGGTGGTGGAACTACACTCGCTCATTTAGCTCCTGCATTAGGAGATTGGTCCTCTTCCAATCTTTCTGGTGAGGAATTAATCGGTGCAAATATTGTTGAAGCTGCTCTTACTTCTCCATTAATGCGTATAGCTGAAAATGCTGGTGCTAATGGAGCAGTTGTTGCTGAGAATGTCAAATCTAAGCCGGTCAATGATGGCTATAACGCTGCAAATGGTGAATATGTAGATATGCTTTCTGCTGGAATCGTTGATCCTGCGAAGGTAACGAGATCAGGCTTGCAAAATGCTGCTTCAATAGCAGGAATGGTTCTTACAACTGAATGCATTGTTGCTGATCTACCAGAGAAGAAAGACTCTTCCCCAGCAGGTGGTGGAATGGGTGGTGATTTTGATTATTAAATAATCATTCTTCTTTAATTAAACAAAAAAAGAGAGATTGTTAAAAACAATCTCTCTTTTTTTGTTTAAAAAATTAGAGATACATAATCAATTTTTTTAATAATTAATGTAATTCTTATGATAAAGGTTGAGAAAGACTCAGATATGATTTTATTTTAACCACCCTGCGCTAAGAATAACAGCAAGAGATAAAAATAAAATAAGACATGCCCAAGTTGCTCTATTTAAGGTCGATTCTGCACTGCTGGCACTAGTAAACATTGAATTCCCACTAGAGGCTAGTCCACCCATTCCATCACCTTTTGGGCTATGAAGAAGAACTAATAGTATTAGAAAAATTCCTGAAATTGCCCATGCCCAAGATAAAAAAGGAATGATCATTGTTTTACTTTAATATGCTGGTTGAGGGATAAGATTTGGTTTCTTAGGTAAATTGATTGGCTCAATAAGAGTTTTTCCAGTCATTGCCTTTGGCTTTGGTAGATTCAATAGGTGTAAAAGAGTAGGAGCCAGATCAGCTAATCCACCGCCGGACTCTCTTAGTTTTATATCATTACCATATCCACTCAATTTACGCTTTTCACCCTCTATAAGTATAACTGGTACAGGATTTGTTGTATGCGCGGTCCATGGTTGTCCATCAGGACCAATCATCATTTCAGAATTGCCATGATCAGCTGTTATGAGAAGAGATCCCCCTAACTTTCCAATTGAATTTAATAATTTTCCAACGCAGCTATCAACCTTTTCATTAGCTTTTATTGCCGCTTTCATTATTCCCGAATGTCCAACCATATCTGGATTGGCAAAATTGATTACCACTAATGAGTAAATTCCAGTGTCAATTGCTTTGATACAACTTTCAGTCAGTTCGTCTGCTGACATCTCAGGCTGTAGATCGTATGTTGCAACTCTTGGTGAAGGAACAAGATGTCTTACTTCTCCTTTTAATGGTTTTTCAATACCTCCATTTAAAAAATAAGTTACGTGAGGATATTTTTCAGTTTCAGCTGTCCGATATTGATTTAAACCATGAGCAGAAATTACTTGACCTAACAAATCATTTAGAGGCTCAGGTGGGAATGCAACTGATACAGGAAGACCTGATTCGTATTGAGTAAAGGTAAGGACGTCAATATCTGTTATGGTTTTCCTCTCAAAGCCATCGAAATCTTTTAATTTAAGTGCCTTTACTAGCTGCCTAGCTCTATCTGGACGGAAATTAAAAAAAACTACTCCATCTCCATCTTTTAAAAATGAGGAGGAAAGTCTAACGGGTTCTATAAATTCATCTGTTATTCCTTCTTGATAGCTTTTATTTATGCTTTCTGCCGCAGATAGCTTGCTTATCGCAAAGTTTGGGTTAGTAAGTAATTCATAGGCTTTTGAGGTCCTTTCCCATCGATTGTCTCGGTCCATAGCCCAATATCTGCCGCAAAGTGATGAAATTTCTCCTACTCCTGATGATTTGATTTTAGCTTCTATCGTTTTGATGTATTTAGACGCACTTTTTGCGGAAGTATCTCTCCCATCAGTAAATAAATGCAATGAAACATTTTTTAGCCCCTTGGTTGAAGCCCATTCAATTAATCCACATAAATGATTAATGTGGCTGTGAACTCCTCCATCAGAGCAAAGTCCCATAATATGGAGAGTTCCTCCATCTGTTTTCAAGGATTGGGAAAATTTATTAAGAGCAGGGTTTTTAATTAATTTATTTTCTTTAACGGTATTAGATATTCGAACTAGTTCTTGCTGAATGATCCTTCCTGCTCCAATGGTGAGATGACCAACTTCAGAGTTCCCCATTTGTTCGTCTGGAAGTCCAACATCTGCACCACTAGCCTCAATAAGAGTATGAGGATAGGCATGCCATAAGGCATCTATTACAGGAGTTGATGCTTGTTTTATCGCATTATTTTCAATTTCTTCTCTGTAGCCCCAACCATCAAGTATCGCTAGTACGACTGGCGCTACTTTCTTTTTATTCATTGAAACAGCTGGATTACTGTCTGACATTCAAAGGAATTTGTTTCTTTTGATGGTTTTCTTTCGTATTAAATTACTTCCTAATTGGCAAAGAGGCTAATTGTTTGATGTTTGGTTAGCTTTTCCCTATTAGATTAAAAAAGTATTTCAGCTATTCCTAAGAAAAAATAAAATTTCTAGGACTTTAAAAAATATCAGACGAAGCCAAAAAAAAGATAGAAATTCTTTCAAAAAAATAACTTGATAGAACCCAAAAAAGATTGGCTTCTCAAATCTTGGAAAAGATTCCAAATATTAGTTCTTTATTTCTTATTTGAATAACAACCAGAGGAGTTTATTCCTCTAAACTATTAGTAAGATATTATGATGAACTATCTTGCCACCTAATTGAGAATGGTTGTTTAGATCCTACTTTTCATAGAGATGATCTTGCGAGGTTAGGAACTCGCATTAACCAAGTGATTGATTTACCATCTTCAGTTGATGATAGAGAGGTTGTTTTAGATGATGTTGTTATATACACAGGGAGAATGATCAAAGCTGCATTGGAAGCCCTACATTCATGGGGTAGAGCAAGAAGAGTTACGCTTCTTGCGATGGTAGATAGTTCCACCCACCGAGAAATCCTAGCTCAACAAGGTTTTGTGGGCGAAAGCACCTATCAGTAAAGATGAGACAATTGATCTTAGATTGAGAGAAGTTAATGATGAAGAGGGTATCTTTTTATGTAAAAACTATGAATGATTAAGATAAAAAAATAAAAAAATTATCTTATCTCTCCGAGATTTTGTTTTGTTATCTCTTTATTATTACGTAAATCGACACCCTCAACCTCAAGTTGACAATGATCATTAATATTAAAAATTAATTTAATACAATCTTGACCAATTTCACCAGGAGGGTCTACAGGGATTGAAATAATAGTATTATTTATCTTCTTGATTTTATCCTTGGATTCTATTGTTGTTAAAGTGGGTAGTCCATTAATATAAATAATCTCATTTGACCCTTCTTCCTGAGGTTCTCCAATGATTAAATCTATGCTTAATTGATTATTTATACTTGCAGCTAAAATTATTTCTAAAGGTTTATTTGTTGGCCATGTCTGACCTGCTAGAAAAAGAGGATGCCATATATGCTTTTCATTTTTTTTATTCCAGCATCTTAAACTTACCCCTTTGTTAAGAACATCTTTTATTTGAACGCCTGGAGTGAGGTTTAATGCTCCCAATGCAATTGCTTCAATAGGTGGAGGGGTCAAAAAAGGGATGGAATTGCAGATATCACTTAAATAATTTTTAATTAAAGGTATACGAGATCCTCCTCCGACTAAGACAACGCTATCAAGATCTTTTAATTCAAATGAATTTCGTTTTGCGATATTAATTGTTTGTATGAAAAGCTTTTCAATACTTTTTAGGAGTCCTTTTTCTATAAGTAATTCTTCAAGTCCTTTTTTAGATAGTTTTAAAAACTTTTCTTCATTCTGAATATTTTTTACTTTTTTAGTGATAACCAACGTCTCTTTTATATTAGTATTGCTTAATTCACATTTAAGCTCCTCGGCCTTTCGCAAGATTGAATTGGTTGAATTTTCTTGTGGTAATAAATGATGAAATATCCATCTATCTATATCTTTTCCTCCTAACCGAAGCCCTGATTTACCTAGAACTTTTGCTGTGCGAAGAACTTGTGTACTTTTTCCCTCTAAATTATTGCCATCAAATCTAACAAGCTGTGCAATTGGTGAAGCTTGTCCTTCTCCTCCCTCTAAAGAAACAATTGACATGTCAATTGTGCTTCCTCCAAAATCTAAAACAAGTAATGTTGACCCAGGCTCTAGTCCAGCTCCCATTGCAGCAGCAGTGGGTTCATCAACCAAAGCAATTTCTTTTACTTCTAAGGAATTACATACATTGACTAACCAAGTTCTATATTCTCGATATGTATCTACTGGAGCAGTTAATACTAGTCTTTTGATGTTGACCTTTTGCGAGACTTTCTCCCAAATACTGTGAATTAAAATCTCACCTGCTTTTTCTGGGGTGATTTTTGAATCATATATAGGTTCAATTTCCTTAGATCCTATCCATCTTTTAAAATCTTGACTTAAGTTATTTTCTTTTTCATTAATGAGATTTAAATCTATAATTTGTTGTCCAATTAAATAAGATTCTTCTTTTTCTGATGACTTCCAAATTAAACTTGGTATCTCTCCAATCGCTCGACTAATTGGAGGTAGATCTAAAAGTTCAGGAGGCTCCCCATTTTCTTTTTGAAAAACAACAACTGTTGTTGAACTTCCTAAATCGATGGCTAATGTTCCAAAAACATTTTTATTGATTTCACGCTGAAGGGTGTTTTCTAATTGACCAATGTTATTTTTTTCCATCTTTCTTAGTGAATTTTTAATAGGTGCAAGAAGACTCAATCAGTCACAAGATAGTCTAGAAAAACTAACATCAAACTTATTATTTGGTGAAAAATATATAAATGAACGATTCTCTCCTAGAATAAATCAGCAAAAAGTTTTAAGTGTGATTAAGTCAGGTTCAGGATTGAATTCCAACGATCTAGCAAAAAGAGGCGAGAGTCTCATCAGACACTCCACTAATCGCTACCTCACTACTGTGAGGATTGCTTTTAGAGCAAAGCAAAGGAGATTTGACGATTTCGATGGACTTTTAGAAGAATCCACAGTTAAGCCAGTACAAAGATCCATAATTGAACTAAGTGATGAACAAGATCAACCTGATTTATTACCTGGTTAGGTGATCAAAAAAGAAGGTCCGGGTTGGAGAATAATTTTTGATTCATCAAGAGATAACTTTTCTACGCTTATAGGAGGAGAAACATGGGCAATAGAGTTGAATAAATCTGAATGGAAAATTTTAGTTGAGGTAGTAATGGAATTGTGTGATCAATACAAATTAGTGAAGGATCAATTAATGGGCGATGAGGATATAACTTTGGAATTAGAACGTAGGCCTTGGTTAGCCATTTTGAATGGTGATCAATATGGATGGAATCTTAAGTTGATCTTGAGTGCTAGTGGTCTGTTTAATCGAGGAGCAGAGGTCTATTGGCCTAGACATGTGACTAACAATGTTGTGAATGCAATGAGAACAATGTGGGATTCAGACTATTTGTGAGAGAACTTAACTAAAAGTTTTTCAATTTCCCCCCAAATCTAACTGGATTTATCTCACAGCTTTTCCACAGGATTAATCCGATTAATGAAGTTAAAACTAATTACTGTGGAAAGAGTTGAGGTTGATAATTTAAATTTGCCTATCAAATAAGTCTAATGCCAACGATAAGTAATTCTTATAAATTCTTTTGGAAAGCAGTTGAGTACTTGATCTGAGAATGAGACTGCCCGAGAAAATGTTTTTTACAGATCTGATTTTGGTAGTAGTTTGCTGATGGATTAAATTTTCTAAGAGATTTTTAAATGAAAAATATTGATTTTACGGAAGATAAAAGCTTGATGCAAAGTTCGGATGTTTTGGAATCTGAGGATACAATTAGTTTTCAAACAGAAATACCAAAGCAAATTCAACAAGCGATGAAGGTTTACATTGAGAAACACCCCAATTGGGATCAATACAGGCTTTTACAAGCTGCGCTTGCAGGGTTTCTAATTCAAAATGGCATCAATTCCAGATTGATAACACGTCTTTATATTGACAATATGTTTGGAGCTCATTCTTTTTGAGTTAATTTTTCTTGAACTTTATGAGAAGCTCCAAAGCGATATCTTTATTAATTGGCATAATTGATAGCCTATTCCCTTTACGAACTAGAGTGAGTTCTTCAGACGTATAAGTTTCAGATAGCTCCTTTAAAGTAATCATACTTTTAAATTCACAGATATATTTAGTCTTCACGCAATCCCAACGAGGGTTATCTCTTTTTGATTTTTTGTCAAAATATTTTGAACTTTCATCAAACTGAAATGGGTCGATTAAGTTTTTTTCAATAATTTCCATCAGACCAACTATTCCAGGTGGTTTAGTATTTGAATGATAAAAAAAAGCTTGATCACCAATTTCCATTGACCTCATAAAGTTTCTAGCCTGATAATTTCGAATTCCATCCCAGAGAGTTTCTTTTTCTTTTTCTAAATCTTTAATACTGTAAGCATCTGGCTCACTTTTCATTAGCCAGTAGTTAATCTCCTTTTGTGCCATGGGATGTCAGTATAGATGCTGGGCTTGGGTAAAGTTTGGGTAAATTAACCTCTAGATGCTCACTAGATTTCTCATTTAAGGCAAGTCTAGCTCAGTTTCATATGCACGAACAGATCACATAGGAAGCGCTCAATAATGCTTGCCAGTGAGAGCATTGTGCTCAGGTAGATACATATTCACTAAGACTTAATACTCTTGATCCACGGTTTCATGCCCACCAGAGCGACAATTAATTGGTTAGGTGCTTAGCAGTGGTCACCAAACTAAGTAAGGAAGAGTCGTCGTGAGCATGGCTCTTTCATGCTTAAGTTCAAGACAACAAAATCATAGCCCTCTGATATCGGTAGTTGATCTTATCGCAAACATCAAACTGATCATGACAAGTAGACGTTAATTATTTGAGCTAATTTAAAAGTGATGGGATGCGAGAAAATTATACTTAACCTGCTTTCTTGAGTAGGCGATAAACGCTGTCTCTGTGTATGTTCAATTGCTTTGCTATGGCAGTTGCTCCTAACCCTTCCTCTTTCATTTTCTTAATTTGTTCGACATCAATATTTGATCTTCTTCCCTTGTAAACACCCTTCTCTTTAGCTCTTGCTATCCCCTCTGCCTGCCTCTCTTTGCGGAGGTTGGTTTCGAGTTCGGCGAACACACCAAGCATGTCCAAGAAGCATTTAGAAGTAGCATCCTTTGTTGAGATCGGCTGTTCAGTTGCAGTTAGTAGAACACCTTTGTCAGATAACTCTTTAACTATCAACTGGAGATCCAATACTGAACGAGCAACCCTATCAACTCTTGTAAAACAGAATTCATCGGAGTCTCTGACAAAGTCAAGGCACTCTCTTAATTGGTCTCTGCCTTGAGTGGATGTACCAGATACTTTCTCTTGGAAAATCTTCTTGCAGCCAATCTTTTTAAGTGCTTCAAGCTGAACTCCAAGGGACTGTCCTGAGCTTGAAACCCTTGCGTACCCTACTTTCATCACTGCAAATGTCGTTTATACTTCTAGACCTTATACGATACTGTCGTATTAAGCGATAAACAATTTAAAAACTACACATAAAGTGTCGTATTTTAGTCAGAGTTATAGGTAAACCCAAAAACGACGTTAACTACAGAAAAGACGACCCCACCCGAGGGGTAAATTGCGATCAGCTGCATACGATATGAGGCTTGAAAGATTTAAGTTGTAATCAAGAGGTCTTGTTTCTAGTCAATATTCTCTGTCCTTTATGCCAGCGCGCCTCGAAGTCTGCTTTAGAGATATCCTCGTCAGGCTTAGCCCAGTAATCAGTCTTGATGTACTTGACGAAGTTCCTGACTGTGGAAGTGGGTAGGTTTTTGATTCTCTCTGTGTACTCATCCATTGCATCTTGAAGATAAAAGCTATCAACACCTTTAATCCACTGAGCACCTTGGTGGTTAAACATTAGAACCTTAACTGCCTCGTCTAGCGATAAGCCGTGAGCTGCCTGTATTGCATCTGTTCTTGTCATTTTAATTTTATTTTTTGGAATTTTTTGAAGGACTAGAAGTTAACAGGGTCACAACTCCTCTCCTAGTCCGCAAGTAAATAACGTAGCCGCAAGAAGCGGGCTTTTTTAATGGTTCTAGGGTGCTTTTAAAGACTTCACCTATTTGGTCTTTCAACTATCAGTAGACATTTAATAATTGATAGGCTTACTCAAAGTCATACCTACCTATATCCTTTAACGTCTTCTCATACTCATACAAGGAGACACCCATGGCACTAGCTCGGATCATTCGTATCTCTCTATCTCCGAGATTTGCTTTGAGTTGGAACGCTTCTTTAACCTTCTCTGGTTTGTGTTTCATGGTTTACTCTCCTATTTTTAATCTATGGGTGATGATGTAGTTATTTAGTTTTAGCTGGTCTTTACTGGTGTCTTTAGGGGTTAGGAAGTCTTTGTAATTGCTAATTTGTAGTTGTTTGTAGGTTCGATTAGTCATTTAGGTAAATTAAAATCTAAGTAAATAAAGATTTGACTGAGTAGGTACTTGATTAGACAATCCATTCATTAAGCATTGCCTTTACGTATGTTGTTTCTTTGTTTGCTTGGTGTTGCTTGATCTGTTTGTAAGCGGACTCGGTGATCTTTCCAGCAGACCAAAACCTTATCTCACTTATTGAAGCTGTCTCTTTGTTTTGATCGTTGTGCATGTGTGTTTGTTGTTGGTGGTGATTAGTAAGAAGATTGAGTAAGTTGCTTTCTTTCTGTTGCCTGAGTAAGAGTCATTTTTGTTATCTCTTTCATCTTGTCCTCTGTACCTTTCAGTATCTCGAATGCTCTAACCTTTGTTTCGTCGGTGTCGAGGTTGTAGGTAAGTGAGACGATTTGTTCTGCAATGTTGTTGAGTGAGTCGAAGTCTGGGACGCATTCAAGAGTATTAACTGGGTTAGGTTTGGCACCTCTGTTATCTCTGTTCCAGATCTTTGGATACTGTTGTCTAATCCGTTCTAATTTCTTCTTTCCTACTGGTTCAGTGAAGTTCTTTGAGACTTCCTTTAATTCTCCATGGCAGGACTTACCTCCGAATACATCAGGAGAACGAGGACTTTCCATATTGCTTAGCTCGTACTGAGCACTGACACTTAAGGACTTAGCCCATTGATAGAACTCATTGTCCTTTTCGTACGCTTCAACGCCACCACCAAAGTCTTCATAGCTGTCTAACTCTGAAGGCTTGATATAACGCATGAAAGTGACAGCACCTATTGTCTTGGTTATGTGCTGAGGTTTGAATCCTATTTCTGCAAGACCTTTTCTTAGTGTCTTCATTAGCACTTTGCCTTTCCAGTTGTGCTTATTAGATTCATCTTTAGCGTCTTTAACGAATTCAGCGCGCTCAATAAAGGCTTCAGTAATCTTGATAGCGTATCCACCATAAGCATTCTCTAGTTCTAGTTTCTTCTTAGCGAATTCAGCTAGACCTCTTATTGTGCTTGCTTCTAGTGATTGGCAGATTACTTGTAGATCTTCGTTAAACCTCCAATCTATTACCCCTGTATCTTTATAGTTCGGGGTGAATAATCTAGTTATTTCTAATTGCATATTTATTATCCTAGGAAAGAAAATGTGTAAGGTTTGATGATTATGTTCATGGTTTTTATCCTTTAGGTATTGACCTTGTATGTATCAAGTAGCGTTCTGGCGACGTTAGTCGTCATGTGCTCTTAGTACTTAACTGTTAATGCTTGACCTTGTAGAGGTTGTGATGCCGTTGTTCATTGCGTCATCGAACAGTCTGGAAATTATGGATCTACCTTGTACCTCTTTTCATATACAAGATCCTCGAGCTTCCAGCAACCAAGATAAAACTACTCCTGTTGGTATTCGTCTCATCTTTAAATACTTGTTTAGAGTGGTCGTGAACCACTTCGAAAGGTAGTTAATACTCTTTCTTCTATTAGACTGTAGATTTAGTCGCCGAGATCCCAGTAGATACGTTCAAGAGTTTTTCTTGATTGCTATTCTTTGTGGTCTTACTTTTCCCAGTGTTCGTATAACTCTTGCAGCTTTATTAGAGGGGACGTCTGACTATCTATATGATT
>QCHK01000005.1 GCA_003279635.1 Prochlorococcus sp. AG-402-B05 | reverse complement strand
CCTTGGATAGTAGTTTTTTTACAGATACCAACCAAAAACTTATCAATACAAAAGATTAAAATCAAACGAATTTTTCAAACTTCTATTCAAATAGATAAAAATTATATCAATCATCAAACTCAGGCTTAGGTTTCTTTTTAACTTTACCTGAAAGTAATTGATGAAGAGCATCTAAAGAGTTATATACCTCTTTAAGCTCAGACAACTCGGGTAATAAGCCATATTGGCCAAGCATTTGATCCAAGTCACGAAGTTCTTGCCTGATATAACGCAAATGAGAACTAACTTCTTCTCTCTTACTTGTGGACATTATAAAATAGATTAATTACTACAACTAATTAACTTTAGCCTAAGATTACTATATAAAGCATCTACCAATTTACAAAATTTATAATCCCACAAGTTATTACCAAACTTTTAAGCAAGTTAAGCACAAAAAGATATAAAACTAATAATCACAAGAAAAGTAGAGAGATTATTGCTTATGAAAATACAGAGCAAGAAATTTAGGGCCCATTTTTAAAAGGTTTACTGGTTTGTAAAAAAATAAGAAATATACAGTGCCATTTCAAAGATTTGGATAAAAATATATATATGGATCTACAAAAAAGAAAAGACCTCAATCTGAGGCTAGGCAATTTAATACTCGCAATATCACTTGCTACGGTTCCAACAGCAATAACATATGGAACGCTTAGTATTCACGGGTTAAATATTTGTAGGAACCTAAATAGTAAAGTAAGTCCTTCAATTAAAATTAAGGATGATTGTGATAAATCTGCTTGGGACACAACAAAAAGTTATATCATATTAATTGGTTTTTTTATTACTTTACCTACTTGGATGTGGTTCTACTTATCAATGAAGAAAAAAGATACTGGTAAAAATAATCATAATTTGGTCAAGAAGATAAGAAGTTAGTAAAGGGAAAATCAAATGATTTCTTTTGTTTTACAGATTTAGATGATTCTCTTTTTGAAAATGATTCAGTTTTACTTGTTTGTTGATGAGTAAAAATTGAAAAAATAAAATTAGGATTGGATTTAAAAATCTCTTTAATTAGGTAGTCAGCAGAGAACATACCAGGTCCCAACAAAATAATTGAAAAAGCAGAACTAAAATAAAGCGCTAAGAGCTCTAATAGATAAATATTGAAACCTGAAGTAACGATTGCGTGATAGATAGCTACACTCATAGTCCCTAGAATTGCACATGCTCCTAATCTGGTACCAAGACCAAGTATCAATAACCAACTACCACCTATCTCAGATCCAGCCGCAATGTATGAGAGGGTGACTGGAAATGGCAAATGAAGAGGACGTACAAAAGCATCAGCAAAATTGTTGATGTCATTTAGCTTTTCAAATCCATGGTGGATTAAAAGTGCTCCTGTAAATACTCTCAAAATCAAAAAAGCAAAATCTTTAAATACTGATTTATAGAAGATCGAATTAAGCAATTTAACCTAGAACAATTGAACTGAACTTTAGATATGTAAGCGCATAAAGCGTGGAAACTAAAAAGACGAGCCTATTGGGATGAGTAATTACACTCATCCCAATAGGCTCGTCTTTTTAGTGGTTTTCGCGACAAAAAGAAAGTCCAAGGTTAAATTGAAGTTAAACATTAAACTTAGAGAACATCACTACTTACTGCGACAGCTGCTGTTGGTCTTATAGAAGTTGAGATACCAGCACTAATGGCTTCACTTGGGTAAGGTTAAAATTACGTATATTTATAGTTTTCCTAAGAAATTTAATATTAGAAATTTGTAAAAATTGCTTCAAGTCATGAATATTCAACAACTATTGATTTTCCTGCTACCCAACCACTAGTCCAACAATGCTGGAAATTAAAACCACCAGTAACACCATCAATATCTAATACTTCACCAGCAAAGAATACCCCCTTAGTTATCTTACTTTCCATCGTTTTAAAATTAATTTCCTTAAGTGATACTCCTCCAGCAGTTACAAATTCCTCACCAAAAGGGCCACGTCCCTTTATCAAGTAGGTTTTCATTGTTAAACATTTAATTAAAGACTCTTTTTCTGATTTAGATAGTTCCGCCCATTTCAATTGCGTATCAATATTTAAGCTTAAGAGAAAAGATTTCCATAAGCTTCTTGGAAGCTTATGGAAAGGCTTATTATTAAATACTAATTTCTTACCATTTTCTAATTTATATAAATCAATTTTTAATCTGGCTTCATTCTCATTCATACAAAGCCAATTTATTTTTAATTCACCATTGTATTTGTTATCGTATAGATTTCTAGCACTAAATGCAGATAGCCTAAGTATGACGGGGCCGCTAAAGCCTTTATGAGTTATCAAGATAGGACCTTTTCCAGAATATTTTTTGTTGTTAACATTGAGTTGGATTTGAACATCTAAAGTAATACCTGAACAATCTCTTAATGAACTATCTGAAGTAGAAAAAGAAAAAAGGGATGGAACAGGCTGAATAATTGAGTGCCCAAGACTCTTTGCTAATCGACGTCCACTAGAATGACCACCAGTACAAATTAAAATATTCTTAGCTTGAAAGGAATTGTTTCCTCTAACTAATAAGTTAAAGCCGCCTTCTATTTTACTTATTTGCTTAACATAAGAATTAGTTAATACCTTCACACCAGATTTTATCGCAGCAGATATCAAACATCTTATAACTTCTTCAGAAGAATCAGAGCAAGGAAATACTCTGCCATCTTTCTCTACTTTAAGACTAAGTCCTTTCTCCTGAAACCAATCAAAAGCTTCAGTTGTAGAAAATCGATTAAACAACCCTAATAGTTGCTTTTCTCCTCTAGGATAATTATTTACTAAATTAGAAATCTCGAAACATGAGTTGGTTAAATTACATCTACCACCACCACTAATTCTCACTTTTTCAAGTACTTTTGAGGTACCTTCTAGAACTACAACAGATCTAAGTCCATTAGTAATCGCGGTGATTGCCCCCATAAAGCCAGAGGCACCACCTCCAATAATGACAAGATCTGAGATCATCAAAGAATAAACTTATAATAATTTATATTTTAATAAAAGTAATAAATAAATTATTTATTTATTACTTTTATTTATTGAGTCAAAACTAAACTTTAAAAAATCAAAAGAGATTATTGATTAAATATAAAAGATATTAAGGAGAGACGCATTGTCTTGATACCCAGTTTAAATTTTATTTCAGATCATTTTTGTTGTATCTTTTCAAAAAATTTAAAAAATATGGCTGGCCCAAAAAGAGATGAAGCGAAATCAATTCTCTCCTATGTAAGACAAGAGCTTAGATATATGGACGAAGACCTCAGGAATGACGGTTTACTTCCTGAATTATCATCACTCAGATCAGTATATGAACAACTTTCAACTTTATTAGAGCTTTCAGACGGCAGGAGAAAAAAGAAAGAGAAACCAGAATTTCCTGAAGACAAGAAACACAAGATCAAATAATATATTTTCAAAGTCAATTATTAGTAGTGCTAAATCCCTAGAGAATATATTTTACTTTATTTTTATTTTTTAATAGAAAGGTGCGTTAATAGTCTATTCTGTGATTGAAGTTGATTATTTAATTCAAATCAAAAAATAACTATTTATTGATAAGCTAATGCCTAAAAAAAATACAAATTCTGGAAGTGAATCTAATCTTCTTAGCCCTATAAATCACATTCATTATTGGGAAAAAGGAGAAATGGCATATTCTGCTCTAAAAAAGATAAATGAGCATAAGGCTAATAATGAGATGGAGAAAGCAAAAATAATGCTAGCTGATTGGATTTTTTAAGGTTATCAGGTCAAGAAATACATAGAATATTTGAAATTCAATCAAAAGGTAAAGTAAATTAAATTTCATCAAAAAGTAAATGTATGCCCTCCCTAAGAAAAAGGATTGGCTATCTTCCATCAATTAATGCTCAGAAGACGATAACCAAAATTGCAAATAAAGAAAAGCTAAGCCAATCAAAAGTGGTAGGAATATTAGTAGAAGAAGCATTGATGGCGAGAGTCGCCCTCGATCATAAAAATTCAAATAAAAACATAGATAAGAGGCTTTACAGCAAAGAAACTAATAAAGATAAACCATCCTTCAACTATAACGATCTTGATGAATTGATCTCAGATAAAGGTATAACTTACGACACAAAAAAGTACAACTATAATTCAGACTATATTTTATCTAAATCAAAAGAGAATTTTAACGAAGAGTTATTTGAGCAGTTTAAACAATTTATTCTGTTTCAAAAAATGATAAAAGATAAATAATAAGAATTTATTTTTAAATGATTTAATAAAATCTATCTAGAGCTAAGAAATTATAAAAAAGCTGGGAATCCTAAAGGATGCAGAGATCAACAAAATTGACGCATAAAACAATAAAATGCACTAGAAAGTGAGTGTATACGTTCTTCTAAGGATAACTAAAAAAGTTTTTTTTATAAGAAATCTTAAATATAAACATGACATCAACAACAATTCGTCCAAAATCAAAGTCTTCAAATCTTCTTGAAGAAGCTTTAAATCAGCCTCTCATTGGAGAAACAGCTAATTTCGCATGGAACGCAACTCCATTAGGAATTGCAGCTATTTATAAAGGGAATTCCTCCCCTTCAAAACCTCCTTATGAACAAGCAATTAAAGAAGGAGAGGAATTAGCAATGGATTTAAGTCGCGAAGAAAAAGAATTTTACCTAACTCAAAAAGGTCTTGCACTTATTTTTTACTCATAACTGTAATTAAATATATTCTGTAGTTTAAAAAACATACATTAGTACTTCATTTGTCTTCAACAGATGAGTCTATAATCCATTCGTCGCTTAGCCCAAGAAGAACAAGAGCTTTATCCTCCCAATCAGTATCAATAGACCAATCGTAAGGAACATCGAAAGTCAATAAAATCTCATCTTCGCTCTTAGTATAAGTTTTACTGATAGGTAGAGCATTAGCAGATATGAATCTATCTTCTAGGTAAATATCATTAGATTTAACGTATTCAGCATAACCAAGCCGCTTTAATTCCTCTTCAAATTTGAGCTCAATTCTGACATTAAAACAATGTTGACCATCCCAATCTGAGTAATGAGAAAAATATTTATCCCAAGATTTAGACATTTAAAAGTTGCTACAAACAAACCTTAGAACACTAAAGATAGAATTTTTGATTGAAACAATATAAAAAAGGGGATTTGATAATTAAATTCAAGAAGATTTTAAATAATTCTAAATAAATTTTGCAAGCTTAAAGTTCAATTTGTAAAAGTTAAAAATTTAAAATCATTAAGAACCCAAGTACCTAAAGTTAGCAAACCAAAGCCGGCTATAAACATCATCAAAGCTGCAAGCTTATACCTAGTAGCTTCAGAACCTCTTCTAAGCAAAAAAGTATCCGCAGCAAATGAATTTACTTGAGGGATCGCCTTCTGAGGTGTTTTTATTCTTGATGAAAACATTTTCAAATGATCATATATAATAAATTAATGGAATTTCCCATGGACCGCGAAGAACAGATGACATTCTTTCGAAGACAAAGCTATAAATATCAGCCTAGAGTGTTACACCAAGATAAAACAGGGCTTAGATAAAGGCGGCTCAAAAGATATAAGAGAATATACATATTCAAAAAGCGAAGAAACCTTTCAAAAAGATCGCCATTAAATAACTCTTGCTCCAACAACAAAAGAATAGAAGAGAGGCCCAAAAAGAATAATATTTACAATAAGTTCATAGCCAAATAACATTTATTTATGGAAAAATTTTTTTATATTTAAAAATTGAAATGAATCCTTACAAACCATTAGTTCCATTCTATGAGCGGCTTTAATAGAAAAAATTCTACTTTAAAACTTTGTGCACAATTTTAATTTAAAAATTATTTTAGCCAAAACAACTTCATGAAGTTCAAAATAAAGTTTAGATAGAATCCTTTTTTACAGTTTAAATCTTTTTTAGATACATTTTTGAGCAATTAAAATTCAATCGATAAATTAAGAATATTTTTTAATTTTTTCAAATGTTTATCGGTAGAAATATTTGTCTCAATTAATGGTAAGATTTCATTATATTTATAAGTCTTTAATAGATTTGTAATTATTTTATTAGCAAATTCCTCTGATTCTAAAAATTCATTAGAACAATAAACACCTTTCCATGGTCGATATTTAAATCTAGCTAGAAATTGCTTAGAAGGGATTAAAATACTACCATATAAACTAATTTTTGAAATTTTAGGATTATTATTAATAGTGACGGATATCATATTAGAAAGTATTTCAATCCTACTTCTTAGAAGTTTATAATCAGTACCAAATTGAATCCAGATAGAAGTAACTAAACCTGATTGAAGCTTCTTTTTTAATCTTAAAATCTCTTCATCAAACAAATAGCGAGGTAGATAAGGATTAAATGCTACGCCAATAGAAATAGCTTGATTAAAAAACAAAGAGTTGTCTTTAATCATATTTAAAGCAGTAATCGAGTCTAAAGTAGACCTTTTTTGAGAACCAGAAACAAGAAGTACTTCCTTGCATCCATAATATTTAACAGCCTGCATAAATTTAATAAAAGAAGCTTGAGTATTATTCCTATTTCTTTTGAATTCATGGAGGATACTAAAGTGAGGAACAATATCAATATTTGGAAACTCATCTTTTGCAATTTCAATCGACTTTAAAAGAAAATCCTTTTTCAAGCTGTTTTTACAGGGTATATTAATTTTATAAAGATTATTTCTCTGATAAAAAGATAAAGTTTTACGAAGTTCATCAAATGATTTAAAAGATATTTCTATGCGTATTTTAGTAACGTTAAATAAATTGTCCTTCATTTGAAAATATAATCCTAGAACAATTTTTTAGCAAAAGATATCATGAAAATACAGAGATTAAAATTTAATTTAGTAAATAAATTAATACAAATTATATACATTAAATTTAGTTTCTCAACCATTTATAAATAGCTTTCTTTTCACAATCTAGCTCATCCAAGGAAGAATAATAGTAGTCATTCCATGAATCATAAGGCAACCCAAGAAAAATCATTAGGTTAAGGGGATATTCATTAGAATCAGAACATTTACGAAAATCATCTCTAAATAAGAATATAGTTTTTCCTAAAGCAATAGCGACACCAAGCTCAACCATTACTCCCTCGTCAGGTGGCGTTCCATTAACTATTGCAAATAAGCCATCAGCCTGCCTCAAATCATTTAAGTTTGAATTAGCAACTTTATTAGCCCAACCAGACGCAGAAATATCAATATGACTATTACGATCAAAAGGTTCCAAAATACTCGCCCCCATAAACTCCAATTTAGAAACAAATTCAGGTAAAAGTTTGAGCCTCCAATGCTCAGAAAAGCCATAGGGAGAGGCCAGATAAAGTGTCTTGTTTATCAATTTTTTTAATCTAATTTTGAATTGATTAATGGAATTATTCCTTGCTTTTTATCAGAAAAACGCTCATTTGCATCTTTTACTAATAAAAGTGATAAATCTTTGACATTAAAGATAAAGTTCTTTTGATTGAAATACATTTTAGTTATTAATTCCTTAATCTCGATATTAAATGTTGTACTGGATAAAAGAATAGCAGAAGTCCATCCAGTAATTACAGCTGCGAATATAAAGGCTAATTTGAGAAGTTTATGGAAGGTATTTAGCAATCTTAAAATAATAAATACATAATTTTATGATAACTAGTAAAAAGGAGAATGCCCATTAGATTAAAAAGCCTTTTAAGTACTCTTATTCATTTCAAAATCAAATTGAACCCAATTTGATGAGAGCAATTGTTTCCAGGTCTTTAATGACTCTTGTTTTGTGACCTTTCTTCTGCTTTTAAATTGCATAGGTTTACCGTTTGGAACGACTCCCCACATATCAATAGTGAAATCTGCAGGGTTCTGATCATTAGTTAGCTTTTTAAAGTCAAAGTTGATTGCCCATTTATTGTGAGGATCTATGAGCCAACCAATAGGACCTTCAAGATTTTCTAATTTTGCCATCAAAAAAACAAAGTCTTTTTTCTGTTTTTAATTTGAAACGCAGGCTTCGTCAAGTCTATAAATCTAAAGTGAAGTTAAAGAAATAATAGTTTAAAAAAATTGAAAAGAAAATTACTCATTTAAAAGAAAAGTTATAATAAATTCATCCCAACAACTCATACAAAGATGTCTTCAGAAGCGGGTAGCACTCAATGTCGAGGCTTGATTGAAGCGAAAGAAAGCCTTATAAAAGCCATGAATTCACTTGGATCTATCGACAATTTAGATCACATACAGAAAACATTACGTGATGTCTATAACGAGTTAGAACAATTGCATGAATCCAGAAGAATAAAAGAATCTAATAATCTTAATTAATAGAAATCAAATACAATCCGAGAATATAATCAAATGAACGCATATACAAATCATAATAGATAGAAGTTTGTCATTAGATGATTTTTTGATAGTCATAATAGTAAAACATATTTAGTATCTTTCAAACAAAACTAAAAAGGCAAAAGTACATATATATATAAAGATTTTAATCATATAGATAAATGCCAGAGAAAAATGCGCCGGCTGATAAAATAGATAAAATAACTATCTAAATGTCTACAAAAAATATTGATATCTGCAGATTAGAAGACCTTGATAAATTTAGATCTGCTCCTAAATTAAATAGAAAACAATCAAGAAAACTTTTAAATCAGCTCATTCATCTTATTAAAAAATCAGATTGGATAACCATAGGAGTAATGTCACCTTCATTAAAAAGAGGAATAAATGCAGTTAGAAGAATAGAAGAAAAATTTAAATACGAGGAAATGGAATGCATCACATTACCTAGTACTGATGGCCCAATATTCTTAAAGGCGAACCAAAAAACCGGTGAAATTCACGCTAGGAATGAATTTGGCTTGGGTGAAGGTATATTAATTACATGTCAACATTATGAAAATTCATTGACATCGAAAACAATTGGTCCCTTTCCATTAGATTTCTTTGATTAAAAATAATATTTAATACCTCCGAAGAGAAGAATAATATTTTGAATAAATAATAAACTTGAAATTAATTAAAAAATAGAAAGGTGTGAAATGGAATGCTATTCTAATGTATAAACCAAGTCAAAATTCTATACCTTACTAAACTAAAATTTAATCATAAAGAAATTAAATCAAATGCCTTACCACTGTAAACCTAATACAGAAAATTTAATATATAATCCCATTACATAAATAAATGGATAAAGAAAGAGGAAAGTTTTATCAATCCGGTGATGGCTCTTATTTTTACTCAGCCGATGATGCCTCCAAGTGGGATCTTCTTGATAGAATTGGCCAACTCAATCTTCTTCACGTTTTAAAAAAAGAATGGGCGCCAGAGGAATTGAGTCAAAGTAAGTTAAGAAAGGTTCTTCAAGAAATAACTATTGATGAATTTGAAGATTTTATGGCAGACATCCTTGGCTTATGTGAATCATTTGAGGAAATGGTTTATGAATTTGAAGGTAATATAAATTTAAGTCCTGAATACTTAGAAAGGTTTTATCCAGAAGAAAAAGAGAGTTTAGAAAAGTTAAAAGATCAGATAAAAGAACATAAAGAATGGAAGGAAAAACATCAAGCTTCATATTCATTTCTAACTAGAAAGCATTTAGAAAAGAATGAACCAGACAATAACGAAAAGAACACATAACGTATTCTTCGTAAATAAACTTTGCTTAACATATAAACTAAAATAAAAAAAACTTACAAAATTATACTTTTTCACTCAGCTCTTAATATTGACCCCACATCATTTTTATCAGATCTTTGATCTGATCAGTTCTGGTCATCAATAGACTGAGAGGTAACAAAAGCAAACTCTAGCTTTACTATTTTATGATCGATATCTATTAGCGATTAATTAGTAATAATTTATTGTTTTAAAGTCTTAGCAATCAAATGTGGAAACATGTGCTTTACCGGAGACAGGGCTATTAACATGATTATTTAATGTTGAAAATATTAAATTTAATCGCAATATTTTAACTTTGCATAAATCTTCTAAAAAAAAGTATTCAGCACCACAGTTTCTTCTACAAGAGGAATACCGCTCAGCCCAGATTTCTTCTTAAGGGTAATTGGTAATTAGTACGAGATGAATACAGATTAAAGTGATTTTACCTACACAACTTCCAAGAAAATCCATTATAGTGTTAACAATTATTTACACATGAATCAGCTTTTGATCCTTCAGCTATTCATTTATAGCATCGATCAAGAATAGCTATAAAGATAGATAACCACTGCTTAATAAGCAGTTTTTGTCTCAATTTGAATTCGTTTAAAAGAGATTAAACAATCTCAAATATCAATTTTTCATAAAAACAAATGACTTCAACAAATCCTAAATCAACAAATCTAATAAATAGAGAAGATGTAAATGAAATGATCGAGAATGCAATAAGAAGACACAACCGAAGGTCTACTATAATTTCGGCAATTTTGGGTTGGATACTTATAGGAGGATATTCATTCGGTTTATTTCATGTGGTTCAAAGTATATAAATTGCAATTAACAAGGGTAAATTTATAAAGTTATCAATTAATTGTCTATTTAATTAATATTCAAAAATATATAATATATTAATAATATAGTTAATTGATATAAACCTAAGATTCATTTCTTAAATATTTAACAAATTTTTAATTTATTAAAATCAAATCTATATTTTTAAATTAATAGTATACTAAGTAGTCTGACTCCATTTATTTTGATAAGGAAGTTGGTAATCCTCTTTATTCATTGGAATCCAACTCCAATCTGAGCAAATAGATATTTGATAACCAATCACATAAAGAGCAAGCATTGCATTGAATAAATTTATGTGAGTGATAGGAGTATCCATGATTTTATAAAATTTTAAAGAATCTAGCTAATTTATTAACATTGTTGAACCTCCAATTATTAAAGTGACCATTAACTTCTAAAACGATAGTAAAAAAAATTGAATATTTAAATTTATAATTGCTTTTCAATTAAAATTTTATTCTTCAAGATTTAGACTTGAAGTCTTCCTTTTAAACAATGAATGGTTATTAATTATTGGAACTGTGGGATGATCAAAAGGATCATCATTTAATATAGGTGCACATACTTGGCGACAAGATTTTCCCTGCTCATCTTCGATACAAACTTCTAAACATTCAAAATATCTATCTTGTGCCGTTTTCATATTTTTTTTTAGTACTAATTAAAGATACTATTAAATGATTAAATTCATTCATAAATTAACAAAACTTTTTTAGGTAAATTCACTTATCTGTGATCTTTAAAATAAAATAGTATCTCTGAGGATTTTTTTTGATCACACGCTAATGCACATTGAGTTAACTCCTTGTTAGAAAGAAGTTGAAGATTCCTTGCCATATCAATAGAAGATAGCTCTTCATAGGAGCTACAATTTAAGAGTAGTTTTTCTTTGGATAAATTTGTTCATATCCCTCAAATAAAATCAAGTTACATTTTGCATGGTTTTAATTTTATTCATTTTTTTTAGTTTATTTTATTAAGTGAGTAAAACTAGGTATTAATTACATACTTATAAAAATAACTATATAAGAGTTTGTGTATTATATTAGATCAAATCTAGTATAAAAACTTTATAAATATTCTCAATTAACTCTTTTAAATTTTTACATAAAGAAAAAATAGTTAACTAGATGAGGAAAAATTTAACTTTTCAACATGAGAATTTTTTTTATTCTGATCTTGTTTCTTAGATTTTAAATCTTTAAGAAAAAATTTTGCAAATTGCTGAGTTTGGTTTTTATGCATTTGTAAATAAATGAATTAAAATTAAAAGAATTAATTAAATTAGTTATTATTTTATAACTTTTCTTTAATATAGCGAAAAGAAATCAAAAGTGTGAGTGTGAAAACCTAACAAACCTATCTAAAGCTATCACTAAATCATCAACTTGATATTTTTAAGATTACTCATCAATCAAAAAGTATTACAAATAAAGAAGTACTTTAATATAAAGTATAGTTTAATAAACATATTCATTTAGCTATAAGCAGTTTTTCTTAATTAATATTTTTATAAATTGCTCAATGTTTCAAAGAGAAGCTAAGTCTTATTCATTTCATATCTAGTTAATCGATCTTGTCCAACTCTTTGCAGTCTTTGTTTTTTTCTCTCCTTTTATCACAAAGAGCATTAGCAAAGGTGCAATGCCCATTAGTGGAACGAGAAGGTTCATAGCATAGTTATGAGTTCCTTCCATTTTATTAGCAAAATAATATCTACTATTATAATTAATTTTTACTATGTGTTAATGCGTAAAAACTCTTATTAAAAGCTTATAAATCTTTTAAGTTCAAAGCCTCAAATTAGGTTTATGAAAAACGTAGCTATTCCTTCATTTCCTATTTATTGTAGATAATATAGAGTCTAGACTTTTTTTGTAAAAAAAAATGAATAATACTCCTTTCGACATTAGCTACTTATCTCCTACAGGTTTAATTGGTTTTTGGGTGCTATTAATTGGATTTATTTTCACAGGTATTATGTTCTATTTTGTCTTTTTTAGGCTTAATGAAGATGATAATTCTTACAAGGATCGGAAAAGAAAAAGCCTAGAAGAAGAAAATCAAAAGCAGAGAATAGCTAGGCTTTATCCAAAGGGGTAATATTATTGATTTTATTTATTTAGATAACTTAATTACTTGGTCTGAAAACTAGATTTCATCAAAGTCTGTAAAAAAATCAAATCATGTATTAATGACCTTTTCAAGCAAAAGCATTTTCTCTCTATTACATCTCGTTTTTGTTCAGAAGATTTTGATTTATTGGGCTAATAAAAGGAGATAATTAGAAATATAAATAAAAAGGCTTCTAACTAATGAAAGCCTATTTTAATTAAACCTATGGCTTCGAATCAAGCAAACACTAGTATTAGTCTTAATAAGCAGTCCTCTTTTTCAGCTTCTGGGAAGCAAGTTCCTGCCGCTTTATCAATGATGGTGGACTCAATGACAAGCATGGTAGAAAGAGCAAAAATCGATTTAGAGAATGCTGATCAACGAGCTAGAGCAGACCTTGAGAACATGGATCAGAGAGCAAGAAAAGATATTGCACTACTGGACCAAAGAGCAAGAGAAGATATTCAAAAAGTTGATAAAAAAGCCAGAAAAGATATAGCCATTCTAGATAAAAGAGCAAGAGAAGATCATGAGCTACTGAGAAAGGTCCGCAAATCTAAAGGATTAACCTCTTGATTTCTACTGTCTGTACAGTGAAAAAATGCAACCACTAGGAACAAATAAAAACCAGGAGCAAATAATTCAAATTTTCAAGAAAGATATGTTATTTAGATCCACTCATTGAGAATAAGTACCGCTTTGCCGTAAGGCCCAAGAAGCATCGACCTGGAAGAACCAGAGGGGGATTCAAAGTGGAGCTTCGTTTCCAGAACAAGCTGGTATACGTCACTTTCACGACAGCTTCCCCATATCGAAAGAGAGTCAGATCAGAGCACTTGAGAAGGCCTATACCAACAAAGCAGTACTGGAACAATCTAAAAGAAATATTATCAAGAGGTCGGCCAAATTGAACGTATGGTTTGTAAAACATCTAAAGCTTCTTTTTTTCTAGACAAAGCGTTCTTATTATTCAAGAGATATGTAACGTGACCGAGCTTCCTGCCCTTTTTTTCTTCCTCTTTTTCATACCAATGAACATTCAAGCCAGGAATACCTCTCAAATCATCTAATCTTTGTGTAAGTGATTTTGGATAACTACTTTGCAAACCAAGCAAGTTTGCCATTAAAGCGCCATTAACAAGCATTTCAGGCATGGGTACATCAATACCAGAGGTTATACATATTTGTTGATCAAACTGACTGCTGCTACAAGCATCAATAGAAAAATGACCTGAGTTATGAGTCCTTGGAGCTATTTCATTTACAAGTAATCCTTCAGATCCATAGAAAAATTCAATAGCAATAACTCCAACATATTGCAACTCAGCAAGCAACGAAGCTGCGATATTTCTAACCATAAGATCAACGTCATGATTGATATCAGCTGGAGCAAGGACCCAGTCACATACTTGTTTAGATTGATATGTCTCTACGATTGGCAGACTACGGACAATTCCTTTTGAATCCCTACTAGAAACAATGGATAATTCCTTATCAAAAGAGATCCATTTTTCTAACATCCATTGCCCTTCTCTTTCAACTGATAGAAATTCTTGAAGTTGCTTTAGATTTTTAATAATTTTAGTTCCTTTCCCGTCATATCCACCTTTGGCAGCTTTTGCCATCAAAGGAAATCCCCAATCTGCAGGAAGATCAATTTCTGTTGTTTTTTTTAATGGTATAGCCAACCAATCAGGACAGGGAATATCAAGACTGTTTAATAGCTCTCTTTGAGTTATTTTATTAAGAAGAGGTCTTATTGATTGAAGTCTAGGGACAAAAGAAACTCCATTATTTTCAAGAGAAAGTAAACTTGAGATATCAACCCATTCATTCTCAAAAGTAATAAAGCGGGTCTTTTCTGCTAGAAGTTTTGTACCCACGGGATTCGTAGGATCATGCAAAACGAGTTGATTTGTCTTTTTAGCGGCAGGATCAGTTTTAGCAGCCGTCTGAACAACGACATCAACATTTCTTTTCTTTCCAGCCTCAATCAAAAGCATTGCGAGCTGTCCTCCACCCACGACCCCAATCATTTAGTTAAAGACCTCATTTTTAGAGCTTTGCCCTAGCAAGCAAATAACAAAATCGCGAATAAACAAATCAAATAATGTATGAATTCTGATTTTAATAAAAACATCCTTGATTCACAACCTAAAGAATATTCCTCCATGTGATCACAGAATAAATACTGAAAGTATATGAACACATATCATTTGCTTATAAAATGTGTTCATCAAACCTATAATTACTTCTATAATTTGATGATTTAACGTAATAAACCATCAAACAATTTATACCCTCACAACTGTGAATAAAGACAACCACCATATTAAAGTCTCTCTAACTAACAACCCATACGAAATAGTTATTGGAAAAAGTAGTCTTGAAAGCATAGGAGATGAGCTATTTAATATTGGTTTTAGGGAAGGACAAAAAGTATTAGTCGTGTCCAACAAGGAAGTCTCTGATCACTATGGTGATTGCATAATCAAAAGTCTGATAAAAAGTAAATTCAAACCAAAGCTTTTAATAATAAAAGCTGGAGAAGATCAAAAAAATCAATCTTCTATAGATTTAATCCACAATGCGGCATATGAAGCGAGGTTAGAGAGAGGATCATTAATGATTGCCCTTGGAGGTGGCGTAATTGGAGACATGACAGGCTTTGCAGCTGCTACATGGTTGCGTGGAGTAAATGTAGTCCAAATCCCCACCACATTACTCGCCATGGTTGATGCTTCTATTGGTGGTAAAACAGGGATAAATCATTCAAAAGGTAAAAATCTTATAGGTGCTTTTCATCAACCTAGATTGGTCTTAATAGACCCTAAAACATTAATTACTCTCCCATCACGAGAGTTCAAAGCAGGTATGGCTGAAATAATAAAGTACGGAGTTATATCAGACTTAGAACTATTCGATCTTCTAGAAAGGCAAGAAAATATTTCTGATCTTTCAAACATAAAAGAAAAACTACTAATAGAAATAATTAAGCGTTCTGCTAAATCTAAAGCAGAAATTGTTATGAAAGATGAGAAGGAAAGTGGAGTTAGAGCATTTTTAAATTATGGTCACACATTTGGCCACGTAATAGAAAATCTTTGTGGTTATGGGAAATGGCTGCATGGCGAGGCAGTTGCAATGGGTATGGTTGCAGTTGGTCAGTTAGCGGTTCAGAGGGGACTATGGAAAGAGGATAACGCGAAAAGGCAGAAACGATTAATAGAGAAAGCAGGCTTGCCCTCTAATTGGCCTAAGCTTGAGATAGAAAGTGTTCTAAGCTCACTTCAAGGAGACAAGAAAGTTAAGAACGGCAAGGTGAGTTTCGTTATGCCCTTAAAAATTGGTGATGTAAAATTATTTAATAATATTTCTAATAAAGAAATACGTGAATGCTTGCAAAAAATTAGCTAATTGGCTCTTCAAGAAAACGATTTCCTAAAATCAAATCATCACTATTATCCTTCTGAAAAGCCAACCACCTAAAGTCACCTAGTCCAATTGGATCAACTAGCCTCAATAATGACTCTCTACGATTTAATGCGGCTGAGAGATCAATATTACTATTATTTTGAAGAGAATAAAGAAAATTTGAAAGTCCTAATGCCAAGAGAGCTTGTCCCTGCCTAGTTTCCCCCATAAACTTCCATCCGTTAAACAGAGCATAATTAATGGTTGATTCGATACACAAATGTGCTGTTAAATCACACAAGCCAGCATCTTTTAAAACATTAGGGTTTGCCACATGATTTCTATAGGAAATAAGAGTACCGTCTTGTCTCATTGCGTTGTAGTAGCGCTTCGACTCCATCGCATAGTCGACAACTAATAATGCGCCATCAATTAAAACCTTAGACAAATTCTCAAACCAACTCGGAACATCACAATGCCATTCGGTGACCCATCTATTACAAATATCCTTTGGTGGAAACTCAATTTTTAAAAGGCTATTAGATTCTTTCAAAAATTTAATAATCTTAGAAGTAGGATTGAGGTCAACAAACTCCAAAGAATATTCATCATTTATTTTTTTCAAAGAAACGCCCTGCCTAAAAACTTTATTGTCACTAAAAACTAATCTTTCTACTGGGAATGCATCCAAAACTTCATTAGCAATAACTACACCAGTCAATGGTCTTAAGATGAGATCTTCAATACTGCTCCAGCGACAATTTATCCCCTCCAAATTATTAACTACTTTTTCTTGTCGTCTTCTCATCCCTACATTTAATTCAACTAATACAAGCTCAATTTTACAGAATAAAGCAGGTGCGATTTCAGCAATAGCCACTATCAAATCTCTTGATAAAGTCCCTTCTCCTGGGCCAATCTCAATAAGAGACAACAATTTGGAATCAATTCCTGATTTTTCCAGATCAAGAAACCAATCAACCACTTGAATAGCTAATAAACGTGCAAAATCATTACTCAAAGATGGTGAAGTACAAAAGTCTCCATTCTTACCAATATTCAATTTTCCAGTTGAATAAAATCCATTATCTGGATCATTTAAAACTAAATCCATATATTTGTAGAAACTAATTGAACCGCCACTATCTCCAATTCGATCAATTAACCATTTAGGACATCTCGCGGTCGGGTCAATCATGATGGAGAATACCTTCAGAGAAAATCAAGTTCATGCTGAAGAAATCATTTAAGAGAATCATAATTTTTTGTCTTGGACTATTAATTATGTTTTCAATGGACGGAAGCGCATTTGCATACGATAATCCTGAACTATTACCAAAAGAACAAACACCCATAATCGATCTCGCAAAAACTCTCAGTGAGAAACAAAGATTAGAACTGGAGAACTCACTAAATTCTTATGAACAAGAAACTGGGTGGAAAATAAGGGTTTTGTCGCAATATGAGAAAACCCCTGGTTTAGCAGTGAAGGACTATTGGAATCTTGATGAGACAAGTTTACTCATAATCGCTGATCCAAGAGGAGGTAATTTACTCAGTTTTAATGTGGGAGATGCATACTTTGCACTCATGCCCAGAATATTTTGGGTGGAATTACAAACTAGGTTTGGTAACCAATTTTATGTAAGAGATAATGGAGAGGATGGTGCAATCTTAGCTTCAATACAAGCGGTGGAGACCTGCTTAGACCGTGGTGGATGCGAGGTTGTACCTGGTTTACCCCAGGAACAATGGCAATGGACTTTATTGACCTCTTTGTTGGGGGGGATTATTGCAGGTTTCGCAGCTTCGCCAAGAAAAGAAAATGAATCATTTTCAATAGGATGGCTTTTGCTCCTTTCTCCACTTTGGATAATGCTATTTGGAATTTTTGGCATTGCTCCTGTGGTAACAAGAACTAATGACATTTTGCCTTTAATGAGAAATATCTTGGGATTTATAGGCTCTGCAATTGGTGCTTATTTGATTGCAGAAAGAAAATTCAAGGATCCTGATTCAAATAAGCAAAGTTAAAGACAATTGGGTATGAAGAAAATAAAAATATAGTGAATACTATTTTTCTTGGTTTAATAAAACCTCTTTATAGGCAATTGATGCATCATTCCTAAACCATCTGTGGGATACATGAACAAGCTTGTTATTGGAGAACTCAACCCAAGAAAAATGACACAAATTCTCACCGGCAGAATCAATACCTCTTCTTGGAACACACGCTGCATTTAAATATGAAGTCCCCCATATATCTTGAGTAAAAGTTTTTCTAGTTCGATTCCCCCCAATTCTTAATTGATGATGAGTGTGGCCAAAAACGACTAATTCTGGAACTCTAAATTTACGAATTTGATCAATTGCGATACCAAGATCTTTATCCCCCCAATCCATTGAAGGCAATTTCCAATCTCTGCCACAAAGGCTAGAAGCCTCTGATCCAAGACCTACTGGTCCAGAATGAGCAAGTATTAATAAAGGAAAATCTAATGGTGCAGACTTGGCGGCAGAAACAATCCTAAAAACAGATTCATCAAGGCTGACCTCCCCGAACACAGACTTAACTTCTGGTGTTAAAAAAAAACCTCCCCCCCCACTGCAAGGTCTAGCTCCAACGACAGAAAGTTCATCTAATGTCCATTTCGACAAATTCCATGAACAATTCTTTTCACCTAACAAATCCAACTGAGCTTGTAAAACATTCCCAGATCCGTCTCTACCTCTATCATGATTTCCTAGTACTACAGAAGTGGGTATAGAAATTTTATTTATCCCCCGAACAATTCTTAAATCACCATCGGACAAGTCGCCAACAAATAAAACACCATCAGGATTAAGTTCTAAAAGCAGATCTAGATCATCCTGACTCCATGAGCCATGTAAATCCCCAGCGATAGCAATTCGGATATCTGTCAGATTTTTTTGGAAATTACCCTCTATAGTGCCCCAACACATTGAATTGGAAACTAATTACTACTGTTTCCTATTACAAGACTGATATATCAGTCTCAAATAAAAGCAAAAATCTCATTGATGAGATCAATTTTTTGCGTAAAAAAAGAAACGCTATAATCCTTGCCCATTACTACCAAGAGCCTGCGATTCAGGATATTGCAGATTTTATTGGAGATTCACTTGAATTATCCAGAAAAGCTTCAGAGACAAATGCAGAGGTTATTGTTTTTTGTGGAGTTCATTTCATGGCCGAAACAGCAAAGATCTTGAGTCCAAATAAGACTGTTCTTCTTCCTGATTTTGATGCTGGATGCACACTCGCGGATGATTGCCAACCTGATGACTTCCAAAAATTCTTGGACAAGCATCCTGATCATTTTGCTATTAGCTATGTAAATTGTAGTGCAGCGGTAAAGGCAAAAAGTGACCTAATTTGTACAAGTAGTAACGCAGTTGATCTGGTAAACAAATTACCAAAAGATTTACCTATTTTATTTTCACCAGATAGGAATCTTGGCAAATGGGTTGAACGTCAAAGTGGTAGAAAATTAACCTTGTGGCCAGGTAGATGTCTTGTCCATGAAACTTTTAATGAAGAATCTCTTATAAAATTAAAAATCAAAAATCCAACCGCTGAAGTTCTTGCCCATCCTGAATGTCAAGAGAATCTTTTAGATTTAGCAGATTTCATAGGTTCAACAAGCAAATTGCTTAATTATTCTCAAAATAGTAAGAAAGATAAATTTATCGTGCTAACTGAGCCAGGAATAATTCATCAAATGAGATTAAAAGACCCTTTAAAGACATATATAGAAGTTCCTGGTCTAGATGGTTGTAGTTGCAATGAATGCCCATACATGAGAATGAATACCTTAGAAAAAGTATTAAATTGCCTAAAAGAAATGAATCCAGAGTTGCACATGGACGAACAAATTAGATTAATGGCCTATAAGCCACTGAAAAAAATGCTTGATATGAGTAATTGATCTCAAGTGTGAATTTATCTCTTTTTATTGTTGTTTTAGGGGGAAGAAGTTTAAAAAGTAATATAGAAATACATGATGTAAGATGGGTTTTAGGTGAAACAATAGAGGATACATTCCCTGAGCTTAGGAAACAATGGTTAGGAAAGAAAAGCGGACTCCATATTGATAGTTATAAGTGTATTAAATATATAGATGGCTATCAAATAGTCATTTCTAAATCTAATAAAGATAATTTAAATTCCCCTAAAATAGAAGACTTAAAACTTTGGTTTGTTAATCTAGGTGGGTACAATCCTAAAAAGATGTATGAAGAACATGAATTCACACTAGTTGTCGCACAAAAAGCTATTGAAGCAAAGAAAAAAGCTAAAATTAATTGGAAAACAACTTTAAAAAATAAACATAATGATGACTACTCAGGTATAAATTATTTTGAACAGGTGGACGATTTGCATCCTATAAAAATAAAGAATTGGGAAATAAAGCTGATACCAGACATTCAAGAAAGAAGCGAAAAAATTATTCCTGACTGGTATGGATATAGGAGAATTGACAATTTTTAACTAGTTTTTTAGGGCATAGCCCAAATTTGATTTCAAGGGGTTATAAGAATTTTTATTACTCTCAATTTTAAACTTTTTAAGTAATATATTTTCAGCTGCAACATATTGACTATCTTTCAAAGTGCCTAGATCTGCATTTGTTAATTTGTTTTTTTCATTTAACAAAAGATCTGCACTGATATCTGGTGCTATTCCATTTTTATTAATATCTTTACCACTTGGTGTTAAATATTTTGCGACCGTAACTGTTAGGCCTGAGCCATCAGAAAGAGACCTAACAGACTGAACTAGTCCTTTACCAAAAGTCTTTTTCCCAACCAATACTCCTCTTTTATTATCTTTAATTGCTCCAGAGAGAATCTCACTAGCACTCGCAGATCCCTCATCGATTAAAACCACTACTGGTCTGTTGGTTAAGGCTCTACTTTTTGCTTTCCGAATATCAGTAATACCATCTTTTGTTTTAGTACTAACAATAATTCCTGTATTTATCCATTGTCTCGCTATTTCAATACTTGCCTCAAGCAAACCACCAGGATTACTTCTAAGGTCTAATACATAACCAAAAGGTTTTTGTTTTTCTAATTTATTAATCGATAAACTCATTTCTTTTGGAGATTTTGCATTGAATTGTTTTAACCTTACATAACCAATTTTCGCGCCTGAAACTGTATTATTTATTCGACTATCAACTACATTAATTTCAATTCTATCTCGTATTAATGAGATATTTAATAACTCCTCGCCTCTAATAATACCTAGTTCAACCTTCGTTCCTTTTTTACCTCGAATAAGTTTAACAGCACTGTCTATGCTTAGACCATCGATAGGCTTACCATCTATAGATACAATTATATCCTTCGGTTTAATTCCCGCGAGAAAGGCTGGGGTCCCCTCTATTGGTGATACAACAACAATTTGATTAGTAACTTCATCTAGAGAAATTTGAATACCTACTCCCATCAATTCTCCAGTTGTATCTATTCTCATTTCATTGAATTCTTTAGGATCTAAAAATCTGGTATAAGGATCATCTAATTCGGTCAACATATCTTTAATGGCAATGTATGCTTCGTCATTATCAAAATATTTGGTTGATAGTATTTCCTTTCTTAATTTAATCCAATCTTCTGCCTTATATTTCCCTGAATAGTCCAAAAAGTCGCGATATATAATTTGCCATACCTGATCAATAATCTCCTTTGGATTGTTAGTAATCAAAGTAGAGGAATTAGCCTGGAAAGAGAAAGAAGGTGAAGGGAAAATAGCTATAAGTAAACATATTTTTAAAAATCTCCTCAACATAATTATCAAATAATTTTTCTAATACTAAAACAATAAAAAGATATATTCTATTTTAAGGATCTACCCATTTACCATCCTCTTTAATTAAATCAACCAATGCCTGAACGCCTTCATCCTCAGGTACCCTCTTAATTTCATCTCTATTCCTGTAAAGAGCAATGGTTCCAACACCTTTTCCTACATAACCATAATCAGCATCTGCCATCTCTCCAGGCCCATTAACAATGCAACCCATTACAGCAATATCCAAACCCGTTAAATGTTGAGTAGCGTCTCTAACTCTTGCTACAACTTCCTCTAAATTAAATAATGTTCTACCACAACTAGGACAACTAATATATTCAACCATGGTTTTTCTCAAACCAACCGCTTGTAAAATTGAATATGCAACTGGTATTTCTTTTTCGGGCGCCTCTGTTAAAGAAACTCTAATGGTATCTCCAATACCTTCGGATAATAATGTACCTATCCCTACCGTACTTTTAATTCTTCCATAATCCCCGTCTCCCGCTTCCGTTACACCCAAATGCAGAGGATAATTAAATCCCTCTTTGTCCATTGTGTCAGCCATCATTCTATAAGCTGCAAGCATAACGGGAGCTCGAGAAGCCTTCATCGAAATTACAATATTATGAAAATCTAATGAATGACATATTCGAATAAATTCCATAGCTGATTCAACCATTCCAAATGGAGTATCTCCATAAGCAAATAACATTCTTTCAGACAAAGAGCCATGGTTAACGCCTATTCTGAGTGCCTTATTTTGCTCTTTTAAAGTATTAACAATTGGTTTGAATTTTTGTATGATCTTCTCTTTAATTACATGAATTTCATCTTTAGTAAATTCAGTTCTATTGGGATCAGGTTTTTCAAAAACGAATAATCCAGGGTTGATACGAACTTTATCTACATGCTTAGCTACTTCTAAAGCTATTTTCATTCCATTATGGTGGACATCTGCTACTAAAGGAACTGGTTGATAAGTGCTAGCTAGAAGTTTCTTGATTTCCCCCACAGCTTTTGCACTTGCAAGAGTTGGCACTGTTAATCTGACAATCTCACATCCAACTTCATGCAATCTCCTTATTGCGGCCGTTGCCCCCTCGATATCCATCGTATCTTCATTAATCATTGATTGAACACGCACTGGATTATCTCCACCGATGCCAATATCACCGACCATTACTGGCCTAGTATCTCTACGAATAATTCTGGTGCTATATCGCTGAGAGAGATTATTTCCTTCCATATTCTTTTCTAGGGTCGCAATCATGAGTTAACAATTGAGCCTCTTTAATAAATAAGAATGACATATTTAAGGGCTATTATAAAAAATCAATTTTTTCCTTAATTTTTAAAAAATCAGATTTAGTCAGACTCATAGGTTTTCCTTCCTCTTTAGATGGATTCCTAAGCAAATAAGATGGATGGAAGACAGGCATTACAAGTTTGCCCTCCCAATCAATCCATTCACCCCTGAGGATACTAATACGAGACTTAATTTTCAAAATAGCTTCTAAAGCTGTTGCTCCAACTAGGACTATTACACTGGGGTTTACAAGTTTTATTTGTTGATACAACCAAGGAAGATTTTCTTGTATTTCAATCTTTGTTGGGCGTCTATTTTTGGGCGGTCTACATTTGACCACGTTGCAAAAATAAACATCTTGGTTAATATCAATCCCAGCTTTTTGAAGCAATTTATCAAGTAATTTTCCAGACCTTCCTACAAAAGGCTCTCCCACCTCCTCCTCCTTTGCTCCTGGAGCTTCTCCAATAATCATCAACTTAGCGAAAGGGTTACCCCTAGATACAACGATCTTGTTTATGGAATTGCTTAAATCAGAAACTTTAGAAACATCTTTATTAGAGGAGATTTTTTTTGTCACATTAAAGCTTCCTTCTCTGATCCTTTTAAAAGATAGGGCACCAAAATTAAAAATTGATTACCCTCTGGGTCAAGCATCCATTGCTCAGATCCAAAGTTTGCCAATTTTGGAATTCCTATTGCACTACCTCCTATTTTCAATATCTCAAATGTCCATCCCTCTAAGATTTTTGATGGATCTTCACAAGGTTCACTTTGAAAACACAATGAGGTTGAGTTTCCTTTCCTTTGCCATTCGTGATTTTTATTAGGTCTATAAAAATGTATTTTGGATCGATTACCTAATGAAATAAAATAATGAGTTGCATTAAAACCTTTATTCACCTTGTCAGAGTTGATCTTGGCATAAAATCCTGACAATTCTTTAGGGTTTTCAGAAGCAATTACAAAGTTTATGTTCATCAAAGGCATGCAAGTATCTGATTAAGTAGTAAGTTTGTAATTAGATGAATTCACTTTAAAAGTGAATCTAATAAAAACATTTTGAAGTTATGCTTCGAAGATGACTGACAAATCACAGATATCTATAAGAGCTCTCTCCATAAAACCTTCTCTAACTCTTGAGATCAGCGCAAAAGCTAAAGCTTTAAAAGCTGAAGGTAAAAATATTTGTAGTTTGAGCGCAGGGGAGCCTGACTTCGATACCCCTGAATTTATTGTCGATGCAACTTTAAAAGCACTAAAAGATGGGAAAACTCGTTACGGTCCTGCCGCTGGAGATCCCGAATTAAGAGAAGCCATTGCGCAAAAACAGTCAGAAATAAATAAAGTCCCAACAAAAACAGACAATGTTTTAGTAACTAATGGAGGGAAACAAGCAATATACAATTTATTTCAAGTAGTTTTGAATCCTGGAGATGAAGTTCTGATACCTGCACCTTATTGGCTTAGTTATCCAGAGATAACTCATTTAGCAGGTGCCAAGCCAATTAAAATTAATTCTTCAACTAAAGATAATTTCAAAATAGATATCAATTCCCTTGAAGAAAGCGTAACTGAAAAAACAAGGTTATTAATTATTAACTCTCCAAGTAATCCAACAGGCTGCGTTTTAACCGAGCAAGAAATGAATAATATTTCTGAGTTTTTAAGAAGACATCAAAGAATTTTTTTAATGAGTGATGAAATTTATGAATTTCTTATTTCTCCAAATCAAGTTCATCACAGTTTCGCAAAAATAGCACCAGATTTAAAAAATAGAATTTTCACAGTCAACGGTTTCGCCAAGGCATGGGCAATGACTGGCTGGAGGATTGGATACCTAACAGGGAATACCGAGGTAATAAAAAAGGCTATCGCATTACAAAGTCAAAGCACAAGCAATGTATGTAGTTTTGCTCAAAAAGGAGCTATTGCAGCACTTCAAGGATCAAAAGATTGTGTTCATCAAATGGCAGAAATTTATAACAAGAGGAGGTTACTAATCATAGAAAGACTAAAAAATATAAAAAATATTTCTTTTGTCCCTCCTAATGGAGCTTTTTATGTTTTCCCCGAAATTAATTTGGAGGAGATTGATTCAATAAGTTTCTGCAAATTGGCACTAGAAAAGGTTGGTCTAGCAATAGTTCCAGGGATTGCCTTCGGAGATGACAAATGCATAAGAATCTCCTACGCAGCTTCAAATGAAATGATCAATGATGGAATTGATAGACTCGAAAGTCTATTAAATATTTTATAAAATTATCCACCAAAATTAATGCTTCAAAAAACATCCAAGCTAAAGCTTACAAAAATAGCTATTGCTCTTTTCTCAATATTTAATTTATCTACTATTGGCTCATTAAAAGCAGAAGAGATCTTGCGTATTGGGGCAATACCAGATCAAAACCCAGAGCACCTGAATCGTTTATATAAGGTTTTATCCTCTGAATTAAGCAAGCAGCTCAATGTTCAAGTCCGTTATAAGCCAGTTACTAATTATGCTGCAGCTGTAACAGCTTTTAGGACTGAGAATTTAGATTTAGTATGGTTCGGTGCTTTAACGGGTGTACAAGCAAAACTTCAAAGAAAAGGATCCAAGGTAATAGCACAAAGAGATATTGATGAGAAATTCCATAGTGTTTTTATTGCAAACAAGAAAAGTTCGATCCAAAAAATAAATAACATAAATGACTTGAAAACACTAAAAAACAAGCGTTTTACTTTTGGCTCTGAAAGTTCAACATCAGGAAGATTGATGCCACAATATTTTTTAAACGAAGCAGGTTTGCAACTTAAAGATTTCAAAGGTGGAAGCCCAGGCTTTAGTGGTAGCCACGATGCAACATTAATGCTTGTGCAAAGTGGTTCATATGAGGCAGGTGCTCTTAGCGAAGAAGTATGGAAGAGAAATCTTGAGAGAGGACGCGTGGATCCCTCAAAAGTCTTTGTGATTTGGAAGACTCCTTCTTATCATAATTATCATTGGCTTGCTCAAGGGAACCTAGATAAAAAGTTCAAAAAAGGTTTTACGAAAGACCTTACAAATGTATTTTTACGTTTCAATGAAAAGTCAAAAAAACAAAAACAAATTCTCGAATTATTTAGCGCAAAGAAATTTATAATATCAAAAAACGAGAATTATAAACAAATAGAAAAGGTAGCTAGAAATATTGGAAAAATTAAGTGACTAAGTTACTAGAATTAAAGAATATAAGCCATAGCAGTAAAGAAAGAATTAGAGTAAAAGATATTAATTTAACAATAAATCAAGGTGAGAAGATAGCGCTTATTGGCAAGAGTGGCTCTGGCAAAAGTACATTAATCTCGATCGCGAATGGATCACTAATCCCAAACGAAGGGGATGTAATATGGAAAGGTTCTCACATTAACAATATTTCAAATATTGAGTTATCAAAAATAGGAACTATATGGCAGGATTTATCTTTGATAGAAGAGCTAAATGTCGCTCAAAATATAAACTGCGGTGCATTAGGTAAACACAATTTCATATGGGCTTTAAAAAATCTCCTAGGAATCTTAGATAAAGGTTTATGCCAAGAATGCCTAGCAGCAGTCTCTCTCCCAAAAAAAACTATTTATTCCAATATAAATAAACTTTCTGGTGGTCAAAAAAAAAGAATAGCAATTGCACGTCTTTTAAGACAAGAACCAGAGATCCTGCTTGGAGACGAACCTTTCTCAAATTTAGACCCTCTATTATCAAAAAATATCTTAAATTTATTTATTAATCAAAAAAACTATCTTAGAATTAAAATCCCTAAGACCATACTTATAAGTCTTCACCAAATAAATCTAATAAATAATTTCAATAGAGTTATTGGTTTAAAAGATGGAGAGATTGTAATAGATAGAGAAATTAATAATATTAATCAATCAGAGTTTGATTGGATATTTTAATTCATAATGAAATTAATAAAACCAGTATCAACTTTATTAACATTAATCCCATCAATAGCATACATTCCCATTTCAATAGAAATCATCAAAGGATTTCATATTGGGGGTCTAAATATCATATTTCAATTCATAAGCTCAGCAATAAAACCATCGTTTAATCAAGAGTTAGTAAAAAGCGCATGGGAAGGACTTCAAATAACAATTGCTACTGCTTTAACTAGCTGGGTTATAAGTATGCTTATTGGAATTATTTTAGGTGTACTATCTACAGATTTATTTTGGAAAAGTATTCCTAAATTTTCTTATTTAGGTGAATTCATAAAATACTCATTAGCAATTCCAAGATCAATACATGAAGTAGTTTGGGGCTTGCTATTTATTCAATTTTTAGGTTTGAATATTTGGGTGGCAATTATATCTATAGTCATTCCCTATTCAGCCTTAACAGCAAGAGTAATTTCGGAGCAACTAGATAGTTTTGAAATACAACCTCTAATAGCAATTAAGCAAACTGGATCTAATATTATGAGCTCATTTATAACTATTCTACTACCAAAGTTAATACCTATCGTATCTACATATGGAAGTTACAGATTTGAATGTGCAATTAGGGGTGTAACATTACTTGGAATATTTGGATTAGGAGGTATAGGAACAGAACTATATTTAACTTTAAAATCCTTTGAGTTCAATGAAATGTGGACTTGTTTGTGGATGCTTTGGTTCGTAATAATTTTATTAGAGAAATTTATAAGATTTTTTAGAAGTTATTTATCTGAAAATATTAGTTTGAAAAATTCTTTCTCAATATTAATCTTAATATTTATACTATCTCTATCTTTAGGTATTAGTTGGCTTTATAATCTAAATTTTGAGTTATTTACTCCATTAAGCTTTTCGTATTTAAATTTTCCTTCATTCGTAGAGATAAGAAATGAATTTAATACCTTACCTCTGTTTAAACTAATCATTACAACAATTTTAATAACTTTTTTTGCCTCTGGGATTGCAATAGGTACACCTCCACTTTTACTAGTATTATTCCCAGGTAAATTTCTTCTAAAAGTTCAAAATCTTATTTGGATCTTCTTTAGATTGATACCTCCTCCATTGACCATTATACTTATTCTTCTTTTTACTAATCCTAATATATCTGTAGCCGCATTATCACTTGGAATTACACATATGGGAGTCATGGGAAGGTTACTTACAGATAACATACTAAATCAGGAAAAAAGTATTTATCGAGCGATTAAAAGCAATGGTTCAAGCAAGCAATCAGCAACGCTTTATGGAATATTAGCCCCCCAAAGTAATAGTTACTTAGCTTATGGAGCATACAGAAGTGACGTAATCCTAAAGGAAACAGCAATTATAGGTGCAGTCGGAGGAGTAGGATTAGGGTGGCAATTACAGGAATCACTAAGCTCATTCAATTGGGCACAAGTAATGATAATAACTGCTACTTTCTCTTTATTAACAATTTTAGGAGAATTTTTATTTAACACTTCTCAAAATTATTGGTTAAGCAATTCAACCAACAATTTCATTAGTTAGTTATTTTATTCAACATATCGACTTATGAATAAATATCAGAAAAAATTAATCATAATTGGAGATAGTGGGGTTTACGGATGGGGAGATCTAGAAGGAGGCGGATGGTCTGAAAGATTAAGACAAAACTGGTTAAATATAAATGGTGCCCCTATCATTTATTCCCTTGGAGTAAGAGGAGATGGATTAGAGAAAGTTGCTATAAGATATAAGAATGAGTGGGCCACAAGGGGAGAATTAAGGAGAAAAGTTCCTGAAGGTATTTTGCTATCAATTGGTTTAAATGATACAGCTAAAATCGGAAGAAAAGATGGCAGACCACAACTTTCCGAGGATGCTTTTAAATTTGGATTAAAACAATTAGTAACCGAAATTAAGAATGAAGTAAATATAATGGTTCTTGGATTAACACCTGTTAATGAAGACTCAATGCCTTTTGCAGAATGTCTTTGGTATTCAAATCAAGCTTGTTCTAAGTATGAAAATAAAATTGAAGAAACTTGCTTAGAATTAAATGTCCCGTTTTTATCTATTCATAAAAAAATGATCAACTTATTATCATTTAAAGAATTACTCTCAAAAGATGGAATACATCTGAATACTAAGGGTCATAAATGGATTTATGAACAAATTAGTGAATGGCCAGCATTAAAGAATTGGGCTGATTTAAAATAAATATTTCAAACAAAATTCAAATATAAAAAGATAGAAATAATAGCGGCTATAGATGTCTGGATAGAGTTAACTAATTCATTAGTCATCCAATTAATCTTATTTTGTACCACTGCTCCAATATAACTTTCCAAAAAAGTTGCTAAATAGCCAGATAAGAAAACTATAAAAGCAACAGATAGTCCAGAAATGATCGATAGATTAAGCATAAACACAGTCATGATAAAACTTCCTAACAAACCAGCTATCGAACCTTCGATGCTTATTGCCCCCTCTGTTCCTGCTGATACTGGCTTTAAAGTCGTAATTAGAAAAGTTCTTTTACCAAATCTTTTGCCAATTTCACTTGAAAAGGTATCGGAAAGTTTTGCACTGAAACTAGAAGCAAAACCCACCATGAATAAATTTAAAAAATTTGGCCAAAAACAACTTAATATGGCGAGTGAGCAGCCTGTTGCTGCAGAACCCCAAACATTTTCAGGGCCACGTTTACCACCTCTCGCTTCAGCAATACCTCGGGAAGCCTTATTTTTGTATCCAATTTTTGTAACTAATGTTCCCAAGAAGAGATAAACACAAACTGATATCCAACCATTCCAACCAATAGATCCTAATAAAAGTGTTCCAAGTACTCCAGCATGAATCCAACCTTTCTTAGTTAAAAATGGAAGCCTTTGTCCCAAAAATATCAACAAGAAATTAATCAAAAAAGCATTAACCCAAATACCCTCAACAAAAAACAAGTTACCCATCGTTTCTATTAAGCATGCCTGTTTATAAACAATAGAGGTTTTTATGATCAAAAATATTCAATCTTAAAAGGATGATTTAAGTCTTCTCCATGAAGTCATTACTTGTGAGGCACTTACGGCAGCTGTTGATGTCCTCAAAATAGTTTCTCCCATAGACACCCCAACGAATCCAGCGTTAAAAGCTAATTCCTCTTCATCTTTATTCCAGCCTCCCTCAGGGCCAACTACCATCCAAACTTGATTGACTTCATGTGGTGTTTCTTTTACCCAAGTCACACAATCTTGCAAGTCTTCAATACGTGTTGCAGCAAATCCGACTTGAGCTTCGGAAGGCATATCATTTATCCAATTAGTAAATGTCAATAGCTGCATTAATTGTGGACTCCAAAGTCTTTCAGATTGCTCAACGGCTTCATAAATAATTTTTTTATATCTAATAATTTTTTCGTTATTGCATTCTTTAACTACTGATCTTTTTGAGATTAATGGTTGAATAATATCAACTCCTATCTCACAACTCATTTGCAAAAAGTTTTCAAACCCCTTTTTTGGAATAACTATCGCAATTCCTATTAAGGGTCTTTCTCTTGAAAGGAATTGAAGAGGTTTATCAAAACCATCGGTAAGTTTTATAGTTTTCTTTTCAACAATTTTTGCGTTCCAAAGATGACCTTTTCCATCAATTACTTCTAAAAGATCTTCCGATCTCATCCTCATAACCCTGAATAAATAATGTGATTCATTAGAGGTCAATATCAACTCTCCATTTGAATCGATTTCATCTCTTAATCGATTTGTTTTTATAAATAATCTTCTTTTCTCAGCCATAGAAAATTAATCTGTTGAAGAAAAAATTGCATCTGGATGTTCTTCTACTGGCCAATCTTGATTGACTCCTCCGATAATTAGTTCCTCTATTTTCAGAACATCTACATCCATTTGTTTTAGTACATTTATCAAAATATCAATTGCGATGAGGTCAGAAGTGCCTAAATCGACCCAGCATCTTGCCCAACACTCATTAAATTCAAATTCTCCAAGATTATGCATTAATGATGGCAGACTTGAAGAGGTATCGTCATTTTCATAGTTCATCCAACTGACATCAGAACCAATTTCGTGCGTTTGTAAATTTTCAGAATTAAATCCCCCAAGTCGGCCTAGCACATACCAAGAATCAAAAATACCATCAATGTAATCTTTTTCTCCTTTACTTGGAACACCTGAATATCTAAGCCATATCCAACAATTGAAAGGATCAACTTCACGAAATCTAACTTCCATAAACAATAGATCTTGAAAAAGAAAAACTAAAAGATATCAAACATAATCTAATGTAAATTGATTAAAGAAAATAGAAAAATCATTATTTATTTGATCAAAGCCTCAATAAAAAAGAATGCTTAGTTTAAAAAATATTTATTACCATCCCTCGACAGCAGAGAAACCAATCATTAGAGATTTGTGTTTAAAATCTAAGACTGGGAAAATCACAATAATTAGGGGACCTAGTGGAAGTGGAAAAACTACATTGGTAGAAATCATTAGCGGTCTATCGGGATATCAGAAAGGAGAAATAACATGGTTTAACAAAACTCTAAATGCAGGTCAGCGCAGGTGGTTATGTGGATTAGTTTTTCAATTTCCAGAAAGATATTTTCTTGGATTATCCGTTGCTCAAGAATTACGTCTTGGGCACAAGAGGTTAACGACTGAAGAACTAATGTCAACTCTCACAAAAGTGGGATTAATCAATTTAGATTTAAAGAAGCCGCCAGAATCTCTTAGCGGAGGACAACAACGACGACTAGCTATTGCTGTTCAACTATTAAGGAGTCCAAAAGTACTCTTATTGGACGAGCCAACAGCGGGTTTAGATTGGTCAGTGAGAAAAGGAATTATAGAATTAATCGCAAAGCTTAAAGACAAGCAAACCATTCTAATAGTTACCCATGAACCCGAACTTTTTAAAAATTTGAATACCGACAATTACAAGTTGCACAATGGTCAACTTATCCCTCAATAAACAATTCAACTAATCAATGACAGATTCACTAGTTAGAGCTACTGCTGCAAAAGGGGGGATCAGACTAGTCGCCGTATCAACGACTGAATCTACAAAAGAAGCAAAAGAAAGACATTCTCTTTCCTATTTAACTTCTGCAATTGTAGGTAGAGCAATGAGTGCAAGCCTTTTGCTAGCAAGCTCAATGAAGGTAAATCATGGAAGGGTGACTTTGAGGATAAGCTCAAATGGACCACTAAAAGGATTAACTATTGATGCGGGTAGAGATGGAAGTGTGAGAGGTTACGTTGGCGATCCAAGTCTTGAATTAGACCTAATTAAGAATAAAAGCAATCACTATACATTTGATTTCAAAAAAGCTACAGGTATTGGCTATCTTCACGTTATTAGAGATGACGGGAAAGGTGAGCCACACAACAGCACAGTCGAATTAATTAATGGAGGGATAGGTGAAGACATAGCTTCGTATTTATTACATTCCGAACAAACGCCCTCAGCTGTGTTTGTTGGAGAAAGAATCAATCAGGATGGGATAGTTTGTAGCGGAGGACTTTTAGCACAAATACTACCTAAAGCAGAACGAGATTATTCATTGATAGACTTACTTGAAAATCGATGTAAAGAGATTAACTCTTTTAGTGAGTTATTAAACAAAAAAGGGAATAACCTTATTTCTCTTATTGAAGAGATTTTCCCTGATCTTGATCAATCACCTTCAGATATTATTAACACATCTCAGGAAGTTCATTTTAAATGTAGATGTTCAAGAGAAAGAAGCCTATCAGCGTTAAAGATTTTGGGGAAAGATGAACTTCAGAAAATGATAAAGGAAGATGGGAAAGCAGAACTAACATGTCAATTCTGTAAAAATGTTTATCTTGTTAAAGAGGACGAATTGATATCTTTAATCGATTAAAGGATTAATCAAGGAAAACCACTCCTAACCAAAGCAAAAATACTGCGGGTATCGCCTCAAATTTGTCTGAAGATAATGATCCAGCGTTATCAATAAATGATTGGGCACCCCCCATAAGTAATGCACCTGATAAAAGTCCAATACTAAGCAGAACAATGCACCAGATGACAGAAGAAAAGAAAGGTCTTCCTCTACGAGACTGACTAATGAATAAGCCTATTGTTGAAAATGAAAGTATTAATTCAACACTTTCAGAGGGCACAATTAAAACTAGTAAAAAGGCTAATATTCCAAGAGATATCCGTATATTTAATTCTTGTCCCGAGGGCAACTCTAAGCTTGGTAAAAAGTTAGATGTTGAAGCCTCGTATTTAGGAAGATTTAAATTCTTCAACCTAGTGAGAAGCGAACCAGGTCCTATATCACCAACTTTCTTGGCTTCATTTTCTTTCTTTGATGCATTTATTGCCTCGTTACTTGCATTACCAAGTTGTCTTGACTTAAGACTTACCATTAGCAATGAGTCATAAGCAGCTTCTATTTTTGCTTTAGTAATTTGATCATCACCAACCTCTTTTAACTTTTTATCTCTTGCTTCTTGAATAGCATCAAAACTTGCACCCTCATTTATTCCAAGTATCAAATATGGATCTTGTGAGTTTGAATTTGATTGTGAATTGCTACCAGGATCCATAGATTTTTCAAAAAAAGATTTATGAACTCTCTTTAATATTAGATTTTAATCTACCTTAGAGAGAAACAGGATCAACACCACTAACAACCGGAGCAACTGAGTTTAATTCCATTTCAGGATGATCTTCCTTTAACTGATTAAGATTCCATTCATTTTTAAAAAGCAGTACTGGTCTAAGCCAAGCATCTTGAACCGTTTTGCAATTAAAAATTCTTCCAACCTCGTCCAAAGCAGGCCATCCCCCTTTTACCCATCTGGCGACTTGATAACCCATTGGTTCAAGACGAGTTTCTACCCCATATTCACTAGCAAGTCGATGCTGTACCACCTCAAGCTGAAGCTGACCAACTGCGGCCAAAATTGGATCTCTTTTGCTTTGATCTTTATCGTAAAGAATTTGGACTGCTCCCTCCTCTCTTAATTCATTGACCCCTTTCCTAAAGTTTTTAAAAGCTGAAGGATTTGGATTTCTTAACCAACTAAATATCTCGGGGCTAAAACATGGGATGCCCTCGAATTCGACTCTCGGTCCAATAAATAAAGTATCTCCAATAGAAAACATCCCCGGATTATTCAAACCAATAACATCCCCAGGATAAGCATCATCAACAACAGCCCTATCTTGACCGAAAATCTTTTGGGGTCTTGAGAGTCTGATTTGTTTACCTGTCCTGGCGTGTTGAACTGTCATATCTTTTTCAAACCTCCCACTACATACACGCACGAAAGCAACTCTATCCCTATGTTTTGGATCCATATTTGCTTGTAATTTAAATACAAATCCACTAAATGATTCTCTTGTAGGAACGATTGGCCCATCAAAGCTATTTCGAGCTACAGGTCCCTGAGAAAGATCAAGAAAATTATCTAAAAATGGCCTAACCCCGAAGTTGGTCATTGCAGATCCAAAAAACACAGGAGTTAATTCGCCAGATAAGATTAATTCTTGATTTAAGTCACAACCAGCCTCATCTAGGATCTCAATCTCTTCAAGTGCTTTTGTCAATAGCTCTTCTTCGACTAAGTTTTTAAGTTCAGGATCATTGATTTTTAACCTTATTTCATTAGATTGCTTCCCTCTTTCCGCTCTAGAAAATAGAACAACTTCTTTGGTAGCACGCTCAACAACACCTCTAAAAAGCTCACCACTCCCTATTGGCCAATTAACTGCAAAGGTCAACAACCCTAATTCAGACTCGATCTCATCTAATAATTCCAGCGGTTCTTGACCTGGCCTATCCATCTTGTTGATGAATGTAAAAATTGGTATCTGACGCATTCTGCAAACCTCAAAAAGCTTCCTTGTTTGAGGTTCAAGACCTTTTGCTGCATCCTCAAGCATTACAGCATTATCAGCAGCGGCAAGTGTCCTATACGTATCTTCCGAGAAGTCTTGGTGGCCAGGGGTATCTAATAAATTTATCGTCTTATCTTTATAAGCAAATTGTAAAACAGTTGATGTAATTGATATGCCTCTTTGTTTTTCAAGCTCCATCCAATCAGAAGTAACTTTTCTCTGTTCTCCTCTTGCTTTTACTGCTCCTGCTTGTTGAATAGCTCCGCCATAAAGTAAAAGTTTTTCTGTCAAAGTAGTTTTCCCTGCATCAGGGTGGGAAATAATCGCAAAATTTCTTCTTTTACTAACCTCTGTACTTAAAGATACAGTTAATTCTTCTACTAAATTTGGATCTAAATTAGTCTTGTCCTGAGGAGTTGATTTCATTATTGTTTTTAAGTGATGAATTGAAATATAAAGCCAGTCATACTAAAGGATATCGAGCACAGAATAAAACCTGTAACTCATCTGTATTCCAATATATGAATTAGTGAAGAACATTAACCAGCTAAAAAATTCAGTCAAATCACATAAAGATATCTTAGCTAACTTCTGACCGTGAACAGAAATCAGGAAGAGAGAACTAAATGTTAGATAAGTCACGCATGCTTTCACAAGAGATTGAAAGCAGGATGCATTGACATTGATTAACAAGCACAAACTTCTCTGAAAAATTTAAAAATTTGATTTAAAATGTTAATTCTTATTAGATACAAATGAATAAAAATAATATTATCAAAATTATTTTAGTTATCTTAGCTATAATAATTATCTATCAAGTACTGTTTAATTTTCTATTACCAATTGTTTTTGTTGTTGTTCTACTTTCTATTTTAAAAGGATTAATTAAAGGATTTGATCAAGATCAAAACAACGAAAGTTCCGGAGTTATTGATGATAATCTTGATAAAGCTATTTCAATAGATTCAGAAGAAGTTAAAGAAGTTAAACCTATTAAAGAAGTTAAGTCAGTTGAAGAAGTTGATTCAGTTAAAAAAAATCAGTCTGCTAAAGACGATGATCCCCTCTATACAATTAAATTTTAATATTTGATTTTAAGAAGTAAATTAAAGAAAAGATTTTTCTTTGATTGTGCATTTGTTCAGGGGAAAGATTAAGTACACCCAATAATCTCAAAATAAAGCTCATCAACTTGAAAAACCTCTAATTGAGATAAACCTGCATCAATTAACTGTTGATTTACTTCATCAACTGTAAATGATGCCTTGAGAGATGCATAAAAATCCTTTTTTAGAATTTCTGGGGAATTTGAAAGATGTTTTTCTTGTATCTCAAATGCTTTTTCTTCAGAAGTAGGCCTTATTAAATCACGATGAACATGAATGCACTTGGTTCTACCAAGTTTTTTTAATGCACCCCAAAACCTATAAGGATAATGAAAATGATGTAAGGCACTATTACTGACAATTACATCAGCTTTAAAAGGAAAATGTGTTTCACCTTTGGCTATTGAATTAATTTCAATCAATTGATAAGAGAGATTCTTCGTAATATTTTTGGAAAGTTTCTTTTCTGCTTCATCCAACATTTCCTTTGAGCCATCAATTCCCACAACATTTACGAAAGGCCAATTCTTGGCAATTCTCTCTGAAATATTGCCTGGTCCACATGCCATATCAAAAATTAAATCAGTTTTATTAAAAGTTCTTCCTACTTTTTTTAAATATTTTTCAAGCGATTTAACCACCATAGAATCACTCCTAGAGAAATCTGCATCCGCGTAAGCCCTTACCTGCGAAGGGCTTTGCATGAGCTCTGGTTCCGGCGTTCGCTTCATTACTAGGAAGAAATTTTTTTATTAATTTGAAGCCCCTGTAGATGGTGTTAAAAAAACTTGCCAACGCTATAGATGGCGTTACCGTGGTACTTACCCAAGGGATACAAAGATTTTGACAATTGCAACTAGTCAGCCCGAAACCAATAATTCAGCATCGGGTAAAAAAGATGATACGACTGATTTTCCAATAACTGCACCTGCAGCTAATCCTGTCTTTTACAGAACTTATAGTAGGAAACTTCCAGCTGGTCGTGAAAGCTGGGAACAAGTAAATGCAAGAAACCTAGATGGTCTAAAGAAGCTTGGGGGACTAAACGAAGCAGAAATCAATCTAATGCAAAGAATGCAACAAGAGAAAAAAGCTCTTCCCTCAGGTCGATGGCTTTGGATAGGGGGAACAGAATGGATTGAAAAAGAGAAGAATTTTTCTGGAGCCTACAATTGCACCTCAACGAATCTTGTTGATTGGCAAGCCTTTGGACTTATGATGGATTTAGCCATGATGGGTTGCGGAACAGGGGCGATAATTGAACCACACTTAATTGATCAACTGCCAGAAGTTATAAATACAATTCACATTGCAAATGTTACAGAAATCGGATTAACCCCTTCTGAAGAAAGAAATGAAAAAACTACATTTTCTATTAAAGATAATAATGTACTCATAAAAGTTGGGGATAGTAGACGTGGATGGGTTGATAGCTATCAAAAAATTCTTGAATTAAGCAGTGACAATAGCTTCAATTCTAAAGTTGTTAATGTATCTATCGATTTAAAAGATGTAAGGCCAGCGGGTGAATCACTCAAAGGTTTCGGAGGCATGGCGAACCCTGTAAAACTCAAAGATTTATACCCGCGCGTAGCAACTCTTCTAAACAAAGCAGTAGGAAGAAAACTAACTTCAATTGAATGTTGTTTGCTTATCGACGAAGCAGCCGTAACAATCGTTGCTGGCAACATCAGAAGGAGTGCAGGTATGCGCCAATTTTCTTCGCAAGATTTAGAAGCAGCTGGTGCTAAAGAAAATTTATGGAAGCAAGACTCAGAGGGGAATTGGAGTATAGACCCAGAGAAGGATGCATTAAGAATGGCTAACCATACCCGTGTTTACCACACCAAACCTGAATTAAAAGTTCTTGTCGATGCGGTTATTAAACAATTTCATTCAGGTGAGGGAGCTATTCAATTTGCACCAGAGGCAATTGCTCGCTCAAATGCTGACATACTTTCAACAGTAGAACTCAGGAATGAATTTATAGAGATCTATTGTGACCAAGGTAAAGAAGAAGCTTCCAAATGGATTCAATCAAATTATGGTCCATTTGATGATAAAGAGCTTTTTCACAGACTCAGTAGATATGGTCTAAATCCTTGCGGAGAAATTCTAGGTTCAGATTTTCACTGTAATCTTGCAGAAATCCATCTCAATCAAATTGATCCATTAGACATAAATCAACAAGAAGATGCTTTCAAAGCAGCCGCTTTGTCAGTAGCCTGTCTCCTTAATCATAGATTCGAAGTAGAGCGGTACAGAAAAAGTCGCGAATGGGATCCTATTGTTGGGGTTAGCTTCACAGGACTTTTTGACTTTTTTGTTCATGCCTTTGGGACTCCATGGCTAAAATGGTGGGAGGCGGGACGACCTGAGACAAAAGAAGGAAAGGATTTCAAACTCAAAGAAGCTACTTTTTTGAGTCGATGGAGGAAGATCGTCAACGATACAGTTTGGGAGTATTGTGATAGACATAATATTCGCCGTCCAAGTCGTTGTACAACAGTTCAACCTGCGGGTACAAAAAGTCTTCTGACAGGGGCTTCGCCAGGTTGGCATCCTCCAAAAGCTCAGCGTTTTATCAGAAGAATTACTTTTAGAAAGAACGATCCAGTCGCATTAGCTTGCATGGATTATGGATACACAATCGTCCCTTCTCAGTCAGATAAAGATGAAAATGGAAAACTACTAGACAATCCATTTGATCCAAAATGTACTGAGTGGCTAGTTGAAATACCTACTGAGGTAAGTTGGGCAAACATTCCTGGTGCGGATGAAATAGATATCAATAACTTCTCAGCTCTTGCACAATTTGATTTTTATATGCAAGTTCAAACAAACTACACAGACCACAACACCTCTGCCACTATTGAATTCAGAGAAAATGAGATAGAGGGTTTAGCTAAAGCTCTTCATAGCTCAATCAATGAAAATAAAGGTTATATTTCAGCGGCATTGCTAGCAAGGTTTGATGCAAATGCAACCTTCCCCAGACTTCCTTTTGAACCTATTGATGAAGAATGCTACACAAATATGCAATCAGAGGTCATAAAAAGAAGAGACACTTGTGATTTCTTTGAAGCTCTTAGTCGATATGATCAGGGGGAGCTTACGGAAGCAGGTCCAGCAGGTTGCGATTCTGATAAATGCTTACTCCCACTTGCCAAACCGTCTTAATAGCAGTCATTCAATCTTGAGTGAAGGCCTTTTCTTATCATCCGAAGGACGTTGCTTAACAAATAAAATAAGTTTGGTTTTTCAAAGAAGTTTTAAAGATAATTGTCCAAATTAGAAAATTTGGCTAGTTATTAAGAAGGTATTGTGTTCCTCAAAATTTCAATGACTACGACTAATAAACCATTAAAAATACGTGGTACGAGTGCTAATGATGCACTTATCGATCAATTGAGAGCTTGTAAAAACACAGATGAAATTCTGAAATTCGAGAAATGGTTCAATTCCAATATTGAATCTGACAAACTTTATAAAAGAATTTGTGAACTATTAAAAAATAGAAGTATATCTAGAGCATTAGGTTCAAAATGGCTCTTAACACTTATTGAAGATAGAGAAAATACAATAACTAACTTGTCGATAGAATAATTTTTATTTTAGGTCTACTAATTCAAGATTAATTTTAAAGTCCTCTCAATTTAAAAAGGAAATGGTCCTGATGCCCCACTTGAAGCAGTAAAGCCGGAGAGAGCCCAAATACCAAATGAGAACAGTGCGCATCCAATAAAGAACATCAAGTGAGCTACATAACGGTATTTCTCTTTTTGACTAATACCACCCTCCATTGGGAGGTCTCCAAGGAAACGAGATTGTGGGCTCTTGTTGCTTGCCATGAATGTAATTTACCAATGCTAGAAATTATTGCACAAATAATCTCATTGAAATTTGTCCAAACAGAGAATCTATAGGTTCTGAAATTTTTAAAGGCTTAAAAGAATTAAATTTAAAACTGAATTTATAGAAAAAGCGATGAAATTGTCGTTTGAGCAATTTTTTTAAGATTCCTGAAGCTAATAAGGTAAAATTGTAAGTGGAGAGTTGGTCGAGTGGTTTATGGCTCTAGTCTTGAAAACTAGCATGGGGGCAACTCCATCGGGGGTTCGAATCCCCCACTCTCCGTTCTTTGTTGGGGAGTTTGGAGGTATTTAATTATACTCTTGCCCCTGCTATATGATAAAAAGACCCAAATATTAGATCAATTAGTCAAAAAATCTTAAAAATGATTTGTTTTTTTCAACTACTTAGATAAGTAAATCAAATATTTAATGCATACAAGAATGCCATAATTCTCATGATTCTTTTATTTTTTCGTTAAGGTAATCCGAAAATAGGTTTTAAAGACTTTTAAGATACTGATCTGATATCAATCAAACCAACCTGGTAAATATTTGAGATTTATTAGGTTGACTTTCTTAAAAAGCTCACAAACCCATACCTTGCATAATTAATCAAAATGAAAGAAGAGCGTTACTTAAAAGACAGAGAAGCAATTGTAAGAGCTGATATTTGGAAAGAGATTACCTCTTCATGTAAAGGGCTCAGAACTGAGCTTGGGTATACAAATATTCAAATAGTTGACTTTCTAAAAGAAATAACAAAAACATTTGAAAGAGACCAACTCTGAATCCGTAACCTCAAAATAGAAATTCTGTCTTAAAAATCTATTTTTCTATTGGTTTTAGAGATTCATCAACACTTTTTATTGCATTCGGAACACTATTTAAAGCAGACTTTAATCGCCAAAAGGATCCCCTAAAAATTGCACTTATATCACTCAAACTTTTTAGAAAGTAATTTGGATTTCTTTTATTAGCTCTATCCGCTATTAAGGAGGCCTTCCAAGGATTCCAAGAGGCAAAGTTAACTATTGTTCTATAAGCACATGGCCAAGGATTATTTGGCAACAAAATTTCTAAATTTCTTAAATAAATATCAGCTTCATAAGGTCTATTCGATAATATATTAAAGAGCGATAAGAACCATAAAGATTCAACATTTTCAGGGTCTGAACTTATTTTGGATAATGCCTTATCTCTAACTATACTTTGATATTTTAAATGCCCATCAAGCATATGTTCTATTTCTATTTCATCAAAAATCAATTTAATACCTAATGGACCTTCTCCATCCCCTTTGCTAATTCAATAAATCTATTATGAAATTCATTTGGATTAAATGAACTTGAACTTCGCTTCCAAAGAGTATAGCTTCCTTCTTTTTCTCTAGGAAATTCTTGAACTTGTATAAAAAGAGAACTATCTCTAATCGCTTTGTCTAGAACTAGTGAATTACTTGGAACTGAGCCTTGATCTCCGTCTGCCAAAATAATCCAATTAGAATATTTAAGTACTGGTTCTATATGCAAAAGAGATTGCCCAAGTTGTCTGCCTAAAATATTTCCACCTTGCATTCTTCCAAAATAGCTTACATTATGCTGATTAATTTCAGGGGTGCTGGGAACAACAATAACTGTTTCTTTTTTATCGATAGTCTGATCAGATCTAACTATCGATAAAATGTCTTTAACAGGATAATATTTACTTGAAATATTTTGTAAAGTGTTAAACTTATTAATAGAATTGGAAAATAGAAAACTTACAGCAGGAATAAATAGTAAAATATAAAAGTTGAATTTAAAATAAGTATCCAGCCAATCACTCCACTTAGAAAATCCAAGAGCTAGCAATAAAATAATTAACGGTATGGTACATGCTATATATCTTTCATCCTTGTTAGGAATGAAAGTTGTAAACGTCCAGCATGTTATTAAATTAAAATAAATCCATGTCCATTTATAATTATTCTCATTAAAAATATCAACTAATCTTGCTTGAGATCTAAAAGATCTTACATAGGTTAAAAATACAAATAGTATTCATGACAATCCAGAAAAGAAAATAATACTTCCAAACTGATTATCTAAATATGGGAAATACCAGAAAATACTTTTAAAACCTAAAATAGAAGGATCATCTTCTATCGCCGCCGATTCAAAAATAGCTCTATAAGTTCCACTTAATATCATTATCCAATTGTGAAAAAACCAAGGTAAAATTGCTAAAATATTGATAAGAAATAAGCATAAAAATTGTAATCTAAATTTTTTATCTCTTTTAAAAGAAAGAACAAAAACAAATAATAAGGAAGGTATGATAACTAATAAAGAACTTTGCTTAATCAATAAAGAAAAAGAGCATGCGAAAGTAGCAATTATCAATTGAATCCATTTACCTCCGATTGATTTATCACTCCACCTTCCTAGATGAAACAAATAAAATGTAATAGCAGAAATTAAAGGTAACTCCAAAACATAATCAGTTCTTAGATTAAATAAGAAAGGAGAACATGCACTAATAAGAACTCAAAAAAGTCCGAATTTTCTCCCACTCAAATAAAGTCCCCAAGAAGCAATATTAAAGATAAAGAATCCATTCCAAAAACTTAAGGACCAGGCCGCCTGGTGAGGAGCATCACCAGCAATAGTAATTACGGCTCCATTGATTATTGAAGCCAAAGGAGGAATTTTTGGCGATTTATCTAGTAAAGAATTAAAGTCTGAAGCTCCATCGGCTTCTAAAAAAGAGAGTGCTCGGGCATGGTCAAGGGCACTATTGAGATAGTCAGCCTGATCCCATGAAGGAGTAATGCTATATAAATTCAACCAAATACGATCAGTTATGGTCGAAAGAATCCATATAAATAAAATTGAAATCCAAAAAATATATTTAGAGTGATTAATATTTTTCTAAATAAGCATACTGGCTACTAACAGTCCAATGTTTCACTTGTTTTTTTATTAGTCACACTGTTTATCCCATTTGCGATAAGGCATAGTTTATTTCTAACATCATTTGCGATCAAGACATCAGTAAAGTCGGCACCTTCAATAATAACGTTTTCGAATTTTGCATTGTAAGCAAAAGCACCTTCTAATATGCTATTTGAAAGGTTTGCGCCATTAAGTATAGCTGCATCCATTGTTACATCTCTCATATTTGTATTACTTAAATTAGCGTTTTCAAGCTTTGCATCAAAAAAACTAGCGCCTTGAAGATCACTGCCTGAAAAATCAGAATCTTGGAGATCACTTAAATAGAAAGTCGCACCTTTCAAATCGATATTGGAGAAATCTGAACCTATCAAGGTTTGCTTTCCATAGTCCAAAGCTGAATAAGCTGGCAGAGGATAAAAGAAAAAAAGAACGGAGCTTACAAAAAAAAGAAGACGTTTAAACATAACTTTCTAATTGCTACTAATGATTATATTTTAATTCAAAAGGGTCTGACAGTTAAATATTGGATTTAATATAAATTATATATTAAAAGACAAATAGTATAACCTATCTTAAATCATAAAAACAAATCAAAATAAATTATTTAATTATTTACGTGCAAATTATAAAGAATCATCTAATAAAAAACATTTCATGTTAATTCTTTATTAAAGAAAGTAAAAAATATAAGTTAATCAATTTTTCCATCGGTCTATTAACTAACCCTATGATTTAATATAAATTTTACATATAAAAAATCATTCCATAAATCTACCAAATTCAAAATATACAACTTCCAAAAAATGATTAACAAGCCCTATGAAGTCATAATTATCGGTTCAGGTGCAACCGGGGGAATGGCAGCCTTAACAATGGCTAAGGCTGGAGTAAGAGTACTAGTAATAGAGAAAGGTCCTGAACTAGAGATCAAGCAGGCAAACGGAACAGAGCCTTGCAATATGATTCGGAGACTTTTAGGGGTAGCAACTGGAAATTATCAAAATCAACCTCAACATCCAGGATTCTGGAAATCAAATCCCTTACTGTACGCAAACAAAAAAGCAAATCCTTATACACACCCGCCCAAAGCCCCATTCATGTGGACGCAAGGCAATCAAGTTGGTGGAAGGAGCCTTACTTGGGGAGGGATAACCTTAAGATTATCTGACGAAGATTTTGAAGCCTCAAAAGAAAAAGAATACAATCTCGAATGGCCTATTAGTTACAAAGATCTTGAGTCACATTATTCGGAAATAGAGAGTTTTCTAAAAATATACGGCAACAAAGACGATCTAAATCAACTACCTAATGGTGAATATATTGGCAAACTTCCATTTACAGAAAGTGAATCAAGATTTGCCTCCAATATAAAAGAAAATTTAAATCTTCCCTTTATACATTCCAGAGGGTTTGGAGCAAATGAAGATAAAACGAAATGGCCCAGATATAGCAGTTTAGGCAGCACATTAAAAGAAGCCGCTAGGCTAGGTAAAATAGAAATACTTTCAAATCATATTGTAGATAAATTAGTTTTGAATAAGGATAGGAAGTCTGCAAAAAGTGTTATTGTAGTAAACCAAAAAAATGGAGAGAGAAGTGAATTAGAAAGTAAATTAATAATACTATGTTCATCAACAATCCAAACAATTAGGATTCTATTAAGTTCCGAAGAAAGTAATAATTCAAATGGTCTAATTGAGCCCTCTCATTCATTAGGAATGAACTTAATGGATCATATATCAACCTGCAGGTTTTTCACTGTCCCTATCGATATGAATTTCACTGATTATTCAGATAAAAATAATAATCATCTTTTAACAGGAGCTGGGAGCTTCTTTATTCCAATCGGTAGAGATAGCTCAACTACAAAAAACTTTGTCGGTGGATATGGCATCTGGGGAGGAATAGATAGATTTGAACCGCCAGAAGTTTTAAAAAAATATAAAAACACAAAAACTGGTTTCCTTATTGGTCATGGAGAAGTACTCCCAAATCAAAAAAACACTGTTTCTCTCTCAAAGAGCAAAGATCAATATGGTATTTCCATACCTCACATATCAATAGTTTGGCGTGAAAATGAGAAACGAATGGTTTCAGAAATGAACAGAATGATTGAACTTATTATTAATTACGGAAATGGCAATATTATTCCATTGAATGAGATTCTCAATATTCCATTTACCAAACAAATTTTAAGCAAGTCAGTTGCTATTAAAAGCGATGCTCCACCCCCTGGTTACTACATACATGAGGTAGGAGGAGCACCAATGGGAAATGACAGGGAAAATAGTGTTTTAGATAACTGGAATCGTCTATGGGAATGCAACAATGTATTGGTTGTTGATGGAGCTTGCTGGCCTACTTCATCATGGCAAAGCCCGACATTAACAATGATGGCAATAACTAAGAGAGCTTGCGAAAAGGCAATTGAAGACTTTAAAGGTTAAAAATATCATTTAAGTATTTTTCGGTAACAGCCCTATCATCAGAACCATTTTGAAAGAGAAAATTTGCGATTGCTGAGCTAATAAGCTTTGATTGATCCCAATTCTCATTCCCACATATAAAATCCTTCATACCTATATAAAGAGCTTCAGGTACCTCAGCTTCAAGACTTATAGACATTAGGTCCAAGTCATTTTCACAATATTTAACCTCATCTGTTTTTATCTCATCAATACGAGTTTCAATTTGATTAAACTCCATTTCCTTTCTAAATAGCTCGGACTTCATGAGATAAGGATCTTAAATTTTCTATAAAACGTCAAAGATAAAGAAAAGCTGAACCGAAAATCCGAGACAGAGCTAGACTCATTTCATATCAATCCTTCGAGAAGGATTGATATGAAATGAATTAGTTTTCTTTGCATAAAGCATCTAAGTGTAAATTACTATTAAAATATCTATTGAATCCCACAAGTCCATCACGATAACTAGAGTTTTGGTTTTTTTTTAGTGGAAAACTCTTCACTAGTTGTGGAAATTACTTGGGGAAAAGAGCCGAAACTAAACATTAAAAAAATGTATAAATAACGAGTCCCTTGCGACGCAAGCAAGAAATAGACAAATGATTCTCTAATTTAAACCTATTTTTTTTAGAATTAGCTTTTATTTAAAGAGGGAAGCGTGACAGGTCCTAAAGGATGCTTTGCATGTGGATAAGGAAAATGTTCATGTGCGTGATTATGCTCTTTCTCTTCTCGTCGAATGTCTAGACAACCTTCAACATGATCATGATGACTAATCTGCTCATATCCAACCTCGCTTTCAAAACCTAATAAATTAGAACGATATTTACATAAAGCACAGTTCATAAAATTCTCTCCATCAAAAACTTCTTGAATTCTTTCCATAAAAGTATCAATGACTAAATCCTGGTCTGATAAATAACTTGCGTTTAGAAACTTCACATCAGGATTATCATTTGCAACTCTTATGGAATGTTCTCTAACGCGACTTACTAAAACTCCAGAAAAAAGAAAATAAGGCAAGAGAATTACTCTTTTAAAACCTAGTTTGAGAGCATGTCTCAGGCCAGGATCAACGAGGGGAAATGTTACTCCTGAAAAAACAGTTTCTCCCCATCCAAAACCAAATCCCTCAACAAGCATCCTTGTAATCTTACACACATTTGAATTAGCGTCTGGATCGGACGATCCCCTACCTACCACGACAAGTAATGTTTCATGAAGAGGAAATATTGGATTACTATCAATTGTTTCTTTGAGTCTTGCTCCTGCTGCTCCAATCATCAAAGAATTCAAACCAAGCTCCCTGCCATATTGAATTAGAAGTCCATGATCAGCGGAGTATTTATTCAAAACCGCAGGGATATCATTTTTAGTATGCCCGGCAGCGAATAACATGGCGGGTAAAGCAATCACTCTCTCAACTCCCAAATTCCTAAGCTGATCTAGGGCCTCACTAATTATTGGTCGATTAAATTCTAGGAAACCGAGTTCAACTGGGATGTCAGGTATTCTAGCTTTTATTTTATTAACTACATTTATAAACTCTTTTACTGCTTGCGGATCTCTACTACCATGGCCGCATAACAAAATTCCAATATTAGACGGATATTTATAGTTAATTGATGCAGAGGGAATCAAAATATTTTAGCCAATAATCTACTTTAATTGAATATAGTTTTATAAAATACTAACTTAAGAAATTCATTATAGAAAAAGGAGCCGATTATTAGAAATTTGATAACACTACAAAATCAGAATTCCAATGATAGTGATGTCCTTGGGATTTTTGAAAATGTAAACTCAGAATTTTTTCAATCACTGAGATCATCCCAACAAACTTCCAGTTCATTTTTAGTATCTAGTGGAGGAACCACAAGTAGAGCCGCCGCAGATAAACATTGGATTTTAGACCTAAGAAAAAACTACCAAAATATATCTTTCGATTCAGACAAAAAGCATGTAGAAATTGAAGCCGGGGTAACGATGGGAGAATTATGCTCTTTTCTTGCAGAGCATAAAAGAAGTTTTCCAATTGGTTTATCTGGAAATACAGGAATGGGATATATCTTGACCGGTGGAATAAGTCCACTCAGTAGGAGCAAAGGATTAGCAATTGATCAAATCATTGAGGTTAAGGGTTTTTGGGGAAATGGAAAAGAGTTTCATTTATTACGACCAAATACGAAAAAAGAATTGACTAATGAATGGAAAGCCCTTTGCGGAGCAGCTATATTTCTTGGGATAATCACACAGGTAAAGTTAAAGACTCAGCCATTAAGACCACTACTAAGTTGGAAGGCAAATCTTACATTTTCTCAGCTATCTGAATGTATTAATCAAGCCGAAAGTTGGCCTAATTCTCTTAGCCTTCAATGGATATATGGAGACGATATTTTTGCTCATGCAATTGGTGAAGTCAAAAATACTGATGATGAATCCGTTATGATTAAATTATTAGAAAAATTGCCATTCTCTCGAAATAGAAATATTAATAAATTCAACAATATGAAGTCTTTACCTGATCTAAGCTTTGGAAATAATAATAATTATAGTAATTCAAATCATTCCGAAGTACTTGGTTTGTTAGGCCCTGCTTGGCAAGAAAGAAATCAACAAGTATTAAAAATCCTTAAAAAATTAATAAATAAAAGGCCGAACAAAAGTTGTTATATAGCTTCTCAACAATTAGGAGGTTTAACACATTTAAATGATCTTGACACTTCATTTATTCATCGTGATGCAATCTGGAAACCTTGGATTAACGGTGCTTGGGAAGCCCACAATCAAGCGAAGAGAAAAAGAACTCTGGAATGGATGAAAGAGTGTTGGAATAATCTAGAATTCATATGCCCTGGGGTTCATCTTGCGCAAATACACCCACATTTAGAATGGCATAAAAAAGAATTATCATCCGCATTCAAAGATTGGCTCCCAAATTTACAAGAGATCAAAGCCATTCATGACCCAAGAAATATAATGCCTTCATTAAAATAGTCAATTTTTTAACCAAAAGCTAATCCCTGGTAAATCTAAGAAAGTTAAACACTTAGGCTTACACGTTGATAACAGAACCACAACCATTGTTGAAATAATAAGTTTCTATGTGATCGCCACGAAGTATTTGATTTGGTCAAATCAAAATTTTCTGGAGGAGGTACATCACCTCTTTTCTTATCTCTTTCCATCTCAGATTTCAATCTATCAACATTATATTCAGGATGTCCTAAATGCATTAATTGCCTCTGGTCAGGTGTTTCAAAAATTGTGTAGCCTACTTTTTCTCCATGAGCCAATAATCTTAGCTTGCCTTTTTGTTCTGCTTTTTCCATTTCAATATCAGGCAACCCAGCATGCCTACTTTGGGGACATAAGAACTCATCATCCTGTGTCCCCATTAAAGAATGGCTAGGTACAAGACTCCTCATTGGATATACACCAAAAAGCTTTTTATTAAAATTTTTTTTCTCAACTCCAGCCATATAAGCCATTGCAAAACCAGCCCAACACAATCCTAGTGTACTTGCACATTTTAATCTTGCTTCCTCAATTAGATTTACTAATTCCTTCCAATAATGAACTTCTTCAAACTGAAGGTGCTCAACAGGTGCTCCAGTAATAATCAACCCATCAAGAGGAGTTGGAGACATTGCCTCCTCCCAATGAACATATAAATTTTTCAGGTGTTCTAGATCCCAAGTTCTATATGAATGGGTTTTCAATCTTATCCATATAGGTTCTATTTGTAGAGGAGACAGTCCTAAAGGGTGTAATAAATTAAATTCATATTGTTTTCCCAAAGGCATAATATTTAATATGCCAATCCTAAGAGGTCTAATATCCTGTCTTTCTGCTAATTCAGGCTCAATCCATGAAATATGATTTTTTTCTATCGATGAAATTTTGTGATAACTACGAGGAAGTATTAAAGCCATATCTATATACCTCCTTGGAAAATTAAATTAAATTTAGAGCCTGATCGAAATCCTCTAAGATATCATCAATATGTTCTATACCAACAGACACTCTTACCATAGTTGGAGTAACACCTGCGGACAACTGTTCTTCTGTGGATAGTTGTTGATGAGTTGTTGAAGCAGGATGAATTACTAATGTTTTTGCATCGCCTACATTTGCTAGATGACTAGAAAGTTTTAAAGAGTTAATAAACTTCACAGCATCATCAAAGCCACCTTTCAGAGAGAAAATCAACATGGAACCTTTTCCCCTATTGGTCATATAATTAGAGGCTCTTAAATGGTATTTGTCCGATGGTAATCCTGGATAACTAACATTATCAACTTTCGAATGATCGTCTAACCACTTAGCCAATGCAAGTGCATTAGAGCAATGTCTTTCTATTCTTAGACTTAAAGTTTCTAATCCTTGAAGTAATAAAAAAGAATTAAAAGGACTAATCGCAGGACCCCAATCTCGTAACCCCTCTAGCCTAGCTCTTAAAGCAAAAGCAATGTTTCGATCTGCAGGGACTCCAAGCATTCCACAAATATCACTCCCAAATCCAAAAGCATCCCAATGAACTAAACCATGATAAGCCGCGCTCGGTTGACTCATTAAAGGATATTTTCCATTTCCCCAATCAAAAGTTCCTGCATCAACAATTACCCCTCCAAGACTTGTTCCATGTCCTCCTATCCATTTTGTAGCACTTTGAACAACCACATCTGCTCCGTGTTCAATAGGACGAATTAAAGCTCCAGCGGCACCAAGAGTGTTATCTACAATTAAAGGTATATTTTTCGATTTAGCTAATTTCGATAGTCCTTCAAAATCAGGGATGTTAAACCTAGGATTACCCATTGACTCAACATAAATTGCCTTTGTAGATGAATCAATTTGTTCTTCAAAGCTTTCTGCATCATCTCCATCAGCAAACTTGACACTGATTCCTAATCGTGGAAATTGAACTTTGAATTGGTTATAGCTGCCACCATACAAAAACGATGTTGATACAAAGCTGTCTCCTGCAGTAAGGAAGTTTGTAATCGCAATGAATTGTGCAGACTGCCCTGATGCTGTAGCTAAAGCAGCTACTCCTCCTTCAAGTGCTGCAATTCTTTTTTCGAAAACATCCGTTGTAGGATTCATCAAGCGCGTATAAATATTTCCAAATTCCTTCAAACCAAATAAATTCGCTCCATGATCTACATCGTTAAAAACATATGAACTTGTCTGATAAATAGGAACCGCTCTAGAATTGGTAACAGGGTCTGGTACTTGACCTGCATGCAATTGAAGAGTTTCAAAACGTTGGGAAGTCAAAGAATTAATTATCTCTATTTTCTTTTTAGCCACATAAGTTCAGAATTGGCTATTAATTTATCCAATCATTAGGAGGTAAAGATTTATCTGACTCAGCTAGAGATGGTAAATTCTCTTTTATAAATGATAAAAGCTTTTCATTGACTTTCTTACGGAATTCAAGAACTTTGTTTTTATCAATAATTTGATAGTCTTGGTTGCTCTCAAAATCACCATCTCTAAGAGATCTCCAACTAGAGTTTTTGCCACTGGATTTTGCATTAGCCAAAACCCCTTGGAAATCAAATTGCTTTGTAATAACTGATTCTTTGTAGATTTCTAAAGCTGTTTTGGCCAAGTCCTCTCTAATTGGGCCGATTAATTTAGCCTTAATTGTATCCGGCAAGCCTAAAACTGGTTCAAAATAATCAATTACTCGAAGTTCTTCCTCTAGAAAAATAGGCCAAACCCCTCTCATGCCATCGTCTAAATTTTCATTCAACTCAAAATCATTCATTTCATTCAGAAAAAACTGAATCCAGCAATAATATGACTTTTCCTTGAGAGGTTTTTTAACTGAAACTTTGCTTTTAGAAATTTCAGGCAATAAAGATTCTGCTTTTCTTAGAAACAACCTATCTTCTCTCTCTAGATTTATAGAGCCCCATCTTTGTCTGTAATCCCATAACTCAATATATTTGTACAAATCTTCCTGATTCCAACCTAATTGTTTAAGCTCATCGGCTCTATGGGTTAATTCCTTTGCCACAAGAAAAAATAAATATCGTTTTTACTTTAGTGATAAGTTGGATTATGTGAAACCCTAAACAATATTTTGTACATCGGAGACAAAATTAGAGTTTGAAGAAATCCCAATTCCATGAAGTGAATTTGACAAAGTAGGCATTTGAGTAATGAAACTAGAAAGCAATCGATATTGAACCTCTGCTCTATATAGATTGTGAGTTTGATATTTTACTTTGAAGTACCTATTTGATTGTAAAAAGTCATTCAGGAATCTAATAATTAATTCAACAATTATCAAATAAATAAATTCGGGAAGGAGTCCAAAACCGTAATCACAATTCTTATTAGAAGTCGAGAAATAACCTTTGAGAAGATAGTTACAACAATTAACATCAAAAGAAACATTCTCTATATTATCTGGATTCTCCCCAGCAATATTACAAATGGATCGAATACAATCAGCTAAATCAGTAGGTAAACAACCAGAAGATACAGTATCTAAATCAACTAAAGAAACGACATATTTATATTGAATATCAAAGAGAAAATTACTTAACTTAGGATCACCATGAATTAAACAAGGTTGTATTGATGTTTTCTTTAAATATCCTAATAAAGATTCAACATATAAGATATGATTGGATAAACTATCAATTAAGTTTTGAACTCTTTTATTTACATTATCGTCTAATTTAATAAAATTAAAATCATTAACAGTCATATTAAATTGATCAATATATTTTTTTGTATCATGAAAGTCTTTAAAAGTATTTTCTAATTTTGCAAGGTCAATATCGGAGAATGTTTCATGAAACTTAGCAAGACCAAGACCAGCTTGATAAGCCATTTTATTATCTTCTACAATATTAAAGTTAAGAGTGTCATCAATATATTCCATAGCTCGCCAAAAACCTGAGCAAAAAGGAAATACAAAAAGGTTATTAGAATTACACTTTATCAAACATGGAACTTCCCATCTTTGATTACTAGATTTAAGATAATTTCCTTTACTTTTATTTTTAAAATGATCAGTTATTAATTTGTGATTCATAATAACTTTCTCATAGGGTTCAAATATATTACTAAGACACTGTAAAACAAATTTAGATTTATTCCCATTAATTATATGTTCAATAATATACGTTTTATTTATAAGGCCAGAATCTATAGAATCTACATTTAAAAGTTTACTATTATCAAAAAAATTGGAAGTGATCAAACTTATTTGTTCAAAGTCCATAGGGTTTATTTTATAGATTAGATTCTAATAAATAGGTCTCCATGTAATCAATAACTTTATTATAAATCGGCTTATTTTGTGCTCCTAGTGGATTATCAAAGCCAATATCATTAAATTCAAAAAATAATTTATCTTCATCAGTTAGTGACTTTGTTACAAAATCAACAGAAGTTTCTAAATGGAAATTATCTAGCGATTCAGATATTTTCTTGCTCTGTAATGACTTAACAGATTCTTGACAATAGTTAGCTAATTCACGGCTACTTGACATAACATTATAAATATATTTTTTAATCTCAACAGGTCCCAATATACACATATATAAAAGATTAATCATTGATGAATTATTCAAGGGTATTGAATACTTCCTTAAGATATTTGGCCAATAACTCAAAGAGTTTATTCCTTCTAAAGCACCACGTTTAAGACCAGATCTTTCGCACCATTCTATAAATTCATCTACACCTTTTGGACATCTTTTATACTCAATCATCTTGTCAGCAAGGACTTGACCAGCTTGAAAATTCCTAGTTGGGTTACCACTAACAGGCAACATCATGCTCCCTCTCACATCCGCAACCATAGCTGTAAGTTGAGTAAAAGTATGATCTCTAATCTGAACAAAATCTCCATCCTTAATATAGGAAGCCTCTATGCGTTGGACGCCATATCCAAGTTCGGTAATAGGAAAAGGTTGTTTAGAATATAAATCTTCCCTATCTTTTCGACTCATTGAAACGTAGGCAGCCTGATCTAGACATTGATCTAATAATAAAGTTAATAAAGTTGGTAGCAATCCAGGATTATTCTTATGAAAAGTATGACCAAAACCCGCAAAGATAGAAGATATGTTTTTAGCAGCTTTAATGTATTGACCTTCAACATTATGTATACCTGCAGAAACTTGAATATTTGGTGATATTTTATTTAATAATTTTGCACCTAATATTGCATTCATAGCGTCTGGATGACAAAAATTAGCAGTAAAACTATCTAATGGGTTTCGAAGAGCTCCGTGTCGATGAAAACCTGAAAAGAAAGCTAGATTATTTAATTTTTCGCACAACACAAAAGATTCGTTCAAATTATGATCATGGCAAAATGATCCAACCAAGCATGCAATTAAAACATTATCTCGATTAAGCTCTCTTTTGAGTTTGAATGCTAAATCAACGTCAGTTATTATATGTTTACTATTTGAACCCAAAACAACTAATTCACAGTTAATCAATAAATCCTTAAGAGTATTATATCTGCCTGATTTATCTTCATTTGAAATTGCCATAGATTCAATTTTATTTTTTATACCGTTATCCATTTCAGAGAGATCAAAATCAGAAAAAGCTCCAAAAAGTTCTCTACCGTCTCTTGGGGCTAAAAGAATGTTGAAGCCTTCATTTTGCAACGCACAGTTATAGGCAAGAGAGGCAGGATATAAGCCGACACTGTAAAATCCGACTTTTCCATTCAAAACCTCTCTAATTCTTATTGCTATAGGCCCACTTGAATAAGGCTCAGCAAAAAAGCTATTACTTAAATTCTTATCAAACACAGTTTATTTTCATTCAATTACATTATATACAATAATTAGAAACTTTTATAAATAGATTTTACTATACTGAATATATATCTATATAATTATTTAAGAACAATAACTATCAAGAAAGTGTATCTTCCTTTGAACTAGAGTAAACTAATATTTAAAGGCTTCTTTTATGAAAATATTTAAGATGAAAGAAGAAGTTATTAACACTATAATAAACGAACAAAATATTCTAATAGTTCAGGATCTTGACGGCGTTTGTATCTCACTAGTTCAAGACCCACTCCAAAGAGAGATCAACAAAGAATATGTGAAGGACGTTTCAAGATTAAGAGAGAAGTTTGCAGTTCTAACCTGCGGGGAGCATGAAGGCAAAAGAGGCGTTAATCGTTTAGTAGAAAAAGCACTTAATTCGAAAATAACTGCAAAAGAAAATGGCTTTTACTTACCTGGCCTTGCAGCATGTGGAGTTGAGTATCAAGATAGATTTAGTAATTTATCTCATCCAGGGCTCAAAGATAATGAGATTAACTTTTTAGCAGAAGTTCCAAAGATGATGAGATATATGTTAACTAATGAATTAAAAAAATTCTTACCAAACCTTTCAAATGAGAAAAGAAATAAATTAATTGATGTGGCTGTATGTGATACACGCTTTACACCTACGTTAAACTTTAATGAAATCTTTAGCTACGTTAAAAATGATTTCCAAAAAGTTAAAGATTTGCAATTGATTATGGAAAAAATAATGAATGATTTGCTAGAAGAATCTAAAAATGTTGGCTTAGATAATTCTTTTTATCTACATTTGATGCCAAATCTAGGAATAAGAGATGGCAGAGAAATAATGAAATATTCAACTCAAAATGAATTTGGAACAACAGATATTCAGTTCATTATCAAAGGGGCAATAAAAGAAGCAGGCCTTTTATTTCTATTAAATAAATACATAGCAAATAAAACTGGCGTTTATCCATTCGGTGAAAACTTCAATGTCAGGAATGCTCCAAAGACACATGCTCAATTAATAAAGCTTTGCAGAGATAAAATACCGCACGAACAAATGCCACTTCTAGTAGGTGTTGGCGATACAGTAACCTCGGTTAAAGATAATAAAGATAATTCTTGGTTAAGAGGTGGAAGTGATCGAGGTTTCTTAACATTGATCCAAAGGCTGGGAGAATCATATAAGAAAGATAATCAAGTTATATTTGTTAACAGCTGCAACGATCAGGTATTAAGACCAAGAATAAATGGAACTGATATGAAAGGAGTTAGTGATCCTAATGATGATTTAAAATTCAATATGATTATTAATGATGGTCCAAAAGAATATATTGAGTGGTTTAAACAATTAACTTTTAGCTTATTAGTGAAAAATTTGTAAAATTCACACTTAAATAAATATTTTAACTATAATGACATATGATGTTTTTTATATATAGATTTTTATGGAGATAACTAAAAAAAAATTCCCAAAAATCAAAAGAGACTATCTTGATACTTTGCAAGTAAACATAGGTTATAAATGTAATCAAGCCTGCAATCATTGTCACGTTGATTCTAGTCCAAGCAGAACAGAAATGATGAGCGATGAAATTATACATCTTATACCTAAAGTCATCAAAGCTAACAATATTAAGCTTCTAGATATTACCGGAGGAGCCCCCGAGCTTCATCCTAAATTCAAACAATTAGTAATAGAAGTACGTAGTCTTAATGTTGAAGTAATGGACAGATGTAATTTAACAATACTTAAAGAGCCAGGTTACGAAAGTTTAGCAGGTTTTTTATCATCAAATAAAGTACAAATAACTGCATCACTTCCTTGTTATCTAGAAGGCAATGTAGACAAACAACGAGGAAAAGGTGTTTTTGAAAAAAGTATATTAGCTCTTAAACAGCTTAACAATTTAGGTTACGGCATAAAAGATAAAGGTCTGCTTTTGAATCTAGTCTATAATCCAAGTACACCACAACTTCCACCATCTCAAAAAGAGCTAGAAGATACTTATAGACGAGAACTAAAAGAAAGGTATGGTATTTTTTTCTCGAATTTATATGTTATTGCGAATATGCCAATTAATAGATATGAGAACTATTTAAAGATAATTGGAAAACTAGAAGAGTATAATAAATTACTCAAAGATAATCATAATCCAGGAAATCTTAATTCAGTAATGTGTAGATCAACTCTTAGTGTTGATTGGAAAGGTTATTTATATGATTGTGATTTCAACCAACAACTTGGAATGAAGAGAAATGGTAAAGTGAAGCATTTGAATGATCTATTGATTCCACTTGTCTCTTTAAAGAATAATCCTATTTCAATAGGGAATCATTGCTTTGGATGTACTGCTGGAGCTGGTTCAAGTTGTGGTGGAGAATTAACTTAAAAAAAGTTTTATTTGTTAGAACACTTTGGACATAATGCCCTCACGTTTAACGATGACTCCAATAATTTAAATCCAAAGTTTGTAGCTGCTTCTTTACCAGCATTAATAACATTATTATTTTCAAACTCTTCTGTTCTACCACAACGAATACAAATCAAATGATGATGATCTGGATGGTCATGACTAAGCAATTCGAACCTATTTCCTCCCTCACTTAAATCAAGTTCATTAAGGAAGGTCATCTTGACCAAGAGTCTTAAAGTTCTGTAAATAGTCGCAAGAGAAACCTTCTCCCCAGAAATTGTTAACTTGGAATGTACCTCCTCCGCACTGAGATGGATTCCAGAGCCAATCTCTTCAAACAAAGAAAGAACCTTTTTCCTTTGAGGGGTCATTCTTTTACCATCTGAACGAAGGCCAGATTCAAAAGGAGAAGGATGACTTCGATAGGAAGGGGGAGAAATCAATATCAACTTGGCTTTCTCAATAGTATAGCGTAATGAGAACAGCTCGCAACAAAAGGAAAGCTTATTTAAATTTTTTTCGATAAAAATTATGTCTAAATTTATTAGATGATTTATATTTAGATAAGCAGAAAGAAATTCTAAGATGGATCAATTCTTAAAAAAAAATCCAAATCTAATCAATGCGAATAATAATAATAAAATAATAGTAGAGGATGAAACATTATTACTTATAGTAGATATGCAACAAAAGCTTATAAAGAATATAAAAGGCAATCAACAATTAATATTTAACATAAAAAAGCTTATTGATACCTGTAAGTTACTTAATGTTCGTATCGCCATTACGGAACAAAATCCATTGAAACTCGGGAAGACTCTTGAATCTATATCAGATAATAATGAATATCCTAAATTTGAAAAAATGGAATTTAGTTGTATGAACAATAAGCACTTTATTAATTATATTCATAATTATAATTTTAAAAATATTATAGTTAGTGGGATTGAGAGTCATATATGTGTTCTTCAAACATCGATGGACCTTTTACAAAAAGGATTAAACATTTTAATCCCAAGAGATGCTATTGGAAGTAGAAATGAAATGGACAATGATACTGCTTTTTTAAGGCTTATATTATCTGGTGCAGTTGCATCCACAACTGAAAGTATAATATGTGAATTATGTAAGACCTCTAATAGAAAAGAATTTAGGGAGGTTAGTAAAATTTTAAAAAATTCATTTTCAAATTAAATAATTAGAAAATATCTAGACAAATCAATTTTTTCAGGCAGTCTGAAGAAAAGCAATCTTACATCATGGACGATTTTTATAAAAACATAATTATTTCATTACTTACTTTTAGCGTAGGTTGCATTATTTCCTTGGTGAGTCCAAAAATCCTAAAAAAGGTTTTAAGGAGAATAACCTCTGCGACTCAAAGCAAAACTGATGACTACATAGCTACACTTTTAATTGAAATAATTAAACCTTTAGGGTTTATACTAAGTTTCATCGTTGCATGGAAAGTCTTACTAATTGGTGGAATAGTTGATAAGACATTAATTGGTATTAGTAAGTTTCTATGCCTTATTTATATTGTCAGATTTATAAATAGAGTATTTTTAAAAATAATACAAAGATGGGCAAGTAAAATTAATGATCAATCCATAAGTGAAATGATTCGTTCACTTAGTCCAATGGTTGGGGCGTCTGTTTGGAGTCTAGGAGTTATTTTTTACCTTCAAAACATGGGTGTCCAAATGGCAGCCATTTGGGCTCTTTTAAGTGCAGGAGGTATAGGAGCTGGACTTGCTTTAAAGGAACCAGTTCAAGAGTTTTTCGAATACATAACGATCCTCCTAGATAAACCATTTCAAAGTGGACAGTTTATTCATATTGATGGGATCTGGGCAAAAGTTGAGAGAGTAGGTGTTAGATCAACACGCTTAAGAAGTATAAACGGAGAAGCAATAGTAATGAGCAATAGCCGACTCACAAATGGAGTAATCTCTAATTATGCTGAGATGAAAAAAAGAAGACTGGTTCATAAGTTAGGTGTTGTCTATGAAACCACATATGACCAAACAAAAAGCATACCTATGCTGATAAAAAATATCGTTGATAAAACTGAAAATGCGATCTTCGACCGATGTCATTTTATCGAATTCGCAAAGAGCAGTCTTGATTTTGAACTTGTCTATTACATTCCAACAAGTGATTACCTTCTAGCAATGTCAGCTCAGCAAGAAATTAATCTAGAGATCATGAAGAAATTCCAAAATGAAAATATTAACTTCGCATATCCAACACAAACAATTCACTTAAATAGATAAGATATCTATTTAAGTGAATTGTTTATTAAGGATTGAGATAACTCCCATAAATTATCTGATAAATCTCCTCTTTGAGCATCATTACTGATTTCAGTCTCTTCAAAAATGAATTTACCTGATGAAATAATTTTATTACTATAATAATTGAAACCAGGTTTTCTATATTTACATAAAAAAGCTAGATTACTTAAAAGTAAACCTGCATTTATATTTGATGTTGTTATTCTTAAAATATCTCTAGCTAAAAAAGCAAATAATACTTGGCCTAATTGATTATATTTTCTGCTATACCTAAAAAAGCCTTGGTTATCTCTAGAGATAACCAAGCCTGGTGCCCATGCAATAACTGGTATTGATAATTTTCTGCTAATCAAATAATCACTTAACTTTCTTGCAAACATTATATTACATAATTTACTATCTTTATATGCTTTATCTGCATTAAATTTATTTCCATCAATCATTTCAAAACCTGCACCAGATTCTAATCCTTTTAAGCTTCCTAAGTTTGCCCTAGCTCCTACTTTACCTCCACCACTGTTAGGATTATGAACTTCTGAAGAAGTAATAATTATTTTGGGATCATTGCTTATATCTATAAAAGGTAAAATCTTTTGTGTCAGATAAAAATGTGATAAATGGTTAACGGCAAAAGTTAATTCTATTCCTTGAGTGGACCATCTAGGTGTTTTTGATCCTGTATATTGAAGACCAGCATTCAAAATTAAAACATCAATTTTCCAACGTCTATTTTTAACCTCAGAACATAAAGAATCAATACTATTCAAATCAGAAAGATCCATTATTGGAGTGAAAATCTTTCCTTTGTTAGAGGATTTATCTAAAGAATGATTAAATAAATTAGTTAATACTTCATTCGCTCGAGATATATTTTTACAAGGTATAATTATATTATGACCAAGGGAAATTAATTTTAAAACTGCTTGAAAACCGATACCCGATGAACCACCTGTTATAAAAATAGTTAAAGGTTTATCTCTTTTGAAAATATATGATTTTTCTTTCATGAATTTCTAATTTTAAAATTAAATGATTATGGAATTAAATTAAATTGTATATTATTTCAATTTTTAATAGAAAACTCTTCATAAATACTTAAGTTGATAAAAAACATTAATACAACTCATTCTTAATGCCATCACGAGCTATTGTTGATTCTATAGACATTGGTGTTTAAAGTGGTAAACCTGGGAGGCAATCAAATAACTAAATTTAATTCTAAGAAATTTAATCCTATTTTTCGACTCCAAGAGAAAGAAAATAACCACGCTCCTCAAGCGAAGCCATGAGTACTAGTGCATTAAAAGATGCTCTAGTACTAGGCTCAGGCCCAGGCGCTTTATCAATAGCGGCAGCATTAGCGATAGAGAACTTAGATGTTGAAATCTTATCTGAACAATCGCCAGAGGAACCTTGGCCCTTCACGTATGGGATTTGGGGTGAAGAAGTTGACGAACTTGGTCTGAGTCATTTACTTGAACATAGATGGGTAAATACCATTAGTTATTTTGGGGAGGGAGACAAGGATCCAAATTCTAAAAAGAATGAAATCACTAAACACAATAGAGATTATGGTCTTTTTGATAAAAACAAATTACAAGCTTATTGGTTAGAACAATGCAAAAATGCTGAAATAGAATGGCATAAAGGATCAGCAGTCAATTTAGAAACCAATCAATTAACCAGCACAGTTAAAACGTCTAGTGGAAAGGAACTTAATGCTCGGGTAGTAATTGATGCAACTGGCTACAAACCTGTTTTCATTAAGTCTCCTAACCAAGGACCAGTAGCCGTTCAAACTTGTTACGGAATCGTAGGGGAGTTCAGCGCACCCCCTGTGGAGAAAGGCCAATTTGTTTTAATGGATTATCGTTGCGACCATTTAAATCCAGAGGAGAGAAAAGAAGCTCCAACATTTTTATACGCTATGGATATGGGAAATGGGAAGTTTTTCTTAGAAGAAACATCCTTGGGTCTATTTCCTCCAGTATCTCTTGATGAGTTAAAAAGAAGACTGGAAAAAAGATTAGAGACTCGGGGTTTAGAAATAAAAAGTCTTGATCATGAAGAGCATGGTTCATATCTGCCAATGAACATGCCAATCCCTGACCTAACACAGCCGGTCCTTGGATTTGGCGGTTCTGCTGGGATGGTACATCCTGCATCTGGATACATGGTTGGAAGCCTATTAAGAAGAGCTCCTAAAGTCGCCAAAGCCCTTTCATTAGCAATGAAAGACCCAAAAGCATCCTCAGCTTCATTAGCAAAAAAAGGATGGCAAACCTTATGGCCATCAGAACTTAGAAGAAAACAAGCTATTTATAAATTTGGATTAGAAAAATTGATGCGCTTTGAAGAGAAGTTACTAAGAGGATTTTTCATAGAATTTTTTAGTTTACCTAATAAACAATGGTATGGATTCCTTACAAATACTCTTAGCATTAAAGAACTAATATCCGCAATGTGGAAGATGTTTAGGAAATCACCCTGGACTATCAAACAAGGATTAATGAATATGCATGGTAGAGAATTAAATTTATTATTTAAAGCATTGTTAGTTAATAATAAATGAGGAAAATTCTTATAAGTGGAGCAAGTAGAGGTATAGGCAAAGCGATAGCATTAAAATTACTTAAACAAGGACATTCATTAAGCTTAGGAGTAAGAGAAAGAGACAATTTATTTAATACACCATTAGATCCAAAAATAAACAATTCAGATAGTTTTATGGTTCACAACTATGATGCAACTGATCAAAACTCATCAAAGATATGGGTAGACAAAACATTTGAAACTTTTAAAAGTGTTGATACTATTATTCATTGCGCTGGGATATTCAAAAGGACAAATCTATTATTTAATGATAATGAAATGAAAGATATTGAAGATCTATGGAAAGTTAATGTAATGGGACCATGGATACTAACAAAACATGCTTGGAAGTATTTATCCCTAAGTAATTCAGCACGAATTATTGTATTAGTGTCAATGAGTGGAAAACGATCAAAAGGTAACTTAGCTGGATATTCAATGAGTAAATTCGCTTTAATGAGCTTATGCCAAACAATGAGAAATGAAGGATGGGAAAAAGGCATTAGAGTTACAGCTATTTGCCCAGGCTGGGTCAATACAGATATGGCAAAAGAAATAAAACATTTTTCAAAAAAAGATATGATACAAGCAAATGATATTGCAAGTATTTGCTCCAATTTGCTTGATTTACCAAACAGTTCTATTCCTTTTGAAATCGCACTAAATTGTCAACTTGAAACAAACATTTAGAAGAAAAATCTTATTTTTTTAAATAGGATTAGTAGTTTTTTTTAATGTATTCAACACTCCCAGAATTGTCTGACGGAGATACTTATGAAAATAGTTTCTATAAAACCCTCCTATTGCTTTACCTACTGAATACGTTCTTTGAATGAGACCAACTATAAAATTAAATAGCCATAAACAAACCAATACTGTAAGAGCCAATGAAGCAATTGAGTAAACCCTATTTAGCTGTTCTTGTATTGGTTCTAAAAATTGAAGATAATCAGAAATGTTCATACTTTCTTAAGCTCATTACCTATTAAATATATTTATAGCTACAATTTGATAATTGAGCAAGAAGTTATAAATTATATAAATAAAAAATAATTGTCTAGATTAAAAAGTAATTACAAAGCGAGAAAAGGTATATAGAACATATGAAACTGAAATCATAGAGATAGCTATCAAAAGACCTTTAAATCTATTAGAAACTGTCGAGAAAAGTGTAAGATCATCAGCATCATAACCTCCAAAGCTACCAAGAATTGCAAGCGACCACATAGGGAGAGAGGAAAATAATATTGACAGAGAAAAACTAAATATAAACATCTTATTAATAAGAAATGAAATCAGAAAAGTTATAGCCCCGAAAAACAAAGATCCATTTAATCCAATTCTTAACTCATCATTTAAGCTTTTTGGAAAATTACTTTTGCCTTCTAAATGTTTTTTACAATTATTAACTTCTGATTCAGATAGACGAAAATAGTTCGTATCCGGAATTCTTTTTTTCTTATAAAGCCTTAGCAATCTTACTTCAAAAGATTTTGGATCATTAGTTTTGAAAGAAGAAATTATTTCACCTGGTTTCATTTTACTCGCCTCACTTTTCAAATTAGTGGTACATCCAAGTTTATATAAATCACCATTTTTCATTAAATAAACAAATCCTGACATAATTTAATTTTCTTGAAAAATGAAGCGAATGGAATATATTTTAATAGTAAAATATAATTTCCAAAGAAAACCATAAAGAATATACTTGTGAAGCATATTCTATTGCGATGAATACTAATGACTAATCATAACTAGGCATAAGGGATAAGATGATTTTAACAGGAAAATTATGAAGCACAATATTCTATATAGCTTTAGACGATGTCCTTACGCAATTAGAGCTAGATGGGCTTTATTAAATACCAATCAGGTAGTGGAGTTAAGAGAGGTCGAACTAAAGAACAAGCCTATTGAATTAATTCAAATTTCTAAAAAAGCAACTGTACCTGTATTAAAGACTAGTTTAAATAAAGTAATTGATGAGAGCCTAGAAATAATGATCTGGAGTATCAAAAAATCGAATATGCATGAATTATTTTGTTGTGGTAGTGATAATGATATTTCAAAACAAATATTGAGTCTTATAGAAATAAATGATACTGCATTTAAATATCATTTGGATCGATTTAAATATGCATCTAGATTTAATATTGAAGAATCAGAAACTCATCGTTCTGAAGCTATGAAAATACTTTTATCTTTAAATGAAAGATTAAAAGTATTTTCAAATGAAGGAAAATCGCTATTTCTTGTTGATGCAAAAGAAAGCTTAGCTGATTGGGCTATCTGGCCATTTGTAAGGCAATTTAGAATAGCTGACATAAAAAAGTTTAACCAAAACAATGAAATCCAATATTTATGTTGTTGGTTAAATTATTTTTTTACGCATGAGAAATATCCAATAGTTATGAAAAAGAATGAACCATGGAGCAAGAAAAATGAACCTCTATTTTTTGGATAACAGAGCAGAAAATCATTCTGAAGCCCTTCTTTTGTCAATGATTCTTGATAGCTCTAAAAAATAACCAGCTGTACAAAATTTACCTAGATTTCTATCTCTATTTCCTATATCGCTCCTAAACTCTGCAGTCTCTGCCATGACTAAATCCAACTGATCCTGAGGCAACTCATAGAGCTCTCTTAATTCAACCTCTTTCCCAAGTAGATGACTTTTAAACCATTTCTCTTTTGATTCTTGAGGGGGGATATCTTTGTAAATTTGTCGATTCATATAAAGGAGGGAAAAAGTTTATTAAAACTTATATTTCTATAGATTATAACTTTAGTTAAGTACATTAATTGTCATGCTGAGGCTTTTGTATATTTTGACTGTAGAGATATTGCTACTACACATAAAGACAATGAAATTAATCCACAAAATTCTGTCCACCCTTTAAGCCCAAAATTACTAATAAACAAAGGAGCTATAACAGTAATCAGACCTCCAGAAAGAAGTGGTTGAAGAAATAATTGCTTAATAGAAAACACAGGTAACGTATTAGTAGAATTTCTAGGATCAGCCAATCTCAAAAGTAATAGTCCACTAGCTGCAACTCCCGTTGAATTTCCAAACTCTGCTATTGCTCTTACAAACCATTCTTCTCTAAAAAATAATCTAGAAAAAATCAACATCCCTACAAGATTCCAAATCAATCCACCAATGGCTAAAATCGTTATAGGAAGCCAGTAGTTAACTAATAAAGGTAAATTCAACCCAGCCATGGCGGTAATTATGAGCAAATCGGTTGAAAGTATGCCAATCTCACGTTGAAAAAGTGATGAGACTAATTTAGTCTTTCCAGTTTTTTCCAATAAAATTCTAACTAAAAATGAACCCATCAAAGCCAATGGAAATACAGGGAAAGCTAATATCACCTGCTTACTTATATCACTCAAAAAAGTAGAAGATAGCCTTAAACAATAAAGAAAAAAGATTCCAATCAATACCGCTAATCCTAGTAGAGCAAAATTATATAAAAGCGACTTAAGTTGTTCAATTGGGTTAATTTCCAATTCAATATCATTGAAATCATTTGGGAGCTCTTTTTCAGTATTTACAAGCCATCCAAAGAACCTACCTAAGACAACCAAGCCGCTCCCCAACAAAGTAGAAGCAAGTAACCCTACAGTTGCCATTGCAAAGCCCAGATCTAATCCCTCAGGAAAGCCTAACTTCATAAAACTTTCTCCCATTATTGCCGCAGCTCCATGGCCTCCTTCAAAACCAACTTCAATAATGCATCCCATCAGTGGATCTACTCCTAAATAAGGAAGCAGAAATGACAGGACAATTATCCCACCAACAACATATTGACCAAAACCTAATAAAAGTCCAAGCAATGCCTGCGAAGCAACTGGTTTCCATAAAGCACTAATTCTTGGAATAGGTCTTCCTAGCATTAAGGTCGCAAAGACTAAAGTAAGCAATGGAGTTGGTAATTGCATCCAAGTATTCAGAACCCTTTCTGGTAATAAAGAAAGAGGTCCATAAGGACCGATTAAAAAACCTAAAGCTCCAATTAAAAGGGCTATGGGAATACCAAATCTTTCCAACTTCATCGCGGAATCCAATCTTCTACCAAGGGTTAGAAGAATTGCTATCAGTCCAAGCAAACCCAAAGAAAGGACTAACGTTGGGATTGCATTAATTTTATATAGGTCTTCCAAACCTAAAAACGACAGACTCATCTATTAACAAGCTTACGGAAGTAAATAAAAAATCCCTAAAAAATAATATCCCATATAAATATTTAACATCTAAAGTAATTTTGATTCTTATCATATCTCAATCAAATCATTTAATTAGCTTTAATTATTAGTAAACGTGAGATCAAACCATAATCAGATTTTTATTAGTTTAAAATATTAAACTAATAAAAATCTGATTAATTATCATTGAAAGAATTAAGCTATTGATAAATAGAACCCATTAAAAAAGCCCCAGTCATGTGGGGCTTTTTTAAAATAGTTAAATTTATTTAACTTTTAACTATTTTAAAGATACTGAAGCAGTATCAAGATTACTTAAGGCACTAGTTACTCGTTTGAAATCGAATCCCATTGCCCTAAGAGCATGCCATAGGTGACCTTGAATAAAGAAAAATCCAAAGTAGTAATGAACATTAGCTAGCCAAGCCCTAGAAGTATGGGCTGAACCTAAATCAACAGTATCTACCCAATAAGGAGATATTCCAAATTTAAGTGCTAATGGCTCTCCAAACCATTCAACAGGATAAACAGTGGTATTTGTTGCACTCCAGAATGCCGCAACAACTGCCATCCAGCCAATACCAGCTAGTGACCAAGAAAGAATAGCTTCTGCAGAAAGAAGACCAGCTCCTTTGAATTTTGTGTATTCTCCAACTTGCTTAGTAGCGATATGGAAAGCACCACCAGTAATTTCTAAGAAAGCCAAGAAAGCATGACCTCCCATAACATCTTCCAAGCTGTCAATAGTTAGGAAATCAAATTGATGATCCCAAATATGACTCAAATTAAGGTCGTATTCAACCTGACGAATAGCACCAATAGCAGGATCGTAGACCCCATGAATTCGCGCCCATTCAACAAACCAAATACATGCAACACCAAAGAAAATCAAATGATGTCCAAGGATGAAAGTCTGGTTATCTGGGTTGTCCCATTCAAGCTTGAATTTTCTGGCCTGTGGCACAGAAGATTCCTGCATGTCACTAGAGAAAAGAAGAGAGTGCATCAATCCACCTGCCCCATAAGCCATGGATCCAACTAGATGACACACAGCAACTGCAACAACCGCACTTCCACCAACAAAGGTTCCAGTTTCATCGAAACCAATACCCAAAGTTGCTAAATGAGGAAGCGCAATTAAAGGCTGATGACCCATTGGTACAGAAGGGTCAAATCGAGCCAATTCAAATAACGTGAAGGCACCAGCCCAGAAAGCAATCAAACCGGTATGAGCGGCATGAGCAGCAATAAATTTGCCTGAACGGTTGGTGACCCCTGAGTTACCAGCCCACCACCCGTAGGTGACAGCTGAATTTCCATAGGTCTGCATTAGAAGTTCTATTTTTCAAAACCGAACAGACAATACTTCAATTTCACCGAATACTCATGCAACAGAAAGAATCTGTAAATTTTTTTTATTATTTAAATCCAGTGAAATAAAAAATATCAAAAAAGCAGGTTTTAAACAATTCAAAACAGTCAGTCAAGGACTCATAACAAAATAATCAAGCGAATTGAATAACTTAGAATTGTTAATTAAAGAATTAATTGATACATAAAATAAATTTATATCAGGCATTCGAGACCCATTAAGTCTCAGAATCCATATAAATACATGCAAATATGTAATTAATATAAAAGATTAATTTGGTCTCATTATTTATAACTATTAAATAGTTAAATCCTTATGGTTAATGAATCATGAAATTCAATCGACTTAAAAGTCTAGAGATGGAGACAGAAGATCACTATCGAAAAAAAGCGAATGTTTATAGAACATCACCTGAATACGGAAAAATGATCTCTCTTTATCCAATTTTGGAGACTTCGATCAACGACTGTAAAGGTGAAAATTTAGTAGCTTAAAAGGTCAATTCTTAAATATCTAATCTACAAAAAATCTTTGTTTTTTCTTTAGGCCGCTCTTTGAGCACAAGAATCGACATTGGTTCTGCCAATATTCAATAACTTCTTTACATCCCCTTATAAAATAAAAGACTTTTGGCTTCTATGGCACTTGTATAGGATCATTTGAACTTCTCCAGTAGGTTCCTGGCTTTAAATAACCTCTTTCTCTCATTACCTCTGAAGATTGTTCATCTTCGCTCAAAACCTCACTAGCTTCTTTTCCTGATAACAACATTCAAGCTTGTATCATTCCTGAATAAACAAGTATCTTTTTTTTTAACGTAAAAAGCCGGCCAAAGAAAGCTCAAAGGGATAAGATTGGAGAGCAAATAATAATAAAAATATACTTAAATTTCATTAAAATCTAGACAAAATATTACTTAACTCTTTTTAAACCAAGGCCTAATTGTCTTTTCACTTATAGGTATTGTTAAACCAGAATCAATAGATGGATGAGAAAAGTTAGTGTTTTTCTCATCACTTTTATTATTTACTAATTCAGAAGATTCTCTATGATTTATTTCATCCCATCCAGCTTCCCACTTAGATAAATCAACTAATTGGGACCACGAAACTTTTACAACCACAGTCGAGTCAAGTACAGACATCAAAAGGACCCATCTTTTTAGTAATTCGCCACCATAATTAATTGCTACAAAATGTAGTTGCCCATTAAGATTAGTCTTGCTGGTCCAAGCTTTTACTGGAGGCCAAATCATAAAATTCAAAAAATGATTGAAATTATTCAACTAAATAGCTTTTTAAGCATTTTTTTTTTACATTTAAATATTTTTTATTTTTTATTTTTTATTTTTATATATTCTTCTCTGATTGATTTTAGCAATGCCTTCTTCCTTTTCATTATTGTATTCTTTTCATTAAAATCAATTTCGAGTCTTTCTTCCTTTGTTAAGTTCATCCAATTATTCATATCAATTTTTTGTTCTGATTGTTCTTGAAGTTTTTTTTTCTTCTTTTTGAAAAGAAATTTAAAAAGCATTATTTTATCTAAAATTAAATAAAGAAAAGACTTAAAATCAATTTTATTTATTTAAGCACTAATTATAAGCATATTATTTTTTTATGAAGATAATTTAGTTCCCCTCACCCAACTTCCACAGATTTAAACCTGTATCATCAATTTCTTTTCGATTAACAACAGATCTTGTATCAAAAACCCAAGCTGGTGATCTCATTAAAGAAGCTAAATACTTCCAATCAAGTCCAAAGAATTCATCCCATGCAGTAAGAATCAAAACTGCATCAACATTTTTCAATGCTTCTGGAATGGAATTGGCCATTTTCCAAATCCCTTGATTATTAAATGAAAATCTTTCAAAATCTTCTTCTATTCTCTCAAATGAAACCTTAGGGTCATAAATTGATAAAATTGCTCCTTCTTCGAGTAAGTCACTGGAAATTCTAATTGCAGGAGATTCTCGGGTATCGTTAGTGTTTGCCTTAAAAGAAAAACCGAGTATTGCTATATTTTTCCCATTAACTGTTCCAAAAAGCTTATCAAGGATAATTTTATAAATTCTATCTTGCTGCCAAGTATTGAGAACCACGACTTGATTCCAGTAATTAGCAACCTCTGGTAATCCAAAATATCCACTTAAATAAACTAAATTTAAAATATCCTTTTTAAAGCAGCTCCCACCAAATCCAGGCCCTGCACTAAGAAATTGATCACCTATCCTTTTATCTGTTCCTATTGCTTTGGCAACTTCCTGAACATCAGCTCCAGTAGCCTCACAAAAGGCTGAAATAGAATTAATGGAACTAATTCTCTGAGCTAGGAATGCATTAGCAGCTAATTTTGAAAGTTCGCTACTCCAAAGATTAGTACAAATTATTTGTTCACAAGGGACCCATTTCGAATAAATCTCAACCAATGCATCTACAGAGTCAGAATCCTCTCCACCAATTAAAACCCTATCAGGTTTTTCTAAGTCTTTAATTGCGGTACCTTCAGCCAAAAATTCAGGATTCGATAAAACAGAAAAAGTTTTTGAAATTTCATTTTTTTGCTTCTCTATATTTGTTGTCTTAAGTATCTCTTTTATTGCTTGTGCAGTACGAACTGGAAGAGTACTTTTTTCAATTACTATCGTGTGTCCTTTTGCATATTTAGCTACTTGCCTTGCACTAACTTCAACCCAACTAAGATCACTTGCTTGTCCTGCTCCAAGACCTTTTGTTTTTGTTGGAGTATTGACTGATATAAAAATCATATCAGCGTCAGATATCGACTTTTCCATTTCTGTACTAAAGAAAAGGTTGCGCCCCCTTGTTCTTGAAATTATCCGATCTAATCCAGGTTCAAATATTGGTAATTTGTTGAGATCTGAATCATTCCATGCATCAATTCGTTCTTTATTGATATCAACAACCCTAATTTCCAAATCAGGACATTTATCTGCAATAACAGACATGGTTGGACCACCTACATAACCAGCGCCAATACAACATATTTTTTGGATTTTAATAGAGCTCATTTTAAATAATTCATCATTTTCTTAAGCAATCAACTTTTTAATTAACTGATCTAGATCCCCCTTCGAAAAAATAAACTGCCTACTCTCCTCAATCTTTTGTTTATCCCTTAATTTCCTCACTAATAATTGCCCCTTAGATGCCTCATCCTCTCCTATAACTAAGGCCCATTTAGCCCTACTTTTATCTGCTCGCTTAAATTGTTTTGAAAAAGAGGAACCTGAGTAATCCAATTCAATCATTAAGTTATATGACCTTAACTGACAAGTAATTTCCAAAGCAAGTTGCTCAGCTTTTTCACCTTTATGAATCACATAAACATCTGGAGATTTTGATTGTGAAATTTTATCTCCAGCTAGAATTATCAGTCTTTCCATTCCAACAGCCCAGCCTATAGAGGGTGCTTGAGGCCCCCCAAGTTCACTTATTAGGCCATCGTAACGGCCTCCACCACATACAGTGGATTGAGAACCCAAGTGATCACTAGTTATTTCGAAAGCTGTATGAGAATAATAATCAAGTCCTCTTACCAAATTATAATTAATTTCATATGGAATCTTTAGATTAACGAGTAACTTCTGTAAAGAATCAAATCTAGTTTTACTCTCATTAGATAAAAAGTCGTTTAAAGAAGGAGCTTCAGATAAAAGTTCTTTTGTAGAATTATTTTTACTATCTAATATTCTCAAGGGATTAACATTAATTCTTTTCTGAGAATCTTTATCTAATAAATTAAATTTCTGATTAAGCCAATCTTTCAACTCTTCTTTGAAAATATTTCGATCTTCATTACTTCCAAGACTATTAATTTCTAAAGTCAAATCATTTAGACCAACATCCTTTAAAAAGTTCCAAGCTATTGAAATAACCTCAGCATCACTCATAACAGAGGCTAATCCAACAAATTCAACTCCTATTTGATGGAACTGCCTTTGTCTTCCTGCTTGAGGGCGCTCGTATCTAAACATTGGTCCTCTATACCAGAGCCTTTGAGGGCCATTATTTAATAATCCATGCTGAACAATTGATCTCGCTACAGAAGCTGTGCCCTCAGGCCTCAATGTGCAAGAACGACCACCTCTATCGTCGAAACTATACATTTCTTTGCCCACAACATCAGTATTTTCGCCAATTCCCCTTGAAAACAATTCAGTTTGTTCAATAATCGGTGTTCTAATTTCTTGAAGCCCAGCTCGATTAAAATGTTCAAGTGCAATTGATTCGACCTTCTGCCAGCCCTGACTCTGAGCAGGTAAAAGATCTATCATTCCCCTTAAATTCTTTAGATTGGTCAAAGTAGCTTCAGCAAAATTATTTGTTGTTTGTTTAATAGTAATTGTTTACGTAAACTGAAAAATAATATTTAATCTATCAGTTTTGCCAAACCAAATTGGTGAGACTTGAATTTGGAAGGGCATTATTAATGCCTAATCCTCTAGTCGGGTAGCGCCTGAATATTTAACCAACCAATAATTAACTCTTCTTCTCACATTAAAGGGCATTTCATTTTGGAGTTGAATTAATTCCATAGCGCCAAGTCTCTTTAGATCTCTTGATTCAAGACTCCACATTTTTTCAGCTTCACAAATTAAACGAGCCCAAGTTCTTGAATGCTGCCATTGTCTGAGACGCTTTTTTAATTCGTTACCGTCAGCCTTACTTTTAACAAGAGGACACCGACCAACTATATTTTTCTTATTGGTATATTTTCTCATAAATCAATCATCGATAAAACTCTAGAAAACTCATTAACCAATACATTAAACAAATAGCAAAGATTTGAAATGAGTACTTTATGAAAAATCTACTTCAAGCATGAAAGTCAACCTCTTGAACAGGAAACTCTAATTTCTCTTTATCCTTAAGACTCATTTTCCTAGACCAAGCACCCTTAATTGCATCATTCCACCTAAAGCCAGCATTTTTCGCTAAAAACCTTTCCTCATAGGAGATCTCAGCTCGAAGCAAAACTTTTGGTTCTAACGCTCTAATCAATAGTTTTTCAAGTTCGCTACATCTTATAAAAACCTCCGCCAAATATATGCAATCGGTCAAAGCTCTATGTGCACTCCAGACAGGTATACCATAAGCCAACGCAAGATCTCTTACAGATGGGCGAGCCTTCAATTGTCTATCAGCTGGCCAAGTTATATCGTCCATAGAACAAATCCATGGTTTTTTAATCTGAGGCAATTTATTGAGACCAAACCATTTCATGTCAAATTCTGCATTGTGAGCAACAATCACATCTGATAATCGAACTAAAGATTCAAAATATTTAATTGCTTCAGAAAGAGGTTGGGGCAATCTAGTTATTTCAGCAGGAATATTGTTTATTTTTTCTGCGTTATTAATTTCAACTGGTAAAAGAAAAGATTGCTGCGCTAGCACCGATCTACTTTTTACATTAAAAAGGATCGAACCTACTTCAAGACAATCATCATTTTCACTATCAAGACCAGTGGTTTCAGTATCCAAAATCAAGATATTCTCAGGAAAATGTTCGTTCCTTAAAATTTCGAATCGTTCATCCTTTGATTTGAGAGGACTTTCTACTCCTAAATCTTTTTCCTTCTCATTAGCAATTTCTTTAGTTGTTTCATTTAGAAAGTTAAGCTGCTCACTCTCTTTCTGATGATTCTGCTCTTCTTTCACTTCAAAATTAATTAGTCATACTTCTATTATTATCAAAAAAACATAGTTGAATAAAAACTTAGTAGAACATTAGAAATAAAAGATACTTATTTTTAATTTATAATCGTTTTCTAGTTCTCTTAAAGAATGATTATTCATCGATGAGCACTTTAAGGCGTATAAGCGATGTTTCTTGCCAATGGCCATCAAGACCAGTTGGTCTTATAGAACTAATTGGAGGTAGCTATATATCAATCAAGCCAGAAGTTACATACAAAAGACTTATTTCTGGTCTTCTACAAAGAAATTTTGCGGTTCATTCATGGGGCTATATCCCTAACTTTGATCATCAACTACAAGCAAATCAAGCGTGGAAACAATTCCGTCAATCTCGGAAAATTTTTGAAAAAAGAGTTGGTTTAATACCAAAATCAATAAGACTAGGTCATAGTCTTGGATGCAAATTACATTTACTAGCGCCGGATGGAGGAAGAAATTGCGATGGTTTAGTAGTTATAAGCTTTAATAATTTCAAAGCAGATAAATCTATACCTTTACTTAGAAAGATGTCTCAAAAGCTTAACTTTCAAACTGAATTTAGTCCAAGTCCTAGCGAAACATTAAATCTTGTTAGAGACCACTATGAGCAAATAAACAATCTATTAATTAAATTTAAAAACGATAACTTAGATCAAAATGATTTTTTACTTAAATCATTAAAGGAAAGACCCGCTGATAAATCTAAAATCATAAACCTAGATGGAAATCATCTAACCCCAGTAAGCTTGGGACTAAGAGAAAAGTTACTAAAAGCTAATCTTAAAAACTCTATAAAATACGAAAAAATTAATTTAATAGTCGATCAAATAACTCATTGGGAAATCTTAACTTCTTAATTTGTCTAAAACTGATCTATCTTCAAGAGTACTTGTATCTCCGCTTATTTCATCTCCTGAAGCCAGTGATCTCAAAATTCTACGCATTATTTTTCCACTTCTTGTTTTAGGAAGAGAATCAGTAAACTTAATTTCTTCAGGTTTAGCAATAGCTCCTATTTCATTCATCACGTGTTTTTTTAATTGAGCCTCAATATTTTCATTAGCTTCTGCGCCCGTTTTCAAAGTTACAAAGGCTACTATTGATTCTCCTTTTAAATCATCAGGTCTACCCACAACTGCGGCTTCTGAAATGAGCTCATGACTAACTAAAGCTGATTCTATTTCCATTGTTCCAAGCCTATGACCAGAGACGTTTATAACATCATCAACTCTCCCCATAACCCAAAAATAACCATCTTCATCTCTTCGAGCCCCATCTCCAGCAAAATATATATAGCTATTGTCTGAAGGTTTTAAATACTCCCAGTAACTCTCTCTAAATCTTTTTTCATCTCCATAAACATTCCTCATCATTCCAGGCCAAGGTCTTTTAACTACCAAGTATCCACCCTCATTATTAGCGACAGAATTCCCATCTGAATTGACTACATCCGCTTCAATCCCAGGTAAAGGGAAAGTTGCTGATCCAGGTTTCGTGGGAGTCGCCCCAGGAAGAGGACTAATCATTACTCCTCCAGTTTCTGTTTGCCACCATGTATCAACTATTGGGCATCGTCCTCCTCCAATAACATCCCGATACCAAATCCAAGCCTCTGGATTAATAGGCTCTCCAACAGTTCCTAAAAGTCTCAAACTAGATAAATCGTATTGCTTAGGGATCTTGTTACCCGCTTTCATAAAAGCCCTTATAGCAGTTGGAGCAGTGTAAAAAATCGAAATTTTATGCTTCTGAATTACATCCCAAAAAGCTCCTGGATTTGATGGTCTAGGAACTCCTTCATACATAACAGTAGTTGCACCATTGGATAGTGGACCATAGACGATATAACTATGTCCGGTTATCCAACCCACATCAGCTGTGCACCAATAAACATCATTTTCACGAATATCAAAAATCCATTTAAAAGTTAAATGAGACCAAAGGTTATATCCAGCCGTTGAATGAACTACTCCCTTTGGCTTGCCTGTAGAGCCTGAGGTATACAAAACAAATAAACAATCCTCACTATCCATTTGTTCCGGCAAACATTCATCTGACTGACTTTCTACTATTTCATGCCACCAATAATCTCTACCATCATCCATGGTGATATTTTTTTGTGTCCTTTGAACAACTAAAACTGATTCGACCTTTGGACAAGCACCACCTTCCAATGCTTGATCAACAGCATCTTTGAGAGGAATCACTTTATCTTTTCTAAAACCACCATCAGCTGTAATTACTGCTTTCGCTTCTCCATTAATTAATCGGTCCCTAAGCGCTTCAGAGGAAAAACCTCCAAATACTACTGAATGCGGAGCTCCAATCCTTGCACAAGCAAGCATTGCAATTGCAGCTTCCGGAACCATAGGCATATACAAAGCGACAAGATCTCCCTTACCTACACCGATAGACTTGAGTGCATTGGCTGCTTTGCAAACTTCTTTGTGTAGTTGTTTGTAGGTATATTTTTTCTGATCACCTGGCTCACCTTCCCAAATCAAGGCAACTTTGTCAGCTGTTGAACTATTTAAGTGACGATCTAAACAATTAAACGAAATATTAGTTTTTCCTCCATCAAACCACTTAGCGAATGGTGGATTAGACCAATCGAGTACTTTACTAAAAGATTTAAACCAGTGTAATTCTTCTCTAGCTGCGTCACCCCAAAACTTATTTGGATCTGATTTAGCCATCTCAGACATTTCTAAATACTTAGAAAAAGACGAGATCCTACTTTTACTGGAAAAGTTATCAGAAGGGGGGAAAACTCTCTGCTCCTGAAGAACAGACTCAATAGAGTTAGAATTGTTTGAATTCATGAAAGAAAAAAACAACTTTTCATTTATTTCATTCAAGCTATTTCTGATCAAAAGGCTTGAATTGTGAAACTCTTATTTAAAACAAATTCATAATGAAGAAAAATTGGAATTTTCCTAAAGCATTTTTATTTGATCTTGATGGAGTTCTAATTGATTCAGAACCCTTACATGGACAAGCATGGAAAGAAACCGCCGCACTTTTTGATCTAAATTTAACTGTTGAGCAACTAAAACTCTTGAGAGGCAAAAGAAGAATTGATTGTGCCCATGAACTGGTTAAATTGATCCCAAAGACAGTTGAGGTAAAAGACTTACTAAACCGTCATAGACCTATCTCAAGACAACTCATCCTTGGTGCCCAAGCAATGCAAGGTGGAGAGAGCTTGGTAGAAAGGTGTCATAAAAACAATATCCCGATGGCTTTAGTAACGAGTAGCAGCGAGGAATCTTTCCAAATAAAAACTACTAAACATAAATGGATGAATTTATTTTCTGTAATAGTTCTTGGCGATGACAAATTACTAGCGAAAGGGAAACCAGCTCCAGATCCATATCTACTAGCCGCTAAAAAATTAAATATTGCTCCTCATGAATGCTGGGCTGTTGAAGATTCAATTGCTGGTGTATCTTCAGCCTTAGAGGCTGGATGTTATGTTTTCTTTTTAAAAGAACAAAGTGAAGATCTTTCCAAAAAAGAAGATTTGGATCAACACATTAATTTAAAACAAATCACCCATCTAAAAGAAATTGAAAAAATATTGAATGAGTATTAAGTTAATAAAGTCTGCTAATAACAAATTCAGGTAATTCAAGTAAAGCTTTTTTTGATGGTGAATCTGGCAACCAATAAATAGAATCTTTTGATTCAGATGCAAATTGCTCTGCTAATTCTCTTGATTTTTTAATCGCACTTGAATCTCTTACGAGAGACAGAGCTTTATCAAGATCATCTTTTTTGGAGAATTTACCGTTAATAAGTTCGCTAAGAGTTGGATTTTCTTCCAAAGCATAGAAAACCGGAGCAGTGAGATAACCACTTTGAAGATCACTAGCTGCTGGTTTACCTAATTGTTCATCATTTCCAGTAAAGTCGAGAATATCATCAACTACTTGAAAAGCTAATCCTAATTGTCTTCCAAAAAAATACAGTGAATTTAAGCTCTCCTGATCGACATTAGATAAAACACCGATAGCCTTGGAACTGTTAGCAATTAGAGAGGCAGTTTTACAATAACTTTTTTCTAAATAACTCCCAAAGGATTGACTTGAATCAAATCTATTAAGACCCTGCTTTATTTCACCTTCAGCTAGATCCATAATCACCCTACTTAACAATTTAACAACCTCTAAATTCTCAAGATTTGCCAAATGCCAACTTGCTTGAGCAAATAGAAAATCTCCAGCAAGAACAGCAATCCTTGGATCAAATCTACTATGGACAGTTTCAACACCTCTTCGGGTATCAGCTTCATCAACGACATCATCATGAACAAGAGAAGCGGTATGAATCATCTCAGTAATCTGGGCCAATTTTCGGTGCTTCAAAGGAAGGTCCTTTTCAGAAGTCAAAGCTCTTGAAATTAATAAAACAATTCCAGGTCTTAAACGTTTACCGCCTGCACTAAAAAGATGTTCTGCAGCAGCCTGCAAAATAGGGTGTCCAGCACCTATGAGGCTGCGAAGATCCAAAAGCAACGCTTCTAAATCAAGTTCTACAGGTTGAAGAATTTCCGTGGCTGTGGTCATAAAACCGCTCTACCTTTTGATATTAAGAGACCCAGCCCTTCTTCTGCAGTGAAACGAGATTAACTTCAGGAAAAACATTTAACCAATGCTTGGCTTTATTGGGAAAATCTTTAAGATTAGATGTTACGTAAAACTTTAAATCAACTAATTTTTTTTTCTTTAAATAATTGCTTGTTTTTGAATCCACAAACAACTTTAATTTCAAAGAAAGAGCTTCTGCGGGGTCAATCAATTTAACACTAGAGGGTAAAATTTCAGTCAGCGAAGGCGTTATAAGAGGATAATGACTACAGCCAAGAATTAAAGAATGAATTTTTTGTTTTAAAAGAGGTTGTAAATAGTCTGTCGCAACATCAGTAATGTCATTAAAATTAATTTTATCCATTTCAATCATTGGAACAAATTCAGGGCATGGTTGCTCAATTACAAAAGTTTTTGGCTTGAATTCTAAAATCGCATTTGTATAAGCTTTAGTTTTTACTGTAGAAGGAGTTGCGAGAACGCCTACCCTTGATTCCTGAATGGTTGAGGCAACAGATCCAATCAAGTCAAAAACAGGGGCATCTAAATTGTTTTTAAGTACTTCCAAGGCAATGGCATTTGTTGTGTTACAGGCGACCAAAAAAGCGTCAATATTTTGACAATTAAACCAAGATGATATTTCTTCAGCGAATTTCATTATCTCATTAGTTGTCTTTACTCCATAAGGAAGTCTTGCTGTATCAGCCAAATATATAAATGAATTATTGGGACATAACTCAATAGCCTTTTTTAGAACAGTGAAGCCTCCAATACCACTATCAAATAATCCAATACGCATATCTAATTTGAAACTTTTAAATAATTAAGTATTCCTCTAGCGATAGCAAAAGACATTTTATCCCTGTAAACTTTTTGTCGTAACAAATCGGCATCATACATACCAGTAACAAATCCAATCTCTACTAAAGCTGCAGGCATAGATGTTTTTCTTATTACATAAAAGCGTGATCGACGAACACCCCTATCAGGACTTTGAGGAGAAACAATTAAAATTTGTTTTTGAATATTTTTAGCTAAAGAATAGCCTTTATAACCAGAGTAATAATAGGTCTCTAAGCCATTAACTTCTTTTCGCTTTCCTCTTGTTGCATTTGCATGAATACTAACAAAAGCATCTGCTTTTGAATTATTAGCCTTAGTAACTCTTGGCTGTAAGTCTAATGTTCTCTCATAGTTCCGAGTTAAAATAGTTTTAACTCCTTTATTTGTTAGAAATTCTGAAACACTCTTTGACACTTCTAAAACAATATCAGTCTCTCTTAATCCACTGATTCCAACAGCACCAGGGTCTGAGCCACCATGGCCTGGATCGATAACAACTTTATACTTTCCATATGGTACATTTGGCAAGGAAGATACATCTAAATCTTGAGGCTTTATTTTTTCATAAGTTCTTTTTATTGAGTTTCTTAGGATATTACCTTCTTCAATAGAACGAAAAGAATTACTTTTTAGTCCAATAAGTTCCAACTCCCAAGTATTTGGTGATATGCCAATTAATTGTAATTTTGAGGATTCTAATTCAACTGATGGTAGGAATTCAATAACAAGCCTTGTTTTACCTTTAGAGGGTTTACCTAATCTGATTTCTTTAACTGATCCATTACCTTTAATGGTTCTAGGGCGGCTTAATTCTCCAGGGAAATCGATCCAAACCCTATCTCCCTTATCATTAGTCGAAGATTGATAAAAAGCATCTAATTTAGCCCCAGAGGAAGTCCGAAATTTAAGGCTACCGTTACTAGTTAAGGCCCAAGCGGCAAGAGCACTAGCAGATCTTAGAGGTAAAGAAATAAAGAGATTGGAACAAAAAACAAATCCCGCAAACAATCCTATTTTTGACCTTAAAGATTGATCTTTAAACATCAAACAAAAAGCTCTGTTTTTCGATGTTTCAGGCTGGGCATTTGTCCTCTAATTCTCTCAACTCTTTCTTTATCAGCAGGAGCTATTGCTGCTCCTTGAACAACCCCTGCATCTGCCAAAACTATCCCCCATGGATCAATGACCATCGCATGTCCATGACTTTGTCTTCTGCCATAGTGACGACCAGTTTGCGCTGGTGCAACAACATAAGCAGTATTTTCAATAGCTCTTGCTTGAAGCAAGACTTGCCAATGATCCTTTCCCGTAAAAGCAGTAAAAGCAGCTGGAATCATTAATAAATCAGCGCCTTTATTTACCAAATCCCTATAAAGTTCAGGGAATCGGACATCGTAACAAATAGATAATCCAATTTTGCAAAGACCTGGCACTTCAACTACGGGTGGAGATTCACTTCCCGAAACAATTGTTTCAGATTCTCTATAGGTATTACCTTCAGGTAGATCAACGTCAAAAAGATGAATCTTGTCATATCTTGCTAAAGATTGACCATCCTTTCCAAATAACTCAGCTCTATTTAAAGTTCTAACTCCATCGCCAGCGGGAACAGGGAAACCACCTCCAAGTAAAACGACTTGATATCTCCTTGCCATTGTTACTAAAAAACTATTGCATTTTTCATAGATTGAAGATGCAATTTTTAATTTTTTCTGATCTTCCCCCAAAAATGCAAAGTTTTCAGGAAGTCCAACAAGATCAGCCCCACGCCTTGCCGCTAACTCAATTTGTTCTTCAGCAGCATTGAGATTTGCGTCTATGTTTGAAGTACTTGTTAGCTGTAAGGCCGCAGCCAAAAAATCTGACACTGAGTTAAAAAAGAAAAATAATTTTAAAGTTAGTTTGAGCGAAGTACGCCCATCTCAATCTGTTTTGGAATAACAGAAAGGTTATCCAAAGAAGCGCAACAAGCAAAATCATCATCATGATTACCTATTCCTGCAAGTCTTTGTCCATGACTTGCAATACGTAAACATCCTTCAACATCATTCTCCCAATTTTTCCATAGTGCTATGGAGGCCATCAATTCATCATTTAATATCTGAACAGACTCTAATTGATCCATTAAAAGAGAAGCTAAAGCCCCAGCGGCTAAAGAATCTTCTAAAGAATAGGAACCTTCCCACCCACTACCAACAATCCAAACTTCTTTGGGATTATCACTTTTCAATCTTTCAGCAATAGCTTTTCTGTTTGGGAGTGCCATTGTGTACAAACTTTTGGATTCTCTAACACGATGTAGTGACCTTGTTCCGTTAGTAGTACTCATAAAAACTCTTTTCCCTTTTACTCTCTCAGGTGAAACTCCTAATGGAGAGTTTCCCAAGTCAAATCCATCTAATTTTTTGCCTCCTCTCTCACCAACAAGTATTTTTTCTTTAGAGTCAAAAGTTTTTGCATGATTTTTAAGTTCATCAACATCTGCAAACACTTGCACTGAATCAGCTCCATTTTCCAGTGCCCAAGCAATGGTTGTTGTAGCTCTAAGAACATCAATCACTACTGATGATTCAGGAATAATTCCATCAGGAACATCTGCCGCTACATAAAAATAAGAAAGTTTCATTTCCACAAAGGCTGATAACTTGCGTCACAGTAACTAGATAAATAGGTTAATCGTGCAGACCTTCATGAAATTATTTCGTCAAGAACCTCTTACACGGGACATTAGAGATTTTCTTACTCTTTTAGAAAAGAAAGGACAATTGAAAAGAATAAGCAGTCCAGTTGATAGTGACTTAGAAATTGCGGCCATAAGTGACCGAGTCCTTGCAATGGGAGGTCCTGCTCTACTTTTTGAAAATGTAAAAGGATCATCAATGCCTGTTGCAGTGAATTTACTTGGGACGATGGAACGTGTGGTTTGGAGTATGGGTTTAGAGAAGCAAGAAGAATTGGAAAATTTAGGGGAGAAATTAGCTCTTCTTCAGCAACCACGTCCTCCGAAAGGCTTTAAAGAAACCAAAGCTTTTGCTTCAGTTGCATGGGATCTACTTAAAGCACGTCCAGATATTGATCTATTGCCACCATGCCATCAACAAGTAATTGGTGAAAAAGACTTGGATCTAAATCATTTACCACTTCTGCGACCTTGGCCAGAGGATGCTGGCGGTGCCATCACTTTAGGTCTCGTAATAACTAAAGATCCTGAAACAGGCGTGCCAAATGTTGGTGTTTACAGACTTCAAAGACAGTCTGCAAAGAGCATGACAGTCCATTGGTTAAGTGTCAGAGGAGGAGCTAGGCATCTTCGCAAAGCAGCTGCAATGAATAAGAAACTAGAAGTAGCTGTTGCTATTGGTGTTCATCCACTTCTTGTCATGGCGGCAGCAACTCCTATTCCAGTGCAGCTAAGCGAGTGGCTTTTTGCAGGTTTGTATGCAGGAGAGGGTGTTCGATTAACAAAATGCAAAACTATTGATCTTCAGGTACCAAGTCATAGTGAAATTGTTCTTGAAGGATCTATATCTCCCGGAGAAGAGATGATGGATGGTCCTTTTGGAGACCATATGGGCTTCTATGGAGGCGCTGAGTCATCACCTTTGATTAGATTCCACTGTATGACTCAAAGAAAAAAACCAATATTCTTAACAACTTTTAGCGGTAGGCCTCCAAAAGAAGAAGCAATGTTGGCAATAGCATTAAATCGAATTTATACACCAATACTTAAACAACAAATACCAGAAATTATTGATTTCTTCCTTCCGATGGAAGCCTTGAGTTATAAGTTGGCAGTCATATCAATTGACAAAGCTTACCCAGGCCAAGCGAAAAGAGCTGCCATGGCGTTTTGGAGTGCATTACCCCAATTTACTTATACAAAATTTGTCGTCGTCGTCGACTCCACAATTAATGTAAGAGATCCTAGACAAGTCGTTTGGGTCTTATCCAGCCAAGTTGACCCTCAAAGAGACTTATTTGTACTTGAAAATACTCCTTTTGATACCCTTGACTTCGCGAGTGAAAATATTGGCTTAGGAGGGAGATTAGCTATTGATGCAACAACAAAAATTGGCCCAGAGAAAAATCATGATTGGGGCAAACCATTAACAAGACCTAAAGAACTTGAAGACAAAGTTGATGCAAGATGGGAAGAACTAGGGCTATCGGAACTGGAAAACAAGCAACCAAGTCCAGAATTATTTGGGTATGTTATCGATGAACTAATGCGTCAAAAGCAAATAAACAATTCATAAATCAGGAATAAAGCTTATCGACAAATAAAATATAAAAAAATATATTGTTTTTTCATTGAAAGTTCCCACTAAAGATCAGTCTTTAAGAGACCTTAAAAAAGGAGGGGAGCTCTTTGGAAAAGTGAAAGTACCTGGAGATAAATCAATCTCACACCGTGCACTACTTTTTGGGGCTATTGCTAAGGGAAAAACATTAATTGAGGGCCTTTTACCTGCTGAAGATCCATTAAGTACTGCTGGATGCCTTAGGTCAATGGGCGTAAAGATTAGTCCAATTAAGAAAGGAGACATTATTGAAATTGAAGGCGTTGGATTAAATGGCCTCCAAGAGCCACAAGATATTCTGAACTGCGGAAATTCAGGAACAACTATGAGATTAATAATGGGATTATTAGCCGGTCAAAAAGATCATCATTTCATCCTCACAGGAGATAAATCACTTAGAAATAGACCAATGAAAAGAGTAGGGCAGCCGTTAAAAATGATGGGGGCTAAAGTTTTGGGAAGATGCGGTGGAGACTTAGCTCCTCTATCGATTATTGGGAATAAATTAAGAGGTGCCGTAATTGGTACTCCAGTAGCAAGTGCTCAGATAAAATCTGCAATCTTGCTAGCGGCTCTTAATGCAGAAGGCTCAACGACGGTTATTGAACCCGCCAGATCAAGAGATCATAGCGAGAGAATGTTAAAAGCCTTTGGAGCTAATCTAGAAGTTGGTGGTGAAATGGGTAGACATATAACTGTTTCTCCAGGCAAAGATTTAAAAGGTCAATCAATTATTGTTCCGGGTGATATTAGTTCCGCTGCATTTTGGCTCATTGCAGGTAGCATCATACCTGGATCAGAGTTAGTTATAGAAAATGTTGGTCTAAATCCAACAAGGACTGGAATACTTAACGTATTAGAAGCAATGGAAGCAAATATCAACGTAATAAATAAAAGAGATGTAGCCGGTGAACCTGTAGGAGATATTGAAGTTTTCTACAAAGAAAACCTAAAACCATTTAAAATTGATGGTGAGATAATGCCTCGACTTGTAGATGAGATTCCTATTTTATCCGTAGGAGCATGTTTTTGTAAGGGCATCAGTCAAATAAAAGGAGCAAGTGAATTGAGAGTTAAAGAAACCGATCGATTAGCTGTAATGGCAAGGCAATTAAAAAGAATGGGAGCCAAAGTAGATGAGCATCAAGATGGTCTAACTATCTATGGAGGTAATGTTTTAGAAGGATGCGAGCTTGACAGCGAAGATGATCACCGTATAGCCATGAGTTTAGCTATTGCATCAATAATGGCTAATTCTGATTCGACATTACGACGTAGTGAGGCTGCAGCAATTTCATATCCTGATTTTTGGAGTGATCTAAACAGACTTCAACAAAAAACTTAGCTTTTTTAAAATTGGATGACTATAAAAAACAAACGACAAAAGATGGGAGTTTAAGTCTTTATAGCTTGAGCTATGAAGAAGGATTTCATGACAAGGATGGAGCACTCAGAGAATCAATAAATAAATATCTATTACCAGCTCAATTAGAACAATTTTCTAACGCTGAAAAAATTGTTGTTTTAGATGTTTGCATGGGCTTAGGGTACAACACTGGATGTATTCTCGAGGAGTTACTTCAACGTAAAATTAAAATCGAATGGCATGGACTTGAGATTGATCAAAAGCCTCTAAATCTTGGTCTTAATGAAAAAATATTTCAAGAAATTTGGTCAACAAAAGTATTGCATTTTTTTAATTGCTTAAACATATCGGGGAGATGGACTGAAGGTTTTAGCGTAGGAACTATTCACTGGGGAGATGCAAGACAAAAAATATTCGAAATACAAGATTCTCTAAGGTTTGATTTAATTCTTCTTGATCCTTTTTCTCCACAAAAGTGTCCCGAGCTTTGGAGTGAGGAGTTCATCTCTTTATTAACCGCAAGGCTCTCTTCCGAAGGCCGCTTGATTACATATTCAACTGCTTCCTCAATTAGAGCGAGCTTCAAAAGAGCTGGTTTAAACATCTATTCAATAGCCCCATCAACCGATGATCAAAGAAAATGGAGTTCAGGGACAGTTGCTATGAAAAAACAAATTGAAAAACAGTTGATTGTAAAAAATTATCAGATTAAAGAGCTAAGCACCAAAGAAGTAGAGCACCTTACTACGCGTTCATCAATTCCTTATAGAGATCCAACGGGAAAAGGAAACTCTAAAGAAATTATTTCAACAAGAAAAATAGAGCAATCTAAAAGTCAATTAATAAACACTTCATCATGGAGAAAACGATGGAATACTGCGCGATAGCAATAAAGCAATTAGATTTCTTCAAAAAAGTACTCTAATGCTTGCCATAGCAATTTTAGCGGCTGGAAAAGGTACGCGAATGAAAAGTAAGCTACCTAAGGTTCTTCACCCTTTGGCAGGAAAATCACTTATTGATAGAGTTTTATCTTGTACTCGGGGGCTTAAGCCAAACCGAAGATTAATAGTTGTAGGACATCAATCTAATTTAGTGGAGGATGCTCTAAAAAATCATCAAGACTTAGATTTTGTTCTTCAGCAACCTCAAAATGGAACAGGACATGCAATCCAGCAATTAAGTCAAAGTTTACAAGGATTCGATGGAGAACTTTTAGTATTGAATGGCGATGTACCACTGATAAGAGAGGAAACACTAAGTTCACTTTTAAAATTTCATAAAGAATCCAACGCGAGCGTTACTTTTTTATCTGCAATTATGGACTCTCCAGTAGGATATGGGCGAGTATTCACAGATGAGTCAGGACTTGTAAAAGAAATCATCGAAGAGAGAGATTGCACTAATGAACAACGGAAAACTAAATTAATAAATGCGGGTATATATTGTTTTGATTGGCAACAGTTATCAGATATTTTAAACTCAATATCTAACCAAAATAGTCAAAATGAAATTTATCTAACAGATACTATAAGTTTACTCAAAAAAGCATTACATTTTGAGGTAGATAATCCATTTGAGATTAAGGGCATCAATGATAGGTTTCAACTATCTGAATGCGAGCATTACATCCAAGAGAAACTTAAATCCCAATGGATGAGCAAGGGGGTTTCATTTGTTGATCCTATTAGTTGTTCGCTAAGTGAAGATTCAAGCTTTGGTACGGACGTAATTATTGAGCCACAAACTCATCTTCGTGGTAAATGTAATATTGGCAATGGATGTCATTTAGGGCCAGGTAGTGTCATAACAAATTCAACACTTGCGGAAAATGTATTAGCCATTCATTCAATCATCAATGAAGCAACGATTGGTTGTAATACATCAATTGGTCCATTCGCTCACATAAGGCCAGAATCAAACATAAGTAAAAACTCTAAAATAGGGAACTTTGTAGAAATAAAAAAAAGTTTTATTGGTGAAGCAACTAAAATCAATCATTTGAGCTATATAGGTGATTCAGCTCTAGGAAAAAATATTAATATTGGAGCAGGAACTATTACAGCTAATTTTGATGGCAAAAATAAACATAGAACAATTATTGATGATTATTCAAAAACCGGTGCAAATTCAGTCCTAGTTGCACCCATCAAGATTGGATCACATGTAACCATTGGTGCGGGCTCAACAATAAGTAAAGATATTCCGGATAAAAGTTTAGTAGTTGAAAGATCAAAAGCAATCATTAGAACTAAGACTGATTAACGACAACAACTTCGTCATTGATTTAAATAAGATAATACTTTCTCCAACTCCAACTTACGACTACCTTTAATCAAAATATTATCTCCTGGTGATAGCCAAGATAATAATGACAATACAGCATCTTCCGGTGTTTTTACCACATCATGCTTTGGTAATACTTTGATGATCTTTTTTATAAAATTATATTCTTCCCCAACAGAGACAAAAACGATACCAGCTAGACCTAAGTCAACGGCGCGTTGAAGAACTTTCTGATGAAGTGAAATACTCTCAGAACCCAACTCAAGCATCGTACCTAGAACTGCAAAATGTCTGCCAGGCTTTGTTACCAATAACTCTAAAGATGCAATAACAGATTCAGGAGATGCATTGTAAGTCTCATCTAAAACTAAATAATGTCCACATTCAACCAATCTATTTCTTCCCATTGGCATATCTATGTTTAATTTATCAAGATTCTTTATTGATAGTCCAAATTCTTTTGCAACGGTCAATGCCATTAAAAAATTCATAGCATTATGTCTTCCTTCAAGGGGCAAATTAAATTTACATCCATCAAAAAACATGAAATTATTTTGCATGTCAATTTCAGAAATATAATCTGGTTCAATATCTTGAGAAGCAAAATGCTCATCATTACAACCTAACCAATCCAATGAAAAGCCTTCTATCGCTACTCGAACAATACGTCCTGACCATTTTTCTGACAAAGCTTTTTCTAATAGGTTGTCACCAAAAGGAATAATCACAACGCCATCAGATCTTAGGTTTGAGGTGATTTCCGACTTGGCTTTTGCAATATTTTCTCTACTCCCAAGAATACCAATATGAGCTTTTCCCACATTTGTAATTACCGCAATATCTGGTTCAGCAACTCGAGTGAGACGTTCAATTTGACCGATGCCGCGCATACCCATTTCAAGAACAAATGCAGCATCTGTTTCAGACCCTCTAAGCAGAGTACTTGGAACACCAACATCATTATTTTCATTCCCTCTACTTGAAACAATTTCACCAAGAGAAGACAATACGGCCCGAATCAATTCTCTTGTAGTTGTTTTGCCAACAGAACCAGTAACAGCAACTACAGGAAGATTCAAATTTCTCCGATGAAGCAATGCGATCTGTTGATAGGCGTATAGAGTATCTGGAACTACCCAGTAGGTTAAGTCAGTTGGCACCAAACCATCAAATTTTTCAGAAACTATTGCTGCCTGTATACCAATATCAAAAGCCATATTTAAGTAATCATGGCCATCAAAGGTATTGCCTACTAAAGGGACAAAGAAATCAGCCTTCTCAATTGTCCTCGTATCAGTAGATATGCGACCAATAGGTAAATCAAGGTCTATTTCTCCTTGATTACCTGGCTTCCCCCATAGTTTAATTAAGTCCTTAAAAGTAATATCCATACAAATATTTGAACAGAAGCAAAGTAATCTAAATTCACAAAAATTCTATAGTTTTATTTTTTCCCTCTCCGTGAAGGATCTGCGTCTTGGCCGTAAGAAAACTTTTCAACCTCAGCGGCATCAGGAGAAGGCTCCTTAATTCCACAAACATCTTTATACATTAATTCATATTCCTTCGCGGATCTATCCCAACTATATTTATTTGACATTGCTCTTACTTGTAACTCGTTCCAACTTTTTTGATGTCTATAAGCCTCCCAAGAACGAACTAACGCTGTATAAAAATCAATTGGTTCATAACGATCAAAGCAAAATCCTGTACCTGTTTCATTCATGGGGTTATAAGGCTCTACTGTATCAACTAAACCGCCTACTTTTCTTACAATAGGAATAGCACCATAACGCATGGCTAATAATTGACTAATTCCACATGGTTCAAAGCGACTAGGCATAAGAAATGCATCAGCTCCTCCATAAATGAGTCTAGACAATGCGTCATCATAAGTAAGAAAAACCGAAAAACGACCAGGATACTCAATTGCAAGTTGCCATAAAGATGACTCTAGATAGCGATCACCTGTGCCAAGAACTACGATTTGAGAGTCGGTATAAGAAAGAAGCCTATTAGCTACTTGAAGTAAAAGATCAATACCTTTTTGATCAACAAGCCTACTTACCATGCCCATTAGATATTTATCTGGATTAACTTCAAGTCCCATTCTTTCTTGAAGCACTCTTTTATTAATTGCTCTTCCAGAAATATTGTCTACACTAAATTTAGATGGTAATGAATTATCCGTTGCTGGATTCCACTCAGCTAGATCAACTCCATTTAATATTCCACGTAATTTCCCTGAAATATAATTCAAAAGTCCCTCTAATTTTTCTCCATATTCAGACGTTCGAATTTCCCTAGAATAGGTAGGAGATACAGCATTCACTCTATCGGCATACAACATTGCTGACGCCATAGTGTGATCACCATGCATGTACCAAGGACACCAAGTTATTTGATCAAGTTTCCATCTCCATGGGCCTTGGTACTTGAGATTATGAATAGTAAATACAGTACTGATTTCGGGGTCTTGATGCATCCATACTGGGATCATTCCAGTGTGCCAATCATGACAATGAAGGACTTGTGGCTTCCATGAGTTCCATGCAAATTCAGAGACTGCACTGGCAAAAAAAGTAAATCTCCAATCTTCATCATCTCCTCCGTAAATACGCTCAGAGTCAAAACATGGATGTCCAACTAAATAAATTGGCAACCCATTTGAGGGATGCCTTGTTTCAAAAACAGCAAAGTCAACACCCATTGTATTACTCCGAAAAATTGGCTCAGGAGCAATATCCATCAAGGTCCATAGTTTTCCATATCCAGGAATTATCAATCGAACGTCATGTCCAAGTTTTTTAAGAGATGGAGGTAATGAACCAACAACATCTCCCATACCTCCAACTTTTATCATTGGAGCGCATTCAGCAGCAGCAAAAAGTATTCGCATTTAATTCATTAAACAGAAAGGTTTATCTTTCGGATAAACCAAATAAAAATCATGGAAGCCATTTTGATTCGGAGAAATCAGGATCCCTTTTCTCCATGAAAGCATTTCTTCCCTCCTTTGACTCATCAGTCGTATAAAAAAGATGTGTTGCTTGGCCAGCAAGCTCTTGTATACCTGCTAATCCATCAGTATCAGCATTAAAAGAAAATTTCAAACATTTTATGGCCGTTGGGCTGTTTTGAAGAATTTCTCTAGCCCATTTAACCCCTTCTGACTCGAGCAAATTAATTGGCGAGATAGCATTTATTAGACCCATATCTAATGCTTCCTTCGCCCCATATTTCCTGCATAGGAACCATATTTCCCTAGCTTTCTTTTGACCTACGACTCTTGCCAAATAACTTGAACCGAACCCTGCATCAAAACTACCAACCCTTGGTCCTGTTTGACCAAAAATTGCATTTTCTGCAGCCAAGCTCAAGTCACAAATTAAATGTAAAACGTGCCCACCCCCGATTGCGAAACCTGGAACAAGTGCAATTACTACTTTAGGAAGGCCCCGAATTATTCGCTGCAAATCAAGAACATTTAAACGAGGTATCCCATCATCACCTAGGTATCCTCCACTTCCACGAATAGCCTGATCTCCTCCAGCGCAAAAAGCGAATTTTCCATCCTTAGATGGACCAACTCCTGTAAATAAAACCACTCCAATTTTCGGATCTTCTCTTACTCTGATAAAAGCATCACAAAGCTCTGAAATTGTTTGAGGTCGAAAAGCATTTCTTTTTTCAGGACGATTAATCGCAATGCGAGCAATCCCCTCAGAACTAATATCAAAAAGAATATCTTTGTATTCACCAACCGCAACCCATGAGGTAATAATTCCCCCAGGGAGAGCTCTTCTAGAGATATTTTCAGGAGTAGAAGGTTTTAAAGTCATTGTTTAAATTAGTCAAAACTTGTTAACTTGTCAGACAATGTTCTTTTCAAGTCATTCCGCAAACTTACTCTCAATTTTTGATCTTCAACGGAGTTAGTACAAACTCTTATTAATACATTTGAAGAGAAAGAAAAGCTCCATTCGATTGCTTGTTCTAAATCATATAAGCAAGCAACTTGCTTATATTTCAATCCATAGGCTTTTGCAAGTGTAAGATGACAAACTTGCTGAGGCATAAGAAAAATTTCTTCAAAACTTCCTTCTTGGATTTTATCTATATTTAATTGATTAAATATACCACCTCCTCCATTATCTATCATTATTACTATTAGACTAATATTTTTATCCTTTGAAAATAACCACCCATTTGTATCATGAAGAAGGGCTAAATCTCCTGTCACCAGAATCATTCTTCCCATAATTATTGACAATCCCATACCCATTGAAAGTGTCCCGTCAATACCTGAACACCCCCGAAAGCCAAAGCACCTCCTAAGTAAAGCCCCCTTACCAGAATAACTCAACCAATCTCTTATGGGGCTGCTTGAGGCAAGCATTACTGGAACAGAGCTTGGCAGTAAGCGAGGAAGCAATCTAGCCAATGCAGGTTCAGTAATTAAGGCATTTCTGAATAACCTTTTATCAAGCCAATCATCTATTGACAAATCATAATTAATTAGCTTTTTAGTTAATTTTCTACTAATAATGTTTTTATCAATTTCAGGCTTTTTAGGAATACTCTCAAACAAGTTATTAACCCAATAAGAAAATCCCTCACTAAATTGAATTGAGTCCCCTATTGGATCAAGATTGCGACAATCTCCCTCAGTAATAAGTAATTGAAACTTTCTAGGTTTTTTAAGCCAAATATGTAATTCTCTACTTGGTGGTAATGGTCCCAAGCGTAAAACTTGAACCTCTTGGATTTTTTCAAATAAACCTATTGAGAAAAAAAGATCCCAGTGATTTATTACACCCTCTTGATCATTTTCAACGCCAGAAAGTGGGTCAGCAAGAATTGGCCATCCAGTTAATTTTTGCCATTTCTTTAGTGCTTTCCTAAAAGAATCCAGTTGTTTTACTTTTCCTCTCCATGGACCAACAATAATTATTCCTAAAGAAAATGGATCTAATTTTGGTGGTTTTAAAGAGGGGAAACTTTTAACGATCTCAGTATTATTTGAAATATTTTTATCCTTTAAAAATCCTTCAAAGCACCATCCATCAAGAACTTTTTTCTGGTCAATTTCACAAGGATGTAAGGGTTCTTCATATGCAAGGTTTATATGAACTGGGCCAGGCAGGTTAGAAGCCATTTTAAATGATTTATCTACTAAAGATGTGAGTCTCTTTTTAGAAATCAAATGAATTCCCTCTTTTGGAGATTCACCAAAATATCTACAAACAGAAGTAAGAAAATCCTGTTGATTAACTGCTTGATTGGCTCCACATTCTTTTAATCGCAAAGGTCTATCTGCAGTTAAAAACAAGAGAGGATGGCATGACCTATCTGCTTCAACAGCAGCCGGCAAAAGATTTGCGACAGCACTTCCTGAAGTTGTGATGACACAACTTACTTGCCCACTAGCTGCACTTATTCCCAAAGCAAGGAATGCAGCCGACCTTTCATCAATTGATGTTATGAGAGTTAATTCTTTTCTTTTAGAGAGACTTGCTGCTGCTAAAGCTAAAGGGCCTGATCTGCTACCGGGACAAAGTACAAAATATTTCACTCCCTTAGCTACTAGAGTTTTAAGAAGCTCTAAGCTGATAAAAAAATTGTAACGAGCTAGTGAAATTGCCAAAAGAACAACTACTTCGATTTTTGTAAAAAACTTTCCAACAAGTAACTAAAACAAAGAAAATTCATGACATCTACTGGATCAAAAAAGAATCAAAACCAAAATAGCTGGAAAGGATTGTTGGTTTGGATATTAATTGCGCTTTTATTAAGATGGCAAGCATTTGAACCCAGATGGATTCCATCTGGATCAATGATTCCAACTTTGCAAATTCAAGACAGAATATTGATAGAAAAAATAACCCCAAGACTTAATAATAAACTAAATAAACATTTAAATTTAAATACGATTGTTATTTTCAAACCTCCAAAAATTCTTACAGAAGCAGGTTACAGTGATGGTTCAGCGCTAATAAAAAGAGTCGTTGGATTACCTGGAGACAAAATAGAAGTTACTAATGGGAGACTATATAGAAATGAAAAAGAAATAAATGAACCTTGGATTAAAGAACCTATCCAATATGAAATGGACGCAATAAATGTACCTGACTATTCACTTTGGGTCTTAGGAGACAACCGAAATAACAGTTTAGACTCTCATATTTGGGGAGCTCTCCCAGAAAAAAATCTTATAGGTACTGCCCTTGCAAGGTACTGGCCATTAAAAAAAATAGGGCCTATTCGGTTCCCATAACCTAAATTAAATTTTATTAGAGTACTTTTTGCGATAATGTGTAATTACATGGAAAAAACTGGATGTTTAATCCTGAATTCTTAGCTACAGACAATAATGAAGGCCACGAAGCCAATGCTTTAATCCAGTACTTACAAGATCAACCGGCAGATGTTCTCCAGAGAGTTGCAAAGTCAGCTAGTCCTGAAATTCAAGAAGTAATTAGACACAACGTTCAAGGTTTGTTGGGAATGCTTCCTGGAGAGCAATTTGAAGTAAAAGTAACCTCTAGCAAAGATAATTTGGCAAGTTTATTAGCCTCTGCAATGATGACAGGCTATTTCTTAAGACAGATGGAACAAAGAAAACAATTAGAAGAAACACTTTTATCTGACGAAGAGATGTCTGTTGACCCAGAAAAAATTTAATCGCTGAATTTTTTAAGTGGATTTTTAGGAACTATTCCAGTATTTAATAGTTTTTGATCAAACCAACTTAAAAACTTAAAATCTCCATGGGTTCTTTCCCAATTTGAATTACCAATTTTAATTTTTAAAGCTCTTATTTCACTTTTTTGTAAATCTCACTTTTCCACTGTAATGAGCAGAAATCAGAAAAGAAATTCCTTTTAAAGACTCAATTTTATTCAACCAAACTAAAAAAGCTTTTTTTCCTCTAGGGAAAACCAGCCTTTCTATTACAGGAGCAATTTGTACTAAAGGTGTATTTTTTCCAACAAGATTTTTAGCAGATAACTCCCATCCTTTCTGCCAAGAAAAAGGATATATACCAAAATGTGCTCTTTTATTTCTTAAATTTGGTTTAAAAGCGTTTCCAAAAATTTCTTGTATTTTTGGTATCTCCAACTTTTCAGGTCTTAAGTAGGAAGCAAAAAGAACCAAACGAAGCCATCCTTTTCTTCTTGCAATTGGAGTATCAATAAGCTCTTCATTCCCCTTCTCTCTTGAATGAAACAATAAAGGGGTAGGGTCTAAATCAAAGAGCTCTGGAGGAGTCTCATCAATCCCCACAAGTGCATCAGTAACCAATAAAGATTTTGATAGTTTATGAAAACAAGATATTTCTTGGAAGCGTCCTAGACCAATATCAATTGGTCCCAATGAAATCCAGTCACAATAATCACTATGAGGGAATCCATCAGCCAATAAGATATTTGTTCTTTTAGAGGGAATTCCCAACCAATCAAAAGGCAACTGAAATGGGAAACTCCATTGCCCTGGGCAAACCCATATTTTTGAATCAGGAAAGGCTCTAGCCAAAGCAGGAAGAGCAATTTTATGTTCCAAACCAGAGGCCGTTGGTAAAACAATTGTTTTTACGGGGCCAATTTTTTTCACAATTACATCTATGTCCCTTAGCAATTCTTCGGTAGGAGGGAGAGGGTTAATTATCATCAACCCATTCTTTACTCTCACTACTAATAGCCTTACTGGAACAGCAACATAATAAATTCCCTGAAGTTGTTCAAAACTCCAAATCTGATTAGGAACTAATTCCCTGAATATTGTTCTTTTTCTGCCATAAGGATAGAGCGGTAAAAGTGGCCACCAACTCCATTTTTGTTTATTAGAAAGATTACTCATTGTTTGCTTAATTTAATTATTATTCATAAAAGTTTGGTTTTTAAATATTCCATATCTTGGAGCGAATAAAAATGCTATTAAAAATATTAATGTTTGAACTAAAACGATAGATCCACCTGTTTCAATATCAGACCAAAAACTTATATAGACACCAAGAATACTTGAGAACGAGCTGCTAATAACTGCTAATAAAGTCATTTGATCAAAACGATCAGTCAACAAATATGCTGTAGCACCAGGAGTAATAAGCATTGCTACTACTAAAATAATACCAACAGTTTGCAAACCAACTACTGCTGATAGAGATAATAAAGTTAATAATAAATAATGAAGTATACCTGTGTTAATTCCTATAGATCTAGCATGCTTAGCATCAAAACAATAAAGCATTAAATCTTTTCTAAATATAAGCAAAATAGATATAACAATAAAAGAAATTATTAAAGTCTGGTTAACATCTGAACGAGAAATCCCTAGAGGACTTCCAAAAAGTATTTGCATTAGATCAATATTACTTTTAATTTTTGAAACCAATACAAGGCCTAATGCAAAAAAGCCAGTAAAAACAAGTCCTATGACCGTATCTTCTTTAATTCTAGATTTCTGTTTAACAAATCCAATCAAAGCAACTGAACCAACTCCAAAAACAAACGCACCTAAGGAAAAAGGGAGCCCTAATGCATAAGCAACAACCACCCCTGGCATAACCGCATGGGAAACCGCGTCACCCATTAATGCCCACCCTTTTAATGTCATATAACAAGATAAAAGTCCACAAACACCTCCCACTAATGCGCTAACCATTAAAGCTCTTCTCATGAAGTCATGAGTTAATGGATCCAATAGCCAATCAATTGGCGTAATCGAAATTAGAAATTCACTCATTTACAAAATCTTTACTTGAAGTCGGCCCTGATAAAGGATTTGGTGGAATTCCTCCAAATGTTTTATTTAGATTTTCCGAAGTAAAAACTTCCGAGGTTTCACCATAAGCAAGAACAGTCTTATTGATAAGGACAACAAAATCACAAAAATCTCTCACATGATTCAAATCATGAGTAGATATCAAAATAGTATGTCCTTCTTGTCGAAACTGAAGAAATAGCTCAGCCATAAGCTTTTCAGTAGGCACATCAACTCCCGAAAAAGGCTCGTCTAAAAGAAGTACTGATGCCCGCTGAGCAATTGCTCTTGCAAGAAAAGCTCTTTTGCGTTGACCTCCTGATAAAGATCCTATTGGTCTCTCTCTGAGATCCAAAAGATCAACTCTTTCAAGGGCATGAACAACGGCTCTCCTATCAGATTCTCTTGGTATTCGGAAAATATTCATAGCGCCATATCTCCCCATCATCACAACATCCCAAACGCTCACGGGAAATGAATAATCAATACCTTCATTTTGTGGAACATATGCAACCGATTGCTCCTTCTGGGCTTGATTAACCTTTATACCATTGATCCTAATTTTTCCCCTTGAAGGTCTAACAAAACCCATTAGAGCCTTGAAAAAAGTTGATTTTCCTGCACCATTCATCCCCACAAGACCACATATTGATCCCGCTTTTAAATTTAAACTTGCGTCATAGAGAGCAACTGTACCGTTGTAGTCAACACAAACTTGGTCTGCCTCAATACGCATAAAATCTTTCTCATGGCTTTTAAAAATTGGGTTCATTATTTTTTAACTTCTGAAATGGATAGACCCTTAGTAATTAATCGAACATTGTGCCTTAGTAAATCTATATAGGTAGGAGCAGGACCATTTAGTTCTGAGAGTGAATCAACGTAGAAGGTCCCACCAAAAACAGCTCCGCTTGATTTCGCGACTTCCATTTGTGCTTCTGCACTGACAGTACTTTCGCAAAAAATTGTAGGGACTTCATTTTCTTTGATTTTTTTGATTAGATTCACCATTCTCCTAGGGGTTACTTGACTTTCAGCATTAACTGGCCACAAAAATGCCTCTTTCATTCCGTAATCACGGGCCAGATAAGTAAAGGCTCCTTCACATGTCACCAAAAATCTTCTTTCTTTAGGAATAGAGGATAAAGAATCTCTTAGCTCTTTATCAAGCGTTTCAAGTTTAGCTTTGTAGGTTGAAGCATTAGATGAATATTCAAGAGCTCCATCAGGATCGATGTTAATAAAAGCATCAACTATTTTATCTACATATTTCATAGCTCTTTTGGGTGACATCCAAGCATGAGGATTTGGCTTCCCTGAATAAGCATCTCCTTCTATCAAAAATGGCTTCATCCCCTCGGTTAATTTCACATTGGGAATATCACCCGTGCTAATCATAAATTTCGAAAACCATGCTTCAAGGCCTAAACCATTTTCAATAATCAGTTTTGCTCCTTTAGTTTTTACAATATCACTAGGTGTAAATTGATAACTATGGATTTCTGCTCCTGGTTTCGTTATTGATTTAACTAGAAGTCTATCCCCAGCAACATTTCTAGCAAGATCGGCCAAAATCGTAAAAGTAGTTAAAACGAAAGGCTTATCATTGTTTGGTTCATAGGTGTTTTTATTTACACATCCTGTCAGAAATAAAATATTAAAAACAAGGACAATAGAGAGATTAAATATCTTATTTTTCTTATAAATAAACTCAGAAACAACCTTTTTATTAAACATATATTTGAAATTAGAAAATATTAATGTTTTATCTAAATATAAGCCAAAGATATACCAGAAGAAAAGTTATAAACTTAAACTGATTTAACTTTGTAATTAATAGATTGAGACTGAATCCATTCTTTTGATTGCTTTAAAAAAGCCACCCAATCAACTCTTTCTAGCTCAGCAGCTTTTGACACTAGTTGAGGAGCTTGTTGCTTAATAAGTTCTAAATCAGGTTGAGTTACTCCATTATTGAGAGCCATCCAATCAGCCATCGATCTGCCAACCACTCTTGTTAAATAAGCAGCACTCAAGCCCTGAATTGTTCCAGCAGCAACCCAAGAGGAGCCATCAAGCTTTGCCAAGCTCAACAAGGACTGTCCACTCCATTCAACCACTCCTTGAGCAATTGCAGCTATTGCTAGTTGTCGTGAGACTGCCTCAAGTAATTCTGGCTTCATTTTTGAAGACCATATTTTCGACATTTCTTTGATCATCAAGCCATTAACCACTGCAACTGCAAGCAAATCAGTTGAGGCTACAGGGGAAGCGAAAACGATACCAGCAACTATCCACTGAGATCTAGTTTGAATAACCTTGAATTTTTCTCTTCTTAATTTTTCTAAATCTTTTTGCCAAGAAGTATGCAATCGAGACAAAAGTCTTTGCTTAGTAATGTCTGTATTCTTCTTTGGATTTTCAAGAAGTTTCTTAATTGGAGAAAGAACCGTTGATATTTCTGTTTGAGATCCATCCCATTTCAATACTCTGTTAGTCCATCTATCTGGTAATTGAGCCTCTAATGCATTTCGCTCATCAGACCAATTAGTAGATTCTTTGCTAGCAACCATTAGCCAGGCTGGTTGATCTGAAGGGATATTTTTAATCCACAAAAGATCAGCTGCGCTCATTGGAAGTGCCAAAGAATAAACAATAAAATCTTGCTCTTGGATTAAATCTGGCAAAATCCAATTTCGATCTCTTACAGGAAGAGCTGGTGGAAAAGAAACTTTTATTTGATTATTTATTCCTAAACCTTTTTCCAATTGATCTTTATCAGGTAATTTTACGCCTTTTGTTTTCAAGAAACCAATGCTTTGATCTTCGCTTCTATCAATAATTTTTTGCAAGGAATTAATTCTTTCTTTTTTTCTTTCACTTTGCTCTCCATCCTCAAGTAAGTACTCAAAATTCTCTAAAACGTCATGACATCTTCTTACCCATCCTTGAACAGTAGAGGGAGCATCAAATGAAACCTTCCCTGGTTTTAAAAAATAAAAAATACAACCAAGTCCTAGTAGCAATCCAAGTCCACCCCCAGGGATATGGGCCACATCACTTAAAACCCATTGACCTGTAATAGTTAGCCCAATAAAAAGACTAATTTTCGGAATCGAAAAAGAAGGCAAGGAGAGAGGAGATTTTGTTAATGAATGATTTTCCACGATTTCAATAAATACAGTTTCTTCTTAGCTAACTTTCATTTTAAAGCAAATTTTCCCTTAATAACCTCAAAGAAAGAAGGTTTTACGTTTTTAAGAAGAAAAATTTATGCCTAAAGAAATCAAATCATTCCGCTGGGATAAATATCATTAGATGTGAAAGTGCTAATCAAGATATTCAAATATGTCGCAAAAGTACCGGCTATGCGTCACACTTGCCCCTATTGGCAAATATGTTCATGGGTGACTCTTACACCAATAATCAGTCAGGTGGTGGCGATTTCCAAAACCAAAGACAAAATGGTCGTAATAATTTCAGAGGTGGCCGAGGTCCCAACAATAGAGAGGGAGGCTTTCGTATTCGCTTAAGTGATAATGAAATGCGAGCAGCTAGATCATTACAAGAAGCTTTTAATCTTCGATCTACTGTCGCTGTTCTAGGTTTCGCAGTAAGAACTCTTGCACAAATGCTTGAAGATGGAAGCCTTGAAAATTTAGTCAAAGAATATAGGTCTCAGGCACCCGCCAATGACCAAAGAAGAGGCAGGGGTAACAGGGGAAACTATAACGGTGAAAATAACAACTCAGTCAACACAAAGCCCAACCCTTTTGCAAGGCCAGAAAAACCAATTAAAGAACAAGAGGTCGCTGATACTGATCAGGCAAACAATGTTGCTCAAGATCCTGAAGAAAAAGATAATGATAAAGCAACAGCGGCAAGTTCAAATGAAGATGCTTCCACAGATAAAAGCGAGCAAGTATAAGTGAATCAGAAGCGAGTCTTATCTGGCGTTCAACCCACAGGAGATGTTCATATTGGTAACTGGCTTGGAGCAATAAGAAATTGGGTTGAATTACAAGAAAATTACGAAACTTTTGTTTGCGTTGTTGATCTTCATGCGATAACCACTCCGCATAACCCAAAATCTCTTCACCAAAATTCTTTATCTACAGCTGCTTTGTATATAGCTTGTGGGATGAATCCTGATAAATGCTCAATATTCATTCAAAGTCAGATAAGCGCCCATAGCGAGCTTTGCTGGATATTAAATTGCTTAACTCCTTTAAACTGGATGGAGAGAATGATTCAGTTTAAGGAAAAGTCAATTAAACAAGGTGACAATGTATCTATTGGATTATTAGATTATCCAGTCCTTATGGCAGCGGATATTCTTCTCTATGACGCTGATTTGGTTCCTGTTGGAGAAGATCAAAAGCAGCATCTAGAGCTTGCAAGAGATATTGCTTCTCAACGAGTTAATTCAAAGTTTGGAGCAAAAGATAATCCAATACTTAAAGTTCCAAATCCCTTAATTTTAAAAGAGTGTTCCAAAGTTATGAGCCTTACAGATGGAACAAAGAAAATGAGTAAAAGCGACCCAAATGAGAATAGTAGGATTACTTTATTAGATGGTCCAGATGTAATTACTAAAAAAATAAAACGTGCAAAAACCGACTCAGAATTAGGATTAGAATTCGGAAATCCTTTAAGACCTGAAGCCGATAATCTTTTAACAATTTATTCTATAATTTCTGGCCTAGGAAGAGAAAAAGCAGCTGAGTATTGCGCAGAAATGGGCTGGGGTAAATTCAAACCAGAATTTACAGAGGCAATGATTAATATTCTCAAACCTATTCAAGAAAAATATAAAGAACTAATGAATGATCCAGAAGAGTTAAAAAGAATACTAAATAAAGGCAAACTTACTGCCGAGGAGGTTTCTAAGTTAACATTAAATAGAATTAAAGATGCTCTTGGATTTTATTCAACTCAATAGACGATTATGCCAATAATTACTTTACCTGATGGTAGTAAAAAGGACTATGAATCATCAGTCACCATTAAAAAAATAGCCACAGATATTGGTCCGGGTTTAGCAAAAGCAGCACTAGCGGGAAGAGTCAACGGTAATCTTTTGGATACATGTATTCCAATCACGAATGATGCCAAAATAGAAATAATCACATCAAAGGATAATGAAGGTTTAGAAATTATTAGACATTCATTCGCTCACCTTCTTGGTCACGCAGTAAAGCAGTTATATCCTGAGGCAAAAATGGCGATTGGCCCTGTAATTGAGGATGGTTTTTATTATGATATTTCATACAAAGATACATTTACTCCAGTAGATTTGGAGAAGATTGAAAAAAGAATAAAAGAACTTATAAATAAAGATTATGATGTAGATGTAGAAGTAGTTTCTCCTGAAAAGGCAAAACAGGTTTTCTCGAAAAGAGGTGAAACCTTCAAGCTAGACATAATTAAAAATATACCGAAAGAAGAAATTATAAAACTATATAAACATGAAGAGTATATCGATATGTGCAGAGGACCTCATGTCCCAAACACAAGGCATCTAAGAGCTTTTAAATTAATGAAAGTTTCTGGTGCCTATTGGCGAGGAGATTCTAATAATGAAATGCTTCAAAGAATATATGGAACAGCTTGGAAGAATTCTAAAGAATTAAAAGAATACATTAATAGAATTGAAGAAGCAGAAAAAAGAGATCATAGAAAGTTAGGTAAGAAACTTTCACTTTTTCACTTTCAAGAAGAAGCACCAGGAATGATTTTCTGGCATCCAAATGGTTGGACTATTTATAGAGTTTTACAAGATTTTATCCGAGAAACGATTTCAAAATATGATTATCAAGAATTAAAATCACCTCAGATAGTTTGTAGAAGTTTATGGGAAAAATCTGGACATTGGGATAAATTTAAGGAGGATATGTTTACTACTACATCTGAAAATAAAGAATATGCTATAAAACCAATGAATTGTCCATGTCATGTACAAGTATTTAATCAAGGTTTAAAAAGCTATCGTGATCTTCCAATAAGACTTTCAGAGTTTGGATCTTGTCATAGAAATGAACCATCTGGAGCTCTACATGGATTAATGAGAGTAAGAAACTTTGTACAAGATGATGGACATATTTTCTGCACTAATGAACAAATACAAGAAGAAGTTCAAAGTTTTATTGATCTTGTTTTTGAAGTTTATAAAGCCTTTGGCTTTAATTCAATTCTCATTAAGCTCTCAACAAGACCAGAGAAAAGAGTTGGAAGCGATGAGGTATGGGATAAATCAGAAAAGGCTCTTTCGGATGCTCTTGATTCAAAAGGATTAGATTGGTCTTTACTACCTGGAGAAGGCGCTTTTTATGGACCAAAAATAGAATTTTCTTTAAAGGATTGTCTCAATAGAGTATGGCAATGCGGAACAATTCAAGTGGATTTCTCAATGCCTAAAAGGCTAAATTCAAGCTACATAGATGTTGATGGAAAGAAACAATGCCCTGTCATGCTGCATAGAGCAATTCTAGGTTCATTTGAGAGATTTATTGGTATTTTAATTGAGAACTATTCTGGGAACTTGCCAATATGGTTATGCCCACTTCAAATCGTAGTGATGGGGATAACTGACAGAAACAATGATGCATGCTTGGATACTAAATCTAAATTAATAAATTATGGTTTTAGAGCTTCTGTTGATACAAGGAACGAAAAAGTGGGCTTCAAGATAAGAGAACACACAATACAAAGAATACCTTTCCTGATAATTATTGGAGACAAAGAAGAAGAGAATAATGAAATCTCAGTAAGAACACGTGAGGGGAAAGATCTTGGTAAAATGACTTTGGATAAGTTTAAACTTATAATGGATGAATCAATCAGCAAAAAGAGTTTAGTGGAGACTAAATCATAATTAAAATAATTTCATAAATAATGAATTTACTTGCTGGAGACCTTGGAGGGACGAAAACAATACTAGCTGTTTATTCAAAAAAGAGCTATCCAAAAAAATTATTTAATAAGTACTATGTTTCCTCAGAATGGAAATCTTTTGACTTGATATTTGAAGACTTTATTAAACAATTACCAGATCATATATCACTACCTAAATATGGTTGTATTGGTGTAGCAGGGCCAATAAAAGACAAGAAAGTTAAGATTACAAATTTAGGCTGGGATATAGAAACAGAAAAATTATCTATACTTTCAAAAATAAATAATATTGAATTAATAAATGATTTTTCTGTTTTAATCTATGGAATACCATTTTTCAATAGAAACCAATATGAAGTAATACAAGGGACATTAAATTCTGATTACAAAAACAATCAAGAATTAGTTGCAATTATTGGAGCTGGTACTGGGTTAGGGATGTCCAGAGGCTTGATAACCCCTAAAAGCATTTCTATATTTCCAAGTGAAGGTGGGCATCGAGAATTTTCCCCAAGAACAGAACACGAATGGGAATTAGTCAAATGGCTAAAAAAGAAGTTAAATATTCAAAGAATATCTATTGAAAGAATAGTTAGTGGGACTGGCCTTGGCATGATTGCCAGATGGAAATTGGATGATCCAAGAAATGAAAGCCATCCACTTCAGAGAAGTTTAAAAAAAATTGATAGTGACACATCAGATTTCACAGATTTACCCGCACTTGTTTGGGAAAAAGCAAAAAACGGAGACAAATTAATGGCTGAAGCTTTGCAACTATGGCTAAATGCTTATGGGTCTGCAGCTGGAGACCTTGCTTTACAAGAACTTTGCTCTTCAGGCTTATGGATAGCAGGTGGAACAGCAGCAAAAAACCTCGATGGAATAAACTCTTCTAACTTCCTTAGTGCATTTAGTAATAAGGGTCGCTTTCAATCTTATTTAAAGGAAATTCCATTGGTTGTTCTTAAAGATCAAGAAGCGACATTATTCAGCTCAGCTTGCAGAGCACGCTTAATTGCCGAATCAAATGGGAGACTTAGCTAAAGGATAAAAACATGGGGTCGCCAAAAATAGGACAAACTGTCGTAGTAGAAGTCCCTTCTACTACAGCAAATATCGGTCCAGGATTTGATTGCCTTGGAGCAGCATTAGACCTTTCCAATCAGTTCACCATTAAAAGAATTGAAGGTAATGCTGAAAGGTTTGAATTAATAATGGAAAGTACTGAAGGCAATCATTTAAGAGGCGGCCCTGAAAACCTTTTTTATCGAGCCGCACAAAGAGTTTGGAGAACTGCAGGTATAGAGCCTGTAGCTCTTGAAGCAAGAGTGAAATTAGCCGTGCCTCCTGCAAGAGGGCTTGGAAGCAGTGCTACTGCCATCGTGGCAGGGCTAGTAGGGGCAAATGCACTTGCTGGACATCCTTTACCTAAGGAGAAATTATTGGAGCTAGCAATAGACATAGAAGGTCATCCAGACAATGTTGTTCCATCATTAATAGGAGGTCTTTGCGTAACAGCTAAAACCGCAACCGACAGATGGCGAGTGGTCCGCTGTGATTGGGATCAATCAATAAAAGCAGTAGTTGCAATTCCATCTATTCGCCTTAGTACAAGCGAAGCTAGACGTGTAATGCCGGAGAACATTCCAGTTAATGATGCAGTCATTAATTTAGGTGCGCTTACTCTTCTGCTTCAAGGACTAAGGACTGGAAATGAGGATTTAATTGCAGATGGTATGCATGACAAGCTTCATGAACCCTACAGATGGGGGTTAATTAAAGGTGGGTTGGAGGTAAGAGAAGCAGCAAAGGCTGCCGGAGCTTTAGGATGTGCAATTAGTGGGGCTGGACCAAGCATTCTTGCCTTGTGTAAAGCGACTAAAGGTCGAGAAGTCAGTGTCGCGATGGTCAAAGCTTGGGAAGCTACTGGCGTAGCAAGTCGTGCTCCTTTAATGAGCATCCAACTAAAAGGAAGCGAATGCATTTCAAACACCTTTGGATAGTTCTACTCATGAAAACGAAAAAAAACTGATAGCTTTATGGCTGACTTGCCCCTAATTATGGATGCCAATCTGCCCATGAGTATAGATTCTCAGACGGTATTTCCATGGCTCTCACTCATTGTGCTCCTTCCCATAGTTGGAGCATTGATAATGCCTTTCATCCCACCGCAAGAAAGTAAAAATTCTAATCTCCCGAGAAATATAGCCCTAGTCATTTTATTAGCCGATTTTCTAATAGTTGTATTTGCTTTTGCCAATTTATTTGATCCAAGTAGCGAAAGCTTGCAGTTACTCGAAAGGCTTGAGTGGCTTCCGTCCATAGGACTCGAATGGTCATTAGGAGTTGATGGAATATCCGCTCCGCTGGTAGTTCTAAGCGGGCTAATCACTTTTTTGTCCGCAGCTGCAAGTTGGAAAGTAAAACAAAAGACAAGGCTTTACTTTGCTCTCTTACTGATACAAGCATCAGCCCAAGCTTTAGTTTTCCTATCGCAAGATTTCTTACTATTCTTTTTAGCTTGGGAGCTTGAGCTAGTTCCGGTCTATCTTTTAATTGCTATTTGGGGAGGCAAAAGGAAACTATATGCAGCAACAAAATTCATTCTTTACACAGCACTGGCTTCTCTTTTAATATTAATTAGTGGGCTTGCTTTAGCTCTTTCTGGAGATCAATTCACCTTCAATTTAAGTGAAATTGCAGCCAAATCTTTCACTGGGAATTTTGGGATATTTTGTTATTTAGGTTTTTTAATTGGTTTTGGAGTAAAGCTTCCTATCTTTCCACTTCATACCTGGCTTCCCGATGCTCATGGGGAGGCCAATGCACCGGTTTCAATGCTATTAGCTGGTGTTTTATTAAAAATGGGAGGTTACGCTCTTATAAGATTTAACGTCCAAATTTTACCTGATACTCATTTAATACTCGCTCCAGCTCTAATCATCATTGGGATAGTAAATATTATTTATGGAGCTCTAAATGCTTTTGCACAAGACAATGTAAAAAGGCGCATCGCTTGCAGTTCTGTAAGTCATATGGGTTTTGTTCTTGTTGGAATTGGGGCAGTTAATGCACTTGGAATCAGTGGAGCGATGCTCCAAATGATTAGCCATGGACTGATTGCTGCCGCAATGTTTTTTGTTACTGGAAGTTTTTATGAAAGAACCAATACTCTTTCAATCCCCAACATGGGCGGTCTGGCAAAGGCTTTACCAATTACTTTCGCATTCTTCTTGGCCAGTTCTTTAGCGTCACTTGCCTTACCAGGGATGAGTGGATTTATAAGTGAAATCACAGTTTTTCTAGGCATCACCAGTCAAGAAGCATTCACTTCTTTATTTAGAGCAATAACAATCCTTTTAGCAGCTATCGGACTGGTTTTAACTCCTATCTACCTTCTTTCAATGTGTAGAAGAGTATTTTTTGGTCCTAGGATCCCTGCATTATCGATAGTAAAAGAAATGGATGCGAGAGAGCTTTCAATAGGTTTAAGCCTCTTAGTTCCCACATTAGTAATAGGCTTTTGGCCAAGAATAGCTATTGATTTATATGAGGTATCAACAAATGCTCTCGCACAATCATTAATTACCAATAACCTTATACCAATCAGTTAGTTTTTGAATCTTAAAAATGACTTCAATTAAGCCAACAGCTCTATTAAAAGGTGAAGGACTTCCTGATTTCGATAAAATAACCACTAACGAGATCACGGAAAATATACCCAAGCTTATAAAAGAACTAAATGAAAAATTAGATAAACTTGAAGAACAACTCGAAAAACAATTACTAACCAAAAGCTCACTCAGTTGGGATGATCTAATGCCTCAGCTTTATGAAATAGGAGAAAAGCTTAGGTGGAGTTGGGGGGTTGTAAGTCATCTGAATGCTGTATGCAATTCCACTAAATTACGTGCCGTTCATTCAAATCAGCAACCTACAATAGTTAGATTTAGCAATCAGCTCGCTCAAAACGAGGTCATTTTTAAGGCACTCTTAAATTTAAAAGAGCATGGAAATATAAAGGACGAAACACAAATAAGAATAATTGAGACAGAACTCATAACCATGAAAAACAAAGGAATCTGTCTAGAAGCTGATGAAAAAACACTATTTAATTCTCTTAGTGAGAGACTAGCCGAATTATCAACGACATTTAGTAACAACGTTTTAGATGCTACCAAGAATTGGAGCCTTTTATTAAAAAACAAATCAGAAGTCGAAGGGCTTCCTGATAGAGCACTTGAAACATTAGCTCTTGCGGCAAAGGAAGCTGGTGACAAAGATGAAGAAGGTAATGATCCATCAGTATCAACTGGTCCATGGCGAGTTGGCTTAGATTTGCCTAGATACATTCCTTTTCAAACCTATGCAAAAGATAGACATGTTAGAGAGAAAGTCTACAGAGCTTTTGTAAGTAGAGCTAGCGATGGAAAGATTAATAATAAAAAAATAATTGAGGAAATTCTAGATCTCAGGAACAAACAGGCAAAACTATTAGGATATAAAAACTGGTGTGAAATTAGTTTGGCCACAAAAATGGCGGATAATGAAGAGGCTGTTGAGATGTTACTAGAAGAATTACGATTAGCAGCAATACCTCATGCCGAAAAAGAAGTAATACATCTTCGTGAGTGTGCCAAAAGAAATGGAGAAAACGAAGATTTTGAGCTATCTCCATGGGATATAAGTTTTTGGTCTGAAGTTCTTCGCAAAGAGAAATACGATCTTGACCAAGAGAAACTCAGGCCATGGTTTCCTCTAGATCAAGTTCTTGATGGTCTATTTAATTTGTGCAAAAGACTTTTTGAAATTGACATTGAAGAAGCAATTAATACAGCTCCTTTATGGCATGAAGATGTACGTTTCTTCAATGTCAAAAATATAGATGGCCAGAAAATTGCATCTTTCTATCTAGATCCATTCAGTCGACCTGCGACAAAAAGAGGCGGTGCCTGGATGGATGAATGTTTGTGCCGAAATCAAAAAACAAAAGATGATATTGTTCTCCCAGTAGCCTATTTAGTCTGCAATCAAACTCCTCCAATTGCAGACAAACCCAGTCTAATGAGTTTCGAAGAAGTAGAAACTCTCTTTCATGAATTTGGGCATGGACTACAACACATGCTGACAACAATAAATTACCCTCAAGCAGCCGGTATTAATAACGTTGAATGGGATGCTGTCGAATTAGCAAGCCAATTCATGGAAAATTGGTGCTTAGAGGATCAAACAATTTCTGAAATAGCAATGCATTGGAAGACGAAAGAGCCATTACCAGAATCTGAAATCAATAAATTAAGGCAAAGCAGAACATTTAATTCTGGGCTAGCGACTTTAAGGCAAATACATTTTGCTCTTACTGATCTAAAACTCCATAGTCAATGGAATAAAGAATTAGAAATTTCCCCAGATGAGTTACGACGAGAAATCGCAAAAAATACAACAGTGCTGGATCCTATTCCTGAAGATCAATTTCTCTGTGCCTTCAGCCATATTTTTGCTGGTGGCTATGCTGCTGGATACTACTCTTATAAATGGGCTGAGGTGCTCAGTTCTGACGCCTTTGCCGCATTTGAGGAGGCAGGCCTTTCTAATCAGGATGAAGTAAGAAAGATTGGTAAAAAATATCGAGATTCAATTCTTAGTCTTGGTGGTAGTCGTTCACCCAATAAGGTTTTCAAACAATTTAGAGGAAGACTTCCCTCTACTGAAGCCCTAATAAGACATAGTGGTCTTAATTAGCTATTTTTAAAAATCTTTGTGATCAAAATATCTAGAGAAGTAGAATTTGTTATCAATTCTTTATGTGTCAACACAGGTAAGTGATAAGAATCACCAATGGAAAGTTTTGCTTGCCAGCCTGGGAATGACATCAAATCCCATTTTGTAAAAAAGCTAGTACATTCAACCTTTTCTAAGGAAGTCAAATTATTATTTAATAGAGATAAAAAACTACTTCCTCTTTTCATCTCAGCAATACCTTGCATCAAAAATGAAGGGATCATTTGAGCTGTGTAAGTACCAAAATGAGGAGTACCAATACTAAAAAAACGTTTAGTTCTTAAAAAGCCATCATGATTTTGCAACCAAAACCTGCTAATTAATCCACCCATTGAAAAACCAACAATATCAATTTCGATTTCAGGTCCCACCAATTCTTCAATCTTAGAATCAAGATCTAGAGCTAAACGCTTAAGAGAGGTTTTTCCATATTTATGTGGCAAATGTGGTCTATACAATTCATAATCATCTTCGTTTATTTTTTTAATTAATTTTTCAAATAATTTAGGATTGTTCCACAAACCATGAACAAGAAAAATTGGTCTTTTGTTCATATCCAATTAATTAATAGGAAATAAGAAATTCCTTTTTTTTTCGATTAGAACACTTCCAGTAAATCCAATTATTGGAGGCGAGCATTTTGTCAGCAGAATATGAATTGGAACTGGACCATATAGAGACTCAAGTAGATTCAAAATTTGATCACTAAAATATTCAATCGTTAAGCATTTGATTTCAAATGAAAGTTTTTTAACTGCTTTAATTACTTCGCTATAGTCTATTGATTTATCTAATTGATCAAGCTGGGATGACTCATTCAAATCCAACCAAAAACTGAGGTCAAGAAGAAAGCTTTGACCATGTATTCTCTCACTTTCTAAAACACCTACATGGGCCCATAGATTTATATCTTTGATATGAATTGCGCTTAAATTATGAAATCGACTCATAATGGTAGATCAATATGAGAAAAACTTCTATCTCCAGAAGCAAAATCCTTAACGAGATCACCATCACCTCTGAGATAATAGCGATAGGTAACTAAGCCTTCCAATCCAACTGGTCCTCTTGGTGGAAGAGTCTGAGTGCTTATACCAACTTCAGCTCCAAAGCCATATCGGAAACCATCAGCAAAGCGAGTAGAGCAATTATGGTAAACACCTGCACTATCAACCGAATTTAAAAATTTTTCAGCAACCACCTTGTCATCAGTAACTATCGCCTCAGTATGGCGAGAACTATATTTACGAATATGTTCAACAGCTTCGTTTACATTACGAACAATTTTTATTGAAAGAATTAAATCAAGATATTCTTTAGACCAGTCTGCTTCATCAGCCTTATTTTTCACCCCTAAAGATTGACTCTTTTTATCTCCCTTAAGAGTAACTCCTTCACTAGAAAAAATTGGCAAGCCTTTTTTCAAAAACATCTCGGCAACATCTTCATGAATTAATAATGTCTCAATTGCGTTACAAGCAGCAGGATATTGAATCTTACTATCTAAAGCTATGCATATAGCCTTATCAATATCTACAGAATTATCTACATATAGATGGCAAATTCCATCAGCGTGCCCTAAGACAGGGATACGAGTATTTTCTTGAATAAATTGAACCAACTCATTGCTACCTCTAGGTATTATCAAATTCACAAACCTATCTAAACGAAGTAAGCCTAAACTTTCTTGACGTGTAGTAAGCAAAGACAACGCTCCTGAACCCACATTTGATTTTTTTAACCCCTTATCAAGAGAATCCATTATTGCTTGATTTGTAGCTTTTGCTTCACTTCCTCCTTTTAATAAAGCTCCATTACCAGAACGAACAGCAAGAGACGCTATTTGTATTAATGCATCTGGTCTCGACTCAAATATCACTCCTAAAACTCCTAATGGAACTGTCACTCTCTCAAGAATAAGGTTTTCACCCAATTCCCTATGAAGTTGTCTTTTACCTATTGGATCTGAAAGATTTGAGACTTTGAGGACTCCGTCAATGCATCCTTTGAGTTTAGTTTTTGTTAACTGAAGTCTTGATAAAAGTGATTTATTCAACCCTTCTTTTTCTGACCTTTCAAGATCTTGAACATTTGCTTTTAATATATCATCAGCATTATCATTCAAAGCATTTGCCATTTCAGTCAAAGCCTCACACCTTTGTTTATTTGTGGATTGACCAAGCGAAATAGAAGCCTTTTTTGCGCTCTCTGCTACTTTAATTAGCTGGGGCGTAGGATCAGGAACGGAAAAGTTTGTACTCATTTGATTTAGATCAACTATTTAATCAAAGATAATTTTTCACTATCTTTAAAATATTCCTTCAATGGCTAATCAAGCAATAAAAGAAGATAAAATTCTATCTAAATGAGTATTTTAAGTAGATAAATTCATTCAACTATTCATTATTTAATATCTAAAATAGAGTTGAAGCTGACTTTGCCAATTCCCATTCTTATCAAACGAGCCTAGTAGACTTACATTGGGATTCATTTGAAAAGTAATATTTCCTTTCGGTAGAATATCTTGTCGGTTAGGAGCAGCCTGAACTGAGAAATTAATTTTATCGTTAAGGTCAACTCCTATTTCTGTCACCCATGCCTGTTGACCTGGCAGATTAGTATCTTCCTGATCAATACTTGAAGAACTACTATCACTAGTATCGTCCTCTGAATCTGATCCATTTATATATGCCGGATACAATGAAATTTGAAGCCTATCACTTAAAAACCCATTGATATTGCCTTGAAGATACGAAGCAAAAGATCTATTCAAAAAGCTTGCAAGCACATCACCATTGCCACCACTACTTATTAAATTCGCAAGAGAATTACCTCCTAAAAGTCCTATTAACTCACTTCTTCCCAAAGATGGAGTACTTCTTAATTGAAAATTTTCACTAATGCGATCTGCAGGTCCTGAAGCCGTCACTTCGACATTTACGAAACGAGATCCTCCAATGCCTAATGATGCCATGCCATTAGAGGAAAAATTACTTACGTCTCTAACATTGTCTGGAACGCGGCTATTCAAAGTCACGTCAACATATGGAACCAAGCCCATAGATGGTACAAATACGGCTACATTAGGTTCACTTTGATCTAGATTAAAAGTAGTCGTAAAGAGATTAACGTAGCCACTATCAAGTTTAATAACTCCACTAACATCAAGAGTTTCGTCAAAAGCACCATTCAAGAGAAGGAATCCATTCGTTTCAAAGCTTGCCAAGGGTTGAGAAACTAATCGCAATGAAGGTCCAAATGCAAGCTTTAAATTGTCAAAGGTTAGTGATTCAAATCCATTAGGCAAACCACCACTAACTATTCGACTTGCAGGTGCATCTTCATCTTGTATAAATAAAACCAGAGGTTCTCTCTGGTTCCAGTTTTGTTCTGGTAATCTACGAATTATTTTCACCTTAGAATCTTGATAACGATGCGATTTTTCAGATGAAGTCTTACCTGAATTAGTAGCCCTTTTAGCAAAAATTGAACCTTCTGAGATAAAGACTTCACCTGCTAATTCAGGTTTCAAAATAGAACCCTTAACAACAATATTAGATGAAGCACTGATGTCAGTAAATGCCGTTTTAATACGTGTTTTTTCTATAGAAAGAGCCAATGGCTCGCTTTCACTTAATTGAGAATCAAATAACGAAATTCCACCTTGACTGCTAATAATACCGTTTGCTCCCATATTTGCTTTGAGATTACGGATTTCAAGTCGATTAAAATCAAAAACAATTGTGCTATTCAAATTATTAATTTCTTTATCTTGAAAAAGTAGCTCAATGTTTTTTAAAACCAAAAAACCATTAGCAACCGGTTTTGAGGGGGTTCCTCTAATCAACAAGCTTAGATCAGCTGTCCCTGAGGGCCAAGAGACATTCCCTTTCGTCAGCCCAGTCAAAAACGCTAACCCATCTCCATGACTCTCGATCTTTAGATCAATAGGGTAGGAACTAATTAATGGGTAGGTTCCACCCAACTTAACAGGATTTGCCGAAGATTTATCCCTTAGAGTGATATTAAATTCGAGATTATTATCTTTAAATAAAATATTTCCATTATCTAAAATAATCTTTCTATTATAAATTAGTGTATCTTTAATAATTAAATCTGCTGTAATTCTTGGAGTTGAATTAGCCAAACTGTACTTACCCTTTAAACCAAAATATCCATTCACTTCGGAAGGTATTGGTGCAACTAAAGATAATAATGAAAAATTTAAATTAAGTAAAGAAAAATCTCCCATACCTGAAGCTAGGTTCCCATTAAAAGTTGCTTTAAAGGGTCTTATTTCATTAGAATTTATAACCTTTAATTTATTTGTCCAAACCTTACCAAAAGCTTTTGCCTCTAAATTCAAATCAGATAGGTTTGGACCACTTAATTTAATATCAGCATTAATATCCCCCTTAAGATCATAAGGATTAATAATGCTCTCATTATTTAACTTGGAAATCTCTTCTCTATATGAATCCTGAGACCTAGTTAAAGCTTCGAACTGACTATCTAAAGAACTAATGGGATAACCAATTATAAATTGTTCTAAATCTTGAGCCTTCCCAATTGCATCTGAATACTTCAATCCTAATTTAGGAACCTCTAAAGCTGTAGCAGTAATCCAACTAGAGGTTACATCCCTCACTTGAGCGGACAAAGAAAATTCGGACCCATTATTAATATAAAATTTAATCTTTCCATTTTCAGATGGTATTAATTCACCTGTTAAATTAGTTTCTGAATTTTTAATTTGACCTTTAATGCTTGCATTTTTTAATTTGAAACCTAACAGTCTAAAATAATCTAAATTCAAATCACCATTAAGAAATAATGGATCAAAAGAAAGTATTCCATTACCTGTAATTTCCCCAAAGATTCGTTTAAAACTTTTCTCGGGCGGAAAAGCCACTTCTACACGATCTAATTTGAATTTATTAGCATCCCATTCAAAAGCATTTAATTTAGGATTTAGACTTATTTCACCGCCTAATCTATTTAAATTTAAATCATTAAAATCACCATCCTTATTAAAGTTAATTTGAAGATTCCCTGGGATAGAAGCACCTTCTGACTTCATTCTCAAACTACCCCATTTCTTTTCATTTGGAATTCGAATAAAAGAACCTCTCCATTTTTCCCTTAATCGAATACCATTCACCTGTGGATTTTCTAAGGAAAGGTTAATAGTAGAGTTCAGGGAAGATAAAGGCCCCTGAAAATTACCTTTTGTATTTAATTTTCCCGATAGTGATGCATTTAGTACTGGATTTAAAGCGCCTAAAGGAAAAGATTCTAAATTAAAATTAGCATTAATTTCCCCAGGAACTAATTGTCTATCAACTACTGAAATTGGTAATTTTAATTTTAAAGAAAGTGGTTTATGATCAAAATCTTTAATTTTAATAGTAGTTTCAGAATTTATATAAGTTTTATCTTTTTTATAGAATGGTATTTCAGATGAAGTAGATATATCCCAATATCCATAATTCCAATTAGAATCTATTAACTTAAGCTTATTTTTATCACATTCTATTTTTGAATTATTTGTAGACAAGGTATCACTTAGAGGCCCTCCTGTCAGAGTTAAGTTGTTAAGCAATAAACCACCTTTACACCATATCAAGCCTTTCTTAACTCCCAATTTTAGACTTCCATTTATATTTCCTCTTGCAATAATATTAGAATTATTCCCTAAAATCCTCTCAAAGATACCAAGACTAAGTTTATTGATTTTTACTTTAGTTTGAAATGTGATTGCATCCCAATAACCCTTACCTGAAAGATAGAGGCTTCCATGTTCTTTGGAGT